>NZ_AKJZ01000017.1 GCF_000282055.1 Flavobacterium sp. CF136
ACAGCAATGACAAGATGATGTATAAAAAAACCGAAGCTTTTTTAAAGCTTCGGTTTTCAAATAATTTAATCGATCCATTTATAATATCGAGCGCCAATTAAATGTGGAATCTCTTTTTCGATTCGGTCTAAAACCCATTCGTCTTTAGGAGATCGAACACTTTGTTTTTGTTCTTTCTTGTGAAGTCTTTCGTAAGTTTCAAAACCAATTTCTGTGCTTTCGGTTAAGTTTTCAAAAAGTTTGATTTTTGCTAAAGCCGATTGCCATTCCGGCTGAATCGTTCCTTCAAAAACTTTTGATTTCGATCCGCTTCCGTAAGCTAAAAATCCGAATTTAGTCCCTGCAATATCTTTTTTAGTATCGTAAAAATGAGCCAACGTCGATAGTAATCCCATGAAAATAGAGCCTGTATAAAGGTTTCCAATTAATGATGAAGCCAATTCTGCAGGCTGTAATTTCTCAGTCACAAACTTTTTGTATTCATCAGATTTTCCAACTTCTTTAATTTTATTCTGATAATCTATAGGCTCTATATTTTCTGAAATGATTTTATCCGCACTGTCTAAAGCATAAATTTCAGACAACATTCTTCTGCCTTGAAAAGAGTACGGAAGATGCATGATAATGCTGTTCCATGAATTATATAAAGTTTCTGTTGTGTTTTTTAATTTTTTGAATGAAAAGTACGCATTACGAGTACGGTCCATATAACATTGGTTTGAATATTGACCATCAAAAACCGGCTGGTCTTTATGGATTTCGATTTCGGCTTCTAAATTATCAAACCAGGGATCGTTGTTTTCGTTTTGATTAATCGCTTCTTTCGAAACACTTCTGTAAGGTTTAAAAAAGTCGAAAACACCTTTTGTACTTGTTGCCCAGTTTTCATCAAAAGCAATAATTCTCGGGTTTGAAGTCACTAACATTGCTAATGCTCCGGCACCCTGTGTATATTCTCCGGTTGAATTTAAATCGTATTTCGCAAAATCAGTTGTAACAACAATTGCTTTTTTGGTCGGATTCAGTTTTACAAAATCAATACAGTTTTGCAAAGCATCAACTCCGCCGATACAGGCAAAAGTAAAATCGACAACATCACATTCGGCTAGAGAATCTTCGCCAAACTTTTGTTCCATTAAGTTAATTAAGAAAGAACTAATAGGCTTAGAGCTGTCAATAGCACTTTCTGTACCTACATAAATTCTGCTTATTTCGGAAAGATTTATTTGATTGTCAATTATCAGTTTTGTTAAAGCGTTAGCTCCAAAAACGACAGCATCCTGATGAGCATCCGGTAAAGTCATCTTAATTAATCCGAGACCTTTTTCTAATTTTTCTGGTTCAATATTTCTGGCTGCAGCCAAAGTTTTGATGGGTAAGTGTATGTTGGCTACATCAAAAGAAATAGCATCAATTCCTGTTTTCATTCTCATTTTTTTAGAAGCGTAGAATTATACCATGAAATGGCAATTTTTTAAGGGTACAAAAATACTCTTTTCAGGCACTTTTGATCAAATCAAATCAAAAGTTTGATTAAAATAATAATTTTGTAAATTTTTGTTATTTTTTTGCGAGGTACATATTTTCTTAAATAAACGATCTTAATTATATATTTGAAAATTTTTATAATAAATAAATGTATTATTTGCTTTTTTTGTACGTAAAAATACGTATACGTAATGTATTTTAAAATCATTATAAATAACAGCGAAATGGTTGTAGTTGATGTGTATTTGGTTTATTTTTGCTTAATTTTTTAAAACAAACTACTTAAACTCTTATGGCACAATCTGCACTATTGAATGCGTCCATCTTAAAGAAAGTTGCGATGGCGCTTTCAGGACTGTTCTTAATCACGTTTTTAGCGCTGCATGTTTCCTTAAATCTAATTTCTATTTTTAGTGAAGATGTTTTTAACGAAGCGTCACATTTTATGGGATACAATCCGCTAATTCAATTTGTAATGCAACCTGTTTTGGCAATTGGTGTAATTTTCCATTTCGTAATGGGATTTGTATTAACTGTTCAAAATAATAAAGCAAGGCCAATTTCTTATGCGAAATACAATGGCGCTGCAAATGCATCATGGACATCAAGAAATATGATTATTTCGGGATTGGTTATTTTAGCATTCTTAGGATTGCATTTTTATGATTTTTGGATTCCGGAAGTTGCCTATAAATACGTAGCAGGTACTGCGCCGGATGCAACAAGATATTATGGAGAGTTAGTACATAAATTTCACGATCCAATTCGTACCGGTATCTATTGTGTAGCTTTTGTGTTATTAGGATTTCACCTTTGGCATGGATTCGGTTCTTCTCTTCAGTCGATGGGAATGAATAATAAATATTCCAGATTCTTAAATAAATTCGGTTATGGTTTTGCGGTAGTTGTACCAGCACTTTTCGTCATAATCGCTTTAGTTCATCATTTCAATAATTAATATCAATTATAATGGCATTAGATTCAAAAATTCCACAAGGTCCAATATCGGACAAATGGACAAATTATAAAGATCATATTAATTTAGTAAACCCTGCTAACAAACGTAATTTAGACATTATTATCGTTGGTACAGGTTTGGCTGGAGGTTCAGCTGCGGCTACTTTGGCTGAGCTGGGTTATAACGTAAAAGCTTTTTGCTTTCAGGATTCACCAAGACGTGCGCACTCAATTGCGGCACAAGGAGGTATCAACGCAGCAAAAAATTACAAAGGTGATGGTGACTCAGTTTACAGATTGTTTTACGATACTGTAAAAGGAGGAGATTACCGTGCACGTGAAGCAAACGTTCACCGTTTAGCAGAAGTTTCGGCTAATATTATTGACCAATGTGTGGCTCAGGGAGTTCCATTGGCTCGTGAATATGGCGGATTGCTAGATAACCGTTCATTTGGAGGAACTTTGGTTTCCCGTACTTTTTATGCACAAGGACAAACCGGACAGCAATTATTGTTAGGAGCTTATTCTGCAATGAACCGTCAGATTGGTCGTGGAAAAGTAAAAATGTACAACCGTCACGAAATGCTTGATTTAGTAATTGTTGATGGAAAAGCGAGAGGTATTATCGCTCGTAACTTAATTACCGGAGAAATAGAAAGACATTCTGCTCATGCTGTGGTTATTGGTTCAGGAGGATACGGAAACGTATTTTTCCTTTCAACAAATGCTATGGGAAGTAATGCAACAGCAGCTTGGAAAATTCATAAAAAAGGAGCATTTTTTGCAAATCCTTGTTATACACAAATTCACCCAACATGTATCCCGGTTTCAGGAGATCACCAGTCAAAACTGACTTTGATGTCTGAATCTTTACGTAATGACGGTCGTATTTGGGTACCTGCAAAATTAGAAGATGCTCAGGCAATTCGTGAAGGAAAGAAAAAAGCAACAGATTTATCTGAAGAAGAAAGAGATTATTTCTTGGAAAGAAGATACCCTGCTTTTGGTAACTTAGTGCCACGTGACGTTGCATCCCGTGCTGCAAAAGAAAGATGTGATGCTGGTTTTGGAGTTAACAAAACAGGTGAAGCGGTTTATCTGGATTTTGCTGCAGCTATAAAACGTTATGGTACAGAAGCTGCCTATGTAAAAGGTTTAGATGCTAATGATACTGCATTGGTTACTAAATTAGGAACTGAAATAGTGAAAAGCAAATACGGAAATTTATTCCAAATGTATTTGAAAATCGTTGATGAGAATCCTTATACAACGCCAATGATGATTTACCCTGCGGTTCACTACACAATGGGTGGAACCTGGGTTGATTATAACTTAATGACTACTATTCCGGGATGTTTCTCAATCGGGGAATCTAACTTCTCTGATCACGGAGCAAACAGACTTGGAGCTTCTGCCTTGATGCAAGGTTTGGCTGATGGATATTTTGTACTGCCATATACTATCGGAGATTATCTTGCTCCGGATATTAAAATGGGAGAAATTTCTACAGATTTACCTGAATTCGTAGAAGCAGAGAAAAATGTAAAAGATCAAATCGACAGATTTATCAATAATAAAGGAACTCATTCTGTAGATTATTTCCATAAAAAATTAGGAAAAATCATGTGGGATAAAGTAGGTATGGCTCGTAATGCTAAAGGTTTGACTGAAGCTATCGAAGAAATTGCTGCTTTACGCGAAGAGTTTTATAAAGACGTAAAAGTACCGGGAAGCGCTAACGAATTTAATCAGGAATTAGAGAAAGCAACCCGTGTTGCCGATTTCCTTGAGTTGGGAGAATTGTTCGCAAAAGATGCTTTACACCGTAATGAATCTTGTGGAGGTCACTTCCGTGAAGAATATCAAACAGAAGAAGGAGAAGCACTTCGTGATGATGAGAATTTTGCATATGTTGCAGCTTGGGAATATAAAGGAAAACCAAGCGATGCAGTATTGCATAAAGAACCTCTGGTTTATGAAAACATCAAATTAGTACAGCGTAGTTACAAATAGCAATTAGTCAAAAGACAAAAGTCTTAAAGTCAAACGACTAAATGTCAACTGACTTTCGACTTTCGACTTAATGACCTTCAAACTAAAACAGTATGAAACTTACATTAAAAATATGGCGTCAGAAAAACGCCCAAGATAAAGGAGGGATAGTTGAGTATCCAATCGACGGAATTGAACCAGATATGTCTTTCCTTGAAATGCTTGATGTTCTTAACGAACAATTAATCAACAAAGGAGATGAGCCTGTAGCATTTGACCACGATTGTCGCGAAGGAATCTGCGGAATGTGTTCTTTATTTATCAACGGAGAAGCACACGGACCGGACAGAGGAGTTACAACCTGTCAATTACACATGCGTATGTTTAAAGATGGTGACACCATTTTTATTGAGCCATTCAGAGCAAAAGCTTTCCCGGTAATTAAAGATTTAGTTGTTGACAGAAGTTCTTTTGACAGAATTCAACATGCGGGAGGATTTATCTCGGTAAATACTTCAGGGAATACTATCGATGCCAACACAATTCCAATCAACAAAGATGACGCAGATAAATCATTTGATGCTGCTGCTTGTATTGGTTGTGGAGCTTGTGTTGCAACTTGTAAAAACTCTTCAGCAATGTTATTCGTTGCGGCAAAAGTATCTCAATATGCTTTATTGCCTCAGGGTAGAGTAGAAGCAGTTGACCGTGTTTTAAATATGGTACACCAAATGGATGCAGAAGGTTTTGGTAACTGTACCAACACAGGAGCTTGTGAAGTAGAATGTCCTAAAGGGATTTCTCTTGAAAATATCGCACGTATGAACCGTGAATATTTAGCTGCAAGTTTAAAAGGATAATAAACTACTACACATAGTTTTTTATAAAAAGCGCATTCATTAATTTGAATGCGTTTTTTTTTATGTTATTTTACAATATTTATAAACCGAAACAAATTATATAATGAAAAGAGTTTTACTGTTTTTTATGCTTATTTCAAGCATAAAGAATTATTCACAAGTAGCTATAACTGAATTTGAAAAAGGACAATTAGAGAAATTTAAAAGCACAACTACAATTTTTGTCTTACCTCAATTAAATAAGAAGGAAGAATATGAAAAGATACTAAAAGAAGTTTGGACTATAACTTCTTTTAAAGTAGTAGATTTTAAAGATTTTAATCATTTAGATTTTGTTGAGGGTAATTATTCATTTGCTGAATTTGTCGGAGATCTTTCTAGGACTTCACAAGGAACAACATATCTTCATACTAATTTAGTTGTCAGTATTTTAGATAGGGAAAAGTTTAAAAAGGAATTTCAAAAACTTAAAATTGATGATAAAAAATATAACAAAAAAGTGAGAGATCTTATAAATGAAAATTTAATTTATATAGCAAGGGCACCTCTTTGTGTTAATAATAAATTTTTAAGAGAGGCTTTAGGGTCGATAGATCTTATGAAATTAAAGTTTCCAGACGAAAAAATGGTGGAACTTTACAATAAAATGTATACTGAAGAAAGTTTTACAAATACCAATTTGGGAATGCTGAAAAATTATTTTCAACTGATTAATCAATTTGTCAGTAAAGGAGAAAGTTTAGGTCTTCATGATGACTTTACAACACCAGAAATTAAGAATCTAAAAGACAACACACTTTATATTCCTGAAGCGTATATGATGGAATATAATGCTTGGAAATTTTCAGAAAAACTTAGGGATGAAAAGGATATCAAAAAACTTTTAGAAGATTATAAATACAAGTTTCAGTTTATAAAAGATGAGGACTTGGAAAAGAAAATTTTAAATAATGAAGAAATATATTATTTAAGATATGTTAGTATGAACGCTAATAAATATCTGCAAGTTGTAAATGCAAAAACTGGAGATCCTTCATATTATCTTTATAGTGGTTTGACATACAATTTAAAAGATGATGATTTTAAGAAAATTAATAAAGCTATAGATGCTAAATAATTTCTTACAGGTGTTTAATTAAATATATTTGTCTAATAATCCGTATCGATTATTTAAGACTAGTCATAATCTTAAAATTTTGTTTATATTTGAAAACCAATGCTTTTCCTGTTAAATAAAAAAGCATTTGTAAAATCAATTTAAATATATATGAAAAAAAAATTACTATTATTGTTGCTAACTTCTTTTGTAATCGCTTGTTCCAGTGATTCAGCATCAGATGATTCCTCAAACTCATCATCTTCTAACAGAATAAAAAAAATTGAAGAAATTCAAAACGGTTTGGTAATAAAAACAAGTGAATATGAATATAACAGTTCAGGAAATGTTTCTAAGGTAACTGTAAAAGATCAGGCGAAATTTTACGAAACAACATTTAATTATGATTCTACTAATAAAATGATTAGTTGGAATTTAAAAGAATACTATACATCCAGTCCTTCTGATGTAATAGAACAATTGAATTCGCTGGAATATACAAATGGATTGATTACTAATATTTGTATTGATCGAAAAGAAAAGGAATCGGGTTATGTAACAAATTCAATCGATAGAATTAGTCAGACCTATTCGAATTTTGGTCTGACGTCTATAAAACATTATATTCCGATTACTGGAGATGATGATGCAGTGTGTTCTGATGTCTCAGATGTTGGTAATGAGGAGTTTTTTCAATACTCCAATGGGAATTTAATTCGTTATGAAGCACCAGGTACGGGTTTTTCAGACGAATATTATAAAATAGAACATGACGAGGGGAATCATTATTTATCAGGAGTAAAACCAGATGCATTTAGATACTGCTATGGAAGTCAGGTATCTGTCAATAATTTAAAAAAGATAAATATATATGATTCTTATACTGATAAACTCACGGCAACAGTTCAATTTGAAAACACTTATGATAAAAATAAAAATATTATAAAAGCCGTAGAAAAATATTATTACGCAGACACTACAACTCCGTCTACTACAACAACGATGAATTATTATTATTACTAATCAAAAAGTCAAAGAAGAAAGACCGAACGAGGTTTATGTCAAAAAAATAGTTGTCTTAAAAACGCATTCAAATTAATGAATGCGTTTTTTTTATCTTTATATGAAAATTAAGCAAAATGAAAATCGCACTTATTCAATCTGATCTCGTTTGGGAAAATCCTCAGAGAAACAGAATTAATTTTGAGGCTAAAATAAACGAAATAAGCACAGATGTTGATTTAATTGTCTTGCCGGAGATGTTTTCAACCGGATTTACTATGCGGGCTTCAGAAATGGCTGAAACGATGCAGGGGGAAACTATTCAATGGATGAAAACAATTGCTCAAAGTAAAAATTGTGCGATTACAGGAAGTCTGATTATTACTGAAAACAATAAATTCTATAATCGATTTATATTTGTTTTTCCATCAGGAGAAATTCAATTTTACGATAAAAGACATTTGTTTACGTTGGCGGGAGAAGATAAAATCTACACAGCTGGCATCAAAAAACAAATTATTGAATATAAAGGCTGGAAGATTTGTCTGCAGGTTTGTTATGATTTACGTTTTCCTGTATTTGCCAGAAATGTCGAAAATTATGATTTGCTTTTGTATGTTGCCAACTGGCCAAAAGCAAGAATTCAGGCCTGGGATATTCTGCTAAAGGCACGTGCAGTCGAAAACCTGAGCTATGTTGCAGGAGTAAACAGAGTAGGTGTGGATGGGCATGATTATGAACATAACGGGCATTCGCAAGTTATTGATTTTCTTGGGAATCCAGTTTTAGGACCACAAGAAAATGAAGGTGTTTTTATGGTTAAATTAGATAAAAATGCAATGTTGGAAGCCCGAAAAAAGTTTGATTTTTTGAGTGATAAAGATGTTTTTGAAATTAAGAATTAGAAAGCAGTTTTCTTTTTCTTTTTTTCATCTTTCATCTTTTTTTCATCTTGTTTCTTTTCAATGTCAGGATTGTATTGAATACTTAAATCAAAAGTATGATTGGAATCCCAATTTGCCCGAACATCATCTATTTCTTTCTGATAGTAATTAACTTCCTCGGCATATCTTTTTTCTAAATAGTTTCCAGGGTCATACATTTTGTTTTTGTTATCATCATAAATCACGCGAACAAAAAACACATTGGGCTCTAAAAGTGGGAATTCAAATTTTGTCTTGCCTTCAGAATAGTCACTGGCAAGTACAATATCTCCTTTTTTATTGGTTAATTGAACAATGATCGGAAAACGTTTTACATTTTGTAAATTCAGGGTAAGATTTCCGTATTCATCAATTGCTTTTGTAGTTAATTTGTACGATAGTGTATCATTTGACTTTTCATAGAAATCGGTTAATGCCCCCGGTAAAAAGGTGAAATTATATTTCTCTGAAGGTTCTTTTTTAAAATCAATAAATAGCTTTTGTTCAAATTCATCATATTCAGTTGTGAAATCTACTGCAAGAGAATCTTTGTTGATTAGTTTTATTTTTGATTTGTCAAATTTTACAAGCGGAGTGGCCGTTTCGAGTGTAAATCTGTCCCGGAAATGTATAATGCCATTTTGCAGGGCAGTTATGTTTAATGTGTCTTTCTTTTGGTTTTTAATTTTAAAATTAAACTTCTTATCATAATTTTCTTTACTGATTTCCAGTGATAGGGAATCTACTTTTATTGGCTGGTACCAAACTTGCAGGGAATCCTTTTTTGGAAATTGGGTTATGATGGTTTCCAGAATTTCAGTATTGTTTTTAAGGACAATTTTAGGTTTTGAATTTTTGAAATTCTGTTTTCCTTCATATGGAAGCAATAATCGGTTTCCCGAAACTTGTATGGGTTTGAAAGCTTTTATCGGAATTTGTTCCTTAAACAATTCTAATTCAAACACAGTATCATTCGGAATTGTAATGTAATTTTTGATAAAGCCAATTTTATCATCTTTTGGATTAAATCTGTTATTGCCTCCTTTATCTTTTAACGCTAATAAAAGATATTTTCCTGCTTTTAAGTTTTCTAATCTAAAAGTCCTTAAACTGTCTAAAGTATTGGTAATATATCGAGGACTTTCTTTGTAAATAACAGAATCCTTAAATTTATCATTTACTTCATATAACATTACTGAGACAAAATTATCAGGTGTTTTGTCATAAGAATCTTTAATTCTTCCGTTTAAAGCAAGTGAATCAATGTATGTACCTGTCGAAAAAACATATTTGAATTGGTTGTAAGGATTTCCTTCGTTATTATCTGCAATACTTTCTCCAAAATTGAGACTGTAAGTTGTATTGGGTTGTAAAGTGTCTTTTATCTTGATATTGATAAATTTACTTGCATTTGAGGGGGTAATAATGGGCGGATTTTTCATTGGAGGTGAAATAATCAGCTGTTTATTAAGGTTTTTGAGTTTCACATATTCATCAAATGTCAAAATGATTTCATCACCTTTAAATTCGGTACTGAAATTTTTAGGGGAACTTGATTTTAAAATTGGGGCAAGGGTATCTTTTAAACCTCCTGTTATGCTGCCACGCTTTGCGCAGCTCACCATTAAAAATACTAATAAAAAAGAAAAATATTTTAAACTGTTTTTCAACATAACGATTTGTGATTTAATTCCACAAAATAACAATTATATTTGCTTTAATCGAAATTTTTTATCGTTTTATTAGGTTTTAGCAATTCGCAGAAATTTGTTTCTTAACTTAAGAAAAAAGAAATATCAGTCAGGATATAAATGACGTACAATATTCTTACATTTGAGCTTGAATTTAATTTTTATCAGGTTTGAAAAAAGGCTTTTTTTGGGTGTTACTATTTTTTTTATTGATTTCATGTAATGAAAATAATAAGCCGGTTATTTCTTTTTATTACTGGAAAACGATTTTTAAATTATCTGAAACAGAAAAAGAAGTTATACGGGAGAATAATGTACATAAAATTTATATCCGCTATTTCGATATTGATTTACATCCAAAAAATGAAAACCCCATTCCCTTAAGCCCTATTCGGTTTCAGGAAAAAATGAATGGTTTTGATATTGTTCCTGTCATTTATATTAAAAATAAAGTGATGCTCAAATCAAATCTTGATATTGACGATTTGGCCCGGAAAGCAGTTGGATTGGTAAATGAAATTAATTCTGAAAATAAAATCAACTGTAAAGAAATTCAAATTGATTGCGATTGGACACTTTCAAGTAAAGACAATTATTTGAAGTTTATTGCAATTTTTAAAAAACTTTCGAAGAAGAAACTCTCTGCAACAATACGACTGCATCAGGTAAAATATTTTAAGAAAACCAAAATACCAAATGTCGATTCCGGTGTTTTGATGTATTATAACATGGGGGAAATCGCTGTAGATTCGTTAAATTCTATTTATGATAAGAAAATTGCTGAACGATATCTTAAAAGCTTGAAAAAATATCCCTTACATCTTGATTTTGCATTGCCCATTTACTCCTGGTCAGTTCACATCAGAAATAAAAGAGTAATTGGATTACGTTCGAAACTCAGTGTTTCATCCCTTAAAAAAGATGTAAATTTTGAACAGATAAGTCCCGTTTTTTTTAAGGTTAAACACTCAAATTATGAAAATGGAACTTTTTATGAAGAAAATGATTTATTGAAAACAGAAGCAGTTTCTTCAGAAGATTTAATACAAATGGCAAATGAGTTGGAAGAAAACTTAGTTAAGCCCCCAAAAGAAATTATATTTTACGATTTAGACGAATTCAATATAAAAAACTATGAAAAAAATATTTTTAAGCAAGTTGTTTCTTATTTCTAGTACTTCCCTGCTTTTTGTTTATGGAATAATTTATGCCTGTGCCGATGGAGATTTTGGTTATTTTGATTCCAATTTCACACCCGAAACATTTGTTGATGAGTCATATAAACCGCTTTTTTTGTCAGGTGATATCTTTTATGGAATCGGTTTTGACACTGAACATAATTCCAGATTTAATGATGATATAAAATCAGATTGGCAAATGTATCTGAAAGGAAAAGCAGATGCTGCAACGATAAGCTATTTCCTGATTGGTGCTGATGAACCAAAATCTTATGATGAAAAAGACAGAACTTTAGAAAATAAGACTGAAGTAGAACAGCTTCATATTTTTTTTAAAACAAAAAAAGAAAATAAAACCTCTCTGAAATGGGGTAAAAAAATTAGCTTAAAAGATAATAAAATCAAGGGATTTATTGAATTTTTATATTTGGCACAAAAAATAGAAACAGTTTCTGTCGGTGAAGGTTATTGGAGCTATGATCCCGTTGTAGCAAAAACTTTTGATGATCAAAAAATGATTCAGTCAATTGAAAATGTTTATAATACGACTTCAGATTCATTCTTAAAAAACAGATATTGGTTTCTTACCATGAAAGCACGTTTTTATAGTAATGACAAACAAAAAGCAATAGTCTTTTTTAATAAAACAGAAAGTGCTGCTCCTAAAAATGCTTTGTATTATCGTGCTCTTTCTTATGTAGCGGGAATAAATTACAAGCAGAAAAAGTATGCAGTTTCCAATTATTTATATGCACAGGTTTTTGATAAATGCCCTGAAATGAGAATCGTAACCGCTTACTGTTTTCATCCTCAAAACGAAGCTGACTGGAATAAATCTTTAGCTATGGCTAAAGCCAATAAAGAAAAAGCAGCACTTTGGGCAATTCATGGATTTTATAAGGATGAAATTCAGGCTATCGCGAAAATTTATGAATTGGATCCTAAAAGTGAGCATTTAAATTATTTGCTGACGAGATTGGTCAATAAACAGGAACAGGGAATTAATAATTCATTTTATGAAAGTGCAAAGGAAAACGTGGCGGGAAAACAGCAAACTGTTATAGAAAACAAAGAATTGAATAAAAGCAAAATTGATAATAAAGCTTTCGATTTAGTCTCAAAAATAGCTTCTGCCGGAAATACTGAAAAACCTTATTTGTGGGATATCGCTTTGGGGTATTTACAAATTCTAAAAGCCGATTTTACAAAAGCGGATATCAATTTTGATAAGGCTGAGAAAACAATGCCAAAAACTGAGCTTTCAACTTATCAATTAAGATTGCTTCGATTTGTAAATAATTTGAGTAAAATTGACAAACTTACTTCGAAAAACGAAAAAACAATTCTGACTGATTTGAACTGGCTGTATCAGGAGCTTCCTAAAACATATAAAGGAGAAGAATTCCGTTATCAAAATGCTGTTGCATGGAGCAAAAAATATTTGGCTGTACTTTATAAAGAGCAATCAAATCCTGTTATGGCTGAATTATTTGGTAATTCTCAAGATTATTGGAATGGTGGAAGTTCTTTTTATGATAATGAAAAAGAATTATTAGCAATGAAAGCATTTTTGGCTAAGTCAAATAAATCTGAAATCGAGAAAATTGCTGCTGGAATTTATAGTTTAAAACTGAAAGATATTAATAATTTTCAGGCAGTTCAAGCAACTTTTAAGAACAAAATCCCTGAAGCAATTGCTTTCATAAAAGAAACAGATTCGGTTCAGTATCAAATATTTTCAGGAAATCCATTTAATGGAAACATTAAAGATTGTCATGATTGTGATCACGCAGCATATCAAAAAAAGAAATATTCTCAAATTGATTTCCTGAATACAATAAAAGCGATGCAGGATAAATTAGCAGAGAAAGAAGATGTGTATACAAACAGTTTGTTGTTGGGGAATGCATTTTATAACATTACACATTTTGGAAACGGGAGAGGATTTTATGAAATAAATATTGTCGGCTATGGATCGAGTCCATATTCGTTTAGGGATTCCATAAAAAAAATGATTACTAATTGTGACTTGCCAAAAATGTATTATCAAAAAGCGTTTGAAGCAGCGACAACAAAAGAGCAAAAGGCAAAATGTGTTTACTTATTGTCTAAATGTGAGCGAAACGAATACTATAATAAAAAATACAATGAAGTAAACAGCTGGTGGGAAGTCCAGGATGACAAAGTTAATTTCATAGCTTGGCCTGGATTCAAAACACTAAGAAAAGAATATTCAGATACAAAATATTATCAGGATGTCATTGCAGAATGTGGTTATTTTAATACATATGTGAATCAATAATATTTAGAATAAACGCAATGGTAAATAAAATTGAACATATAGGGATAGCAGTAAAAAATTTGGAGGAATCTAATCTTTTATTTGAAAAATTATTGGGAGTTTCATCGTATAAATCTGAAGAAGTAGAAAGTGAAGGGGTTTTAACTTCATTTTTTCAGACCGGAACAAATAAAATTGAACTTTTAGCGGCGACTAATCCGGAAAGCCCAATTGCTAAATTTTTAGAAAAAAAAGGAGAAGGTATTCATCATATTGCATTTGATGTAGAAGATATTTTTGCAGAAATTGAACGATTAAAAAAGGAAGGGTTTGTTTTGATAAATGAAGTTCCTAAAAAAGGAGCCGATAACAAATTAGTTGTTTTTTTGCATCCTAAAAACACAAATGGTGTTTTGGTGGAGCTTTGTCAGGAAATTAGCTGATTTTTGAAGGTTTAATAATTGCCTGAGAATCAATTTAATTTTAAATAAGAATTGTTAATATTCAATTTAAGTACAAATGATACTGTAAAATATTTGGAACGAATAAAAAATAGTAGTAATATTGCAACCTCAAACCGGTCCTATAGCTCAGCTGGTTAGAGCACCTGACTCATAATCAGGTGGTCCCTGGTTCGAGCCCAGGTGGGACCACGGTAATACTTAAAAAGCCTTATAAACATTGCGTTTGTAAGGCTTTTTTATTTCTAGGGACGTATTAGTAAGCCAATTTTTTTATTTTTATTTAAATTTGTAAGTAATTATTTGTTTAAAACAAATGTAATTTAAAATTTTATATTTAATATTGATGAAATATTTAGCGGAATGAAGATTAAGGAAATTTTAGCAAAAGTTGATAATATTAGTGGTAACGTAAATTATTGGTTTATAAGAACAACTTATGGTGAACACTTTTATGAGTTTACTAAAGGGGAATACATTGCAATTGGGTGGGATTATTTTACACTAGATGAAATCTTAAAAAATAATCAAAGTTATATTAAAAATAAAATAGCATTGCAAAGTAAATTTGATCCTGAGAATCCACGGGATAAAATGAAAATTACTAGTGCATATAATAAAATTAAAACTTTTATTAACTTAAAGAAAAATGATATAGTTGTAGTTCCAAGTAGGAATTCTAATCAATTAGCATTTGGAAGAGTTATAGATGATAACGCATACGAAGTAAGTAATTTAGTTGAAAATGGAACTCATTTTAAAAGAAGAAAGATAGAGTGGATAGATATAAAAAATATTAAAAGCCTAAATCCAATTTTTTATCAAGTAAAGTCTAATCAGCATTCAATTAGTAATATAAAACGTTTTGCGCCATATATCGATAGAGTAATTGGAAATTTGTATAAAAAAGGAGACGAAACCCATTTTGTTCTTAATATTGAGAAAGAGGAGAATATAAATTTTGAGGATTTGCGAAGCCTAATGGATAATATTAATATTTTAATTAATAATATTAATGAAGATTTAGGATTTAATGACAATCTTGATGATTTCTTTGTTAAAATTAACTTGCAATCAAAAGGAACTATTGAATTAATTAAAGCAGGTAAATCATTAGCAGTTCTTGCCTTTTTGCTTACTGCAGTTTCTTGTGGAACTTTAGATAATCAAGATGATATTGAAATTCAAAAAATTATTAATAAAAATAAAAAGGTGTTATTGCAAACAGGCAAGGATATTGATACATTACAAGTGAATACTAGCGAACTTAATAATACTTTTTCAAATGGAAAATAGTTTCTTTTCGGGTTCAGAAAATTTGTATAAATACTTAGTTACGGTGGGGATTTTATTAATCACCCTAACGGTTTATTATCCATTAAAAGAAAAGCAAGAATTAGAAATACTTACCATAAAAATAAAAAATGAACTTAAAATTCTGGAATTTAAAATTAACGATAATAAAAAAAATGTTGATATTCTGAAGAATGCTAAGTCTGGAATTACTTCAAGTTCATTAATACTCATTCAAAAATCCCAATATGAAAATTCAATTAATCAAATTTCGTGTGAAAATAAATTTCTTGAATTAGAATCAAGAAAATTTTATATAATTATTTATGGTATAGTTTTCTGGTTGTTTTTCCCATTAGGTGTGTTCCTGATTTTTTATGGTTTCAAAAAATGGAACTCAACAAAAAAAATTGATGATGAAATTCGAGCACTTGAAAAAAAGAAACTGGAGGTGGAAATAGAAAATTTAAGTAGAAATCCTTAAATTGAATCATCCCATTTTTATATTTTAATAAATGAGAAAAAAGTCTGCTTATTAAGGCAGACTTTTTTCATTATTATTTTAAGATTTATATTAACAGCAAATTATATGTATTTGGTTTCGGATGCTTATATTTAAATCTCACTTATTAATAAATTTAATATAATTCTTCGTAAAAATTATTTGCTCTAGTGGTTTAAACTTAGAGAATTTAAAAACTAATTTGCTTTATTATTTGATAAGATTTGATAGAATTATAGCTGGTGTAAGGACCGCAAAAAGCTCCATATAAATTTTTATAAAGCTTTTTTTTGTTTAATAGTTGTTTTTGGAGAAAAAACAATACATTTGCTTCGGATTTTTTGTGAAAGAACCACGCTTTTACCAAAGGTTACAAAAACATTTTTAAGTATACTAAGATTTTAAAGTATTTCGGTTTTTATGAAAATGATAAGTAAAATTGCAATTGTATTTTTGTTAGGCATAGTAAATGTTTTTGCTGCCTCAGCACCACCCGCACCAGCTTCAACGGCAAAAAGTGCAGCTGCACTAGGTCCGGAACCACAACCTGATTTGCCAATTGATAGTAATTTATTGCTTTTAGCAATTGCAGCACTTTTATTAGGAATATATGTAATATACAAGCATAGGTTAAGTGCAAAAACTTCAATGTAAATTGAGGCTTTTGTATTTTTACAAAACTATTTGTTTATAGAATAAAGTCTTGAAATATATTTTCCAACCACATCAAATTCAAGATTGATTTTTGTTCCAACTTTGAAATTTTTGAAATTAGTGTTCTCGTAAGTGTAAGGTATAATAGAGACACTGAATTCATTTGTTTTAGAATTTACAACTGTAAGACTAACTCCATTAACGGTTATAGAGCCTTTTTCAATAGTAATATTGTTCAGGTTTTTGTCGTATTCAAAAGTGTAATTCCAGCTTCCGTTGGCTTCTTCAATTTTAATACACGTTCCGGTTTGGTCTACGTGACCCTGTACTATATGTCCGTCTAAACGGTCGCCAAGCTTCATTCCTCTTTCTAAATTAATAATGTCGCCAGTTTTCCAGTCTCCGATATTGGTTTTTAAAATCGTTTCGTCAATAGCTGTTACAGTATAAAAAGAATCTTTTATAGCAACAACTGTCAGGCAGATTCCGTTATGGGATACACTTTGGTCAATTTTTAATTCGTTTGTAATAGATGAATCAACAGTTATATGAAGATTGTTTTGGTCTTTTTGTATTTCGTGAATCCTTCCTAAGGTTTCTATGATTCCTGTAAACATTGTTGGTTTTATTTTACTAAATTTGCACATCAAAATTAGTAATAAATAATTGGAGCTCATGAATAAAAAAGCAGAAAATATAATTGTTGGAATTTCGATAGGAGATTTAAACGGTATTGGAAGCGAAGTTATATTGAAAACATTCGAAGATTCTCGTATGTTAGAATTGTGTACACCGGTTATTTTTGCAAATGCCAAGATACTTTCTTTTGTAAAAAAGAGCTTTACTTCGACTGTTCAGTTTCATGGAGTTGATAAATTAGATCAGGTTGTGCCAGGAAAAGTCAATGTTTTCAATTTGTGGAAAGAAGGAGTTGATGTTAATCTTGGTGTCAATGATGAGAAAATAGGAGAATATGCTATAAAATCATTTGTAGCGGCAACAAAAGCATTAAAAGAAGATTTGATTGATGTTTTAGTTACAGCACCTATCAATAAATATAATATTCAGTCGGAAGATTTTAAATTTCCGGGACATACAGATTATTTAGGTCAGGAATTAGAAGGGAATGCATTGATGATGATGGTACAGGGGGATTTGAGAGTTGGTTTACTGACAGATCATGTTCCGCTAAACGAAGTTTCATCACATTTAACAGAGGAACTGATCATAAGAAAAATTGAAACGGTTAAAAAGTCTTTAGTTCAGGATTTTAGTATTGTAAAGCCAAAAATTGCTGTTTTGGGATTAAATCCACATGCAGGTGATGGCGGTGTAATTGGAAAAGAAGATGATTTGATTTTAAAACCTGTTTTGAAAAAAATATTTGACGGTGGAACTATGGTTTTTGGTCCGTTTCCGGCAGATGGTTTTTTTGGAAGTGGTCAGTATGAAAAGTATGATGCTATTGTGGCAACTTATCACGACCAGGGATTGATTCCGTTTAAAACATTATCATTCGGAAAAGGAGTCAATTATACTGCAGGGTTAAACAAGGTCAGAACCTCGCCGGATCACGGTACAGCTTATGATATAGCAGGAAAAGACATGGCAGATTATAATTCTTTTAAAGAAGCTGTTTATCTTGCAATTGATATTTTTCGTTCGCGTAATCAGTATGAAGAGATTAGTGCAAAACCTCTTAAAATAAAAGAAAAACAGTTATAAACAAAAAAAGGTGAATAAGATTATTAGTTTTATAATAATTTTATATCTTTGCACCCCAATTCAGGTATCTGTGTTTTAAGTATGAATTGATCAAATTGATGTTGAAATGAGCAAAACAAAAGAATTTTTAATTCCTTTCGTGGGATTAAAGTTAGGAAAACACCATTTTGAGTATCAAATTAGTAAAGAGTTCTTTGAGGACTTTGATTACGATGAATTTCAAAATTCAGATATCAAAGTCAGTTTAGTTTTAGATAAGAAAAGCAATATGTTGGAACTGGATTTCAAACATAAAGGAACAGTAAATGTGCCTTGTGATTTAACCAGTGAAGATTTTGATTTGCCTATAAAAGGAAAGATGAAGCTCATCGTTCGTTTTGGAGACGAGTTTAATAATGATAATGAAGAATTGCTGATCTTGCCTCACGGAGAATATGAATTAGATGTATCACAATATATCTATGAAATGATTGCGTTGTCTGTGCCGCTAAAACGAGTTCACCCAGGTGTAAAAGACGGAAGTTTACAAACCGAAGCCTTAGCAAAACTGAATGAATTAACAGTAAAAGAACAAAAGAAAGAGAGTAAAGAAGAAGAAGATATTGACCCGCGTTGGGACAAATTAAAGAAACTATTAACGGATAAATAATATAGTAAAATGGCACATCCTAAGAGAAAAATCTCGAAAACAAGAAGAGATAAGAGAAGAACACATTATAAAGCTACTGTAGCTCAGATCGCTACATGTCCTATTACTGGAGAAGCACATTTATACCACAGAGCTTACTGGCATGAAGGTAAAATGTATTACAGAGGGCAAGTTGTTATCGATAAATCTGTAGCGGTTGCTTAATACGTTTTTGTAAATGATATTAGAACTCTCACTATGTGAGAGTTTTTTTTGTTGGATATAACTTTCTTTTTTAAGGAAATTTACGACAATACGTTTAGATTTTTTTTTGTAATTTTCAAGTCTTTTAAAAATTTTTCAAGTAGTAGTATTTGAAAAGAAATAATAGAATATAATGAATACAATCACAGCCGCAATTACCGCTGTTGGAGCTTATGTTCCAGACTTTGTGCTTTCGAACAAAGTATTAGAAACAATGGTCGATACTAATGATGAATGGATTACTACTCGTACCGGAATAAAAGAAAGAAGAATTCTTAAAGATGCTGATAAAGGAACTTCGTTTCTTGCCATAAAAGCAGCACAGAATTTAATAGAAAAAGCTAATATTGATCCATTAGAGATTGATATGATTATCATGGCCACAGCTACAGCAGATATGCCGGTAGCCGCTACAGGAGTTTATGTTGCAACTGAAATTGGAGCAACAAATGCGTTTGCTTACGATCTGCAGGCAGCTTGTTCCAGTTTTTTATATGGTATGTCAACTGCTGCAGCTTACATACAATCTGGCAGATATAAAAAAGTATTATTGATAGGTGCTGATAAAATGTCATCTATTGTTGATTATACAGACAGAACAACCTGTATTATTTTTGGAGATGGAGCAGGAGCTGTTTTGTTTGAACCAAATTATGAAGGATTAGGTTTGCAGGATGAATATTTAAGAAGCGATGGTGTAGGCCGTGATTTTCTAAAAATTCCTGCCGGAGGTTCTCTTGTACCAACTACTTTAGAGACTGTTCAGCAAAACAGACACAATATTATTCAGGATGGAAAAACTGTTTTTAAATATGCTGTAACCAATATGGCTGATGCAAGTGATACAATTCTGAAAAGAAACAATTTGACAAACGAAGATGTAAATTGGTTAGTACCGCATCAGGCAAACAAACGTATTATTGATGCTACTGCGAGCAGAATGAATCTTGAAGATTCTAAAGTATTAATGAATATCGAAAGATATGGTAATACAACTTCGGCAACTTTGCCATTAGTGTTAAGTGACTTTGAACACTTATTCAAAAAAGGAGATAATATTATTTTTGCCGCTTTTGGTGGTGGATTCACTTGGGGATCTATTTACCTAAAATGGGCTTACGATAAAAAATAAATTAAAACTAAAAACGAACCATTATGGATTTAAAAGAAATTCAAAACCTAATCAAATTTGTAGCAAATTCGGGTGTTGCAGAGGTGAAGTTAGAAATGGATGATGTAAAAATCACTATTAGAACAACTTTGGAAACAAATGTAACAGAAGCTACATATGTGCAGCAATTACCTGCTCAGGCAGCATTGCCACAAGCAGTTGCACCTCAGCAGACAGCTCCGGTGGTTGTAAATGTTAACACTGATACACCAGCTGCGGCAGAAGATTCTAAATATATTACTATAAAATCACCAATTATTGGTACTTTTTATAGAAAACCATCTCCGGATAAACCTGTTTTCACTGAAATAGGTTCTACAATTGCAAAAGGTGATGTTCTTTGTGTAATTGAAGCAATGAAATTATTCAACGAAATTGAATCAGAGGTATCAGGTAAAATTGTAAAAATCCTTGTTGACGATATGTCTCCTGTAGAATTTGACCAGCCTTTATTTTTAGTAGATCCATCATAAAAATTTAGATTTTAGATTTTAGATTTTAGAAAGATTTACAAGAAGAAGTTTTGTTAATCATCTAAAATTATCTAATTATCAAATTGTCTAATTATCTAATTAAAATAAGATGTTTAAAAAAATATTAATTGCGAATAGAGGAGAAATTGCACTTCGTGTAATTCGTACATGTAAAGAAATGGGAATCAAAACTGTAGCAGTTTACTCTACAGCCGATGCAGAAAGTCTACATGTTAAGTTTGCTGATGAAGCGGTTTGTATTGGTCCTCCTCCAAGTAACTTATCGTATTTGAAAATGTCAAATATTATTGCTGCTGCCGAAATTACCAATGCAGACGCAATACATCCGGGATACGGTTTTCTTTCTGAGAATGCTAAATTCTCAAAAATTTGTCAGGAGCATGGAATCAAATTTATTGGTGCAGCTCCTGAAATGATTGACAGAATGGGAGATAAAGCTTCTGCAAAAGCTACAATGAAAGCCGCAGGAGTTCCATGTGTACCAGGTTCAGACGGATTATTAGAATCTTTCGAACAAACGCAAAAATTAGCTAAAGAATTTGGTTACCCGGTTATGCTTAAAGCTACTGCCGGTGGTGGTGGAAAAGGAATGCGTGCTGTCTGGAAAGAAGAAGAATTATTGAAAGCCTGGGAAAGTGCACGTCAGGAAGCTGCCGCTGCATTTGGGAATGACGGAATGTACATGGAGAAACTTATTGAAGAACCGCGTCATATCGAAATTCAGGTTGTTGGAGATTCTTACGGAAAAGCATGTCACCTTTCTGAAAGAGATTGTTCAGTTCAACGTCGTCACCAAAAGCTTACTGAAGAAACACCTTCGCCTTTCATGACTGACGAATTGCGTACAGCAATGGGTGAAGCTGCCGTAAAAGCTGCTGAATATATTAAATATGAAGGTGCTGGAACGGTAGAATTTTTAGTGGATAAACACAGAAATTTCTATTTTATGGAAATGAATACCCGTATTCAGGTAGAGCATCCAATTACAGAGCAAGTTATTGATTATGATTTGATCCGTGAACAAATTATGGTAGCTGCCGGAATTCCGATTTCAGGAAAAAATTACTTACCTCAATTACACGCTATTGAATGTCGTATTAATGCAGAAGATCCTTATAACGATTTTCGTCCTTCACCAGGAAAAATTACTACACTTCATATGCCTGGAGGGCATGGAGTACGTTTAGATACCCATGTTTATTCTGGTTACAGTATTCCGCCAAACTATGATTCAATGATTGCGAAGTTAATTACAACTGCTCAATCACGTGAAGAAGCAATTAGCAAAATGCGAAGAGCTTTGGATGAGTTTGTTATTGAAGGTGTAAAAACTACAATACCTTTTCATAGACAATTAATGGATGATCCAAGATATATTGCAGGAGATTATACAACTGCATTTATGGATACTTTCAAAATGAATCCTATAGAAGAATAAATTTATTTTAATATATTTTATAAACCGCACAGAAATGTGCGGTTTTTTTTATGTGTGATTATGAATTTAAATCAGATCGTAAACTAATACTGTGCTAAACAAAATATGTAAGTTTATAAAAAATAGATTTATGAAAAACATAAAAAAAAGCTACATCCATTAGATGTAGCTTTTAAAATTATTTAGCTGTTTGTGAATTAATTACAAATTCCAAGCAGTATAAACTTTGTATTAATCTTTTATTGTAAAAGTAGCCCTTCTTGCCAGTTTTCTCGCTAATGCTGAGCCTTTATCTACAGAAGTATCTTCACCCGCAGCAACTACAGAAATTCTTGATGCAGCAATATTAGCTTTAAGTAAAATGTTTTTTATAGAGTTTGCCCTTTCATTTGATAATTTTTCGTTGTATAAAGCATTTCCAATTTCATCAGCATGACCTATAATCTCAACAGAAGCTGAAGGATTGTTTCTTAAGTAGTTTAGTATAAAATTAATACCATCTATAGAAGAATCTGTTGGGGTAGATTTGTTAAAATCAAAATAAGCCGCAACATAACCTCCGTTAACTAATTTTGTAATTGATTCGCTGTCTGTTAGCTGCTGAGAATCATTATCAGTTCTATTTGCGTATGTTTTTGTTAAATAGCTTTCTAATTCATCCGGAATTCCGTTATTATCTAAATCAATAGATTTTCCTTTAGAATTTACCATATGATCCGGAATAGTACCGGCTTCCTGATCTAAATAATCAGCAATACCATCTTTATCAGAATCTAACAGGTTATTTTCCAGATTATCAACTCTGCTTTTTAAAGCCAGTATATCTTTATCGACCAGACTATCAACTTTGTTTTTTAAAGCCAAAAGATCTTTATCAATAAGAATAACCCAGTCAGCATGTTTTTTATTTTTACCTAAGTATAAGGTTAAACCGATAGTGCCATTAAATAAAATCCCGGAGAAACCTTTGCCGCGTTTTACACTTGCAGCATCAAAAGTATGATTTTGACGGGCATTAAGGATTGTTGTAAAATCACCCGTTAAAGCTAATTTATTTGATAGTTTAATTTGTCCGGTTACCCCAATAATAAAATTAATCATTTTGTCTTTCATGGCTGAATTTTGATCTTCAAGTTGTGCGGCACCAAAACCCGAATGAACTAACAATCCTATAGTATTAGTCCATGTTTCAAAATCCATCATTCTTCCTAAATTTACTACAGCCTGAAGATCGGTCCTGTAATATTTTGTATTAAAATCAATTGATTTTTTTCCGCCTTGAAAACTATTATACCCTAAATCCGCTTTTAAACCGAATTTAGTATTGAACATATATCTTACACCTAAATCAACTACGTATGGGCTTGGAGTTGAAGTGAAATATTTCATTGGTCTTAGCGGTTTGTTAAAACCTCCAGCTAATTCTATAGACCATTTATTATAATCATCATTCGTTATAGGTTTCCTAGTACTTGTTTGTGCATTTACTGTTACAGACGTTGCAATTAGAACAAATAAAAGTATAATTTTTTTCATTACTATTTTTTTAAAAAATTTATGCGAAAATACGATATAATTATTAATAATTATCTTGATATAATGATATTTATTAAAGTATTATTTGAAATTATGTGAAAAATGTGATTATAATACAAGTAATTTTAATTGCGGATTACTGCTTATTATTGTAAATGTTTAGTAAGTGATTTTTTTTCAAATAGTTATGAGAAATCGGATGTAAAATTTAATACAATAATTGAATGAATGTGTAAAATGATTTCTTGCCAATTTGAAGTTTAATAGATGAAATATTAATATATAATATTTCTTAACCTTCTTGTTTTAAAATTTGCTGACGCTTTGTTTAGTCAAAGGAAGTACTATTTGTGTATACTTTTTTTTAAGTTTACATATTTCACACTTTAAAATATCTTGGTTTTTTCTTTAATTGCTCAAAAAATAAGAAGTGTAAAACAATTTCAATTCAGGACAAATATACCGGAATCAAATAGGGGAAAGATAATGAGAATTCAAATTTCCTTTCTCGAATGAAAGAAAAAGAGAGACTGAAAGTCCCTCTTAAAACAAACCTCTGCACTATAAAGTGCAGAGTGCTTTAGTCCAACTTTTTGCTTATAAGCAAATTTATTGTAGTGTTTATATAGATAGCTCTATTGATTTATTTTGAAAGTAACTCTTCTTACTAATTTTCTGGCTACTGAAGAGCTTTTATCCACAGATGTATCCTCGCCAGCTGCAACTACAGATATTCTTGATGGTGCAATATTAGCTTTAAGTAAAATATTTTTTACAACATTTGCTCTTTCATCAGATAATTTTTCGTTGTATGCAGTATCCCCAACTTCATCAGAATAACCTGTAATCTCAACTGTAGAAGAAGGATTGTTTCTTAAATAGTTTAATACGAAATTAATACCATCAGTAGATGTATCTGTTGGTGTAGATTTGTTGAAATCAAAATAAACAGCAACATACCCTCCATTAATTAATTTTGTAATTGATTTGCTATCGCTTAACGGAGTATCTTCATCAGTTTTATTACCATAAGTTTTCGCTAAGTAACCTTCTAATTCATCCGGCACACCATTTCTGTTTAAATCAACAGCTATTCCTTTAGAATCGACCATAAGACCGGAAAGGGTTTTAGGCTCAAGATCTAAATAATCAGCAACACCGTCTTTGTCAGTATCAATTAACATTTTTTCAAGGTTATTTACCCTGTCTTTTAAAGTTAAAAAATCTTTGTCAATAAGAATAACCCAGTCAGCATGTTTTTCATTTTGACCTAAGTAGTAAGTTAAACCCACAGTACCGTTAAATAATTGTCCTGAAAAACCTTTGTTTGGATTTGTAGCTCCTGCATCGAAAGTATATCTTTGATTTGCATTAAAAATAGCTGTAACATCACCAGTTAAAACAAATTTATTTGATAGTTTAATCTGAGCAGTTACACCAGCCAAAAAGTTAACCATTCTGTCTTTTTTTGCAGAATTTTGGTCTTCAAATTGAGCAACACCAAAACCTGTATGTGCTAATAAGCCAATATTGTTAATCCATGTTTCAAAATTCATAATCCTTCCTAAATTAGCAACGCCCTGAAGATTAGCTCTGTAGTATTTAGTATTGAAATCAGTTGAGTTTTTTCCACCTTGAAAACTGTTATATCCTAAATCTGCTTTTAAACCAAATTTATTGTTGAACATGTATCGCGCGCCTAAATCAATTACATAAGGACTTATAGTTGAAGTAAAATATCTCATTGGTTTTAACGGTTTGTTAAATCCGCCCCCGAATTCAATAGACCATTTATTAAATTGACCATCCGTCACACTTTCCCCATTACTTGTCTGGGCATTTATTGTCACGAAGGTCATGATTAAGGACAATAAAAGTAGAATTTTTTTCATTTTTATTATAATTTTAAAATTTACGCGAATTTACATTATAATTACTAATATTAAATGATGTAATTAATAATTGTTGAAACATTGCTTGGAATTTTGTTAAAAAATTACTATATAGGTAATTTTCTTATATTTCTTCTTATTCTATAGAATTTGTTTTTTAAAATTCATATTGGTAAAATTCTGATTTTTAAAAAGTTACAAGTAAATGTAAGTAAATTATTTCAAAAATATATTACCTAGTAATAATAATTGATATTTCTGAAATTATAGATTTATTAAAATATTTGACATATTACTTCTGTTTTTCTAAAGGCTGTAAAAACTTTTGATCTGTTTTTTATTACAGGTAACACTTTTTGTGTATACTTTTTACACATAAATTTTAAAGATTATACACTTTTTACATTTCACAAAAGAGATGCTTTTTTGTTTAAAGCCTTTAAATATGGGGACTTATACGTATTGATGGGTTTGATTTAAGTTGCGGCATAATAATTTCATTACCTAAAGCGTAAAACAATTATTAAATTAAAATAAACAGATTATGAAAAAGATATTTTTATCAGCCGCAATCGTTTTGGGAAGTTTAACTTCATTTGCTTCAACTACTCCAACTTCTAATACAATCGAAAAAATTATCTCTGTAGGAGATGAATATACCGAAATTAAATTAGAAGAAGTACCTGCTCCAATAACTGAAGCTTTAAAAAAGGCATATCCTGATGCGGTACTTACCAAAGCATACAAAAATGAAAAATCAGAATACAAATTAGATGTTACAGTTGGAGAGAAAGTAGGTTCACTTTTTGCTAATGCAGACGGAACCTGGATTAAAAAATAATAATCCAATTTAAACTTATCAGGTATATCAAATAATCAAACAACTATTAAAAGACAATATTATGAAAAATTTATTTTTATCAGCCGCAATTATTTTAGGAGGTTTAACTTCATTTGCTTCAACTACTCCAATTTCAGATATTTCTGTAAAAACAATTTCTATTCAGGATGAATATACAGAAATCAAATTAGAAGAAGTGCCAGTTGCAATTACTGATGCGCTTAAAAAAGCATATCCGGATGCAGTACTTACCAAAGCATATAAAAATGCAAAATCAGAATACAAACTGGATGTAACAGTCGGAGAAAAAGTAGGTTCACTTTTTGCTAATGCAGATGGAACCTGGATTAAAAAATAATTGAACATAATCCTTAAAAATAATTATTATGAAAAAGTTAATCTTATCGGCAGCTATCATTTTAGGGAGCTTGTCAATTCAGGCATCAACGCTTAATACAACTGATTCAACGACTCAGTCAATGAACATTCAGGATGAATATAAAGAAGTTGATTCTGTACCGGCTGCTATTAAAACAGCATTGGACAATGCATATCCTGGTGTAAAACTGGAAAAAGCATATGTGAACGATAAAAAAGAATATAAAATCGATATTATCGTTAGAGAAGTAAAGTCAACCGTTTATACTGATGCGAAAGGTAACATCATTAAAAAATAATTAAAATTTAGCATTATGAGAAAATTAATTTTATCAGCAACCATTATTTTAGTGGGATTGTCAGTCCAGGCAGCTATTTCTGGAGAACCTTCAATAATTAATTCAATAGTGATTCAGGATGAATATACAGAAGTAGGTATAGATGCTGTTCCGGCTGCTGTAAAATCTACGATTGAAAAATCTTTTCCAAAGACAAAACTTGAAAAAGCGTATAAAAACGAAAAAAACGAGTATAAATTGGAAATTGCAAATGGTGATAAAAAGTACACTATTTTTACAGATGCTTCAGGCAACATCATTAAAAAATAATTAAAATATCAGCATTATGAAAAAATTAATCCTATCAGCAGCAATCATTTTTGGAAGTTTGTCAATTTATGCGACAACGAATTCAACTGCTGAGCCAGTAAAAATGTCCATTAAGGTTCAATCAGAATATACTGAGGTAACTGCAGATGCAGTTCCGGCTGCAGTAAAAACTGCATTACAAACAGCATATCCGGGAGCTAAACTGGAAAAAGCATTTGTAAACGAAAAAAAGGAATACAAATTAGAAATATCAGTTGGAGACCAAAAGGCTACTGTTTATTCAGATGTCAATGGTAACTGGTTAAAAATTTAATTAGGTGAATTAGATTTATGTTTTTGGTGAAAAAGAGATTGCTTTTGGCAATCTCTTTTTTTTTGCATAATTTTATGAAAATACTACTTTAATAGTGGTATTTTAGCATAAAAGTCCCTAAAAACAATGCCCAAGATATTATTAATAGAAGATGATATTTCATTTTGCAAATTATTAGAGAAATTTCTAATAAAGAAAGCATTTGATGTAACTATTGCATTCTCCGCAGAGGAAGCCCGACTAGCGATCAAAAAAGAATCTTTTGATTTGATTCTGACAGACCTTCGTTTGCCTGATTCTGACGGTATTGGACTAATGACTGAATTTAAAACTTCCTATCCGGAGATTCCTGTTGTTCTTATGACAGGTTATTCCGATGTGAATACTGCTGTGAAAGCTATTAAAAATGGCGCGGCTGATTATATTTCAAAACCTTTCAATCCTGATGAAGTTTTACTGGTTATTACCAATGCTTTGAAGACACCTCAAGCCAAAACTCCAATTAAGGAAAAGAAAACACCTGCAAAAAATGTATCTGTTGACAATGAATTTGTAAAAGGAATTTCTGTTGCATCCAAAAAATTATTAGATCATATCAAATTGGTAAGCCCTACAGACATGTCTGTTTTGATAATTGGTGAAAGCGGTACAGGAAAAGAAATCATCGCCAAAAGTATTCATCAGCAAAGCCATCGAAAAGCCAATAATTTTATAGCTGTTGATTGTGGTGCTATTCCAAAGGAATTAGCAGCCAGTGAATTTTTCGGGCATTTAAAAGGATCTTTTACCGGAGCAATCAGCGATAAAATGGGGTATTTTGAAGCCGCAGATGGAGGAACTCTGTTTTTAGACGAAATAGGTAATCTTTCGTATGAAAATCAAATACAGCTGTTGAGAGCGCTTCAGGAACGAAAAATAAAACCTGTTGGGAGCAATAAAGAAATTAATGTTGATATCCGAATTATTACTGCTACAAATGAAGATTTGCGTGAAGCAGTTAAAAATGGGGATTTCCGCGAAGATTTATACCACAGAATCAATGAATTTTCTATTCAGTCACCATCGTTAACTGAAAGAGGTGAAGATTTAATGATTTTTGCGGATTATTTTTTAGAGAAAGCAAATCAGCAGCTGAACAAAGAAATAATAGGCTTTTCACCGGAAGTAGTCAGTATTTTTCAAAGATACAGCTGGCCTGGAAATTTGCGTGAACTTCAAAACTGTGTTAAGCGTGCTACACTTTTATCTCAGGGGGATTTTATTGAAAGTGATGTTTTACCAGCAGAATTTTTTCAGGTACAAAAACAAAGTAATGAAGGAGTCTTTTCTTTATCGGAAAATGAAAAAGAAACTATTATCCATGCGTTATCCAGAACACAAAACAACAAATCAGAAGCCGCGAAGTTGTTGAAAATTACCAGAAAAACACTTTATAATAAATTGAAACAGTACAATATCGATTAATTGATTTCTCTTTTCAAAGCTTCAAAAAGAACATAAATCTTTGTTTTTAAAGAATTGTAGATAATTTTCAAATTAGAATTTTCAAAATTAGTCTCCTCCAAAATTTTCAAAATCTCTCCGATTTCATGAGCCTGAATCTGTCTGAACATAGGAGCAATCCGATGTGCAATCGAATGAATTTCTGCTTCATTTTCTTCGGTTATGGCTTTTTCCAAATCATTTAAATTTAGTTTTGTACTTTCCATAAATGATTCAATGAATTCTTTTGAAGACTGATTATCAGTGCCTAAAAATTCCTTCAGCGTTGTTAGCGAATAAGATTCTGATGTAGGTTCCTGTTCCGTTTTTACAATCTCATTATCTGAAAGAATACCATTGTCTAAAATACGCTGAATTGTTTCCAGCATGATTTTTGGCGAATATGGCTTTTTTATTACTGTAGAAAAACCAGCTTTGGTGTAAACTGAAAAATCCAAATCTGCACGTCCTGTTATTGCAACAATTGGCTGATTTTTATAAAATGAATTAATAGTGCTTTTTAGTTTTTCAACAAACAAAAAACCATCCATTTCAGGCATTTGAATATCGGTAATAATGAAATCAAAATCAGTATTCTGAATAGTTTCCAATGCTTCAATCGCCCTGCTAAATGATAAAACCTCATAATTTTGCTGTCTTAAAACACTACCGGTTAAGTTCAGTAAATTAATATCATCATCAATAATGATAAAAGTTAGTTTTTTAAGGTTTGAAGCAGCTCTTTCTGTTGTTTTTTCTGTTTTAACACTCGTATCAAATAATAATGGAAGTTTGATTTCAAAAATACTTCCTTTTCCAAAAGTACTTTCCAGATTTAGGTTTCCTCCTAAAATAGCTATTATTTTTTGGCAAATAGAAAGCCCTAATCCTGTTCCGCCATATTTTTTCTCTATATTTTCATTGGCCTGAGTGAATTCTTCAAAGACTAACTTCTGATTTTCTTTTTCAATGCCAATGCCTGAATCTTCTATTTTTATTGCTAAAAAATGTGCATCATTTACAATATCAGCAGATATTTTTATATAACCTTCTTCGGTAAATTTATACGCGTTTCCAATAATATTAGTCAAAACCTGTTTTAGTCGAAACGGATCCCCAATAATTTTTACATCAAGTTTTTCATCGCAGGAAATAATAAGTTCAATATTCTTTTGCTTGTAAACCGCCTGAACATTTTTTGCAACTTCCTCTATAATTTCGGGAAGTAAAAAAGGTACTTTTTCAATGGTGATTTTCCCCGCTTCAATTTGTGAGAAATCCAATAAATCCTGAACCAGTTGTGTGATGTATTCTGAAGAATTTTTAATATTTTTAATGAAATACGATTGTTTGGTATTAATGTCAGAATTGTCTAAAAGCTCTGTGTAGCCAACAATGGTACTTAAAGGTGTTTTTAAATCGTGACTTACTGTAGAAATAAGCTGCTCACGGCTTTTGAGCAGATTCTTAGTTTTGAAATTGGCAATTTCAAGCTGTTTTTTATACAATTGCGATTTTGAATAGTCACTTACAATTAAAATTGAGAAAAATAACGTCAGCAATAACCCAATAATAGCCGATATGGTGACAATCTCATTAACTTTTTTAAGTGATTTTTCTTTTAATGAATTGTTTTTTATCGAATTGATAATGATTTCACGTTCAATAAAACGAAGTACTTTTCGGAGTTGTTCTGAGATGGCAATTTCATTTTTCAGCAGTTTATTCTCTTGAAAATTTAGCGACTCCTTCTTTTTTTCTGCTTTTAATTTTACATTGCTTAAAAGCTTTTTCGAATTTGCCAATATAGAATCCGAAGCCTGTTTGCTCAAAGTGTTAGTACTGTCGTCGGGAATATTTTGATTTAAATAATCAACATATTTTTGAAGCACGTTTCGCTGATAACTCCCTAAGTCATTAGGGCTTTTAGTAAAGTCCTGAAGTTCTAATTTTCGGAGTTTAAACTCCATTTTGGTAATTTCATCAATGGCATTATTTACAGAAACTTCATCATCAGCTTTGTTTTTTATGGTTTTTAATTGTTTGATGTTTTTGGTTTTTTCAGACAATAAATACGTTACACTATCAAGTAGCGTTTTTTGATATTCTGTTGTAACAATTTGTTTTAGAGTATCAATTCTTGATTTTAACGAATCGGTTTCAATAAGATAGCTTTTGAAATCTTTTTCCGAATTGGTTTGAATTGTTTTTCGGGCTAAACTTTCTGTTTTATAGACATTTGAAAAAAGCTTGCTGACTTTTAGAATCTTCGTTTTTTCAAGCGCAATTTTACTTTCTAATTTATTGTAAACTACATTTTCAGAATATAAAAACCATCCCACAGTAACAACCAGCGCCAGTAATACAACATAGCTGAAGAGAATTTTAATTGGGGTATAACTTTTTTTACTCTCCATAGATTGTTATTATTGATTTTTTTAGAATTGGATATTGCAATTTATTCAATATTTTCTGTTTTAAAAAGCCAAACTTTCTTTAAAAAATTAGCCACGGACAATAAATCCGTGGCTAATTATAATTTTGTTATTTAATTAAAGAGTCTCATTGAGCCATTTAAAAAATTCATTTTGCCAAACCTGAGCATTTTGAGGTTTTAAAACCCAATGGTTTTCATCCGGGAAATAAAGCAAACGGCTTTTTATTCCCCTTAATTGAGCAGCCTGAAAAGCTTCCTGACTTTGTCCGATTGGGACGCGGAAATCTTTTCCTCCCTGAATAATTAATATAGGTCTATTCCAGTTCCCTACCAAAGTTGAAGGATTAAAAATGGTATATGTTTTTTGTGCAGCAGCATTGTCTTTTTCCCAATATGCGCCTCCAAAATCCCAATTATTAAAGAAAACTTCCTCAGTAGTTCCAAACATACTTTGTGTATTGAAAACGCCATCGTGAGCAATAAAAGTTTTAAAACGATTTTTGTGAATTCCGGCCAGATAAAATACTGAATATCCTCCGTAGCTCGCACCCACACAACCCAAACGGGATTTATCAACGTAGTTTTCTTTGGCAACATCATCAATGGCAGATAAATAATCATCCATAACCTGTCCGCCCCAGTCTTTACTGATTTGTTCGTTCCATTCTACACCGTGTCCCGGCATTCCGCGACGGTTAGGTGCCACTACTACATACCCTTTGGCAGCCATTAATGAAAAATTCCAACGAAAAGAATAGGATTGTGTCAAAGCTGCTTGTGGCCCGCCCTGACAGAATAATAAAGTCGGGTATTTTTTTGAAGCATCAAAATTTGGAGGTAAAATTACCCAAACCAACATTTTTTTGCCATCGGTAGTAGTTACGTAGCGCTTCTCGGTTTTGCTAAGCGTTAATGTTTTGTAAGTTTCAGTGTTTATATTTGAGATTTGTTTCCAGGTGTTTTTCTTCAAATTAAAAGAAAAAATCTCTCCGGCATGATTCATATCCGTTCTGGTTACGATAATATCATCTCCTGAAAAACCTACTAAATCATTCACATCGAAATCACCATTTGTTAATTGACGAACCTGAATTGCAATTCGGGTTAATCCCGGAAAGTTAACTTCAAAAAGTTGTTTTGTACCATCAATTGGAGCTGTGAAAAATACTTTTTTGCCATCTTTACTCCAGATAAAATTCTCTACAGTGCCATCCCAGTTTGCAGTTAAATTGGTTTTGATTCCTTTAAAATCAACAATAATATCGTTTTTATCAGATTCATAACCATCACGTTTCATTTGCAGCCAGGTCAGGTTTCCTGTTGGAGAAAATTGCGGTGCTGTATCGTAACCCAGATTGTCTTCGGTTCTGTTGATTGTTTTCTGAGTTTCTAAATTATACTCATATATGTTGGTGTTTGTAGAAATAGCATATTCTGTTCCGGCTTTTTTCTTGCACACATACAAGATGCTTTTTCCATCCGGTGACCAAATATAATCTTCGTCACCACCAAAAGGTTTTTGAGGACTATCAAAAGTTTCTCCTTTTAAGATATCAATTCCCACAGCGTCTTTTTTATTTTCTTTATAAAAAACATGGTTAAATTTACCCTCGTTCCAGGTATCCCAATGACGATAATCTAAACCATTATAAATTTGCACGTCAGATTTATCCAGATTTGGATAAAAATCTTTGCCTAAAACCTTATCAATTTTTACTTCTTCATTGTAAACTAAAAATTTTCCGTCAGGCGAAATGTTTTTATCTGCCAAAACGGCTTTAGTATCTTTGATTTCAGTTGCATTTCCGCCATTTACAGGCAAAATATAATATTTTGAATTCGATTTATTTTCTTCCACCGAAGGAGTAGAAACCTTGAAAACTACATTTTTCGCATCTTTAGAAAGCCCAAGAGGTGTTACTCTTCCTAATTTCCATAACAATTCCTGTGACATTACATGCTGTCCGATAGCGTTTAAACTCATCATTATTAAGGTTATAAATAATACTTTTTTCATAATAAAAACTTTAATTTTCGTGGGTTTAAAAGTACAAAATTTAAATTCCAACTTTTAAATTTCAAATTCCAATTTATTGTTAAAAACTCCCTCTTCTATTTTACATTTTTGTCACCCTGAGCGGAGTCGAAGGCTTAGGATCTGGAGAAGCTTCGACTCCGCTCAGCCTGACATACAATTTAAATGAACTTATTATTACTCATATGGTTCAAATATTAATTTTATGGTTTAAAAAAATCAGTATTTTTATAAAAAAAATTCAGGGATGGACTTAAGTTATTGGGAACTTAAAAACTGGTTTACAAATGTAGATTATACGATCGTTGGCAGCGGAATTGTAGGATTGCATACAGCCTTGCGCTTACGCGAAAGATTTCCAACGGCGAAAATTCTGGTATTGGAAAAAGGAATGCTGCCACAGGGCGCAAGTACCAAAAATGCCGGTTTTGCCTGTTTCGGAAGCCTTTCAGAAATTATGGATGATTTAAAAACCCATTCAGAAGAAGATGTTGTACAACTTATCGAAAAACGTTGGCTGGGTTTGCAATTACTCCGAAAAAGATTAGGAGATGCGGTTATAGATTTTAAACCTTACGGAGGATATGAATTGTTTATGAAAGATGACGAAGGAGGGTTTAATGATTGTGTGGGTAAATTGCCTTTTATAAATGAAATTCTGAAACCACTTTTCAAAGCAGATGTTTTTACTAAAGAAGTCGATCGGTTTGGGTTTGAAAATACTCAGGAATATCTAATCTTTAATCCGTTTGAAGCACAAATTGATACCGGAAATATGATGCAGGAATTGCTTAGACAAGCTGTTGCCGCAAATATTTTAATCTTGAATCAACAAACGGTAACCTCTTATTCTGACTCCGGAAGTGATGTTGAAGTTGTGCTGAATGATTTTAGTTTTATTTCAAAAAAAATACTTTTTACAACAAATGGTTTTGCAAATGCTTTAACAAAAGGTGCTGTCCAGCCGGCCAGAGCTCAGGTTTTGATTACCGAGCCAATTCCGAATTTAGATATAAAAGGGACTTTTCATCTGGATCGCGGTTATTATTATTTCAGGAATATTGATGACAGGATTTTACTTGGAGGAGGGAGAAACCTGGATTTTGAAACGGAAAATACAACTGAATTCGGACAAACTAAAATTGTACAAAATAAATTGGAAGATTTACTGAAAAATGTAATTTTACCAAACCGGGAATTCCAGATTGCACATCGATGGAGCGGGATAATGGGAGTAGGAAACAGTAAAAAACCTATTGTCTCCCAACTGTCTGAAAACGTGTTCTGTGGAGTGCGTTTGGGCGGAATGGGTGTAGCGATAGGAAGTTTAATAGGAACAGAATTAGCAGATTTAATATAATGGCAGTAAAAAAACCAGCACCAAAGAAAACAACCGCAAGCAAACCAAAAGTATCTCCTAAGAAGTCAAATCGAACTTTAGGAGGAAAAGTAAAATGGTTTTTAATTAAATGCCTATTATGGTTTTTCGGACTCTCAATAGGATCAGTCATATTTTTTAAATTCGTCCCGGTACCATTTACGCCACTCATGGTGATTCGTGCCATCGAAAATAAAATGGGTGACAAAGAAGTTTATTTTGATCATGATTGGGAACCGATTGACAAGATTTCCATGAATCTTCAAAAAGCCGTTATTGCCAGTGAAGACGGTACTTTTTTAACCCACAATGGTTTTGATTTTAAGGCACTTCAAAAAGCGTATAAAAGCAATGAACGCGGTCGCAGAATCCGTGGAGGAAGTACTATTTCACAGCAAACCGCAAAAAATGTTTTTTTATGGCAGGGCAAAAGTTACCTCCGTAAAGGACTTGAAGCCTATTTTACGGTTTTAATAGAAATTATTTGGGGCAAGAAACGCATTATGGAGGTTTATTTAAACAGCATCGAAATGGGTGATGGTGTATATGGAGCTTATGCGGCTACGGAACATTGGTACCGTCGTGATGCTTCGAGTTTAACACCTATGCAGGCAGCAGGAATTGCAGCAATATTACCGAACCCAAGAAAGTTTAAAGCAACAGGATCTTCAAGTTATATCAACAGACGAAAAGAAAGAATCGTTCGTGAAATGCGCGCTGTTGGTAAAATAAATTATTAAATGGATTTAAAAAAAAGCTTTTTTGCACTTTTGATATTGACATCTGCGTTGGTTTTTGGACAAGGAAAAACTACAGAAATAGGTTTTATTACCGATAATGATTTATATACATCATCCAAAAATGATATGTATTATACGAATGGTTTAGAACTTTTTTACCGGTTTTTATCGAAAAACAGCAACGAAAAAATCAATAAAAAGATTACTGAATTTAGAATTGGGCAATATATTTATAATCCGAGATTTATTAATGAAGAGGCTGTCACAATAAATGACCGGCCATTTACCGGATATCTTTTTGCAGAGGCCGGACGCAGCTTTTTTTATCAAAATGAATCGGTTTTAAAAACAAATTTTCAGTTAGGCTTTATGGGACCTAATGCTTTTGGAAGAGAAACGCAGGAAAGTTTTCATGATCTTATTGGTTATAAAAAAGTCTATGGTTGGGAGAATCAACTCCATAACGCACTTGCAATTCAGGCGCATTTTATGTTTTCGAAGAAATTACTCCCAACTAAACAGAATGATTTCTTAGATCTCCATTTTCAGTCGAAAGCTAATTTGGGAACCATTTTTACTGGTGTTTCCACTGGATTTTTAACCCGGATAGGTTTTAAAAAATTACTTCCTGTTTATGATTCTAATTTATATGATGCATCAGTGAGTACCGCACCGCAGGTTAAGATACGTGAATTTTATATTTATGCCATGCCCAGTGTCAATTATCAGTTTTATGATGCTACGATTCAGGGAAGTTTGTTTAATGATACGAGTCCGGTAACTTTTGATTTGGTTCCTTTGCGTTTCAATGCTGAGTTTGGCATTAAGTACAGACATGATAATTTTAATTTATCCTACACTTTTATGTACCGCGGAAAAGAATTAAAAGACCCTCTTACCAATACCAATTCAGGATATTTTTATGGCTCGATTCGGGTTTCATATTTGTTGAAGTAGTTTTGTAAGTTTATTTGTTTAATAATTTATGGTTAACCGTAAATTTTGTGTTCTAAGTTTCGTAATTTTATAATATTGTAGCATAAAGCTATTTCTTAACATAAACTAAAAAAACAGTATGGGGAAATTTGTAATTACCAAGAGAGCCAACGGAGAATTTCAATTTAATTTAAAGGCTGGCAACGGTCAAACCATTTTGACAAGTGAAGGATATTCGAGCAAAGCAGCTTGTTTAAACGGAATAGAATCTGTGAAAACGAATTCGCAGGATGATTCTAAATTTGATAAAAAAGAATCTTCAAGCGGAAAACCTTATTTTAACTTAAAAGCATCAAACGGTCAAATCATAGGGTCAAGCGAAATGTACGAAAGCATAGCTGCCAGAGACAACGGAATTGCATCTGTAAAAACAAACGCTCCGGACGCCACAACTGACGATCAGGCTTAGGTTTGGATTTGAAAAATATAATTGGAAAGCTCTCGTAATTGAGGGCTTTTTTGTTTTTAATCTTCCGTAGTTTTATTATTCATAAAAATAATTTTTAAATATGACAGTTTATGATTAAACAATATATAAGATTTTAATATTATATTTGTTTAATATATGAAACAAAAAATATCATATTATGATAGAAATAGTTGATAATTACGAGAATTACGTAAATGGTTTACCTGAATTAATTAGTAAATCATATTATAAAGCCGAGTTTTTTATGCAAAAATTAGGTTTGAAACATGCGACATACTACAGAAAATTGAGATTGAAAACTTTTACGCCTCAGGAAGTAAAATTAATTACGACTTTATTATATCCTGAAGAAGTATTTGCTAAGGAATTACAAAAAAGCGAAGAAGATATTAAAGCTGGAAAAACAATTGATTATGCAGAATTCAAAGAAAAATTAAGAATTAAGTACAACGTCTAAATTTAAAGGATTTCTTTTATTATCCCAAAATAAAACAATGTAGATTATTTCGGACTCTATTTTATAGAAAATGTAAATCTGTTCAGTCAACAAAAACTTTCTGTAGAGAGTTTTTTTGTATTTATGGCCTATATGATTGTTTTCTTTAATTATATCTAATATTGAAATTGTATTTTTAGAAAATGAAGCAGTTTTGTTTTCAGAATATTTACTTATTATTTCAAAATATGATTTTTCCGCATTTTCTGTAATTAATATTTTCATCAGCAGTTGTTTTTCTGATGTAAATATAAACCACCTCAATAGTAAAATAAGATTTTTTTGAACAATTAATCTTACAATTTTTACTCCGAATTAAATTCTAAATCAAATAGCACGGTCTTAAAAAAAACAAAACCTCTAACCTAGCCCTGATGGAAGTGACATCCTTTTTCTGGCTCCTTTAGACAGAAAAAGATATAGCGGACAGCAGGACAAAAGCTCTGTTTGAAACTAAATATCTGCTCCCGACATAAAACAGGATGAGGTTTAATAATACAATCTAAAATCGAGGAGTTTGCAAAGTTCGTAATGCTTCTCGTATAGGGTTTCGACAATTTCAATCAGATCATCTTCCTTCTGACATAATCGAAAGAAAGCTTTGTCGACAGAACTGGTGCTGGTAAATTTGTTAGAAACCGTTCCGTAGCCGGAAATTGCCCGTGCGCCGGTAATGTCCAGGAAATATTGGGCTTCTTCTTCGTTTAGATCCAATATTTTTGAATTGGCAAAATGTAAAATTTTACCTTTCATTCTTCCTTCAAAGAGCTCGGCAATTTCTTCTAAACTGTAATAATATTCATTGAGGCAAATGTTGTTTGCTTCGCCTTTCATAACGAGGTAGATTATTTCGTAATCTTTAAAATTATGATCGTCATAAAGTAATGTATTGAGGCTTTCTTCGAGTCCTTCGATAGTATCACAGGTTTTATAAATACTCGTAATACCCTGATTAAAGGCTAGTTTTTCTAAGTTTTTAACTACTTCGGTAGCTGCGTCGTTTTCTACATCGGGAACACCTTCAAGGCAGAAAATAAATTTATCAGAATCCATGACATTTAATTTATGTAGCGAAACCATGTAAAAAAGATGTCGCTTCTTTAATCTCTGAGAGCAATTTAATTATAATTGCTTAGATACAAAAATCAACCAAAGCAGATTAACATAATTATTAAGGTTTAACGTTTTGATAATGTCCTGAAAATTTAAAAACAATAACTTTAATAAAATTTAAAACTATGGAAATCAATTGGATAATAATAGGAATTGTGGCAATTTTGTTAATTGTTTTGATTCTGTTTATGATTAAAAAAAATCAAAAGGAGAAAAAGAAATATACTGAATTATTGAATAACGATTTTAAGAAGTCTGAAGAAGATGAAACGGATTTTGATAATGTAAGTGAGCGATGATTTATTTTTTGTAGAGAATAGCGGATTCGAACCGATCGTCCTGCCGATGCATCGGGATACACTAGCCCTTTATTTCTATCAAGTTTTCTATATATTTTCTGCTTTTCATTTTTTTGATTTGCAATTCCCTTTGGCAGGCTTCGCTTCGAGTAAGGAAAGTTTCAAAATATTTTAACTCCCAGTCCTTAGCTACTTTTGTGTATTTACTTCTGCTATTCAAATGGTCTTGTAAGCGCTGTTCAATATTTTGACAAGAACCAACATAGTATTTGTTAATCGCATTTGAGTAGATTATATAAGTGTAATACATATAGCGTAGAAATGAAAAAACCCAAACAGCGTTTGGGTTTTGTGGAGAATACCGGATTCGAACCGGTCACCCCTTGCCTGCCAGGCAAGTACTCTAGCCAAATGAGCTAATCCCCCTTTTATTAAACTTTGAAATGTGCATTTCGAACTGTCACCTTCCCGATTACCATCGGGATACTCTAGCCAAATGAGCTAATCCCCCATTGCGATAGCAAATTAAGTCAATTAATTTTCAAAAAACAAATTTCAAATCGCATTGATCTGAAAATAGTTATCAAAACCGTAACTTTACGTTTCAAATCTATTTTTATGAGTTCAGAAAATCAAAACGGATCTTTGCAAACTACTTTTCAAAATGCCGTTGCAATAGTGCAATTTGGTCACCCGGCCAGTAATTCTTTCCCGCGTGAATTGTTGGATCGATTGACGGCCGAAATCAATTTATTGAGTAGAAACGAAACCATTTCGGTGGTTGTTCTGAAAAGCGAAGGGCCGAAGGTTTTTTGTTCCGGTGCTTCTTTTGATGAACTTTTGACGATAGAAAACGAAGTGCAGGGCACAGAATTTTTCTCAGGATTTGCTCATTTGTTAAATGCCATGCGCAACTGTACTAAACTTATTATTGGTCGTGTTCAGGGAAAAGCTGTTGGTGGCGGCGTTGGTATTATTGCTGCCTGCGATTATGTTTTGGCGACGCCTGAAAGCGCCATAAAACTCTCAGAACTTGCTATTGGCATTGGCCCGTTTGTGATTGAGCCTGCAGTTTCCCGAAAAATTGGTAAACCGGCAATGACCGAAATGACTCTGGCAGCACATGAATGGAAATCGGCCAACTGGGCACTTCAAAAAGGTCTTTTCTCTGCTATTCACGAAATGTCTGAACTCGATGCTGCCACCGAAAATTTTAGCCAAAAGTTGAGTAGTTACAATCCTGAAGCGTTGTCAGAAATGAAGAAAATCATTTGGGAAGGTACCGAAAATTGGGAGTCCTTACTTTTTGAACGTGCTGCCATTACGGGAAAATTGGTTTTGTCTGAATTTTCAAAATCTGCATTATTACAATTTAAGAAGTAGTTTTTTCAGGAGCTTCTTCCCGCTGTTCGCTATATCTTTTGTGGCAAACCCCGCCACAAAAGGATGTCGCTAACATCAGGGCTGGATCCTAATGTAGACCTTTTTGTAATTAAAGCCCGTTTCTCGCTTCTATTTCATAAATTTGCAGAAAATTATACCCGATGAGTAATATCAGAATTACAAAACAATTTAGTTTCGAAACAGGACACGCTTTGTACGGCTACGACGGAAAATGCAAAAACGTTCACGGACACAGTTACAAATTATCGGTAACGGTTATTGGTTCGCCAATTACAGACCGATCAAATGTAAAATTCGGAATGGTAATCGATTTTTCGGATCTAAAGAAAATTGTAAAAGAAGAAATTGTCGATCAGTTTGACCATGCAACAGTTTTTAACGAAACAACACCGCATATCGAATTGGCAAACGAACTGAAAAATCGTGGTCATCACGTAATTTTGGTCGATTATCAGCCAACCAGCGAAAATATGGTAGTTGATTTTGCAGACAGAATTGTTGCAAGATTGCCTTCAGGAATTAAACTTTTCTCCCTAAAACTTCAGGAAACCGAATCTTCATTTGCTGAATGGTTCGCAAGTGACAACATTTAGGATAAATCCCAATAAAAAATTAAACACATAGAAACATAGATTTTGGTTTGTTTTTTTAAAGTTAAAAAATAAAGCTGGCTTTCACACATAGCTTACTATTGTGAATTAATGTAAAAGTGAAACGCCTTTTGCAAAATTTATAAAACTATGTTTCTATGTGTTCAAAATAAATTGAAATCAAAAAACTTCTAAATCTCTAAACTCAGAACGGATAACCCATAACTTACAATCTAAAAAAGAATGAAAAAAGTATATTTTGCTTCTGACCAGCATTTTGGAGCACCAACTCCCGAATTAAGTTTACCGCGTGAGCAAAAATTTGTTGCCTGGCTTGATGAGGTGAAACAAGATGCAGAAGCTATTTTTTTATTAGGTGATTTATTTGATTTTTGGTTCGAATATAAAACGGTTGTTCCAAAAGGGTTTGTTCGTGTTTTGGGCAAATTGGCTGAAATTCGTGACAGTGGAATCCCAATTTATTTTTTCGTTGGAAATCACGATTTGTGGATGAACGACTATTTCCAAACCGAATTGAATATTCCGGTTTATCATGATAACAAGGAATTTACTTTTAACGGAAAAACGTTCTTAATTGGTCACGGTGATGGAAAAGGTCCTGGTGATAAAGGGTATAAAAGAATGAAAAAAGTATTTACAAATCCGTTTTCAAAATGGCTTTTCCGTTGGCTGCATCCGGACGTTGGGGTTAGTTTGGCACAATATTTATCAGTAAAAAACAAGTTGATTTCAGGAGATGAAGATGTGAAATTCTTAGGCGAAGAAAACGAATGGCTGGTTTTGTATGCCAAACGCAAACTTGAAACCAAACATTACAATTACTTTATTTTTGGTCACCGTCATTTACCTATGATTATTCCCGTTGGAGAAAATTCAAATTATGTAAATCTGGGTGACTGGATTGGTTACTTTACTTACGGAGTTTTTGATGGCGAGACTTTTGAGCTTCAGAAATTTGAAAATTAGTTTAAGCCAGCTCCATAAACATATTCATCTAAATCAATTTTGAATAAAGTCCCTTCGACTAAATCTTTTATTGATTTTATCTCTTTTATCGAAACAGCCAGATCTACCTGTGTGCAAGGTGTTTTTAATAAAAATTTATGGCAGGAATTTTTCAGTTCACACGTTTTACAACAAGAGTTTTCGATAAGACTATCTTCAATCAAATCACAAAACTGATTTAATTCGGCTATTGTAAAATAGAACCCGGTTTCTTTAAAAACCAATTGTACTTTGTCGAATATCGTTTTATTTTCCTTTTTCCAGTAAAAGGCAATTCCAAAGTTATTATGGTATATCTGTTCAATTTCTCTCATTGTTGAATACTTTATCTAAACAAATATAAATATTATTTATATTAATTCTAAATAAAAAATTCATAAAATTGCAAAAAAAATCTTCACCATATAAGTGATATAGTTCATTTTAGTTTATCGGAATCTTTTTTAAATGAACTTATATCACTTATATGGTTTTAAAGTTCATTACTCCATGTTCTGATGGTCATCCATATCTTTTTGAAGATCCAGATTTCTAAAGGTTGGTGATTTTATTCCGAAACCTAAGACCGTCAAAAGAGTCATACTTCCTCCAAATACAACAGAAGTTACGGTCCCCATTAATTTTGCTGTTAAACCGCTTTCAAAAGCACCTAATTCGTTTGATGACCCTACGAACATTGAGTTTACAGCTGCCACACGACCACGCATATGATCGGGAGTTTTAAGCTGTAAAATGGTTTGACGGATAACTACAGAAATTCCATCAGCAACTCCGCTTAAGAATAATGCCACCACTGACAACCAAAAAATAGTTGAAATTCCGAACAAAATAATACACAATCCGAAAATAAAAATGGCTATTAAAAGCTTCATTCCGGCTTTTTTATACAAAGGAACGTAAGCTGAAATTAACATGGTAATAAAAGCACCAATGGCAGGAGCAGCCCTTAAAATACCAAAACCTTCTGGACCAACTTTTAGAATGTCCTGAGCAAAAACAGGTAATAATGCTACGGCACCTCCAAAAAGAACCGCAACCATATCAAGCGAAAGCACACCTAAAATGGTTTTATTATTAAATACAAACTTGATTCCTTCCTTTAAGCTTTCCATTACCGGTTCGCCAATTTTAGGATTCAAAATAGGTTTTTTACTGATTTGTGATAAAGCGATCAAGGCAAAAACAGAACACCCAACTACCAGACACATGGACCAGTGAACACCAATAAAATTAATTGAAAAACCTGCAACGGCCGGACCTAAAACGGCACCGATCTGCCAAACAGAACTACTCCAGGTAGCTGCATTTGGATATGCTTTTTTAGGGACAATTAAAGATAAAAGCGAGAAAATAGTCGGCCCAAGAAAAGCACGAACTAATCCTCCAAGAAAAACTAAAAAGTAAATAGAATATAAAATAAGATCCGAAGATAATCCACTCACGACTTTTGGCCAGGTCAGTAAAAATAGTCCGAAGCTAATTATTGTAAAGCCTAGTATACATTTTACTAATAATCCTTTCTTTTCCCTTTGATCGACCATATGACCGGCAAATAATGCCATCGACACGGCAGGTATAACTTCCATTAATCCAATCATTCCTAACGAAAGAGGGTTTTTTGTAAGGCTGTAAACTTCCCATTCAATAACAATAAACTGCATCGACCATGCAAAAACCATTGCAAATCGTAATAATAAAAATACATTAAATTCTCTATAACGTAACGCCTGATACGGGTCGTTTTTCTTTTCTTTATTCTTCATTTGTTCTAATATCTTTAAGCATAAGTTGAGTTGAAACGGTATCATTCCACTCATTTTCAGCCAGTGAATACGCTAACTGAAAAGGATTTTGATTTTTTGTGATTTCTATTTTTTTTCCAAGGCCAAAACCTATCGCGGCAATTCCGTCTGAATTATTTTGTTTTACAAAAAGTCTCAAATGCTCATCGTCTGCACCCAGAGTTTTGGCATAACCTGTGTCTTTTACATTAGATGTCATAAAAACAGGGGTCATATTTTGTGGGCCAAAGGGTTCAAATTGTTTTAAAATCCTAATAAGCTTTGGAGTTATATCCGTAAAGTTTATCTCGGCATCAATTTCGATTTCCGGAGTTCTCATTTCCGGTAAAATGGATTCTTCAACCTGTTTTTCAAACGCTTCTTTAAAGGTTTCGTAATTTTCAGCTTTCAAAGTCATTCCGGCTGCGTACATATGACCTCCAAATTGTTCCAGATGTTCAGCACACGCATCCAATGCATTATAAACATCAAATCCTTTTACAGATCTTGCCGAAGCTGCATATTTATCACCACTTTTGGTAAAAACCAAAGTAGGACGATAAAAGGTTTCAATTAATCTTGATGCTACAATCCCAATAACGCCTTTGTGCCAGTCTTCCTGAAAAACAACAGTAGAAAATCGATTTTCTTCCTGATTTTCTACAATTTGCTGAAAAGCTTCTTTGGTGATTTTTTTGTCTAAATCCTTTCGATCTGAATTGTATTGTTCAATTTCTGAAGCAAATTGCTGTGCCTGTTCAAAGTTGAATTCTGTCAACAATTCAACGGCATGATTGCCGTGTTTAATTCTTCCTGCGGCATTTATTCGGGGAGAAATAATAAAAACAACATCAGTAATGTCTAAAACTTTCTTCTTGATTTGATGTACCAAAGCTTTAATTCCCGGTCTCGGATCGCTATTGATAACCTGTAATCCGAAATAAGCCAGGACCCTGTTTTCGCCAGTTATCGGAACAATATCAGCAGCGATTGCCGTTGCAACCAAATCCAGATACGGAACCAAATCTTCAATGGTTTCATTTCGATTCTGTCCTAAAGCCTGAATCAATTTAAAACCAACACCGCAACCACATAATTCATCGTAAGGATAGGAGCAATCTTCCCTTTTTGGGTCTAAAATTGCGATGGCATCAGGAAGAATATTTCCGGGTCTGTGGTGATCGCAAATGATAAAATCGATATTTTTTTCTTTTGCGTAGGCGATATGATCTATTGATTTGATTCCGCAATCGAGCGCGATAATTAGAGAAAATCCGTTATCGTCGGCGAAGTCAATACCTTTAAAAGAAATTCCGTAACCTTCATCATAACGATCCGGGATATAAGTCGCAATGTTTGGATAATGCGATTTTAGATAAGAAGAAACCAAAGAAACAGCCGTTGTTCCATCAACATCATAATCGCCAAAAACTAAGATGTTTTCCTGATTCTCAATTGCCGATTCAATTCGGGCGACTGCTTTATCCATGTCTTTCATTAAGTATGGATCATGAAGGTGTTCTAATGAAGGACGAAAGAAATTTTTGGCAGCTTCGAAAGTTTCAATGCCACGCTGAATCAAAAGTGTTGCCACAAAATCTTCTACATTTAAGGCGGTTGCAAGGTGTTTTACCTTTCCTTCTGAAGGTTTTGATTTGATGGTCCAGCGCATAAATAATTATGAATTGAAAATTAAGAATTAGGATTTTATGTGAGAGAACAAATTTAGTTTAAAATAGCTAATCATTTTAATCTTCTTCAATGCAAATTTTAATCAAATACAAACCATATAAGTGATCTTATATGGTTATCTGTCTTAACAAGCTATATTAAGGTTATTTGAGAAAAGAAAAAATGAAAATTTGTTATTACTTTTGATTATATCATTTTTAAAACAAACAAAATGCAAATTCAGGGACAAATTGTTGACATCCAAAACCGACGTATTTATGCTGGAGAAATCACTGTCGAAAACAAAAAAATCATTTCGATAATTGAGAAAAACCACAATGTGAAAAATTACATTATGCCGGGATTTATTGATGCCCATATTCATATCGAAAGTTCAATGCTCGTTCCTTCCGAGTTTGCAAAAATTGCCGTACTTCACGGAACAGTCGGTACCATTTCTGACCCACACGAAATCGCAAATGTTTTAGGAACGACGGGCGTTTATTATATGATTGAAAACAGTAAAAAAGTACCGTTGAAATTTCATTTTGGCGCACCGTCTTGTGTTCCTGCCACTTCTTTCGAAAGTGCTGGTGCTATCATAGATTCAGACGGAATTAAGGAATTATTGGCTTCTCCCGACATTTATTATTTGGCAGAAATGATGAATTATCCCGGTGTTTTATTAAATGATGAAGAAGTTTTAAAGAAAATTCAATGGGCAAAACATTTCAATAAACCCGTTGATGGTCATGCACCGGGATTAAGAGGTGAAGCGGTTAAAAAATATATTTCAGCCGGGATTTCTACCGACCACGAATGCTTTACTTTTGAAGAAGCCGAAGAAAAATTATCTCTGGGAATGAAGGTAATTATTCGCGAAGGAAGTGCTGCCAAAAATTTCGAAGCACTCATCGATTTACTTCCGGAAAATTTCGAAAACATGATGTTTTGTTCAGATGATAAACATCCTGATGATTTAATCATAAGTCATATTAATTCGCTTTGCGCTCGTGCAGTTGCAAAAGGAATTGACGTTTTTAAAGTCTTACAGGCTGCTTGTGTAAATCCTGTGAATCATTATAAAATTGATGTGGGTTTATTGAAAGTAAACGATGCTGCCGATTTTATCGTAGTCGAAGATTTAGTTGATTTCAAAGTGAAACAAACTTACATCAACGGCGAATTAGTGGCCGAAGATGGTGAATCTTTTATAAAACATATTCCATTTGAAACGCCTAATAATTTCAATATCACTTCCAAAGAAATAAGCGATTTTAAAGTTTCGGGTTCGGGTTCAAAAATCAGGGTAATTGAAGCTTTAGAAGGACAATTAATTACCAATGAAATTCACCATCAATCATTAATCGTTGATGGACAAATCGTTTCAGATACTGAAAAAGATATTCTGAAAATGGCTGTTGTGAATCGTTATCAGGATGCCAAACCTGCTATTGCCTTCATTAAGAATTTTGGTCTGAAAAAAGGCGCTATCGCCAGTTCTGTAGCACATGATTGTCATAATATTGTTGTTGTGGGAACTTCTGACGAAGAAATTTGCAATGCTGTCAATCTGATTATTAAAAATACTGGTGGAGTTTGTGCCGTAAATGGTTCTGAAAGCAAAATGTTGCCGTTGCCTGTTGCCGGAATTATGAGCGACAAAAACGGTTGGGAAACTGGAAAATTATATCAGGAAATTGATGCAATGGCAAAAGAATTGGGAAGCAATCTGAAAGCGCCTTTTATGACGCTTTCGTTTATGGCTCTACTGGTTATTCCCGATTTAAAATTATCCGATAAAGGATTATTTAGCGGAAATAGTTTTTCATTTGTTGATTTGGAAATTATTTAACCATATAAGGTTAGTTAAGAAGTAACTTATTTTTCTCAATATTAGTGAAAATCCGTTTTATCTGTGACCAAAATATTTAAGATTTCAAAGTCAAAGCTTTTCCTTCAAACTGAATTCCGTCCCAGCCTAAGTTGATGAAGTTTCTAATGTTTTGGTGATTTGTTCCGTTTGGATCTCCTAAAACTTCTTCAAAATAGAAAGCGCCAAAACAGGCTAACGTTTCTTCTTTACTTAAGTTTTGCAACTTTGCGAAAGAAAATAATTTGCAGGAACCTGAATTTTCTCCGGCAGCATTGTGTTGCGTTCCATTTTGGAAAGCTGTTGGTGTAAAGTTGTAGTTATCCTCTATTACTGCAATAGTTTCAGGAAATGTTATTTGGTTTGGAGTTTGTTTTACTTTTTGTAAAAAAGATGCGATGCTCATTGTGTATTTATTTAAGTTTTGTTTGTGTAATCAGAATTATTTTTAATTTATGAATTGATACAAGTCAGATATTATATCATCAAGTTGATTATTATTTTCAATTAGTTCTGGGTAACTATAATCTCCATTAATAACAAATTCGCATAGTTTAGTTTTATACGAAGACTTTAAAGTGCCACTGTCACCTTTAAATTTCTTAAAATCGTTTATCTTATTTTTTACAAATAAATCAGTAATAAACTGACCAAGTCCAATTGAAATATAATCTTCTCTATCAAAAGAAATTTTATTGACATTTTCCTCTTCACTAGAATTGACAAGTTCCACCAAAAAATCTTTAATAATCTTTATTGGTAAAAGATTTTCAATTTCTCTATAATTTGTATTTTGATATTTAAAGTTTTTTTCTGCTTCAGATGTCTTTTCCAATTCTTCTCTCCTTTTAAGTTTTTTTCCTGTAGCATTATCGTTGTCAGCAAGAAGATATATTTTATTTGATATAGCAAATGAATTGATTTTTTCTCGAACTTGTTCGTCACTAAAAACTTCTTCGAAATTTTCATCAAATAAATAATGCTCAATTAAGTTTCCTCCATATTCAAAAAAAGCAAAATCAATATCTTCTTTTAAATGTTTTCTTGAATGTTTTGTACAATAAAGTTTTAAAAAAAATGAAATGTATTTTCTATCAGTTGGACCTTCAACCCAAATAGATGAATTTGCCATTAAAACAGATGAATTGTTTACACCAAGCAAATCAAGAGTTTCCTTGTTTGGTTTAACATTCTTAATCATAAATTTTTCTTGACTTCCTTTATGAAATTGAAATATTGAAATGTCGTCTGTATGGAGTGATAAATCAAGAAAATGGTTAGAATGAGTCGTGAAGAAATATCGTAAATTTTTACTTTTTAAATATTCATTATTCAATAATGTCTCAATAAAAATTCTTTGAAGTCCTGGATGCAAATGAGTTTCTGGTTCCTCAATAAAGCACCAAGTATCATTATCTGAAGTAAAAATTGGAAATAGCAATAAAATTAATTGTTGTATTCCATCTCCAATATTAAAAATGGGATGCATTTCATCACCAATTTTTAATAATAAATTACTATTTGCTTTATCTGGAATTAACTGTAATTTTTCATTTTGATAAAAATTATCTTGTAACCACAATGTGAATTTTTCTAACTTAATAATATCCGCGGAATTGTGTAATTCAAAAACATTGTCAAATAGCATTAACCCTGTGAAGACATTTTCTTTTAAGCCATATTTAATTTCATAAATTTTATTAAAAGAGTCTTTATTTAAATTTGAATCATATATAATCGATCTTAAAATTGGAATATAAATTTTCTTCTTTAAATAGTTTTCAGAATGAAATTTAAGTTCTTTAAGGAAATTTAAAATTTCATCCAATATTTGAATATGTTCAATGTCATTAATTTTTTCTTTCAAATTAACAACAGATTTTTGAACATCTTCAATTTGATATAAACTACCAAATAAATCTCCTATTTTACTTAGATTTTTACCAAAAAGACCTTCACTTAATTCAAAAAAAATAGCTGTATCGATATTTGTGCTTTTTTCTTGTAATTCGAAAAATAGATCCAATACAGATTTTGATTGTTCTGTACATTTAAAGGAATTAACTTTAAACAAACCTCTCAAAAACCTACTTTTTCCTGAATTATTTGCTCCAACAAAAAAATTTATTGCACCTAGTTTGCCAAATGAAGCCTTTCCATTGTCAAAAAGTTCTAAATTATCTAAAAAATAATTATTTTTTGAAGTAGCGGTGTCATCATAAAATCCGAAGTCTAATTTTCCAAATTCAAGTGGAAAAGTATCTTTGGAAATCCTCTGACTAAAATCAAAATGTATGTACATATTTTATTTATGTATTATTCTTCTTTTTGAAATTTACTTTTCTTAGGTTCTTTGGTTATTGTTTTTCCGGCAACCACAACGACGATTTCTCCTCGTGGCGCTGTTTTTTCAAAATGGGTTAATACTTCCCGTGCGGTTCCGCGAACATTTTCTTCGTGCAATTTTGATAATTCCCTTGAAACACAAACTTGTCTGTCTTCTCCAAAATACTGTATGAACTCAGCCAATGTTTTGACTAATTTATGTGGCGAAACATACAAAATCATCGTTCTGGTTTCTTCGGCTAAAGCTAAAAATCGGGTTTGACGCCCTTTTTTATCAGGCAAAAAACCTTCGAAAACAAATTTGTCGTTTGGTAATCCGCTGTTTACTAAAGCCGGGACAAAGGCAGTTGCACCAGGCAAACATTCCACTTCGATTTTATTTTCGACACAAGCGCGTGTCAATAAAAAACCCGGATCTGAAATAGCAGGAGTTCCGGCATCTGAAATCAATGCGATTGTTTCACCGGCTTTTAAACGTGCGATTAAATTCTCAGTTGTTTTGTGTTCGTTGTGCATATGATGGCTGTGCATGTGCGTGCCAATTTCAAAATGCTTCAACAATTTGCCACTGGTTCTGGTGTCTTCGGCCAAAATCAAATCGACTTCTTTGAGAATCCGAATGGCACGAAAAGTCATGTCTTCAAGATTGCCAATTGGCGTAGGAACGATATATAATTTAGACATAATAATTTTAAATATTTAAACACAGATTGCACGAATTAGCACGAATAATTTAAGCGCTAAAAATTCCACGAATATAAATTAGTGTAAATCTGTGAAATTCGTGTTTTTAAGAGAATTTTTTCTCAACGATTCCCATGAAACGTTCTGCATAATCGTCTTTTCCTTCCCAATTGTTATAATCCGGTTTTACCATATTTTCAATAAACTCCTGAGCTTCATTATAATTATCAAAAGTTAATAATTGATTTAAAACACGGCTGTAGTCTTCTGTGTTGTTTCCGAAAAGGTTTTTGGTAAATGCAATTCGGTCATTCAGATCAATATGAAAACCTTTGGCTAATTTTTCGTTTAACGGAACTGTTTTGGGTTTCGATGATTCTAAAATTGCAGTTTCTACCGGAGCTTTTATCTCTTTAAATTCAGATATTGGCGGAGCAGGGGAAAGAGCTTCAAAACTATCTACTTTTACAAATTGTGCATCACCGTAATTAATCCCCAAATCTTCAAATGAAATCTGAACAGGCTCCGATTTTGAAGCAGTCTCAATTTTAGGTTCTTCTATTTTTTCTTCTTCTTTTTCTAATTCAAAAGCCGGTTTAAAATCATTAATTGGTTTTAAATCACTTATGGTTTTAAAAGAAAGTTCCTCAGTAGTTTCTGTTTCTTTTCGGGTTTCAAAAACGGGCTCTTCAATTGTTTCGATAACAGGTTCCGGAGTTACTTCTTCTGGAACCTCTGAAATTATTTCTTCTTTAATCTCTTCAATAACTTCTGGTTCCGGAGCCACTTCAACTACAGTTTCTGCAACAGTTACTGGAATTTCTTCTTCAGTTTTAATTACTGCAGGCGTTATTTCTTCTTTTTCGAAAAGAGCTTCTACTTCAGATTCAATTTCACTTTTTCCGATGGTTGGTTTTATGGTGTCGAAATTTTCATCTATAAATTTCAGAACTGCAAGTTTTTCATATAATTTCTGCGTTTCAAGATACAATTGATTGATATCGGATTTATTTTTGAGTTTTAAAATTCGATGTGCAATGCTGATTAAATCGGCTTCCAATTTTTTTTTCATAACTGTTGAAATTATAGTGAATATGGTGCTTTAGTATATTTTGTGTTTTGAATGTCTTTAATTCCGAGGAAATTCGCAGAACATTTTTTTATTTCTGTTAATAAGCGTTTGCGAATCTTCGATTTGATAAAAATTTTCTACTTTTGAGAAAACGTAAAACAGTAATTTTTTACGTCAATTTATTACCAGTACAAAGTAATAAAAACTATTCATTTTAAAAGGTAGAAAAATACAAAATGTTTCTCGAAAATACAGTAAATCACAAAGAACAATTTGGTTGGATTGAAGTTATTTGTGGATCAATGTTTTCGGGTAAGACCGAGGAGTTAATCCGCAGATTAAAACGTGCCCAATTTGCCAAACAAAAAGTCGAAATTTTTAAACCTGCTATCGATACCCGATATCATGACGAAATGGTGGTATCACATGATGCCAACGAAATTCGCTCAACGCCGGTTCCCGCTGCTGCCAATATTGCTATTTTAGCACAAGGCTGTGACGTTATCGGAATTGACGAAGCACAGTTTTTTGATGATGAAATTGTTACCGTTTGTAATGATTTGGCGAATCAGGGAATTCGTGTGATAGTAGCAGGACTTGATATGGATTTTAAAGGAAACCCTTTCGGACCAATGCCCGCACTTATGGCAACAGCCGAATATGTCACTAAAGTTCATGCCGTTTGTACGAGAACCGGAAACTTAGCCAACTATAGTTTTCGTAAAACCGATAATGATAAATTGGTAATGCTTGGTGAAACCGAAGAATATGAACCGTTAAGCCGTGCAGCGTATTTTAATGCCATGAAGAAAAACCAGGAAAAATAATTTCTAAACAATTTTAAGCTTAAATAAACAATGCAACAAAAGCAAAGTACAAGAAAACAGAATATTCGACTACTACTTATAATTATAATTGCGGTAGTTTTGGTTGCTTTGTTTCAGTTATATCTTTATAAAAGTGCTCGTACTGTTAATACTGAAATAGTAGAATTGGTTGAGAAATATAATAAAAATTGTCCTTTAATAATTCAGGAAGGGATTCGTTTAGACAGCGTGAGTTTACCTGAGGCTGAGGATAGAATTGTTCAATATAATTTGACATTAGTAAACGTAGAAAAGGAAACGGCCGATGTTAATGTAATACATCAAGAAATCGAAAAAAGTCTGATAAGTACAGCTAAAGCAAACCCGGGGCTTAAAGTTTTTCGAGAGAATGATTTTGTATTGGTTTATAGGTACAATGACAAAAAGAAAGTGTTTTTGTTTAAAGTTGCAATAATACCTGATCTTTATAAATAATTAGAAATTTAATATAAAAATATAACCCGACAGATTTATAATTTGTCGGGTTTGTTGTTTTGTATAAAATTAAATGATCTTACTTTGTCTAAACTGGACTGGACTGAAGTCCAGCTCTACAATATAATATGTTCCTACGGAACTATAGCAGAGCCTTCGGCTCGGACCATATTGTAGGGCCGGATTTTAATCCGGTTTAATATGAGTTGCGTATGAATTAAGATTGATATATTAAATTTTCTTTCGCATTCTCGCAACCGGAATATCAAGTTGCTCACGGTATTTTGCGATTGTTCTTCGGGCAATCGGATAGCCTTTTTCTTTTAGGATTTCTGCCAATTGATCGTCCGGCAAAGGTTTCTTTTTGTCTTCTTCTTCAATAGTATTTTTAAGGATCTTTTTGATTTCCAAAGTCGAAACATCTTCTCCCTGATCATTTTTCATGGCTTCAGAGAAAAACTCTTTAATCAGTTTTGTTCCGTATGGTGTTTCTACATATTTACTGTTTGCAACACGAGAAATCGTCGAAATATCTAACCCAACCATATCTGCAATGTCTTTTAAGATCATTGGTTTTAGTTTGGTTTCATCACCATCTAAAAAGAATTCTTCCTGGTAATGCATAATCGCATTCATCGTTACAAAAAGTGTTTCCTGACGTTGCCTGATAGCGTCGATAAACCATTTTGCCGAATCCAGTTTTTGCTTGATAAATTGAACCGCATCTTTTTGAGCTGTCGATTTATCACGGGAATCTTTATAGGTCTGCATCATTTCCTGATAATCTTTAGAAACGTGCAGGGAAGGAGCATTTCTTCCGTTTAAGGTCAACTCCAGTTCACCGTCTGTAATCCTGATGGCAAAATCCGGAACTACATTCTCCGTAACTTTATTGTTCCCGGTATAAGACCCGCCCGGTTTTGGGTTCAGCCTTTCGATTTCATGAATCGCTTTTTTAAGCTGTTCATTCGAAACACTGTATTTCTGTAATAATTTATCGTAATGTTTTTTGGTAAAAGCATCAAACTGATTTTCGATAATGTCAATTGCCAGATCAACATATTCCGTTGGTGTTTTGTGCTTTAATTGCAATAATAAACATTCCTGTAAATCACGTGCACCAACTCCTGAAGGTTCCAGTTCGTGAATGACGTGAAGCATTTTTTCGACCATTACCTCATCAGTATAAATTCCCTGAGTGAAGGCCATATCATCGACTATATCCGGAATACTTCTGCGGATATAACCCATATCATCAATACTTCCAACAAGGAATTCGGCAATTTCACGCTCTTCATCATTCAGAATAAATGTATTCAGCTGATTGATTAAATCCTGATGAAAACTAATTGGTGATGCAAAAGGCGTTTCGCGCTCCTCATCTTCACTATAATTATTGGCTTGTGTTTTATAATCCGGGGTATCGTCGTCGCTTAAATATTCGTCTATATTAATGTCGTCTGCTTCGATTCTGTCAGATTCCGCATCATCATAATCGTCGTAGTCTTCATTAGCAAATTCATCGGCTTCGTATTCGTCTTCTTTTCCTGCTTCCAGAGCCGGATTTTCGTTCATTTCCTCTAATAAACGTTGCTCAAAAGCTTGCGTAGGCAATTGAATTAACTTCATCAGCTGAATTTGCTGTGGAGATAATTTTTGGGATAATTTTAAATTTAAAAATTGCTTTAGCATTTATATTTTTTTGTTCTTTTTAGTTTAATGTTTCAAGTTTCAAGTGCTGAACAACCTGAAACTTGAAACCTGAAACAATTTTTTTTAAAACTCTGCACTTCCAGGAGTTCTCGGGAAAGGAATTACGTCTCTAATGTTTGTCATTCCGGTTACAAACAATACCAAACGCTCAAATCCAAGTCCGAAACCTGCGTGAGTTGCAGAACCAAATCTTCTGGTGTCTAAATACCAGTATAATTCTTCTTCATCGATGTTTAAAGCTTTCATCTTTTCAACCAAAACATCGTAACGCTCTTCCCTTTCTGAACCACCAACGATTTCTCCAATTCCAGGGAAAAGGATATCCATTGCACGAACTGTTTCTCTTCCAGGTTCTGTGTTGTCATTCAAACGCATGTAAAACGCTTTTATGTTTGCCGGGTAATCGTATAAAATTACCGGACATTTAAAGTGTTTTTCAACCAGATAACGCTCATGTTCCGACTGTAAATCAGCTCCCCATTCGTTGATGATATAACTGAATTTTTTCTTTTTATTTGGAGTTGAATCTCTTAAAATGTCAATAGCTTCGGTGTAAGAAACACGTTTGAAGTTGTTTTCTAAAACGAAGTTTAATTTTTCCAACAAAGCCATTTCACTTCTTTCAGCCTGTGGTTTTGATTTTTCTTCTTCTAAAAGTCTTCCTTCTAAAAACTTCAAATCATCTTTACAATTGTCTAAAGCATATTTAATTACGTACTGGATAAAATCTTCAGCCAAATCCATGTTGTCATCAAGATCATTGAAAGCAACTTCCGGCTCGATCATCCAGAATTCTGCCAGGTGACGGGAAGTATTTGAATTTTCAGCTCTAAAAGTTGGCCCAAAAGTATAAATCTGACCCAATGCCATCGCAAAAGTTTCACCTTCTAATTGTCCGGAAACCGTTAAGTTCGTTTCTTTTCCAAAGAAATCTTCTTTATAATTTACTTTTCCGTCTTCAGTTCTTGGCGTATTGTCGAAAGGCAAAGCCGTAACTTTGAACATTTCACCTGCACCTTCAGCATCAGAACCTGTGATAATTGGCGTATTTACATACACAAAACCTTTTTGCTGAAAATAATTGTGAACCGCAAATGACAATACCGAACGCACGCGCATAATTGCTCCAAAGGCATTGGTACGAACACGTAAATGTGCATTTTCACGCAAGAATTCCAACGAGTGTTTTTTAGGCTGCATTGGGAATTTCTCAGCATCAGAATCTCCTAATATTTCAAGTTTTGTAACCTGAATTTCATATTTCTGACCAGCACCTTTACTCTCCACCAAAGTTCCGATTACTGAAACCGCTGCTCCGGTAGTGATTCTTTTTAAAGTTTCTTCCGGTGTATTTTCAAAATCAACAACACATTGTATATTATTAATGGTAGAACCGTCATTAAGCGCGATGAACTGATTATTTCTAAAAGTTCTCACCCATCCTTTTGCATTAACTTCCTGAAGCGTCGTAGTACTGTTTAATAAGTCTTTAACTTTTGTGTGTTTCATTTTATATAATATTGATATTTAAAGAGTATTTCAATCGAAATGCAAATATAATCGATTTGTTTGTAATTGCCACATTGGAATAGAAGTAAGGAGCTATTTACTTCGTCAGTTTGCTATCGCTCGTGTCCCGCCAGAGGATGCCGCTGTAAACGTAGTTCATGAACTCCCATGAAAATAAGAATTAAACGGGGTAATTCCGGGCTGGGGCAGGAGGGATTAGAAATCATTTGGCTTTGAAAAGAAAAAATGATTTAATTTTTATCATGAATCAAAAATTCACGAATACTAAAAAAGCTACAACTTGGGGAGGTTGTAGCTTTTGAATTGTTTAAGGGTTTTTGATGTAGGTTGAATTCTATATTTCAGGGCATTTTTTTTCTAATTCTTTATAAACTTAAATGTTTGATTGTTATCTGTAGACAAAATATATAAGCCATGACTTAAATTGGATACATCAACAGACTGAATATTTTCGGCATTTTTGATAGTTTTAACCGTTTTTCCTGTACTGTCACTAATGATTAAAGATTTGATGGCAGCATCAGAACTAATATTCAAATCATTTTGAACAGGATTTGGATAAAATACTACTTTATTATTGTTGCTTTCAAATTTTTCATTAGCTAAAGTTATGCTGGCTCCAATAAAACTAATATCGTCAATATAAAACGTATCAGTGCTTTTTCCTAAATCGAGATTAAGTCTTGTTGAAGCATTTTTTGCAGCAAAACTATATGATATTTTTTGCCAGGTTGTTCCAATAGTTGTATTGGAACCATAATTTGCATCTGATGAAGGTGTCGTTGTAGTTGAAAAACGTACAGTATTTCCACCTGTAACTGCTTTAATCCACATGCTTGCAGTATAAGTTCTTCCTACTACCAAAGTCATTACATCACTAACCAATTGTACATTGTATTCTGCTGCACCTGTAGAAATTGCTTTTAATCCTCTTACGCCACCATGAATTTCTACTGCTTCAGCAGTCAGATTAGCTGCTCCATTATATTTTGACCAGTTCGTAAATGTATCACCGGTCCCTGCCTCAAGGTTACCATTCAAAATGAAATCTGAAGAAGATGAAGTTGATAAATCATACATAGCAACATCATCTACGTAAAAAGTATCAGTTCCTTTTCCTAAATCTAAATTGATTTTTGTGCTTGTTGCAGTGGCCGTAAAGGTTAGGATACAAGTTTTCCATCCGGTTGTAACAGTAAAAGCTGAGCCATAAACAGCAGTTCCACCTGATGTTGAAAGGCGTACAGTATTTCCTCCGGCGACTCCTTTAATCCACATGCTAACTTCATAACTGGTTCCAATAACAGTTGTCATAGCATCACTTTGAAGCTGTACATTGTATTCATTAGCTCCAGTAGAAATAGCTTTCAGGGCTCTTAATCCACCATGTATGTTTACAGTTTCTGCAGTTAAATTTGCTGCCCCATTGGTTTTGGTCCAATTTGTAAAGACGTCTCCGGTTCCTGCTTCAAAATTTCCATTGACAATTAAGTTTTGTGCATTTAATGAAGATGAAATGCCACTTACGGTTAAAAATAAAAAAAGTAATTTTTTAATCATGGTTTAAGTTTTTAATTGGTTGATAATTAATAAAGTTTTTTAAAACAATCGATTGTGTAAACAAGTAATAATTTTAACAAAAATAGGATTTTTTTTCATTTAACAAATAAATTTTAAATATTAATAATCAGATAGTTGTGAAGTATTTCTAAATCAGTAGGTTTTAAAACAACCGTTTGTGTATTTTTGTTCAAAAGTACTATATTATTTAGCTGTGTTTTTAATCTATTGTGAACTGAAGCAGGGTTAAAATAAAAAGAGCTGCAACTTTAAAGTTGCAGCTCTTTTAAGATTATAGTTTATAATTAGAATTTCACATACAAGATTTTAGAAATCAAATATATGTTGGTTGATTTATTGTTCTAAATTTTCCAAATCCTCTTTCTTTGCTTTTTTCTTTTCAAAAGTCAAAACCAAAGCCGGTAAAACCAATAAGTTGGCAAACATGGCAAAAGCCAAAGTGCAGGAAATTAATCCCCCCAACGCAATTGTTCCGCTAAAACTGGAAAGCGTAAAAGTGGCAAAGCCTAAAATCAATACTACCGAAGTATAAAAAGTACTGATTCCGGTTTCTCTCAAAGCGCTAAAAACGGATTTTTTTATCTTTCCATTGCTTTGCAGTAAATCATGTCGATATTTCGCCATAAATTGGATCGCATTATCTACCGAGATTCCGAACGCAATACTGAATACCAAAATCGTTGACGGCTTCAAAGGAATTCCAAAATACCCCATTAATCCGGATGTGATGCAAAGCGGTAAGATATTCGTAATTACAGATGCCATTACCATTTTAAAAGATCTGAACAAATACAACATAAGCCCGGCAATAACTAAAATTGCAAAAATTAACGACTCAATTAAATTACCAACTAAATAGGATGTCCCTTTCTGGAAAACTAATGCTTTTCCGGTTAGCGTAACTTCATAACGGTCTTTTGGAAAAATTTCATCAATTTTAGAATGCAGTTTTTTCTCGACTTTTGCCATTTTATCAGTTCCGATATCTCTCATAAAAGTTGTGATTCGGGCGTATTGTCCCGTCGAATCTACATAGGCTTTCATTAAATTATCCTTGCTGTTTTTTGTGGCATTTTTGGCATAACTCAAAATAAAGGCTTGCTCTTGTGAAGTTGGCAATTGATAATATTCAGGTTTTCCGTTATAGAAAGCCTGTTTCGAATATTTTACCAGATTTACTATAGAAACCGGTTTTGATAATTCAGGCATTGAAGCAATCGTGTTTTGCAATTCATCCATTTTACGCATCGTCGATAATTTCATGACACCTTTTTTACGTTTGGTGTCAATCATAATTTCGAGAGGCATCACACCATTAAATTCTTTTTCGTAAAATAAAATATCTTTATAAAACGAAGCGCTTTTGGGCATTTCACCAATCAGACTTCCGGAAACTTTCATTTGCGAAACTCCGATAACGCTAAAAACCAAAAGCAAACCGTAAATAGTATAGATTACTTTTCGTTTGTTTTTTACAATATTTTCGACCCAATCCAACAAAGTCGAAATATAGGTTTTGGTTAAGTGATACAAATGTTTCTCTTTTGGCAATGGCATAAAACTGTACACAATAGGTACGATTACCAAAGTCAGTAAATAAACTGAAATTACATTGATAGAGGTCACCAAACCAAATTCAAAAAGCAAATCATTACCCGTAATCATAAAGGTAGCGAAACCAATAGCAGTAGTCAGGTTCGTCATCAGGGTCGCTACCCCGATTTTAGAAATAATACGCTGCAATGCTTTTGCCTGATTGTTGTGAAGCTTGATTTCCTGTTGGTATTTATTAATCAGGAAAATACAATTCGTGATTCCGATTACAATAATCAGTGGAGGAATAATAGCTGTTAAAATGGTGATTTTGTAATGAAATAATCCCAGGGTTCCGAATGACCACATTACGCCAACAATTAAAATGCAAATCGAAATAAAGGTAGCTCTGAACGAACGGAAAAAGAAGAAGAAAATCAAGGAAACGATCAATAAGGCACCACCTATAAAAAGACCAATTTCGCCTTTCATATCCTGTGCATTTATGGTTCTGATATACGGCATTCCGGAAACCTTAAGATCAACACCGGTCGTTTTTTCGAATTTCTCGATTTTCGGAACCAGGTTCTCAATGATAAATGTTTTTCTCTCTGCGGTATTAACCAAATCTTTGTTGATGTAAACAGCAGAACGAACACTTCCGCTTTCTTTATTAAACAGTAATCCTTCATAAAAAGGCAAGTTGTTGAATAAATCGTGCTGAATTTCTTTTAAATAAGCCGGATCGATTGTTTTTTCCTGATCAATAAACGGAGTAAGGACAAATTTTTCGTTAACGGTATCTTTTTCTAATTTTTTTAAATCATTTAGGGAAACCACCAGATCTACTTCTTTAGACTTTTTAAGGCTGGTCATCAATTCATTCCAGGCAGCATAATTTTTTGGCGTAAAAAAGTTAGGGTCTTTAAAACCAATTACAACCAAATTCCCTTCTTCACCAAACTTATCCAGGAAATTTTGATACTGTTTATTTGCAATATGATTTTTAGGAAGCAGATTGGCTTCAGTATAGGACATAGAAAGATTCTTCCATTGAAAAGCAAGGAAAACGGTTAAGGCAACAAGAATAATTAATATCGTTATTCTGTTTTTAAGTATGATCCGGGCTATTTTTTCCCAAAACCCAACTTGGATGGTGTTTTTCATAAATTCTGTAAAATGGTGCAAATGTAGTGAAAAGTGCTATAAATCATAAACAAAGACCTTTGTTTTTGCGATTTGTTAACATTAATTAACAGACTAATTTTTAGTATATTTATATGTTTTGTATAATTCTCCATTAGCTTTTCTCATATTTGTACTTAATTTAAAAGCGGAAAGAAAATGAACTGGATTTTATTAGTTATTGCCGGACTTTTTGAGGTTGGTTTTGCATCATGTTTAGGTAAAGCAAAAGAAACATCAGGAATTGCATCTACATATTGGATGGCTGGTTTTTTTGTTTGCCTTTCAATTAGTATGATTTTGTTGTATAAAGCGACGCAGACTCTGCCAATTGGTACTGCTTATGCTGTTTGGACAGGAATTGGTGCCGTTGGAACAGTCTTGATAGGTATTTTTATTTTTAAAGAACCGGCAACTTTCTGGAGAATATTTTTTCTTTCAACTTTAATTGCTTCAATTATCGGGTTGAAGTTTGTTTCAAGTCATTAAAAAATAGAAGACTGATTACGCAGATGAAACAGATTTTCGCTGATTATTAATTTGTAATCTTTTAATCATTTTTTGAATAGTAATAAAAAATTTGAATAAATAATAAAACAACAATGCAAGAAAACAACACCATCACTATTATTTTTCTGGCAATTCTTTTATTGCTAATTGTTATCATTTGCTTTATAATGTATCAATTGATGCAGGCAAAAAAAGCGAAAGAGGATGCCGAAAAGAGTTTTTATGCACTTGAAATGAAAGTGAACGATTTACAATTGGAAACCTTAGAGTCCAAACTGAATCCGCATCTTTTTAAGAATATCCTAAATTCGATTCAGTCGCATGCATATCAGACTTATTTTGCTTTAGATAAACTGGCGAATGTCCTGGATTATATTTTATATGAAAGCAAGAAAAAATTTGTCACTGCCAAAGAAGAAATTGATTTTGCACTGAATTTAATTGAGATCAATAAAATCAAAATCAGCCCGCTTTTTGAATTGAAGATAAAAACCAATATTAATTACGAAGATAAATTATATGAACAGCCTTTGCTGGCACCGTTAATTTCTATTGATTTAATTGAAAATGCCTTTAAACATGCTGATCTCCAGAGTGCAGATGCTTTTATTTCGGTTGTTTTTGAGTTTAAGGACAATACTTTTTTCATGACGGTTTCGAATAAAATATCGGATAAAAAGGTTCTTAAAAAAGAAAGAAGCGGTTTTGGCCATGCGACTTTAGAACATCGCTTGCGAATCATTTATAAAAATAATTTCAAACTCGATAATTTCGTAGAAAACGATATTTATATAGCTCATCTAAAAATAAATTTACTTGAATACAAAACTGAAATGCTTGCTGCTGGACGATGAGTTGCCTGGATTAATGTACCTAAAAATGCTTTGTGAACAAATTCCTGAAGTAGAAATAATAAAAACGTTTAATAATCCTGAGAGACTCCTTGCCGAAATTCCGGATCTCGATTTTGATTTATTAATTTCAGATATCGAAATGCCTGGAATTGACGGTTTGCATTTAGCAGAAACGCTGCAGGACAAATTAATTATTTTTTGTACAGCTTATAAAGAATATGCAGCTGATGCATTTAATATCGATGCTGTAGATTATATCACAAAACCGGTAAAATTAGAACGTTTGCAAAAAGCAATTTCAAAGGCTTTTGAACGATTTCATAAACCGGATACTGCCAGAAAATTTATTCAGTTAAATACAGATAAAGGAAAAACCTTATTGTATTTTAATGAGATTCAGTACATCAAAACCGCTGTTAGCGACAGTCGTGATAAAACCGTACTTCTTACTGATGGCAGTTTTCTGAATTTGAAGAATGTGAAATTTGATACACTTTTGAAAGAATTACCGGAAGCCGATTTTTGCCGCATAAACAAAAAAGAAATTGTGGCTGTAAAAGCAATTAAATTTTTTAATCATAACGAAATTGTTTTGCATCATTTAGAAAAAAATGAGAAAAACAGCACCTTAATTTTGAGTGAAACCTATCGTTCTGACTTTTTGAAAAAAGTTAAGGTTTAAAATGTTTTTTATTTATAAGGATAAAAAAATATTATGTGTCAGGCTGAGCGGAGTCGAAGCCCCTTTTTGTAATGCAAGCCTTCGACTAAGTTTATCCTGAGCGAAGCCGAATGGACTCAGGATGACAACTTTTTCTTAAAGGATAATCTAACTTATTACAAAGTTTTTCAGACTTGTTACATAGATTGAAAATTAGGTTTGAATTTACTTTTTCGCTTAAAAATCAGTTTGGATATTTGCCCCAATAAATTTAAAAAATGAGTTATGAATAATTTTAAAAACTCCTTGTTTTACATTACTGTTATTGGTGGTTTCACAGCTCTGATATATTGGGTAATTTCAAAAGGCGCTGTACTTGAAGTGGGGCGGGGTATTGTTCAGAAAAAAATAGAAGGCAATCATTGGAATGATTTTCTTCATTCAATGGTCGAAAACTTACAACATCCATTAGCCATTTTATTAGCGCAGATTGTAACTATTATTTTAGTTGCGCGTTTGTTTGGATGGTTTTTTAGAAAAATAGGACAGCCTTCGGTAATAGGTGAAATGATTGCCGGTATTGTATTAGGACCGTCTTTGGTCGGAATGTATTTTCCTGAATTTTCAGCCGCTTTATTTCCAAAAGAATCTTTAGGGAACTTACAATTTTTGAGTCAGATAGGTTTAATACTTTTCATGTTCGTTATCGGTATGGAATTAGATTTGAAAGTTCTTAAAAATAAAGCACACGAATCCGTAGTTATCAGTCACGCCAGTATTGTTATTCCGTTTGCTTTAGGATTGACTCTGGCCTATTTCGTTTATGGTACTTTTGCGCCGGAAGGAGTTGCTTTTTCTTCCTTCGGATTATTTATGGGTATTGCGATGAGTATTACGGCTTTTCCGGTTTTGGCCAGAATTGTTCAGGAACGCGGTATGCAGAAAACAAAACTCGGAACAATTGCCATCACTTGTGCCGCGGCCGATGATATTACGGCCTGGTGTATTCTGGCGGTTGTAATTGCTATTGTAAAAGCGGGTTCGCTGGCGAGTTCATTATATGTTATTGGTTTGGCTATTTTGTATGTTATTATCATGCTAAAAATAGTTCGCCCGTTCCTGAAACGTGTGGGAGATTTAAATTCGACTCGTGAAAGTCTGAACAAACCTGTTGTTGCAATTTTCTTTTTAACGCTTTTATTTTCTGCCTATGCTGCTGAGTTAATTGGAATTCATGCTTTGTTTGGAGCTTTTCTTGCTGGAGCAATTATGCCGGAAAATAATAAATTCAGAAATATATTTATCGAAAAAGTCGAAGACGTTTCCATAATTGTCTTATTGCCATTATTCTTTGTATTTACAGGTTTACGTACGCAGATTGGTTTGTTAAACGATCCGTATTTATGGAAAGTTACCGGAGTAATTATTGCAGTTGCGGTAACCGGGAAATTCTTTGGGAGTGCTTTGGCAGCTAAATTTGTCGGACAAAGCTGGAAAGATAGTCTGGCAATTGGAGCGTTAATGAATACTCGTGGTTTAATGGAACTTGTAGTTCTGAATATCGGATATGATCTGGGTGTTTTGTCTACAGAGATTTTTACAATGATGGTAATAATGGCTTTGGTAACCACTTTTATGACTGGACCGGCTTTAGATTTTATCGGCTTTATTTTTAAGGAAAAGATCACAGCTATTCCACAGGAAATTGGAAACAAAAGCAAATACAAGATTTTACTTTCGTTTGCTACACCTGAAAAAGGGAAGAAGTTATTGAAAATTGCAAATAGCTTAGTCAAAAAACAAGGAGACAATTCAATCGTAACAGCGATGCATCTTTCCTTAAGTACCGAAATACATTCGTTTGATGTAAAAGACCATGAGCGTAAAATGCTGGTGCCGATTATTGAAGAATCTGAACGGTTGAACCAAAATATGGTCAGCGTTTTTAAAGTAACGAATGATATTGATACAGATATTATTGATATGGCTAACCAGGGAGAGTACGATTTATTATTGGTAGGGCTGGGACAGTCTATTTTTGACGGAACTTTGCTTGGGAAAATACTTGGTTTTACAACCAGAATTGTAAATCCGGATCGTTTGATAGATAAGTTTACAGGAAAAGAAGGTTTGTTCGAAAACTCGCCATTTGATGAAAGAACACGTCATATTATAGCGAAGAGTAAAATGCCTGTCGGAATTTTTATCGATAAGGATTTAGAAGAAGTCAATCAGGTTTTTATGCCGGTTTTTAGTAAGGAAGATGCTTTTCTAATTGACTATGCTAAAAAATTAATCAATAATAATGGTTCTCAAATTACTGTTTTGGATGCAAGCGGCGAAGTAAAAAGCACTCGTGATATTCAGGAAACAATACGTTCCATTGAACAGATTGCTCCAAATCATATCATGATTATGCACGACAGAACAATTAAAAAAGAGTTTTTAGAAAGTCAGAACCTAATGATTATAAGCCTTGACAGTTGGAAAAAGCTGATAGAATCACAAAGCACATGGCTGAATAATACGCCTTCGGTTTTGATTTTGAAACCGTAGAGAGTTTTAAATTCCAAAATTTGAAATCCCAAATCCCAATTTTTAAAGATTGGAATTTGGGATTTGTTTTTTGATATTTTTTGCATTGCAATTTCGACGAAAGGAGAAATCACACACGCTTACACAAAGTAAAATCTCCACGTCGCGGATTATTGGATGCGATTTCTCCTTTCGTCGAAATTGACAAATAGGCTTACAATCCTAAATCCAAAACATACGATATTTTAACCGCAATATTATCCTCAAATTTCGGTAACTGATTTGGCCCATAACGATAAAATCCGCCCAGGCCGAGACCTTTATAGATTTTGTTTAACTCAATTCCGGATTCAAAATAACCTTTGTCTAAAGTTTTGTACATTGGTCCAACGTGTTGTTCCGGGTTTTTCATACTTCCCCATGCCATTCTTGTCACAAGCACTAATGAAGGACGAACTTTTCTCAGTAACTTAATTCGGTCAAAACCATGTTTAATCTGAAAGAATGCATATTGACTGGAAAAGAACTCATTGAAATACATGGTTTCAAAACTGTTTCTCCCGGAAAAAGTAATACGCTGAACAATTGTTTCTTTAGTCAGGTTATTAGGTGCAGTGCTGTATAAATGAGTAATAGGAACATCGCCCATTGCATAACCTCCCTGCAATAATAAACTTGTTTTTTGTCCGTTCAGGTATTTTTTTTCATACTCTGTTTTAAAATCTATCTTTCCAAAAGTAAAATCGTTTCCTAAAACATTTGGCAGTGATTGCGTGTATTGAAAAGTAAACCTCGGAAACCTTTTATCAGATTCGGTTCTGCCGGTTGGGGTTTGCATAAAATCACTAAATGGGGCCCACACAATCGAAAGCATTGCTGTGGTCATGATGTAACTCGAATATAATTTTCCGTTTAAATTAAAAAGATAGTCAAATTTGGGCGTAATATCATTTCGGGATAATTCCAGAACAGCCTCGGTTTTAGGAATGATTTTAGTTTGAAGATTGGCTCTCCAACTAATGTATTCGTAAAAAGTGCTGATGTTAATCGGGCGCGGATCATAAATTTTAAAAACACGTTTGTCGACTGCGAAAACGGTACTTGCAATTTCCCGAATGTCATCGGTATAATATCCATTCAGCCAGGTATTGGTGTATTTATCCAGTAAAACCCCTGAACCTATACTGTATTTCGTAACGCCATCTTTTGTACCGTAAGCGCCATAACCTTCTATTCTGAAATTTTTAGAAAACCGGTCATTTGTAATTCCGCCAAGACCTAATCTAAAACCTTCGTAGTTATTGTAGCTTATTATTTTCTTTAAATCAAGATCAACCGGACCAATAGGGAAGTAACCATTAATGATTTTTCGGCCAGATCCCAGTCGCTTTTCTATTCTTCTATCCAATGAAAGACTGTCTAGTAAAAGATATGTTTTTTCGCTTTTTAAATCGAGACTGTCTTTTCGGTATTTATTCCAAAAGGTTTCAGGTTTGTTGCTGGCATCGTCTTTAATTTCAATATAAAGAGATGGATTTTTTATTGGAGTATTCGTGTTGTAATGAATATCAAAATTGTTGCTTTCAGAAAGTAAATAAGTAAAATCTGAGGCTACTTTTTTTCGTGATTCAAAGTTTTCACCTTCATCTGCATCAAACTGAATGGTTCCGCCTAAGATTTTTATGTCTTCTTTGTTTTTTCCTTTTACAATTTTGAATGTGGTATTACTCTGAAACCATAATTTTTCATTCGGAACATATTCAAATTCATGTATGCCGCTGATATCTAAAACGGCTTTTATTCGCATTACAGCTTTGGCAACAGCAAAATTTTCCTGATCGATATATAAAACACCTTCCAGGCCATTTGATTTTCTTCTTTTTTTGTTTTTGAAATAAATCATATAGGTATTTCGACCTTTGATGGCAACAGTATCAAGAAGTTTGTAATTATAATCGGAAAGTGCATTGTTCGCAATTGGGCTTTCATGTTTCGTTTCGAATAATTCATAATTCGAATCGTAAACAGAAATAGATTGTAAATTGAAAGCTATGATTTCATAGACAGGCTGCTTGAAACCGGCCATTTTGGTACCCAGAATCGTTTCTTTCAGTTTGTTATTTCCAAATTGATATTGTGATAATTTCTCCGTTTGAAATAAATGTTGTTTACTGATTATCTCTTTAAATTTATAATCAGATGAATCAATATTTATTCGTTTTTTATTAAAGTCTTTATAAACAGCCGATGAGTCAATTCTGCCATCAATAGAATCAGGATTGGCAGTAACAATAAGTTTGTTGTATGTTTTATAATCAAAACTATTTAGCTTTTTTTGCGGATTGTTATTGTTTTTATTGGCAATAACTTTCCTTATAATGGCTAAGGCAGGATTTTCATTAGAAATAAGAACTTCTTTTAAATTATCTGTTTTTTCAGAAAGAGAAACCGGATAATATTTTTTATTTTCTGTTACAGCAATAACTCTGGTATTGAAACCTATATAAGAAACTGTAAAAGAAGTAATCTTTGATTTGGATGAAAGTATAAATTTCCCATCTACATCAGTAATAGTATTGTTGTTGTCTGAAGTCGTAATCGTAGCAAACGGAAGTGGTTTGTTTTTCGAGTCGTTTACAATTCCGTTTATTTGAAATTGCGCTTGTATAGTAAGCGTAAAAAACAAAGTTAATAAACAGAATAGCTTCATACGGAGTATTATAGTTTCAAAAACGAAAAGAATGTGATTTTGGTATGCAAAAATAAGAATAAAAAAATCCGTCCAGTACAATTTTACTAAACGGATTTTTAATTTATGTTAAATTAATTACACTTTCATAATTTCGGCCTCTTTAGCGGCCAGTAATTCATCAATTTTTTTGATGTACGTATTTGTTAAGTTTTGAACTTCTTCTTCAGCTGATTTGCAAACATCTTCAGAAGTTCCTTCCTTTTCTAATTTTTTAATTTCAGTATTAGCATCTTTACGTACGTTACGAACACCAATTTTTGCATCTTCCGCTTCAGATTTTGCTTGTTTTGCGAGGTCTCTACGACGCTCTTCTGTCAAAGGCGGAACACTGATAATGATAACGTCTCCGTTATTCATTGGGTTGAAACCAATATTGGCAACCATGATTGCTTTTTCGATAGTTTGAAGCATGTTTTTTTCAAACGGCTGCAAAGTGATTGTCCGGGCATCCGGAACGCTGATTTTTGACACTTGCGAAAGAGGTGTTGCTGATCCGTAATAATCTACAAAAACACTTCCAAGCATTGCCGGTGAAGCTTTTCCTGCGCGAATGTTAAGAAATTCTTTCTCTAAATGCGCAATCGAACCATTCATTGATTCTTCAGTACTATCTAATATAAATTCTATTTCTTCAGTCATTTCTTTTTTAGTTTTCAGTTTTCATTCTCAGTTTTCAGTTCAGGTCTGCAATTGCGACTGTAAACGGTCACTGATGACTATATATTAACTACAGTTCCTATGTTTTCTCCTTCACAGATTTTCAATAAATTTCCAATTTTGTTCATATCAAAAACAACGATTGGTAATTTGTTTTCCTGACTTAAAGTAAAGGCTGTTGTATCCATTACATTTAATCCTTTTTTAAGCACATCATCAAATGAGATGAAGTCAAATTTTATGGCCGAAGCATTTTTCTCAGGATCACAGTCATAGACACCATCAACGCGTGTCCCTTTTAAAATAACATCTGCATTAATTTCGATTCCTCTTAAAACGGCTGCAGTGTCAGTAGTAAAATATGGATTTCCGGTTCCGGCGCCAAAAATTACAATTCTTCCTTTTTCAAGATGACGATCTGCTCTTCTTTTGATATAAGGTTCCGCAATAGATTCCATTTTTAGCGCTGTTTGAAGACGGGTTTTCATTCCTTTATCTTCAAGGGCACCCTGCAAAGCCATACCATTAATTACAGTAGCAAGCATTCCCATATAATCGCCTTGTACTCTATCCATACCGGCACTTGCACCAGCAACGCCCCTAAAAATATTTCCTCCTCCAATAACAATAGCAATTTCTACTCCTTTACTGTGAATTTGCTTAATTTCTTCAGCATATTCGGCTAATCTTTTAGGGTCAATTCCGTATTGTAAATCACCCATCAAGGCCTCGCCGCTAAGTTTTAGAAGAATTCTTTTATATTTCATGTGTGTTGCGTTAATTTGTGCAAATATAGACATATTCTGTTTTTTTAAAATAATGTTTTTAAAAATTAATTGCTCTTTTCTGTTTAAATTTATGGATGATTTTAGTCTTCATTTTTTTGGATGTGATAAAAGTCATTTTCTCTCTTTTTTAAAATTGCTAAATTTATAGGATTCAAAACGAAACAAATATGAAAAGTATTGTAGCCAAAGCATTATTCAATAGTTATTCTTATTCTGAATATCGAAAATTAGTTACCGATTTATTGTCCGAAGGAAAATCAACAGGTAACGAACAATCCGAAAATCTCACGCATTATACAAGTCTGAATGAAGCCCGAATGAATCGTCTCGAGAAAACTATTAAAATTTCTGAGAATATTATTGATAAACTGCAAAAATTAGACAACCATTATATTTGGCTGGTAATTTCTGAAGGATGGTGTGGAGATGCGGCGCAAATACTTCCCATCATCAATAAAATGGCTTTAGAGTCAAATAAAAAGATCGATCTCCGAATTGTTTTCCGTGATGCAAACGATGAATTAATGAGCCATTATTTAACAAATGGAGGAAGAGCAATCCCGAAAGTTATTGTGATTTGTAAAGAAGCCGGAATTGTTCGTGCAGATTGGGGTCCGAGACCAAAAGGGGCTACCGAATTAATGGCGGATTATAGAAAAGAATTTGGTGTTATTGATGAAAAAATTAAAACCGATTTACAATTGTGGTATTTGGCCGACAAAGGAATTTCGGTTCAGGAAGAATTACTTGAGATTATGGAAAATATCAAATATAATCGATTGTGATTTTTTGTAATGGGACTTAAATTACTTAAAATTTTGTTAATTAATTGATAATAAACGTTATACGATTTAAAAAGGTGTGAAAATATTTTGTTTTAAAATAAATATTTTTATCTTTGTAAGATGAATCCCACTTCTATCATTTGTGATGTACTATTTATGGTGACTGTTTAATTATCTAACCATTAAAAAATGCACTATTATGAAAAATTTATTTGAAAAGTTTTATGATTTTTTTTCGAGATTATTGTTTGGGGGTAAAAATATACCTCATTATTAAAAAACAAAGATATTGAATAGAGATATACTTTAATTTAGGAGTGTAGGCACATTACTATTGTTTTTTGCGTAATGTGCTTTTTTATTTTATTCCTTTTAAATTGATAAAAATATCAAAAAGCCAATTTGCAATTATACTTTTTGGCTACTAAAACGAATTTGGATTTAGGAAAAATTAGTTCAGATTTTGGGAAATATCAAGCTTGATTAATTGTGATTTTTTTGGTTTTCATAATTTTTTTAGGAGAATGACTTCCGTGAAAAGCTCTTAAAACCTGAATTTGAGTTTCAGTTATTCTGTAAATTATCAGATAGGAACCTAAAATAATATTTCGGTATTTTTTAGTTTTGGTCTTCAGATGCCGACATTCTGGGTGCAGAAGATAATCTATAGTTAAACAATCTAAATTAGAATAGATTTCAGTAATAAAATTATCAGCAAGTCTTATTCCGAAAGTTTCCGTTCCATATTCATGAATTGAAGGTAAGTCGACAAAATCAAAAAGACTAGAAGTTACTACTTCTTTCTTTGTGATCTCCATTCTTCAAAATGTTTTTTCGACTCTTCTAAAGTATAAAAAGTTCCCTCTTCAGCGTCCTTGATTATTGAAACGAATTTTTTTTGAGACATTGATTTCCCTGGTTTCGCAAGATTGTCGGAGTTGTTTTTCTTAGTCTTCATAATAGTAAAGTTAACTAAAAATTTTGAAAATGAGTTTGTTGTGAATTAATTATTCCTTTTTCAAATTCAAACTTTCTTCGAACAAAGTAATATCAATTGCATCTTTCACATCGTAATCGCCAATTTTGGTTCGTCGTAAAACAGTTAAATGTGAGCCTGAATTCATTGCTTTTCCAAAATCAAATGCTAACGAACGAATATAAGTTCCTTTGCTGCAAATTACTCTAAAGTCAATTTCCGGTAATGCAACTCTCGTAATTTCAAATTCGTGAATCGTAGTTTTTCTGCTTTCAATTTCGATAGTTTCTCCTGCACGCGCATGTTCATACAAACGAACACCATCTTTTTTAATCGCCGAAAAAATAGGCGGTTTTTGATCTATCTCGCCTAAAAACTGTTTTACCGTTTCGTGAATCAAAGTTTCATCGATATGTTCCGTTGGAAAAGTCTGATCGATTTCTGTCTCTAAATCATAAGATGGAGTAGTGGCTCCGATATAAAAAGTTCCGGTGTATTCTTTGGCCTGACCCTGCAATTCCGAAATTCTTTTGGTGAATTTTCCGGTGCAGATTAATAATAATCCGGTAGCTAAAGGGTCTAAAGTTCCTGCATGACCAATTTTGAACTTTTTTGGAAGTCCAACTTTATTAATTAAAAGATATTTTAATTTATTGACTGCTTGAAACGAACTCCATTTTAAAGGTTTGTCTATCAATAAAACCTGTCCGTTTAAATATTCTTCAGGCGTCATTATATAATTGTAAGGGGATGAATGAAAAAGTGAATCACCAATAAAATGATTCCGGTGATTATTCGGTAATAACCAAAAACTGTAAAACCATTTTTAGTTAAAAATCCAATGAAAGTTTTAATAGCCAAAAGTGCTATAATAAAAGCGACTACGTTTCCGATAACCAATAAATTAACCTGATCGTGAGATAACTCAAATCCGGCTTTATAATAATCATAACATTTTTTTACGGTTGCACCCAACATTGTCGGAACAGCCAAAAAGAATGAAAATTCAGCAGCAGTAGTTCTTGATAGTTTTTGAGACATACCGCCCACAATACTGGCACCGCTCCTGGAAACTCCGGGAATCATGGCAATACACTGAAATAATCCAATCTTAAAAGCTTGTAAGTAAGTGATTTCCTGAGAAGTTTCGGCAGTATTTGGTTTATTGAACCATTCGTCAACTTTCAATAAAATCAATCCTCCAATTAAAAGTGAAATTGCAACCGTAACGGGATTTTCAAGTAAACCATCAATGAAATCACTTAGCAATAATCCTAAAACTACAGCAGGAATAAAAGCAACTATAAGTTTGAAGTAAAAGTCAAGCGTCTGAAAGAAACGTTTGAAATATAAAACGACTACGGAAAGTATCGCGCCAAGCTGAATAACAATCGTAAAAAGTTTAGTAAAATCGTCGTGTGCAATTCCAAAAAAAGAAGAGGCAATAATCATGTGGCCAGTTGAAGAAACAGGTAAAAATTCTGTTATTCCTTCAATTATGGCAAGAACGATAGCTTGTAATGTATTCATGGAGGGCTTTAGATTTTAGATTTCAGATTTTAAATTGCTGTGCCCCTTGACTTCGCTTAGGGTTACAAAAAAAATCTACAAAATCTATTTATTTGGATTTTTTGAAAATAGAATAAATCGTGATTCCAAAACCAATTAAAACGGTAGTTGGTGCCAGGCGAATACGTCTGAAACTAAAAACATCTTCACTGAAAATTTTCGGATTATCACTTCCTCCACCAGACATTAAAATAAATCCCAGTGCAATTACTGCAATCCCTATCAAAAGAATTTTGTAGTTGATGCTGTCAAAAAGGAACTCCTGTTTTTGTTGTGGTTCTTCTGTGTTATTATTGTTTTTCATTTTGTCATTGCGAGGAACGAAGTAATTTCATTCCGATATTTTAAAGTTTTTAATCAAAAATCATAAATCGTTAATCAGCAATCTAAAATTAATAAAGATCGTCAGTTCTTAAATTCAGGAAACGTTGTGTTGCAAAGTGTGTGCTTACCCAGGTAATTAAAACACCTAATCCGAAAACGGCTAATAATACTAATCCGATTAATATTTTGTCTTCTAAAATTCCTAATCCAGGGAAATTGGTTTCTACATACAGTAAAAGTGCAATTAAAGCAATAATGGCTAATCCGGCACCTAACATTCCTAATTTCACACTGCGTAAAACAAAAGGTTTACGGATAAAAGCTTTTGTTGCACCAACCATCTGCATGGTTTTAATGATGAAACGATTTGAATGTATGGATAATCGTAATGAACTATTGATTAATAAAACAGCAATTATAGTAAGGAAACCAGTGATGATTAATATCCACATACTAACTTTTTTGATATTGTCGTTTACCAGATTTACCAGTTGTTTGTCATAAACAATATCTGAAATCATAGTGTTTTTGCGTAATTTGTTTTCAATTATTGAAATACTGTCCCTTTCAACATAATCAGCTTTTAAATGAATGTCGTAAGAATTCAATAACGGATTTTCGCCTAAAAAAGTCAGGAAATCTTCTCCAATAATATCAGTGTGCTCTTTTGCAGCCTTTTCTTTGGTAACATAAACAAACGATCTTGCATACGGAGCTCTTTTCAATTCGGTATTGAATGCTTTTATAACACTATCATTAGCTTCATTTTTAAAGAAAACCGTCATTGCGATTTTTTCCTTAAAATCATTGGCCAGTTTTTTAGAATTTATAATGAATAATCCCAGCACTCCCAAAAGGAATAATACCAGAAAAACACTTAATACAACCGAAAAATAAGAAGAAATTAACCTGCGTTTTTGAAATTTATCAAAGTTCGAACTCATAGTATGCTTAAATTATGTGGTAAAAATAATAAAGAATTTCTTTATTTGAAGTTAATAACGGTCAAAGTTTTAACTTTCGTACAATAAATATACAATTAGATATTTAATAGAAAGTGTATTTAATCGTAAAGTCCGCAAAGTTTTATGCTAAAGGAGTTAACTTATTTCGCGTCTTTGCGAGATTAAATAGAAACAACTTTACGAACCTTACATAAAACTTTGCGGACTTTGCGGTTAAATTTTCGTTTCCCAAACCAACGACAAATAATATAATCCTCCAATTGATGGTCCTCCAAGAATAGAAGTGTATGGTTTATTCAGAATATTAGTTCCGCCTAATTTCGCTGTAATTCCCTTTTTGAAATTATAATTTACCTGAGCATCCATTGACCAGTATGCAGGAACATTGCCGCTGACTAAAAAAGAAACATAATCAAAATTGTTTTGGTAATGCGCTGTTATGCTCGCACCAAGATTTTGCCAGATATTATTTGCCATTAAAGTTCCATTGATATTGAATTCAGGTGTGTTGAAACCGTCTTCTAAACCGTCTTTATCATCTGTTCGGTCGAGTTTGGTGTAAGTGACATTTGTTAAAGCAGTAAAAGTTTGATCCAATCGATATTTTAAACCTAGACTTCCTCCATAATTATAAATTTTACTTTTTGAATTGGTCCACAAACGATATCTGTTTTGGGTTGCTTTAGAAAACAAAGCAGTTGGTATAAGGGCAGGGTCGCTAGTATTCGGGATACTTGCTTCGACCTGGGCGATAAAATTTTTATACGAGTTGTAATAGAAATCGGCATCTATAAACAGCGCTTTATTTAGTGCAATTCCTCTAAAACCAAATTCAAATGATTTTACAAATTCAGGTTTTAGATACGTATATGGGTTTTTCTGAATTGTATTTTTATTCTTTTCAATAGCTTGTGCCTGAGTTAGCCCAAGTGTATTTACATCACTGTTTACCTGCGACTGAAATTGATCTATCGATGCTTTGGTATATGAATTTTCAAAAATACCGTCAGACATAATGCGTAAACCGCCAACACGTTTTACACCTCCGGAATTCACATTAGAGAAACCTTCAAAAATACTCGGGAAACGATAGCCGTTTTGGTAGGATGCCCTGAAACTAATTGCTTCTTTTGGAGTATAAACTGCCGTAAACTGAGGTGTAAATTTAGTGTCAAAATAATCGGCTTTATCAACTCTTAAAGTAGCGCCTAAGCTTAGTTTGTCATTAAATAAAGTTTTTGTCAATTGTGTAAATCCACCTGTTTTTTGATAAGTCAAATTTCCGGAAGCACTTTCGGGATTGATAAAATAATTTCCGTCAGGTACAATTATATAGGTTCTGTAATCGAACCCACTTAATAATTTAGCATCTATTTTTTCGAAGAAAGTAGAAAAAGCTTTATCCCAATTGAACAAACCTTCTGCATGAACCAAGGACGATTTTACTCGCAAAGCCGCACCAATATCCCAATTATTAATATCAGTTAATTCATTTTTCTTAGCTTCATAAGCAGCTGTTCCGGGTTCAAAACGTCCATGATCAGATGTTGTTCTGGCTATTTTATGTGCATCGGCAATTGTGGCTCCGTTAGTTATGGCATTTTTATAAGCGGTGCTGTAATCCGCAAACCATTGATTGTCTGATTTGTAAGCGCGATCCATGTTTTCGGCTAATGAACGCATATTATAAGAGTTTCCGGTATTTTCGGTAGTTAAATATCCCTTCACCTGAAAAATTGGAGTATGGTAATCAACGGCAAATTGATTTAAGGTATAATCGTCCAGTCTAAACCGATTCGAACGCTGATAAATGGTATTGATCAATGCCGTTTTATAAGTTACAGCCAGTTCGTTTCCTTTTTTTGGACGGAAATAAAAACCAACATCAGCTTTGTAATTTTTAATGTCATAATCTGAAATATCAGTTTCTCGATAACCTGTTCTTGCAACAACATAATTTTTGCCGTTTAAATTCAGTGTTTTTCTGTTTGCCGATTCGTTTCCGTAACCATTAACTTCGTCATAAGCCGGATTATCTGAGCCATACAAGCTGGTTGACGCATTGGCGTTTGGAGCCAGATCAGTTCGGCCATCGGCAACCCAATCTGTTCCTCCTGTTGTGGAAGCATTTATTTTGAGCGCCAATTTTTCACTGAATGCTTTTGCGAATCTCAAATTAAACTGCGAATATACTTTCGGTGAAAACCGATCGTTGTTTCCAATATGATTTACACCCGTCAATTGCTGAATGCTGATGCCTTGATGTTCAAAAGGGTTTTTAGTCTGAATATTTGCCAAACCGTTAATGGCGTTCATTCCGTATAAAGCGGCAGCCGTTCCCGGAATAATTTCTATTTTATCAATATCAAGATCGTTCGCTCCTAAGGCATTGGCAATTGGCGCACCTAAATGCGGAGCCTGATTATCGATTCCGTCTACTAATTGTGCAAACCTAACATTGGTTGTGTTTGCAAAACCTCTTGTGTTTATTACTTTAAACCCTAAACTTGGCGTTATTATCTGAACACCTTTTACATTTTCGAGTGCTTCAAAAATACTTGGTGAACCCATATTTTTTGCTTCCTCCGATTTTAATTGCTCAATACTTATGGGAGAATGCATCAAATTTTCTGAACGGCGGGATGCCGTGATTACAATTTCATTCAGGACTTCCTTTTTAATACTGTCCTGATTTATTTTTGAATTTTCTGTTTGTGAAAAGCATTTAAAACTTATAAAAAGCAGAAAGAAATAGATTTTTATTTTCATAAATGTAAATTTGATTTCAGTATGTTTTAAAATGCATACTGAAGGTTGTTAAAACTGGTTTTGGTTATTTAATTTTTTTTAATCCATTTGATGTAATTGATTTAAACTTACTTCTTGCAACTTTCAGCTTCGTTCAGGATAAACTTGCATGGGAAGGGCTTCGACTCCGCTCAGCCTGACACCTTAGTCTTTAATGAAATTCAGTGTGTTTTATAATGAATAGTGTTTTTCAAATTTTTAGAATTTCAGATTTTGAGTTTCTTTTTGAGCAAAATCCTTAATACGTTTTTCGACTTCATAAAAAATTGCAATGGCTTTTTCTCCTGCTTCGGTTAGTTTTGCACCGCCGCCGCCTTTTCCGCCAAGAAGTTTTTCAACCACGGGCTTTTCAGCACGCTGATTCATTTCTTCCACTAGTTGCCAGGCCTGACGATACGCCATTTTCATTTCTTTTGCAGCATTGGTGATAGAACCTGTTTTCTTGATATTTTCAAGCAGCCAGATTTTTCCAATGCCTAAAAATGGTCCTTCAGCTTCCTGAATCCAAAGTCTTACTTCAATAGAATATTTTTTATTGCTTTCCATTTTTATCATTTTAAAAACGATACTAAAATAATCTTTTTAAACCCAGTGGGTGTCATTCCTAAAAGTTTAATTTAACACACTTCGACTCCGCTCAGTGCAGGCTAGAAACATAGATTTTATGTGTAAAAAGAATATAATAAAGAAATATATTTCT
>NZ_AKJZ01000018.1 GCF_000282055.1 Flavobacterium sp. CF136
TTTCGACGAAGGAGAAATCACATCCAGTATTCTACAATAGTACGTTCAATGCTTGTGTGATTTCTCCCAAAAGGTCGAAATGACAAACTGTGGAGAATTGTTTTTAATTAATCAGCTTACTTGGCGGGAAACCAAACTGTTTTTTAAAGCATCTGCTAAAATATAAAGGATCATTGAATCCTACTAAATCTGTCACTTCAGAAACATTATATTTTTTTGTTTTCAGCAGTTCTGCCGATTTTTTTAAACGTATGGTCCTGATAAATTCATTGGGGGCCAGATCCGTCAATTCTTTAATTTTTCTGTATAATTTAGAAGAGCTTACACCTAGTTTATCACATAAAAACTCTGTTGACAAATCCAATTCACTTAAGTTATCATTTATTAAACCTGTAATTTTTTGCATAAATTCCTCATCAATTGGAGAATGGGTAAGCAGGCTTATTTTGCTTTCTACTTCACCGGAGAATTTTAATTTCAGATCTGATCTTGATTTAATAATATTTTCGATTACTGTTTTTAATAACGAAGGTTCAAAAGGTTTCACTAAATAACCATCGGCTCCTGTTTCATATCCTTTTACCTTATCTGTGTTTTCTGCAAGTGCGGTTAACAAAACAACGGGGATATGGCTGATAAACTCATCATTTTTTAGTTCTTTGCAAAATTCCAGTCCATCCATAACCGGCATCATGACATCGGCAACACATAATATAGGTTTAATCTGTCGGCAGATTTTCAGGCCTTCCTCTCCATTTTCGGCATCGTAAACCTTGTAGTAATCAGACAAATAATCAACCAGATATTTTCTAAGTTCCATATTGTCTTCAATAACCAGTACTTTTTCTTTTAACTCTGTGTTCTGAATTATTTTTTTTGCCGATTTTTCCGGAATAAGCATACTTAGGTTATCATTTTTCAAAGCATATTCAAATACTTCTTTACTATCATAAGAAGTACGGTCTATTGGAATTTCAACCCGGAATGTACTCCCTTTTCCCGGAGTACTTTCTACTGTTATTGATCCTTTATGAATTGCCACTAATGATTTTACTAATGATAAACCAATACCGGATCCGGTATTATTTTCTTTACTGTTTGTTGCCTGATAAAATCGTTTGAAGATTTTTTCCTGGCTTTTTAAAGGAATTCCTATCCCATCATCACTGACTTCAATGACCAATATTCCTTCAACCCCATCTTTGAGCCTGAGAAACAAATCTACGTTTCCGTATTTATTTGTAAATTTTAAGGCATTAGACAGCAGGTTGTAAAGAATCTTATCATATTTATCATTATCTATCCAGCCATTAATATTTTCGGCTTCTGAAATAAAATTTAATTTGATCTTCTTATTATAGGCCATCTCCTTATAAGAATCAAAAATATTTTTTGAATAAGCCAGAATATCTGTTTTTGAAACTTTAAGTTTTAATTCCCCAGATTGTGCTTTTCTAAAGTCCAGTACCTGATTTACCAGGTTTAATAATCTGCTGGCATTTTGATAAATAAGATTGTATCTGCTTTTTTCATACTCAGTTGCATTAACATTGTTTTCATCCAATAATTGCTTTGCAGGACCTAAAATAAGCGTTAACGGAGTCCTTAACTCATGTGAAATGTTGGTAAAAAACCGGAGTTTTTCATTATTCAGTTTAACATCATGCTCCCTGTTTACTTTTTCGGTAAGCAATTCCTGTTTTAGACGGATACGGTTTTTAATCTCTTTTCTGATAAAATAAAAAATACCGGACAACAGTACAAAAATTATTAAAAACGCAATTGGCGTTAACCAAAAAGGAGGAAGAATCCTTATTTGATAGGAAACTATCTTACTCCAATACCCGTCACTGTTACTGGATCTTATTTTAAACACATATTTACCGGGGTAAAGATTGGTATACTGAACAAATCTTGAGTTACTATTAACAGTAATCCATTGTTTATCAAACCCCTCCAGCATATACTGAAACTTGTTAAGCTTCTCGTTTGCAAATGACGGAGTCGAAAACTGAAGCGAAAAATTGCGGTTTTTATAGCTGAGTTCTACTTTTTTACCATAATTCAAATCATTTAAAAGAGGAACCTGACCGTTGATCTCCATTTCCGGGAATACCTCTTCGTTCTGAACTTTAAATTCTGAAATAATTGGTAAAGGGGACCATTTATTTCTTTTCATTGTATGGGGTGAAAAAGAAATAACACCGTTTTTACCTCCCAAATAAATATTAGAATTGTTAAAATTAAAAAAACCGCTGGAGCTAAAAACATCCAATCTGTTTCCGCTATTTACATGATATATATTAATCTCTTTTAAATTGGCATTCACCCAGGCAATACTATTGTTGTTTATGTTTAACCATAAATTCCCGTTAGTGTCTGATAACATGTCGGTAATCCATTTTCCGGAGAGTTCCTTAAAATTTGAAATTGTTTTGAAATTGTTTTTTGAAGGTTCATAAACACATAGGCCATAACGGGTAGAAGCCCATATTTTTCCGTTTTTATCGATCATAACATCACTGACGTTATCATCATACGGCACCCCATTTTCTTTTTTAGAAAGTGACTTATAAGTTTCTATTTTGCCTGATGTATTGTTATATCTCACCACACCTGTTTCTGTGGCAAACCAAACATTGTTTTTAATATCTTTTTCGATAGCATTGATCTGAAAACCGGGCAATAATTTGCCTTTCGAAGCTTGAACTTCTAAGGTATTGGTGTTTATCATAACAGCCCCTTCCCCAAAAGAACCTACCATCATTGTCTCCGGTCCAATTTTGCAAAAAGCAAATACTGCCGAGGATTCAAACCCCAGATTGATTTCTTTTGAAGAATTAGTCACATAATTATACACCATCAAATTACCGTTCCAAAGACCACAATAAAAAATCTTTCCATCATCCGAATAAATACTGGCGACATCCTTATCATTATTATACAGTCGCATAAAACCTTTGGCATTAGAGATAAAAAGTCCATTATGACTGGTTGCTACAATTACTTTTCCATCAAATGTTTTAGCAAAACCTCTTATACGCGGAGCCTGATTGCCTATGTGATGGGATATGTCTTTATTGAGCATAAACTGATTTTCGTATGGATCAAATTTATCCAGTCCGTCTTCTGTTCCTATCCATAGCACTCCGGAGGCGTCAAAATATAATGCAGAAACCAGATTATCAACTATGGACGTATCTTCTGATAATACGGAATAATACCATTTGTAATCTCCTTTCGGAATATCTTCCAGATGCTTGCACACCAGTAATCCTCCTAAAGTACCCACCCAATATTTACCATCCTGAGCTTGGGCAACCGATAAAAAATACGGACCTAAACTCCCTCTAATCTCTTTGTTTTCAATATATAAGTTTACAAATTGATCGGTTTTTTTATCCAATTTATAAAGTCCCTGACGCGTTCCCACAAAAATATCTGACTTGGCGTCTTCATAAATAAAATTAACATACGGATTCTTTGCATTAGAATTAGGAACAAAAAGCGTATAGTCATTAATTTTCACAATAGCTCCTTTGGCGTCCATGGTAATTTTTGCCACTGATCCTTTTTCATAACTCCCAATCCAGATATTCCCTTTTTTATCTTCAAAAATTTCTTTTACATAATCAAAACCCCTGATTGGAATCTTCTCAAATCTGTTTTCCTTCAAAAAAAACAGATAAACACCTTTAGTTTTAGTGCCTACCCAGACTCTTTTGAATTTGTCTACATAAACCGACCGAATCTCTTCTTCCGGCAGGCTATTGGGATCATCTTTTTTGGAAAAAAAAGTGGTAAAAACCTGAGTATCTAATTTAAAAAGAGTCAATCCTTTTCTGGTACCTATCCATAAGTTGTTTGATGCTTCATCCAGTTCCAATGCTGTTATGTCATCATTGTACAATTTATTCGTACCAGGAGAATAACTCATATAGTTTTTAAACTGATACCCGTCAAAACGATTCAATCCTGAGAAAGTTCCCAACCATAAAAACCCTTTTTTGTCCTGAACTATATGTCTGACAGAATTATGCGACAATCCATTATTGTCATTATAATGTGTAAATTTTATATTCTGTGAATGAGAATAATAAAAAGTTACTAAACAAAAAAATAATATAAAAGGATTCTGTTTCATAATAATGAATTATCAATGTAATGTACTGTTTTTAAATAAGTAAACATTATTTTAAGGATTGATTCGATCAATCCGGTTCGTTTTTAAATTGATTTTAAAATGATTTGACGGTTTTCCATTCATGGTTTTTAGAAATATTTTTGACCATAAAACCAACTTATTATCATTCGATTTTTCTAACTGTTCGCAGACCATTTTATATTGTTTCAACCTGTTAATACCTATTTCCGGAATAGCTAATTCATCTGCATTTTTTAATCTGTAAAAATCGAATATCATATCAAAACCGGTCCATGATTCGAAATTCTGTATTGTTAAGTTATTAAATAATAATTGTTTTTCAATATCTGAAGTATTTTTATTGGTTTGCAATAGTTCTTTACCGGAAAGATTTTCAATGGATTTTAAAAATTCAACCGGAAAATCTTCAGGCAAAAACCGAAGACGCACTAATTCTTTTAAATGCCATCTTGTAAAATCCTCATAATCTTTAGCTTTCAGAATCTCTTTATTCCAAATATCAGGGCTTTTTATATCTTGCAAATGGGTATATTCTTCCTTGTAAAAAGGAAATAAACTATTAAATTTAGAAACCTTGCTTACTACTACAGTTTCAATCTCAACTTCAGTATCAGAATGAATCGTAAGTATTTTATAAGCCGGCATATAAGCAGCCAGAGAAGGTGTCTGAATATTAAATAAGGTATTGCCATTTGCAGTTGTTCGGACTCCTGTATCATTAATATGCATGTGTCCGCCAAAATGAATCTGAATACCTGCATCTGCAAATGTCCGGGCTACCTCTTCATTGGGTACTCGCTGCAATTGCATTTTATCAGAACCAAACAGCAATTTTAATTCGGGTGATGCATCATCATTAAAATCTACCATTGGATAATGGCTGAAAGCGATTAGTATTTTACCTTTTTGTCTGGCTTCCGCCGAAACCTTTTTCACCCAGTTTATTAAATGATTTTTATAAATAAGGACATTGTTATAACCCGTACTTGCTCCTGAAAAATCATGTGGATCATTGGGCAGACCTGATAATTTTTGGTTCGGAACATACGCATTGGCATCTATTGCCAAGAGCCAGACCCCTTTAATTGGCTCAACCAGATAACTGGCATCCGGAAGAAATAAATTGGTGTTTTTAACCGCATAAGTTCTTTTTTCTAATGCAGATTCTTTTAAAGCTTTATCATAAGTATAGCTTTCATAATTATAGCCTGAAAAAGGAGTTTCCCAATACAAATAGTTTTTTTGTGGAAAAAATCCAAAATCAGCCATTTCATTCAGTGTCTCTTTATACCCCCAGTTTTTTATATCGGATGTAATAATGGGTTCCAGTTGATTTTCCTGCTGTTTCAAATTCGTTTTAGAACTACTGATAATTTGTTCTTTTCCGTCTTTACCCAAAAAATCAGTTTTGGTCGCTTCTTGCGAAAAGGGTTTTACCACATCATGATTTCCTGTTGTGACAAAAAATGACATGCCGTGTTTTTTTGAGTACTCGTTTAATATTTTCCTCAATCCGCGTACATGCACAGGCTGTCCGTCATCACTAAAATCCCCCGGAAGTACCACTTGTCTGATTCCTCTTTTTGCAATGTCATTTAAGGCTTCTAAAAAGGCAAAATAATTTTCATTAAAAATCCTGGTGGAATGCAATTGTGAATTCATAGTCCTAATATTGGCATACTCTCCTGTTACCGGATTTTTAATTCCCTGATAGTCATTATCCTGAAATCTTGCAAAAATATCCTGTAAATGAACATCGGCAATAAACGCAATTTGCAGAGAAGACTTCTTTTCTGTTTGTTGCGCTTTACAGGCACTAAAAGAAAGTAATAGCAGTAATAAACCCGATACTCTTAGCATATAATTTTGTTTTAACATCCTGGATGAAATTTAATAAAAATAAAATGTTTTCAGAAATCAATGTCATCCTGAACCCATTCGACTTCGCTCAGGATAAACTTAGTCGAAGGCTTTTTAGATAGAAAGGGCTTCAACTCCGCTCAGCCTGACACCTATTTTGAATTACACCTAAAAGTTTTGTTTTTAATATTTTTTAAAGGTCTAGATTACTTACTCTTAATTTCTATTTTTTGTCCTAATAGCTGATCCTCCAATGTTGATGAAATTACATCCTTAAAGATAAGTTGTTTTTGCTTTTCTTTCGGAAAATCTATGCCTTCCAGTTTTAAGTTTTGAACATCATCAAATACAAATGCGGGTCTAAAGTCGGAATCATTCAGTATTAGTTTAATATTTTTCATGCTAATTCCGTTGACATGTCTCACATAAAAACCATAAGCCGGCAATTCTCCAAACATAGAAAATTCAGGATAATCTTTTGCTGCTTCCGGTACCTGATTCAATCGCGATAACGAAATATATGCCATTCCTTTTGTAGCTCTTCCGGGATAATTTATTTCAATGTTTTCGAGGATTACATTTTCAACAGCATGACCTTCCAAACCTACAATTGAAGAGGGAAAAGGATTATGGAAAAAATCAACTTCCGGTCCTCTTAAATCATAATTGCTATCCGGACGACCAAATGGCACTTGTACTTTTATGTTTTTCAGGTGTACGTTTTTTATGCTTCCCGGTTTATCACCACTTCGTTGTCCTAAACGTATGAAAACAGCATTCCCTGTATTTACGGCTTGTATGTTTGAAACATCGATGTTTTCTATAATCCCGCCATCAACAGATTCTATGGCAATTGCGGATCGAAAAGTATCATAGACCTTAATATCTTTAATCGTCACATTTTTAAATCCTCCAAAGGAAGCTGTGCCAAATTTTATTGCGCTGGCACTCGATCTAATGGTACAACTGGCAATATAAACGGAATCATTATAATATCCCGGATAGTACGATTTTAAACAAATTCCGTCATCTGCAGCGTTTATATCGCAATTGACAACTTTGACATTTTTACAATCCGTAATATCTATTCCATCGTTGTTCCAATAGGAGCGGTTTACTATTTTAAGATTATCCAGTGTAAGATTCGTGCATAATTCAAAAGACAATCCCCAACAGGAAGCTTCTCCAGCCTTTAACCCTTCGACTAATACAGTATCGCATTGTGAAAAACGAAACAATTTGGGTCTCATGGTTTCGTTTGGCCTGTTTCTGCGGAGGCTATATTTTGGATCTATGGAAACACCAGCATGATGAAGACTGTCAATATTCAAAGCCAGTTTTAAACCCTGACCATCAATTGTCCCTTTTCCCTTCAATGCGATGTTATTTGCTTTATGTGCTAAAATCAAAGCCATCTGGGAGTTGTCATCGTTTTTTGGCGAAATGGGTCTTCCTTCAAAAGCCATATTCACATAATCTTTAGGATTTGTACTTCCCAACAATACCGATCCTTCTTCAAAATATAAAGTTACATTACTTTTCAAAATAATACTTCCCGACAAAAATTTGCCTTTAGGAAAAATCACACGTCCTCCTTTATTTTTAAAAGCAGCATCAATTGCTTTTTGAATAGCGATTGTATTAATCGTTTTTCCATCTGCTTTTGAACCATATTCTGTAATCAGAAACTCCTTTTGAGATTTGATTATTTTTTGTGCCTGACATTTAAAACCAAATAAAAAAAGACTGACCAATAAGGTTGTAAAAAACAGTTTCAGTTTAATTTTTGACATTTTATTTTTACTATTTTACAATTCAAACAAAAATATATTAAACTAAAACTGCTCCTTAATTGGTATAAATTTCAAATAATCTTACTTTTTTATGTAAGCTTCTAATTTATCCAAAGTATTTAGTTCTTCTTCCCTTGCACTTGAAGATATGATTTTTGTTTCTAAATTTTTAGTTGGTTTTGAGATTAACAAATATTGTGTTCCATCATCGTTATTTTTTACATAATCTTTTGGATTGTACATTATTGCCGCACCAATTTCGACAACTTCTGCAGCTACGTCTTCAGGATGTTTTCCCCATACAGCAATATAATTTGCTCCTTTTTTTGTTTGGAAATCCTTAAAATAATTTATTCCGGTAACAAATTGTACTTTTTCTCCGGTTAAACTAACAGCTTCAACTTTAGCTTCTCTTTTTCCTGAAAATACGGTAACACGAACTAAAATATCTACTTTTTTCCCTTTGTAAGGAACTCCTCTTGAAATCATTTCCATCCATGAAGTAGTGTCTGTTTTTCCAACACGGGCCAAACGATTCGATACCGGATTCAACGGAACTACTTTTTCTCCGTCCCAAAGTTTTACTCCTCCTAAACCTACTGTTGATGCAACTTTATAATAATCCGCTCCCCATCCTTCTTTTTGTTGTTCCGGAGTTGGGTACCAATGCGCTTTTTTCAGCTCTAAACCCGGTTTTGCTTTAGAATAAACGTCTATAGCCACTTTATCACTAAAATAAATTCTCAATGCCATCCACTCGTTTTCGACTGCAGGTCCGTGATGTCCGATTGTTTGATATAAATCTCCTGATTCTGAACCTATATCAGTCAAATAAGTAATTTTATCGGACTTCATATACAAACTTGTGTCTGTATTATTTTGTGCAAAACATGTACAACAAAACAACAAAGCGGTAATAAATGATAATTTCATAATTTCAATTATTTATAGATTAAATTTTAATTATCGTAAAATTAAAACAACCTTTCAAACAATGCACTAAGAATTACCTGATTTATCAAGAAATCGTCATTTTGTGATAAAAAGGCGTAAATCCCGTAATATAGACATGCTCTCCATTTGTACGCAAACTACCCTGATGATACGTATATTCTTCACTATCCAGATTTTCTATGTTAAGATGTTCACCTTTTCCAGGTCCAAATTGTATGGTATCAGTTCCCGCAGAAAGCGCTCCAAATCCGGATTTAAGGAAATAGTTCTTTTTTTCATCCAATGTTGCTCCGGTTATGTTGCTTCCTTCCTTAAAACACATTTCGATAGTTACTTCAACATTTGGAGGCCCGTCCACTTTAAAATCTAAATTCAGCGTTCCATTGTCTTCAGTGATTTCGATTACCGTAACTTGTTTTTTTACATTGCTTTTAGCTCTGGAATCAAAGTCCATTTTATTCCAAAATCGCCCATCCGGTGATTCGGATAATTTATAATCACCATCAGCTTTGCGAAATTCTTCGGCAAGAGGCTGGTAATAATCTGCTTCTTTCGTTTCTTTAAGTATGTATTTATTTCCTTCTTTCACAATACCGTCGCTGCTAAAATATCCCATCCTGAAAAACGAAGTAGAAAGCCGCATGTATTTTAGTATCGCATCTCCTTTTCGATACATTAAAAAGTTAGGGTTTGAGGACCTTCCGGAAACAATCATTACAGGTTTGTCATTACCGCCAAATAGTGTTACCGAAGTTTTTCCCCGTCTGATTCTTGCCAGATTTGAAATTGCAAAAAACTTTTCAAAATCATTTGCAACTTTTCCTTCAATAGGAATTTGTTTTCGAAGCTCATCATTTTCCATAAAAAATGCCAGCGAATTTGATAAAATATCATTGGTGAATTCGGGAAGATTTTCGATAGTATCTGCCATATACGCAAACATTGGATTATGGGTGCGGATTGCCATATAGCGATACTGTAAATAAAAGTTCGTGACTTTTAAATTCATAAACTGATCCTGTCTTTTAGAATCAACAGTAACCAAATCACCGTTTGGTTCTGTATAATAAAAATAGGTCGTCAGATTTTTTTGAACGATATCCAATAGCTGAGGCCTGTTTAATAATCTGGCCATCGTAATTAATGCTTTATCAATAACCGCAGAGTAGATTCCGCTACGTTCTGAATAATGCCCGTCCTGATTAATGTAAATTCCTTCTGCCAGCCATTCATCAATTCTTCGAACATATCTGACATCCGGATACAGGGAATTGATATTTGCCAATGCAGCACAAATAACCCATCTGTGATTTGGAGTATGAACGCCTCCGGTTACCATAGCTTCACCTGCATTCAGAATAAATTTTTTCAATTTATCTTTCAACTGTACTAAATCAGCTTGTTTATTACTTTTTAATATAGCAGCTGCCGGACATATATATTCTAAAATAAAAGCGGTATCCGGTGGAGATTGCCTGTTTCCTCCGGCGTCTAGCGTACCGTCACTATATTGTTCTTTCAATAAAACATCTATGGCTTCATTCATTTTTTCAGCCAAAACTTTTGACTTATAATATTCTGATCCCGAATTGGACATTGAAGCAGTCATAATTGTTATCGAACTTGCGACACCCCGAAAACTGTTAAGTTTGATAGCCGGATCAAGCGGTGCCCTGTTCAATATGCTTTTAACTTTGGCGTCATTATTTAAAATGAGCTTTTTCATTAATTCAGTATCTTCTTTAGCAGTGCTGTTGTTTGATAACAGATCATTTGCAAAAACAACATTACTAACCAAAGCTCCTGCTAATGTCAGGCCTCCTAGTTTGATAAATTTTCCACGGCTCATCTGATGTTTCATATGGATATTTTTTGCTGATTTCAACTTAATAAAATGGTTCGCTTACAAAAGTTATGTGGCAATTAGTTTTTGATAATAATTTTTCGTCAGTTCTAGGCTTATTTTTTTTTACAAAAAAGCATATTAAATGACGTTACCAAATTAAGACCCTAAATCCCATCAAAACTTTGTGATTCGACTCCGCTCAGGGTGACACTTGGGAGGAAAGAGGTTACCAATGGTTATATATTACTTATCTACTATTTTTACTAATGTCCAATTTATGCCTAATGGATTTTTAGTTATTTTACAAATAAGAGGATACTCCGGATTTTTTACAATCCACATTTCGGTTTCATCAATCTGAGCGATGACGTGCAAAGCGTCTATTGATTTTCCATCTATTACAGCACCATTTTTATCTTCATTTTTATCTAAAACATACGTTGTATTGTTATAAATGAACTTGTCGTTTTTTAATAAATCCTGATAAGCTGATTGCGAAATCATAAAAAAAGTTTCTGTAGGTTTTAAGTTCAGAACCGGTGCAAATTCGCCTTGGTTATAACTTAATTCAGTACCATTTTTCAATGCTTCGGGCAAGATTACAATACTGCTTTTTACACCTCTTGTGTCGAGATCAAACACCAACTTATCATAAGCAATTTTAGTGGTTAGCGTTAAAGTTCTTGTCTGGCCATGCAGCTTGCAGATATAATGTAATTCGGTATTGTTTTTAATTGTGGGAATATAGTTTTGTGCGGTCACCATTTGAAATATTCCACAAAAAAGGATGGTTAAAATTGTATTTTTCATCGGTTGCTTATTTTGTTGGTGGTAAAATAGTAGTTCCCCAAGCCGAAGGTTTTGAATCCATTTCGAAAATCAATTCTCCTCCTTTAACAATATCTTCGTGTAAAATCCAAGATTTGTCGTATGGTTTTCCGTTTAATAAAGCTGATTTGATGTATTTATTTTTATCACTCATCTTTTTAGCGGTAATTTTAAAACTTTTACCTTCTTCAAACTGTAAAGTTATTTCCTTAATTAACGGCGCATTCAATAAATAATAGGGCTGACCCGCATTTGGGTACAATCCCATCATATGAAAAGCCAGCCACGAAGACATCGCACCGGAATCGTCATTGCCCGGCAAACCTTCTCGTGAAGTATTGAAATTTTCTTTAATAATGGCTCTAATTCTGTCACTGCTTAAATACGGTTTTCCGATCCAGTGATACATGGTAGGAGCCAAAAAAGAAGGTTCGTTTGAAACGTCATATAATTTAGTATCAAAAAAAGTATCCAGTCTGTTTTTAAAAGCCAAATCTCCGCCGGATTTAGCAACAATTGCCGGAATATCATGAGGGACACTTAACGAATATTCCCAGGAAGTTCCTTCATAAAAAAATACGCACCAATGACACACATACCAAGGAGATTCTGTTATTGTTGGTGTATATTTATAGGTCGGCTTCTGAATTTTTGATTCCCCGAAAACAACATCATCCAACCAATTACCGGATGCATCTTTAGGCATAATAAATCCTTTTGCACCGTTGTTTTCATAATCGTCGCGCCATAAATTTTTCCAATATTCTGATTGTTTTATATACCTGTCATAAATAGCGGTATGATTCAGACCTTTGGCAACGGTAGCAATATTATAATCGTTGTACGCATAATCCATGGTACGGTTTCCTGCGCGGTCTGTGCCAAACGGTACATAACCTAAGCGCAAGTAATCCAATAATCCGCCTCTGCCTTCTTTTTCTTCATTGCCTCCCGGTGGTACTTCAGCATCCTTCAGCATGGCTTTTAATGCTAATTCATAATCTATCCCTTTCAAGTTTTTTACAAAAGCATCGGCAAGGACAACCTCAGCATTAGAACCTCCTTGCGTACGGCCATTATCATTGCCGCTTCTGCCTTCCGGCAAATAACCTTCACGTTTATAAATATTCAATAAAGCATTGACAATTTCTACCTGACGCTTAGGATCAATTAGCGTAATTAAAGGGCTCGAACTTCTAAAAGTGTCCCAAATACAATAAAAATCATCATAATATGGTTCATCATTAGTCCATAACGGGTTTTCTCCTGTTCTGTTTACCGGCATTATCATAGTGTGATACAAACCGGTGTAAAACATTTTTTTATACTCTTCAGAAGTATCCGGTGAAAGTTTAATACGGCTTAATAACTGTTCCCATTTATTTTCTAAGGACGATAAAACCGTATTAAAATCCCAATGTGGAATTTCAACTTCAATATTATTTTTTGCTTTTAATTCACTCAAAAAAGAGATCCCAATTTTAACATTTAATTCCTGTTTTCCTTCTTTGCCAAAAGAAAGCAGTGCTGCTGTTTTCTTTCCTGAATCAAACTGAGCAGCTTGATTGGAGTAAAATTTCCCGTCTTTCCAGGTAACATATTTAGCAATTGGCTGATCAAAAGTAGCCCAAAAGTAAACGGTATAAGCACGGCCGTTATTCCATCCGCCTCTGATTCTGCTATATCCCCTAACTTCAGTATCTGAAACAATTTCTATTTGAGAACCTACAAATTGCTGTGCTTCTCTTGCATTAGGTTCAGGATTTTCTCCCAGAAAAAATCCCGGGTCAATTTTTAAATTTTTGGATGTATTTTCAGGATACGTAATGCGATAAAAAGATACTTTTTCAGCAGTGGTTATTTCAGTTTTTATCTGATTTTCTTTAAAAACCGTCTCATAGTAACCCAACTTTACGTTTTCTTTTTCTCTGTATGATGTTTGGTCCAATTTATCCAATGTTCCTGAAAAAGGCATAATCTGAATGTTTCCATATTTAGGACCACCACCGGTTCCGCTAACATGAACCTGACTAAATCCTGTTACTTCTTTTGGCAATGGCAGCCAGCCGCTATTTGGACTTACTGTACAATCCGGACTTGGTTTTACCATTCCATAAGGACAGGAAGGACCTACAAAAACCCGACCATCCCCTTCAGATCCAATCATGGGATCTACATAATTATGAAGCTGATTCTGGGCATTGATCTTAATAGTGCAGCATAACGATATTCCTAAAAAAATTATAATCTTAGTATATATTTTCATTGCTTATTTTATTTCTTTAGTATTTGATTTTGTTAAAGATGAGCCATTGTGAAATATATTTTAACACACTTCGACTCCGCTCAGTGCAAGTTAGAAACATAGATTTTCTCAGTGCAAAAAAGAGTTTAAAAGAGAAACCTATTTCTTTCACATAGCTATATGTATTTAGATTAAGTGAAACGCCTTTTACTTTTTCTATTTTAAACTATGATTCTATGTGTTAAAAATTTTAAGTTAAACTTTTAAACAGATTATACTGTATTACTGCTTTGGCGTATTAGACATTTCTAAAATTAATTCCCCTCCGTTTGTAATTTCTTTATGAGAAATACTGAACTTTTCTACAGGAGTATTGTTATATTTTATTTCATTGATATAAATATTTTCAGCACTGTTATTACTGGCGCTAATAACAAAATTTTTACCCGGATAATATTTTGGATTTAATTGAATAGAGACTTTGTTAAATATAGGGCTTCCTATCTGGTATACCGGATTTTCATCTGTACCTCCATTCATTTGGAACAAACCAATTTTAAGCAATACATTCAGGCTTCCCATTAATCCCTGATCTTCATCTCCATTATAACCTGTTGCAGGAGATAATCCGCTAAAAGTTTCTTTTACTACATTTCTGGTCCAATATTGTGTTAAATCCGGTCTTCCCAGTAAATTAAAAATATTGGATGTTTCCATGGAAGGCTGATTCCCAAAGTTTATCGGAATACGGCTAAACTCCGGATGCAGCTCAGCATCATGAGAGGTTCCGGAAGTGAATTTTAATTTTTGAGCAGTTTCAAACTGAGTGTTTAATTTTGCTGCAGCTTTTTCTTTTCCGCCCATTAATTCCGCCAGACCATCAATATCATGAGGTACAAACCATGTTGATTGTGCTGCATTCGACTCTATAAAACCATTTTCATATTGATACGGATCAAAATTTTCACCCCATTTCCCTTCAATATTTTTCGGGCGCATCCATCCGGTTGTTTTATCAAAAACGTTCTGATAATTTTTAGATCTGACCATAAAATAATTGTAGTCTTCTTCGTGATTTAATTTTTTAGCCAATTGTGCCAGGGTCCAATCCTGATAAGCATATTCTAAGGTCTGACTGGTTCCATCCTGATGACTTCCAAATTCACCATCGGGAAGCGGATAAGGAACAAAGCCGTTTTCTAAATAATATTTCAATCCTCCTCCGCTATCTGTATTATGTTCATATCCGGCTTTTCCCATAATACCGTTTAGCATATGGTTTTTTTTCAGTGCGATATAAATAGCTTCTAAATCTTCTTGGATTATTCCTTTTTGAATAGCGCTGACAATAAAAGGTGTGGTTGAAGCTCCGGTCATAACATAGGTGTCATTACCTCCGGAAGGACCACGTGGAATCATTCCGCCATCTTTATAATATTGCATTAATGACCATACGAATTCTTCCATAATTTCAGGATAAACAAGTCCCCAAAGGGTATTTATTGTCCATTGAGCTCCCCAAAACGCATCAGAATTGTAATGATTGAATTTTGGTTTACCGTTTGCATTCAGAGGCAATTGTCCAATTCTAAATTTTTCTCCTGTGTTATCAGGATAGGCACCATTTGCATCACTAATCATTTTTCTTCCCTGCAAAGCATGCCAAAGATCTGTATAGAATCGTCTTTGATCTGTTTCTGTTCCTCCTTCAACTTTAATCCTGCCCAACAAATTATTCCATTCATTTTTTGATTCGGTAACTACTTTATCAAAATCCCAATGTGGTAATTCTTTTTCAATATTAATAGCTGCATTTCCAATTGAAGTATATGAAATGCCCACCTTCATTAATATTTTTTTATCCGATTTACCAAAATTAATTAAATAATTGCCTGTACCGGTATTTTGCTCTATCGAGGTAACAGGCTCATTAAGTTTAATTTTAAAAAATACGGTTAATGGTTTTGGACGTCTGAAATTAGTGCTTAATACTAATGATCCTGAAAGTTCATAATCGTTATTCTTTTCTAATATGCCATTTGTATTTTCGCATGGCCCGAGAATTGTATTTAGATTGAAAAGAATCCCTTTTTGCGCATTAGCCGGAAAAGTATATCTATGAAAACCGACTCTTTTGGTACTGGTTAATTCTGCAGTTATTTGGTATCTGTCCAATTTTAGCAAATGGTATCCGGGAGTTATTTTTTCTGTTTCATGACTGAATTTAGAATAAAAATCTGTAAAAATAGTTGCTTCATTTTCCTTTGAAATTGTTACCGGCATCACAGAAACCCCGGACATCTGCCATTCATGAATATGACTAAAACCTTTTATTGTATCCGTTGTATATTTGTATCCGCCTCCCCAATCACCTTTAATTTCAGTATCCGGATTTAAATTCACCATACCAAACGGACGACTTGCCGATGAAAAGAAAAACCATCTTGAATTTTCGGTATCGAGCAAAGGATACACCATATCTGCTGCCTCCTTTTTTTTAAAAGAAGTACTTTTTTCGGTTTTACATGACACTAAAAAAATAAGGGCTAAACTTATTCCAATGTGTCCAATTTTATAAATTTTATCTAATTTCATCTATTCTATTTATATTGACAGGGGCTGACAATTTGTGTATGCTGAATTGATTTCATACTAATCAATTAATTCTAAAAGATATTTATGGAAGAATCTGCCTGAGAAATATTCTTTTTCATTTCTCAGGAAATTCAACCGGCATGAATATTACAGAAGACAATGTATTTATCATGTTTCTGCGTTATATCCTGCCATTCTTTATAATTAGTCCGGGGGCAAAAAAGGCTTATATTCAAATGTAAAAATGTAAAATTTTCAAAATCGGTCTTACTACTTTTTTAAGAAAAAAGGAGAAGAAACTCGATCTTCCTCTCCTTTTTAAAATTAAAATCAATGTGTAATGTGTAATGTATTTTTAAATTAATTTCATCCTAATTATATCCTGTAGTCTGAACTAAAGCAGGATTTAAAACCAAAGCATTAGTAGGAATCGGGAAAACACGACGATAGGTTTCAGAATTTGTTTTGAATCCCCATGAGCCTTCATATTTACCAAATCGGATCATATCGTTTCTATGCCATGCTTCCTGTGCAAATTCACGAGATCTTTCTTTGTAAAGTTCTTCTAAAGTCACACTGGTCCATGCAGCAGAAGTAGTACGGTTAGAACGAACCATATTTACTAATGAAAGAGCAGTCTGACCTAAAGTTTCACTGCCACCACGAAGAATTGCTTCTGCTTTCATCAGGATTACGTCTGAATAACGTAAAAATGGCACGTCATTATTTTGATTACGGCTTGTTGAACTCTTATCAGGATAAAATTTAATATTTCTGTATCCCATATTCCAGGCAATCTCATCATTTCCACAATCAAATAAGGCCTGACTTTGACGAAGAATAATATCCGGTGTTAAATTTACCTGATATGTATAGGCGGCACTTCCATCAGAACCAGTATAAAACTGATCGTATCCTTTCTTTGTTGTAGTAACCATTACAGGTGTAACACCGTCATTCATATATTGCAGACCAGTTAACCATTGATTATTACGAATATCATTGGCGTCATTAAAATTAGCATAAAATTCAGGCAGCGTACTTCTTGGTGCACTAGGCGTAAAAGCCAGACCAAACTTTGTTCTTTCTGAACGCGGCACATCATAACGTGAATGATACATCTGCCCATTGAAACCTACAGTTACAGCTGAAGGATCGTAAGGAACTGCAAAAATAAATTCTTTCATTGCCGGTCCATTGGTTGGATAAAACATTTGAAGATAAGTCGCTCTTGGTTCAATGTTATATAATCCTGAATTAATTACCTGGTCACAAGCTGCTATAGCATCATTGTAACGCTGCGTTCCGGTATACACTTCTGCATTCAGATACAATTTTGCAAGCAGGGCATTTGCCGTTTGCTTGTTTGGTCTGCCGTAAGTTGTAATTCCTGATGCCGGATTTAAGTTAGGAATTGCTTTTTTTAACTCTTTCTCAATGAAATTAAAAACCTCTGTTCTGCTGGATTTAGCGTGAGAACTAAAATCCCCATATACCGTATCTAATGGTACATCTCCATAACTGTCCATCAGCATATAATACGATATAGCGCGCATGGTTTTTACTTCAGAAATTAAAGTTGATTTTTCTGAACCTTCAGGCATTGCCTGATCCAAAATTGAAATTGTCTGATTGCTAATCCCTATCACTTTAGACGACCAGTCCCAAAGACTGCTTATTATACCATTATCCGGCGTCCAGTCATGATAATGCATAGCAATATAGTTTCTGTTATCAAACCAGTTACCTCCTCTTGCAGGCATAATGGCTTCATCTGTAGATAATGATTGTGACCACCACCATGAAAATGAAAAATCACCGCGAAAAGCCGAATAAACAGGCCCTGTGGTCTGAATATACTGTGTTGAGTTCTGAGGGAATACATCCGGTGTCAGTTGTGTCGTAATTGGCACATCAAGATCTTCACAAGACCAAAACAAACCAACCAAAAGTATTGGAAGCCCTAAATATTTTAATATCTTTTTCATAATTTTTACAATTTAATTTTTAGAATATCACATTTAAACCAAACATAAAAGTTCTGGTTTTTGGATAGAAATTATTCGAGTCTACACCTGGAGCAGTACCTCCTTGCTCTACTTCCGGATCAATTCCTGAATACTTGGTAATAACAAACACATTATTTATCGTTTCATAAATACGTATTTTTTGGATGTATTTGCCCACTCTGCCAAAATCATAACCCAATGTCATATTATCTAATCGGATATAACTGCCGTCTTCTATAAAACGTGACGAATATTTATAAGAGTTCAAATCGGCTGGTGATTCATTTTCTGCATCAACTAAAATATTATTGGTCATTGCGGTACTAGGCCTGAATAAATCGGCACGGGTAGCATTGAAAATTTTATTGCCAAACACTCCTCTGAAGAAAATACTCAAATCAAATTTCTTGTATTGAAAATTATTTCCCCACCCTAATAATACTTTTGGCTGTGCACTTCCTGCATAATGGTAATCAACTCCTATAAGAGGTGTAGTTGTCAGGTTGCCATTTTTATCATAATATTGAGAAACACCGCTAGCATTTTTTCCTGCATATTTAAGTGTAAAGAACTGCCCAAGAGGTTTTCCTTCTTTAAAAATTTGCAAAGTGCTGCCTGTTTGTCCTCCTCCATCAGGCTGTACTCTACGGATAGAATCTCCACCTATAAAGAAAGGGTTCGTCAATTTAACAATCTCATTCTTGTTGCTTGAAAAGTTCAAATTGGTTGACCAGGTAAAATTCGCAGTTTTTACAGGTGTAGCGCCCAAACTAACCTCAATCCCTTTATTAGACATAGTTCCACCATTAGCTACAATAGTTCCTACTGGTACAAGTACAGGGCTTACAGCATAATTAAAAATCATGTCAGTCGTTTTCTTGTCATATAGATCAACAGAAGCCGTTACTTTTCCGTTCAATATGGCAAAATCAACACCTATATTTGTGGTAGCTGTTTTTTCCCATTTCAAATCCGGGTTTGCTGCCTGATTAGGGCCATAAGCTCCTATTTGTTGTCCGTTATAATAAAAAGTTCCTAAACTTCCTGAAATAAACTGAGCTGTATAAGCATTAAATCCTGATGAATTTCCTGTTACTCCATAACTCGCACGGAATTTTAAGTCACTAAAAAGTTTTTGATCCTGCATAAAACCTTCTTTGTCAACTCTCCATGCAGCTCCTACAGAAGGAAAATACCCCCAACGATTATTTGCTCCGAATACTGAACCTCCATCTCTTCTGATTGTTCCCTGCAAAAGGTATTTATCTTTATAATTGTAGTTTAAACGTCCAAACTCTGAGATCAAACGTGTTTTTTGATAGGCTCTGCTATCTCCAAAATTTACTACATAACCATTCACTGAAGTATAATTGCTTAAAGCAAGGTTATTATAGCCTACATTATCTACTGGAAAATTAGTTGCTGTAGCCTGAAATCCGTCTCCTAAGATATTTTCCTGCCATGAATATCCTAAAACAGCTTTTATTTTATGACTCCCTAAAGTCTTGTCCCAGGTTAAAAAACTCTCAATAATATTATTAGTATTCTCATAAGAATTTCTTAATGCTGAACCATTTACTCCAAAATTTACAAGTCCTCTTGTTTGAGGCGGATCTGGATTATTGTAGAAGTTTGCACTATTATATTTCGAATAATAGCTATCATAAAATTCTCCATGTGTTGCAGTTAATTTTTGATGTGCAACGTTTAAGTTATACGTAAATCCAAAAGGAAGTTTTACTTCAGTAGTAAGGCTGCCGACAAGATTATTTGCTTTTGTCTCATCAGTTCCATGCTCAATCATAGCCACCGGATTAAAATATCCCGGACTAACAAAATTTTCGAAAAAAGTTCCATCAGGATTTTTTACCGGAGAAACCGGAAGATAACTTACAGATTGCAAAAGCACTGCATTACGCTGAGGCACATTGGTATATTTGCTGCTTGAGTTGGTAACATTCAAACCAAATTTAACTTTATCATCAAAGGCATATTGCTCAACAGATAAACGGGCAATCACACGCGAAAAATCACTTTTCATAAGAACTCCTTCCTTATTAAGAGAAGTTAAACTTGCTGTATAATTACCATGTTCACCACCTCCGCTCATTGATATGTTATGACTGCTTGAAGCTGCCCCTCCTGATCTTAAAATTTCTTTCTGCCAATTTGTATTAGCCCCTTTATCATTTTCAGGAGTGAAATTTAAATTGTTTTTGGCAGTAAACGCCCTAAGTTGATTAGCATCCATCATATCAAGCTGATTTGTAACATGCTCATAACCAAAATAACCATTATAAGAGATTTGAGTTCTGTCTTTACTACCTTTTTTTGTAGTAACCATAATAACCCCATTGGCAGCACGGTTACCATAAATTGCAGTTGCAGCAGCATCTTTCAATACATCAATAGTTGCGATATCATCTGGTGAAATAACCGAAATGTCAACCCCCGGAATTCCATCTACTACATAAAATGGCCCCTGAGAACTGTTTAACGTTGAAACTCCACGCAAAACTACTGAAGCTGATCTTGTAGGATCTCCACTTGATGAAATGTTCAGACCCGAAACCTTACCTTGCAGCAACTGTCCTACATCACTAATTGCTCCTTTATTTAATTCTTCAGCTTTAATTGAAGTTACAGCAGTGGTTAGGTTTTTACGGGTGCCTTTTCCATAACCAACCACTACAACTTGTTCTAAAGCAGTAGTAGTAGGAGACAATTTAATTGAATAATTGGTTTTTGATTCCTCTAATTTGAGAGTCAGGTCCTGAAATCCAATATAGGAAATTACCAATACAGCATTTTTGTTTGAAACACTCATTTTAAATTTCCCGTCAAAATCTGTTACGACACTTTTGTTCGTACCCTTTTCGAGTATATTGGCAGCGGGTAATGGTATACCCTTCTCATCTGAAACTATACCGGTCACATCTGTTTTTTGTGCCCATGTATTAATTGAGAAGCCAAGAAAAAAGGCTAATAATAAAAGTTTAAGTTTTTCCATGTTTAATTAGTTAAATTGGTTAATATAGTTAGGACGAAATTAACACTAATGAAATGTTAACAAATGGACAGGTTATTCAGAAACATGGATGTTTTTAGTAAAGTCAATGAGAATAAGGGGTTTGAGACTTACTTTTACAATATTATTGTAGTTAAAGTTTTACTAATATATCCATCTCACAAAAGCTTCCATTGCTGCATAATGTGATAATCCAAGCTGATGGTATAAATCTGCTGTTTCCCTGTTGCGATCTTCGGCGCGCTGCCAAAATTCCCTGCTGTCCGAACCCTGAAAAACGACTCCGTCTTTTTGTGATTGATGTTTAAAAATGCCTTTCCTTTTTTCCAGTACCTGATCCGGTCCCATTGGTACCGCCATCTCAATTTCATCTATTCCCCACTCCTGCCATGCGCCTCTGTAAAGCCAAACCCAGCAATCTTTCATGAAATCTTTTGTTTTCAATCGTTTTACTGCTTCAAAAATTGCATCCAAACATACTTTATGGGTACCATGCGGATCCGCCAAATCTCCTGCTGCGTATATCTGATGAGGTTTTATCTTCTCAATCAAATCCATAGTTATCCTGATGTCTTCTTCTCCTAATGGTTTTTTCTCAATCGTACCTGTTTCATAAAATGGAAGCTCCATAAAATGGATCCGGCTATCCGGTAATCCCACAAAATGACATGTAGCCTGGGCTTCTCCTTTTCGTATCAGGCCTTTAATATTTCTTACTTCAGGAATATCAGTTTCGCTGTTTTTTTTATTCTTAAGAAATGCAACCGATTTATTGTAGATATCATTAGCTTCCGTACTTGCAATTCCAAATTTATCATTGTAATCACACACAAAACCTGCGAATCGTAATGCTTCATCATCTGCTACAGCAATATTTCCAGAAGTCTGATAGCCAATATGTACTTCATGACCCTGTTCATGTAAGCGTTTGAAGGTTCCTCCCATACTTATAATGTCGTCGTCCGGATGTGGACTAAAAATAAGAACCCGTTTTTTAGCCGGTTCCGCTCTTTCAGGGCGTTTACTGTCATCGGCATTGGGTTTTCCACCCGGCCATCCGGTAATGGTGTTTTGCAGTTTATTGAAAATTTTAATATTAATATCATATGCGGGACCTAAGTCTGCAAGCAAATCACTCATCCCGTTCTCAATATAATCGGCATCTGTCAACATTAGTATTGGTTTTTTTAAATGCAAAGCCAAACCTAAAACAGCTTTTCGTATAAGTGTATCTGTCCAATTCACATTTTCAACCAGCCATGGTGTGTTGATACGGGTCAATTTTGAAGCTGCCGATTTATCCAGTACAAAAGTGGTATTATTATGTTCCTGCAGAAAAGAGGCGGGAACCAGATTTGTCACAGGACCTTCGACAGAAGATTTAATTATATTCGATTTTCCTTCGCCCCAAGCCAGCAGTATAACTCTTTTGGCTTCCATAATCTTTTTTACACCTAAAGTAATCGCAGTTCTTGGCGTATTATTCAAACCTGAAAAATCCTTACTTGCAGCTACCCGCGTAATATGATCCAGGGCAACTAAACGGGTTTTTGAATTTTGCAGCGATCCGGATTCATTAAATCCAATATGACCGTTACCGCCAATTCCTAAAATTTGTAAGTCAAGACCTCCCAGCGCTTCAATCTTAGTTTCATAATTGCTGCAGTAATCCCCTATCGCTTCTTTCGATAAAGTACCATCCGGAATATGAACATTTTCCGGCAAAATATCTATATGATTAAATAACAGTTCTTTCATAAACCGAACATAGCTATTTATAGAATCCGGCTCCATTGGATAATATTCATCTAAATTGAATGATACTACGTTTTTAAAACTCAGTCCTTCTTCTTTATGAAGGCGAACCAGCTCCGCATATAAGCTTTTTGGACTCGATCCCGTAGCCAGGCCTAATATGCATAATTGTTTTTGGGCCTGTTTTTCTCTTATTAAACCTGCTATTTCATTAGCTACTGATTTGGAAGCTATCACTGAATTTTCATAAACTACAGTTCCTATATTCTCAAATCTCTTTTCAAAACTTGTTGCTTTGTCTATGTCGCTTTTTAACATCGCTTTTATTTTATTTATTGATTAAATATTTTGTAAATTCCTAATAACCTGAGTTCGATATAAAATCTATTGTTCCAAAAATCAATTTTATATGGAGCGTTCCTACGGAACTGCTTTCATCATTACTGGTTATCAACGGATTAAAATCCGTCGCTATAATATGTAGTGAGCCTATGGCTCTTTTATGCTAAAGCTCCTGAGGAACAATTCGTTTTGCAGCAACGGTTTTAATCCGTTGAAATATTCTATGATGAATTTTAAGGAGTTCCGTAGGAACGATTCATCTATGAATAATTTAAATTTTGAGGTAAATAAATCTTGTATCGAACTCAGTTTAATACATTTCTTTGCTTTGGCACCATTTAATTTCCCATTGCTTTATTGATTCTCTTACTTTCAATTCATCAAATGAGGTATTATTGACTACTGATTCTCTTTGCGCCTGTAAAAACATTTTCCATCTTGGCCAATAAAAACCTTTGTACATCCCACGCCATGATCTGGAAGCATAATCATTCAGGTGACCTTCTCCTCCCCAAAGTGTTATTAATGTTTTTGCATTTTTTACGTACAGTTTGGATACCTCAGGAGAACTTCCATAATCTGAAGCAGATTTTAACCAATTATTCAGGCTGTTCAAAGGCTGCCCGGAAAGCATATTATCTATATCCAAAGCCTGTTTCTCTATTTTTTTAAATAATTCGTCAGCTTTCTTTATATCTTTCAACTCATATGCGGTAACACATTCTATCAATAAATCGTCAATACAAAGTGAATAATAGTGCCTTGACATATCCAGCAAATCATAAAAATAAAGGCTGTTTTTATTGAAGCTTTTGCTTTCTCTTTTCAAAATATCCAAAGCTTGTTTTAGCTTTTGCTTATCTCCGGGATTCCCTTTAAATTCTGTTATTTTTAGAGTAGGTCTTTTAAAAAACAAATAAGCTCCGGCCCTGTCGTCCCACCAGCGTGTTTCCCAATATTTAGTACTGTAAACTGATTCGATTAACAATTTCCAGGCTTGAAAAACAGGGGTAGAAATATTTTTTCCGTATCTGGCACTCAAATATTTATTTAGCCAGTCATTTACAGATTCCTTTCCCTGACTCCATGGAAGATCATAAATATACTCGTAAACTATGGAGTTGTTATTTAAACCTTCCGGCATTACTCCGTAGCCAACAACATTTCCTTTATTAGAATTTCCTAATAAGTGTGTGAGTTCATTTTTGTAGAAATTTAAATCTCCATAAACAGGATTCGATCCTCCATAATTATGTACATAACCATACGTCCATTGTTTTCCGTAGAAAGCTTCTTGCTTCTCCCATACTTTATGCCTGTCGTTTGCATAATCCTGAATCATCATCCTGTCATTTGGCACTTTACTAAGAAAAGCTTTAGTGGCTTCTTTTGTCCAAAACTCTTTATTATCTCCAAAAAGCCACCCCTGCATAACCCAGGTAGCGTCTGGTGAAGCTTCATTAATAGTTTCAAAAATGGTTTTTCCATAATCTGACAGTTCTTCATATTTATGTTCCTTAGAAACTGGAGGCGTAATTTCATTAAAAGCATCGGCTAAATAAAAATCAGCTTGGCCGTATAATTTTGTGTAGATTTCTATAAAACGTTTTCCTATTTCCTTAAACAAAGGGTCATTAGCATCCAACAGGTAAGTACTTTCAAAACCTCCTCCTGACCAGGATTTTAATTCGCTGATTTTTGAGCCCGGATGTTTCTCTGCAAATGCTTTTGGCACATAACCACTAAAGGCGGGTACAACAGGATGCATTCCTAAAGCTCTCATTCTTTGCAATATTTTCTTCTGAACATTTTCTTTTTTATTGATCCATTCTTGTGGTAATGGTCCTTCCAGACTGTTTATATTCCCCATTCTTTGCCATGGCAAAAATGCAGGCCCAGTAAAATGTGCTTGTAACTGACTGTCTGTTAATCCATACTCTTTCCATAATTGCTGCCAGACTGCTTCTTGTCCTTCCATTGCTGTAGGCAGGTTAACACCGTGAAGCGCCATCCAGTCTATTTCCTGTTCCCAGCGCTCCCAATCCCACCATGGAGTAGTATAACCGAAAGTACAAGCGTTTAAATATTCCCTGTATTTAAATGGTGTAGATTGCTTTTTTGAATACTTTGGCCAGGCCTTTGGCAAGTCGATTCTGTTTCCTTCCCAACTAACCAAAACTGCTCCAATATCCCTAAGAAAAGTATAGGCCGCATAACAAATTGCGGTATTAGATGTTGCCTGAATTTTTACCCGATTCCCTGTTGCTTCTACTTCAAACCAATCCGAATTGGTTTGATCTTTATTTTCAATAATACTTAATTCAAACTCATCCGCACGATTCCCAATAAGCCTCGCTAATACAGCCATTGAACTTTTTGTATTTTCCTCATTTTTACAATACGCATTAGGTGCCAAAAAAAATAGGATTGCAAAAAAAGCAATACTACTCCTTAAGGGTTTATAGTTTCTAATTTCCAAACTCTCTCTTCTCATATAGACGATATTTATATATTCATTAAAACATTTAGTTTAAAAAATAGACGCAAAAAATAGGGAGATTATTAATCTCCCCTTTACACTAACTCAAACTAAAACAAACTCAATAATCACTTAATATTTGTATTAAATATTTACATCCTACACTTTACTATTCCACTTTTGTCATCCGTAAATAAATTAGATACTTTAATTAAGATAAAATTATGAATAATGAATCTTTAAAAGATGGACGCATCATTCAAAACTATAGACATATTATCCATCTTTTATCCTGAAAGTTTCCGCAGTATCTGGCTGATTACAATGATTTATCACTTTTAACAGGCTGTATTGTCGACAAAATGAAGGAATTAGAGAAGATTATATTGAAAGCAAAAGGTGTATTTTTTTATAAGACAGGAACCAAATAAAGCAGACAATGAATTTATTTTTCTATAAAAACATAGAATACTAATAAATGTTAAAATTATTATAAAAAACTTAAGCTGTCTTATAAAATAAACTTTTTAGTATATTTTTGTCCTGTGAAATAGTAGTTATGATGTTGAGAAAAAAGCGGAAAGGGCAAAACAATTTATTATAGAAAAGCGGTTTCAAACTTTAATGAAAAGGAAGAATTTATTTTTTTTGACTAAAAATATACTTTTTAGTCTGTTTTAATTAACTATTTAATAAATCAAAAAATCAGTAAAACAGCTGAAAAAATATACTAAAAAGTCTAAAATAAATTAAACTAATCAATAAAATTAAAAAACATGAAACAAACAATTTTAATAACAGGCGCATCATCAGGTTTTGGTTTGCTAATTGCAAACGAGCTGCACAAAAAAGGTTACAACGTAATTGGTACAAGCAGAAACCCTGAAAAGTATACATCATTACCATTCAAAATGATAGCTTTAGACCTTGCTTCAGAAGAATCAATAAACACTTTTTCCGAAAGAATTTTTAAAGAAATAAATCGCTTGGATATTCTTATCAACAATGCTGGCTTTTTAGTGTCGGGTATTGCAGAAGAAACACCCATAGAGTTAGGAAGGCAACAATTAGAGACCAACTTTTGGGGAACTATCAAGGTAACTAACGCTGTATTGCCTTATTTTAGAAAACAAAGATTTGGTAAAATAATAACGGTAGGTTCAATTGTAGGACTTGTTTCATTTCCTAATTCCGCTTACTATGCAGCTTCAAAACATGCATTGGAAGGGTATTTCAAAGCTTTACGATATGAGTTGAATGAGTTTAATATTCGTGTTGCCATGATTGAACCTGGCGCCTTTAAAACAAGCATTTTAGATAATTCATCATCACCTTTAACGAAAATTGAAGATTACAATACGCTAAGGAATAAAATTGAAAAATATACAAATTTCATAGTAGAACAAGCAGAGGATCCTGCAATGGTTACGGCAAAAGTGCTTAAAGTAGTTGAAACAGATAAGCCTAAATTTAGAAATTTGGTTGGAAAAGGTTTGTCTGTGTTAATTACTTTACAACATTTTGCTTATGGGATGTTAGAAAAAACAATTCTCAAACAATTAAACAAATCTTAAAATTCAGATACTGAAAGCATTCATCGTAAACATATAAAAAAATGAAAACAATAATCTTAAATGAAGCAGGTAGTGTTGATAATCTGCAATATATAGAAACCTCAAAGCCAACAATTAAAAGTGATGAAGTATTAGTAAAAACAATTTCATTAAGTGTCAACCCGGTTGATTATAAAGTAAGATCAAGTGATGGAGCATTAAATTGGATTCTCGGTGCAGACAGACCAGCAATTATAGGTTGGGATTTGTCAGGAACAATTGTTGAAGTTGGAGAAAATGTGACAGATTTCAAAATTGGTGATCCTGTTTTTGGAATGGCAAATTTCCCTGGAAAAGGAAATGCTTATGCCGAATTTGTTGCAGTACCATCAGCACATTTAACCTTAAAGCCTGTAAATATTTCTCATCAGGAAGCCGCAGCAGCTACACTTGCTGCACTTACGGCCTGGCAAACTTTAGTAAAAAAAGGAAAAGTAAAAAAAGGGGACAAAGTGTTAATTCACGCAGCATCAGGTGGTGTAGGACATTACGCTACACAAATCGCCAAACACCTTGGAGCTTATGTAATTGGTACTTCATCAGCAAAAAACAGAGAATTTGTTTTACAAAATGGAACAGATAAACATATAGATTATACAACAGAAAATTTTCAAGATCTGGTTACGGATGTTGATTTTGTGTTAGATACCATTGGAGGTGATACTATTTTAAAATCATTAGATATAACAAAACAAGGTGGAACAATTGTTTCAATTGCAAATAGCAATATTTCTAATGAAGAGCTTGAAAAAGCAAAATCAAAAGGTGTTGATTTATCATTTGCACTTGTAGCGTCATCAGGTGATGATATGTTGCAAATTGCACAGTTAATGGAAAAAGGCATATTGAAATCACACGTTTCCAAAACATTTTCTTTTGACGAGATGAGTGAGGCTCATTTGTATTTAGAAAAAGGCAGAACTGTTGGTAAAATTGTAGTAAATATTTAAGTTAAACAAAGCATTGCCATAAAAACAAATAAATAGATTTTAAAAAATAAAATACATGAAAAAAACAGTTAATGCTTTAGTAGTGCTAAGTATTATTACAGTATTATTATTAGGGATTAAAAATATGTTTTTCCCTTCAGATACATTAGAATTGTATGGTATAGATTTAAAGGGAGCATTAATCCATAATACCTTTCGGGGACCAATAAGCGGTACACTTATAGGAATTGGATTGATGTTACTTATGGGTTTGCGAACTAAAAATAAAACTTGGTATCAATCTTCTCTATTGCTTATATCAGTAATACTTTTTGGCAGAATATACAGCATTATAGTTGATGGCTGGTCAGATGCATTAATGCCGCCAATAGTAGTAGAAGTTTTTTTAATTGTTGTATTGTATTTTGCTTCTAAACAATTGGATGTTTCTAAAAAATAAATTTAACAAGTAAGATATTTTAATGTTTTATCTGTAAAAAAATATGACTAAATCACGTTTCGCCAATTCTACAAAGAGATAATTAAATTACATCAAACGGGGTAATTTTCAAATAATAAAAACATGAAAAAAGTATATTTAACGCTAATACTACTAACTATAACAATTTCTAATGTGGTAGCCCAAAATACTCCTTCAGATAAAATAGTAGGTCTTTGGATGAGTCAGGAAAAAGATGGGAAAATTGAGATTTACAAATCTAATAATAAATATTTCGGAAAATTAATATGGGGAAAGACCATGTATGAAGCTGATGGGGTCACCTCTAAAAAAGACGACAAAAACAAAGATAAAAACCTTAGGTCCCGCAAACTTAAAGACCTGATCATACTTACGGATTTTGTTTACCGGGATGGTGTTTGGGATGACGGCGAAATTTATGATGCCTACAGTGGTAAAACATATAGCTGTACAATGAAACTAACAAACGGGAAACTCAACATTAGGGGGTATATTGGTATCTCTTTATTGGGAAGAACTGCTATTTGGGAAAAAGTAAAATAATTATCTAACTGTTTAAGTGTAATTCAAAACAGGTGTCAGGCTGAGCGGAGTCGAAGCCCTTTCCTCCTCTAAGTTTATCCTGAGCGAAACCGAATGGACTCAGAATGAAAATGGCAAAAATTATCCTCTCAGGATCACTAAGCAAAGCTTCGGAGAAATCTGAGGCTTTCTTTTTGTCTTTTATTTCTAAATCTTCTGCAACTTTAAAATTAAAAATAAATGATATATTAGCTAAACATTTTAAGTACTGATATAAATCTATTTAACAAAACAACTAAATTCCCATGACCAAAAAAATATTAATTTTAGTTGGGTTTATTATTTTAAAATTTGTTTTGCAATATGTTTTGCTAAGTCCCGAATATGATTTGCAGCGTGATGAATATCTGCATCTCGATCAGGCTCATCATTTAGCCTGGGGATATTTATCAGTTCCTCCGGTAACTTCGTGGGTTTCTTATATTATATTTTTACTCGGAAATTCTGTTTTCTGGATTAAGTTCTTCCCTGCCCTTTTTGGAGTCTTAACACTTATTATTGTTTGGAAAACTATTGAAATACTCAAAGGCAATCTATATGCCTTAATTTTAGGTGCAACTTGTATTGTGTTTTCATCATTGCTTAGAATCAATATGTTGTACCAGCCCAACTCACTAGATGTATTGTGTTGGACAGCTTTTTATTATGTTGTCATTTTATACATCACTACCGAAAAAGCAAAATGGTTGTATGTAGCCGCTGTGGTTTTCGCTTTTGGTTTTCTGAATAAATACAACATTCTTTTCCTGCTTATTGGCCTCTTGCCTGCTCTTTTGCTTTCTGGCCAAAGGCGCATTTTAGCAGAGAAAAATCTGTATTTCGCTTTAACTATCGGATTGGTATTAATTCTGCCGAATCTTTTATGGCAATACAACAATCAATTTCCGATTGTTCATCATATGAAAGAACTGGCCGAAACACAATTGGTCAATGTTGATCGTATAGGCTTTTTGAAAGAACAAATATTATTTTTTATCGGATCACTTCTGGTTATTCTTTCAGCTTTATATGCGTTGTTGTTTTACAAACCTTTCTCGAAATATAAATTCTTCTTTGCTACTATAATTTTTACACTTATTGTTTTTTTATATTTCAAAGCCAAAGCGTATTATGCAATTGGTTTATATCCTGTTTATATTGCTTTCGGAGCTGTTTTTCTTTCCAATGTGATGAATACGGATTGGAAACGTTATTTACAACCTGTATTTATAATCATTCCGCTATTGTTTTTTATACCGATGTACAATTTGGCTTTCCCAAACAAAAGTCCGGAATATATAGTAAACCACTCAGAAAAATACAAAAAACTGGACATGCTTCGTTGGGAAGATGGAAAGGATCATGCCCTGCCGCAAGATTTTGCTGACATGTTGGGATGGAAGGAACTTGCCCGAAAAACTGATTCTGTTTATGCTGCCTTATCAAATAAAAAAGAAACAATAGTACTTTGCGACAATTATGGTCAGGCCGGAGCCATCAATTATTATACAAAAAAAGGAATTAAAGCCGTTTCTTTTAATGCCGATTATGTGAATTGGTTTAATCTTGATGTGAAATATAAAAACCTAATCAGGGTTAAAGAATATGAAGAAGTCAGCAATGAGCTTAAAGAAACCAGTCCGTACTTTCAATCTTCTTCTATTGCCGGCGAAATAAAAAATAAATATGCCCGGGAATACAAAACCACTATTTTTGTCTTTACCGGAGCTAAAATCAATATCAATAAAAGAATAGAACAGGAAATCAAAGAAGAAAAAAATTATCATTAAAAAATATAAAAACAGAAGCACCTCCATTACAAAGGATTATACACTTAATCTCTTTTCCTCAAAAAAAACCGGTAATTTCTTTGCAAAACTGTATTTACTGCGTATCTTTGCACCCGAAACATCGCGGGATAGAGCAGTAGGCAGCTCGTCGGGCTCATAACCCGAAGGTCACAGGTTCGAGTCCTGTTCCCGCTACTAAGCAAAGCTTCAGAGAAATCTGGAGCTTTTTTTATTATATCTTGTTATGTTCATAAGCAGGACGTTTTCTCCAGCATGAAATCACCGGCAGCTATTGTTACAACATAAAGTTTGTACCAAATTGTGTGAATTTTGATATTCGACCATCATATTTATTTCTGGTACTTCCGCCTTTTACTACCTTTTCTTCCTGAATTACAGATTCAACTCTAATGTATATAGAAAATCCAACATCAGGTTTTTCCATAAAATCTTTTTTATTCTCTTTTTTTAGAATAAAGTTATTTTCATAAAGATGCGGATCATTATTTTTAACTGCTTTACTATATACTGTTATAGATTGTCCACCACTTTGAGTATTAGAAATGAACTTTTCCAAATAGTCAATTGTGTAATCTAATTCCCCAATAAATTGATTTATGTAAAAACCCATAAAAATTGGTTTTTTAATTTTATCATAATATCTGATCTTAAATGCTTTTTCTAATATTGCTATGAAAACTGGATCAAACTCTTCAGTTACATCATTGTTAACTTTCGCTAGCAGATTTTTGAGTAAATTAAATCTGTCAAAATGGTAATTATACCTTTCTCTTTCTTTAAGATTAAAGACAATTACAGCTTTCAAATATTTTTCTACAGCTGTACTCGCAAGATTCAGTCCTTGAACTATGAAATGGTTATTAAGTAAAAAGCGAGCTGCAATATAATCTCGATATCCAAGTTCAGTAAGCGAATATCCATTGGATAACTTTTCCATGTAAGTAATTGATCTATCCATAATGTTACGTTTTATAATTTATAAAATCAATCATATAAAAATTACTGATTAATGATCCAAAGATATTTAAGTAGTATGCAGTGATTTTGCGTAGTTCAAGAATATTTTCTAAAACAGTTACAAGATTTATTAGCAAAGCTTGAAGAAAAAAAATTATAAAAGCAACTTCAATAGGATTATTAAAAAAATCCCTATGGCGTGAGCGTCCTGCTCGTGTCAGATTTTTTTTAGGACAAGACATTTTTAGCTTTCCTCTACAATTTCTACAAGATTTCTATTTCTGTCAAACCTTGCAACAATCAAATATTGTGTTAAATAATCATTTATTGTATAATCAAAAACGCCATAACTTCCTGAATCTTCCGGGTAAATCCCTATCCTTTTTAAATGAATTTTATCAAACATTATTTTTGTTTGCGTTTCTGAATCTTCAAAACTATTAATTCCTAAGATTTTCAATCCTTCACTATCTAATTCTTTTAAATGGTGTGCGATATAATCTTTGACAACATTTCCGGTATTAAATTCTTCAATTATTTTATTTTTTGCAATTATTTCGAATTCGGATAGCTTTTGTAGAAAATCTACAGCTTTTTTTATGGTTTTCAAAGGAACTGATTCTTCATAGAAATTTAAATCTAATGAAATCAACATTCCATTAATTTCAACAGAAACATTATATAATTCTTCTGTCTTATTAATATCTATTTCTTTGAAATAAGGAAAATCAACTAAAAGAGGTTTTTTACTTTTGAATTGGAATAAGTTTTTAAAGAAGTCCATTTTAAAAATTTAGTTATGTTAATATTATATCTAACTTATTCATATTTGTAACAAAATCATACAAAATCAACCAAATTAGGGTAAATATACATGATAAATACCACACATTATTTATTTTCAAATATATAGCTTTTTCATTACGAATCATCAAAAGGGCTTTTAATTTGACGGATGCTTTTGGTAATTATATGGATAGATATCCAAAGAAAAAATTAAGATGCGTATCCTATAATATTGTAATAATCTTCGAAAAACTGGTTAGATAATTGAATGCTTCCCGCTACTAAAACAACAAAAGCTTCAGAGAAATCTGGAGCTTTTGTTGTTTTTAACTATCTTTAAAACTCTTTTTGTCAACATTTCGTCGAGTTCACGAGCGGGACGCTCGCAACAGCAGGGGAAATTAATACAAAGTGTATTGAAGAAAGTTCTTAAAATAAATATTTAAATTATGAATAAAAAATTACAAACGATACACGAAAGACTTATAGCATGCGGATTAGGTAATTCTGTTAGAGTTTCAATTTTAAATCCAAATAGTGAGGCTGAATGTTTATTATGCTTTTTATTATTGACTGACAGATTCGATAATTTTGAAGAGTTATTACTTGCAATCAGGAATTGTTTAAGTGAAATTCCAGTTATTATAAGCGGTATTAATGATAGTAGAATAACTATTATGGCTGTTTAATATATCTCTGTTAAAATAAACAACAATCTATGAAACCAATTGATTTTATTGGAATTAAGAATTTTAGAGTATTCGATGACCAAGAAGGAATTTTTGAAGAACTTTCTTCGATCAATTTACTCACAGGCACAAATAATTCAGGTAAAAGTTCGATAATAAAATACCTTCAGATGCTTAAGAATAGTGTCGCTGGAAGTAAAATTCCCTTTGATTTGGATTTAAACGAGCAGGAACACTTCTTGGGAGATTTTGAAAATGTATTAAATAATACAGCTAATAGAAATATTGAAATTTCTCTACCTTTTACATTTTTAGGGATAACAACAATCTATTCAACACTTTCTTTTGAAATACCGTCACATAATGACAGTTACAATGGGCATCTGAGAAAAATTACGATAACTGATAAAAAAGATAATACTGATCTTTTTTCATTTTCCTATAGAGAAGCAACTGATTCAGAGAAAGATTCTCATTTAAAGAAACATCAGCTTAAAATGCAGGAGTATGAACAAAAAAAGAGCGCTGAAGAAGAAAAAACACTAGTAGAACAATTTCTTAATCCATCTTATTATATGTCGCCTTACAGTCCACTTATTGCATATATTGACTGGAGCATCAATGTGGAAAAATTAAGATATTATGTTAAGGGATTATTAGAGTTCTATGAAGTCTATTTAAAAAATAAACGAAATGAAAATTTTCTAGAGGGTGCTGATAAAGAATTGGAAAAAAAATCTTTTAGTGCTTCTTTTTTTATAAAGTCACTTAAAAGCGATATGTTGGTTGAATCTTGGAAAGCTTTCCTTGAAAGTGATTTTAGAACTGGGACAAAGCTTAGTGGACAGGAATCACTTCTGGAACATGACTTCCAGTCTGAAGAATACTTTTGGCCTGAGCCGCAAATTGAAGAAATATTACACTATCAGTCTATTGATATTTTAAATAAAAACCTAAACTGGAAAAATAATTCGGATCCAGAAAATGAATACTTTGTCATTTCTGAATGTTTTAAAAACAGTTACAAAGAACTCATTGGTAGAATTTCAACCATAAATTATCTTTCAACCGTTAAAGAAGAAAATTCGCGAATATACATTGGTACAAATAATTCAACTTTCACAAAATTATTAAAAGATTACAGCTCTCTTGACATTGATACCCAGTTTGTCAATGAATATCTAAAAGCTTTTGAGATCGGTGAAGAAATTGTAGTGAACTTTGAACGTAAACTTCAAATAATTAAAATTTCGATTAAGACTGATCAGTTTCACGCACGAGATCTGGTTGATTTTGGTTATGGAATTAAGCAGCTGATTCTGATTTTAATGCATATTGGGGTAATAGCGAAAAAAAACAAAAGGAGTAAAGAAATTAGCAATGACGAGGGTGATTATTACCCAAAAGATTATTATGTTCCCAGCCTACTTCTAATTGAAGAACCCGAAACAAACCTCCACCCGAAATGGCAGTCTTTGTTGGCAGAAATGTTTGTAAAGGCTAATAAATTATATAATATCCAGTTAGTAATTGAAACGCACAGCGAATATCTCATCAGAAAATTCCAGACCCTTACTGCGGAAGGAAAAATTAAGAGTAAGGGCGTCAAGATATTTTATCTAAGGGGAGCACAAAAAATAACAGAAGATAGAAAACAGATAGAAACTATTTTTATAGAGTCTGATGGAACAATAGATTATAAACTTTTTGACGACGGTTTCTTCGATGAAGCTGATAAATTGGAACTAAGTCTACTTAATGTTCAGAGAGACAATTTCTTCAGAGATTTTGAAGCACTGAAAGCAGATAAAGAGGATAACGAAAACAAAATAGTTGATTTACAGCTGAAGATCGACGAATTTACCAAAAAGGCTGATATAAGATTGTATCAAACATTGGTAAATGCAATTTTTATTAATTATTCAAAATTGTTACCAGACAGTCTACGGTATTTATCCACTGGTCAGTATCTTTATCACAATATCGATGACCATAGTGACTTTTCACCTGTGATCCTTCAATATGGACGGTCAGTTGAGAATGAATTATGCGGCTTATTCAGAAACATTAGTCATACAAGAAATTGGATGATCGGAGTCATGCAGGGTGCACTTGAAAGATTTAAATCTATAAGCACAACTATGCCTAACATCAGTTCTACAGAAGTTACATTACTGCAGGGGTTATTAGCAGCTACTTTTAATACCCCTCTCAGCTTAAAAATAGAACTGATCGATGATCTACGTGATAAAAGAAATGAAGCTGCACATCCTGGCCCCATGAGAACTAAGGTGGAAGCCCTTACTTACATGACCAAAACCGAAGATTTTCTCAAGAAGTGGATTGAATTAAAAAAATAAATATTTTTAGTGAGAGAAAAAAATTGAATAGGACTTTAATACCAAAAAATAGAAATTAGAATAGTACTTTAATTTATTTTGGTAAACAAAATGCAGAAATAATACAATAAGATAATTTAACTTATATAGCAGGCAGAATAGCTGTACATTTTGGATATTGTGAAAAAGACAGTATCAAGTTCTACAATTAGTCTATTTAACTAAAGATCTTTTAACACTGAATTGAGATGTTACCGATAAAAATTACGATACCCAAATTGCGAGATTTGGTTTTCATTTAGGCTATAGGTTATAAAAACAACAATTCAATAAAAACGTTTAAAAGCAGTTTCATAAGTGTATGAACTCATCATTTCTTGGAAACCTATATTTTTGAATTAATCATTATACACTTTCAATATCTTTAAATCATCAATAAAATGGTTCGAGAATTGTCCCGTTAGGGCTACAAGGTTAAAGAAAAAGCCTGAGAAATCTAGATTTCTCAGGCTTTTTTTATGGTCTCGATAAAATTTTTCGATTTTGTAAAATATAAAAAATCCAGTACTTGCAAGGTATGCTGACTTGATTTCAGCTTCCTTTAATTTCATTTGTAAAAAAAAGCAACCTGGGTATTAAAAAATTCTATTAACGTTCCGACTTCAAATTTATTTTCCCTTTCTGAAGTCCTTTACCTGTTACTTCCAATTGGATTGAACCTGCTGTTTTGATTGCTTTTACCAAAACTACAAGTTTACCGCTGAAAAGCTTCATATGATCCTGATGAAATATTTCTAGTGATGTCGCATCACCATTACATGCAGCTCTGTAAGTTGCAGCCCCTGTTACTTTAAACTGCAGTTCATTATCAGCTACAGGACATGGAATTCCATTTTTATCTACTACTGAAACTGTTACGAAAGAAATATCCTCGCCATCAGCCTTAATAATTTTTCGATCTGCATTGAGAACAATTTTATACGGATCGCCGGCTGTTTTAACCTCACTTTCGGCAGATTTTTTCCCATTTGAATCAAATGCTACGACTTTTACCGTTCCCGGCTCATATTTAACATCATTCCACATTAAACGGTAGCGGTTTTGCGGAGTAGAATTATTTTTTTTCTGAACTCCCATGCTTTTTCCGTTTACAAAAAGCTCTGCACTGTCATAGTTCGTGTAAACAAATACCGGAGTGATTTCTCCTTCTCTTCCTTTCCAGTTCCAGTGTGGCAGTATATGAAGCGTTTTATCATTCGTATTCCATCTGCTTCTGTAAAGATAAAAACGGTCTTTAGGAAGTCCTGCTAAATCTGAAATTCCAAAATAAGAACTTCTTGACGGCCATTTTTCATCATAAGGAGTAGGTTCTCCCAGATAATCAAAACCTGTCCAGACAAATTCTCCAATAACCCACGGTTTGTCATCCTGAAGCACAAAATCTTCATCAGGTACATTCGACCAGCTGCAGGCTTCGAGATCATACGAAGAACTTTGAAAATCATCGTATTGTTTATTCTTTTCCTGAACTACAGGAAACTTATAAATCCCTCTTGAACTCACTGTTGAAGCGGTTTCCGAACCTAAAATAAATCCTTGCGGGAATGCTTTATAAGCTTCTTCATAAAGATGAACCCTGTAATTCAATCCCGGAATATCCAGTAAAGATCCAAAACCGGACGCCATCGTTTGTTTTACCTGATCCATTCCGACAGTTACCGGACGTGTAGGGTCTTCCCTATGAAAAACATCCTGTAAAAATTTGGCTCTTGCCAAACCTTCTTTTCCGTATTGGTCAGGAACTTCATTTCCTGAACTCCACATTACAATGCAAGGATGATTTCGCGTGGCTCTCACTAAGTTTACAATATCTTTTTCTGCATATTCTTCAAAAAATCGATGGTATCCGTTTTCTACTTTTGGCTTTGCCCATTCATCAAAACTTTCTGCAAGGAACATAAATCCCATCTCGTCAGCCAATTCCAATTGTTCAAAAGAAGGCATATTATGAGAACTTCGGATGGCGTTACAGCCCATATCTTTTAAAATCGTGAGCTGTCTTTTAAGTGCCGCTTTGTTTACAGCTGCGCCAAGAGGCCCTAAATCATGATGAAGACAAACCCCTTTAAACTTGGTCACTTTACCATTAAGGCTAAATCCTACTTTTGGTTCGTATTTAATAAATCTGATACCAAACTTTATGTTTTGTTCGTCTTTTAATTTTCCGTCTGCTGCGTATAATTTGGTTACTGCTGTATACAAATAAGGCGTTTCGGGACTCCATAAATGAGGTTTGGCAACTTCCAACATCTGATGAAATTTTCCATCTTTCGTTTCTGTACTTTTTTGTGTTGCTACAACCTTGTTATTAGCATCCTTTATTTGGGTCACCATTGATACATTACTGCCATGAAATTCCGCTTTAATATCAACAACGGCATTATTCTCTTTCATATCAGGAGTTGTAATAAAAGTACCCCATTGGGTAAAACTTTCTTCCTCAGTTACAACAACACTAACTTTTCTGTAAAGACCGGCTCCGGGATACCATCTTGAAGAAAATGGCATATTAGTCAGTTTTACAGCCAATACATTTTCTGACCCTTCGATAAGATCATTGGTTATGTCAATAGAAAAATAACTGTAGCCATACCCCCAGCCTCCTATCTTTTTTCCATTTAAAAAAACCTGAGGTTCACTCATCGCTCCTTCAAAAATAAGGAGTACTTTCTTTCCTTTTTTAAACTCCGGAAGCGTAAATGTATTACGGTACCAGCCTGTTCCGATATGCGGAAGTGATCCGGTACGGCCTGTTTTTTCGGTTGGAATTTTTTCTCCGTTTTGTTCAATTGCCGAAACCTGTTTGTCCCATTCTTTATCAAAAGGTCCGTAGATAGCCCAGTCGTGAGGTACACTGACTTTTTCCCATTTCGAAACATCAAAATCTACAGCAAAGGCATCTCCTTTTACTTCTTTAGAAAAGCGCCAGTTATCTTTTAAAATAACAGTCTGTGACATCACTTTTCCAGACGAAAAAATCAATAGAGCTAAAAATAATATTGATTTAAAAATTAATTTCATTTTCATTTTGTTTTTACCATTACGAAATTAAGTCCATAAAGTTTAAATAACTTAATCTTTAATGGCAAAATTTTATCGTTTATCTAATTTTTGAAAGCATCCAATGCCGGAGATGGTTTTCCGTCAGGAAGCCAGGCGTTTAACTGATAACCACTCCAACTTTTTTCGCCTTGTGGTTCCCAGTAAATAACTCCTAAACCTTTATTATCAGGCACACTTTTTACGGCTTTTATAGTCGCTTCAAGCATTTCTTTAGTGTTTTGTTCTAATGTATAATCCCCACCGACTTCGACCACCATTACTTCTTTATTGTAGCGGGAAGCCATGTCTTTCAGATTATTTTCTAAATCTAAAATGGTACTTTGATAATCTGTTTTAATCCAATATGGATAATAGGACAAACCAATTACATCATATTTTACGTTATTCTCAGTAGCTTTATCAAAAAACCATCTGAATTTTTCGTTTTTGTTTCCTTCGTCCAGATGTACAATAACTTTAATTTTAGAATCTATAGCTTTCGTAGCATCATATCCTTTATTGAGCAATTGTGCCAGTTGAGCAAAATTGTCTGTATGTCCTTCCGGCCAAAGCATTCCGCTTGGAATTTCATTTCCAACCTGAACCCATTCCGGAGTAACTCCTGCATTTTTTAGCAATTTCAGCACATCGTACGTATGACTGTACACATCATTCAGTAATTCAGGAAAAGAATGTTTTGCCCAGGCTGCAGGTTTATTTTGTTTGCCCGGATCTGCCCAGGAATCGCTGTAATGAAAATCGATCATGATTCGCATTCCTAATTTTTGAGCGCGAACTGCCATGACAACCGTTTCTTCAGGACTGCAGTGTCCGCTGGCTTTATCATCATTTGGATTTACCCAAACACGTAACCTGATGGTATTTATTCCGCGGTCTTTTAATAATTGCAGACAGTCTTTTTGAGAACCGTCTGCATCATAAAATTTATAGCCTGTTGCTTCCATTTGTGGTAACCAGCCTACATCTGCTCCTTTTGAAAAAGAATCTTTCGGGCTTGCCATTTTAGATTTACATGAAGTAAATAAAACGGCAGTTATCATCAAAAAAGATATAATTTTACGTAATTTTTTCATGTTTTAGTCTTTGCTGAAAGCCTGCATTACTGATAGGGCATTATTATCAAAACTGTATAAAGCCTGGTTTTCAAAAGTAGAACCGCTTGTAGCCTGTTGCCCTTTGAAAGCAACCCACTCGCCTCCCCAATACGCAAAACCCTGTCCGTATTCTGATGCTTTTACCTGAGCTCTAACTGCCATTACAAAAGTTCTTTGCCCTGCCGGGGTAGCAGGATAATCCGGAACTAATTGATCAGCTGCACCTACAATATTATTGGTAAAGTCATTAAACGAAAGTGTAAAAGGATAAGCCGTTTCGGCAATCAGGACTCTTTTGCTGTATTTTTTTCCTAAAGCATCAAGAGTTGTTTTTATTTGATTGATGTCTTTTCCGTGCCAAACAGGATAGTATGATAATCCGATATAATCATAATCAATGGTTTTCATTTTGTTAAAAAACCAGTCTGTACCACCTGCATTTATACCCGCATAATGAATCATGATTTTGGTATTTGGGGCTTTTGCACGAACAGCTGCACTTGCTGTCTTTAAGATGTCAATACATTGTTGTTCGTTGCTAATTAAATTTCCCTGAGGCCATAGTAATCCGCTGTTGATTTCGTTTCCAATCTGAATAATATCAGGATTGATTTCGGTAATAATTTTGGATGTATAAGTTGAAACAGCCGTTTTTAAATCGGTAAAAGATAAATTTTTCCATTCTTCAGGAGTAGTCTGAACTCCAGGATCTGCCCAGTGATCAGAATAATGAACGGTAAGCCATACTCTAAGGCCTGATTGTTTGATTCTTTGAGCAAATTTTTTCACTTCAGCAAAACCTGAATGACCGTTTGAAGGATTGTTCCACAAACGGATTCGGACTGTATTACACCCCGCATTTCTAAGTGTGGTAAGCATGTCTTCTGCTTTACCGTTGCTGTAAAATTTAGTTCCGCGTTCTTCCATTTCCGGAAGGTAAGAAACATCCGAAGCTCTGATAAAAGTATCATCAGCAGCCGGCGGATCTACGATAGGCGTATCAGAAGAATCGTTATTTGAACAGGAAAACTGAATTGCCGTAATCATCAGCAATGCAATTATTGACAGGCGTTTTTTTATCTGTAAAATCATAATGATTGAAATTTATAAATTGTTTTTCTACTTAAAAAAGATTAAGAAGCCTCAAATAAGTTACCTGAGGCTTATCTTAACTTTTTGTCATTATTATTGAACAGCTATTAACATATAACGGTTATCGATATCATTAAACCAAATATCATATTTACCTGCTTTAATCTGAATATCAGCTCCTGAACTGTCACCAATCCAATTAGTATCAGCAAGGAATTTAAATTTACCGTCGGTTGTAAAAGTATAAGTGATTTTCCAGATATGAGGATTAAAAGCTGACTTAGTCATTGCAACACTGCTTCCCCAATTGTCTAATGGTGCAGCATCTCCAATTATACCTACTGTCGTGTAACTTGGCATAGTTCCGGTAAAAGGCGCAATTTTATAGGTAAGGTCCTTAATATTTAATTCAAAAGAGTAATAACCTGAAGCGCTTGTTGGGAAAACACCCGGATCAGCATCACCTTCAGTCGCTCTGTATTGTACTTTTTCTCCACTTGTGCCATACGCTGGAGCCCAGAAACCAACTTGTTCAATCAATTTAAAACCGTCTTTGTTTAAATAACCTGTGTAATAGTGTTTTGTATTGTCTGCGGGATCTCTGAAAATTGGCATAAGATTACTGGTAACACTCCATCCTGCTGCTGTTCCAGGCCCTATTAAGTATAAGTCAACCGGAGGTGTCACGCCTTGGTAAGGAGTTACTACAATGGTAATGATGTCTGAGAATTTTGGTTCTGAACCCGTTGTTCCTACTGTAGATTTAATTCTTACATCAATAGTACCTTCAACACCAGGTTCTAATCCAAAATCTAGTGCTTTTGCATTCAGCTCTGAAACAGAAACGGTTGCATTTGTTGAAGTAGAAGTTGTAATATCAACCGGTGCGGCAAACTCAGTATCGCTAACAGCAAATTGTAATGTGTAGCTTACAACGGTTGGTGTTCCGTAGCTTACTTTTTCCCAGGTTACAGTCAGCGCAGTATTGTTTGGCGTTTCTTTATTAAGAATTGTAGAAGAACCCGCTTCTGGTGTGATGATTGCGAAAGCCGCTTCCTGAGGTTCCAAAATCATTAAATTCTCTTCGTTTTCACAAGACCATAATCCTGTAAGCATTGCAATTGCTATGAATATTTTATATATATTTTTCATTTTCTTATCGTTTATATTGTTAAAAAAAGGTGTTTAGTAACCGGTATTCTGAGTTAAGTTTTTATTAGCTCCCAATGATCCTTCCGGAATTGGAAAAACACTTCTGTAAGACGGAATTGAGATTCCTTTTGCAGAATTTCCTTTCCATGCCCAGTTATAAGATCCTCCGGTATATTTTCCAAAACGAATCAAATCTTGTCTTCTGTGCGCTTCCCAGTGTAATTCACGTGCTCTTTCATCGATTAAAAAGTCAAGTGTCAGGTCGCTTAAAACAATGTTTCCAATTGTAGAGTTACTATTCGCTCTTTCTCTTAAATCATTTACATACTCCAGTGCCTTAGCGGTTGTACCGTTTCCTCCTCTTAGAGTTGCTTCTGCATACATTAGGTAAACATCGGCTAATCTGAATAATGGAAAATCAGTATCTGCATATCGGGTACTTGATCCGTTTGCTCCTGTAGATGTTTTATTAGAAAATTTAGATAAAATATAGCCCTGAGTTTTTACACCAAGATCTGCAATATCAATAGTTCTTTGTTTTGTTGGATCTCCTGCTACACCTTTTCCGATAGTATTTCTGTCATCCTGGCTAAATTTTACACCATCAAATTTTTGTGCAAATTCTTTTCTGATGCGAAGTGCTCCTGTCCAGCCTTCAACATAAAAATCGGCAGCATTATTTTCCCAGGCTCCAATTTGTCCGTTGGTTAAAACCGTTGTGGCTCCCCAGTTTTGAGATAGTGCCCCATCAGACTGAATTCCGAAAATAATTTCTTCAGAAGTATTGTTGTCTGCCTTAAAATTATCCAGATATTTTGGTTTTAAAGTATACCCTCCTGCAATGATTTCATTACACATTGTGATACAGTCATTATAACGGTCGGTTTGTGTGTAAACCTGAGCATTCAGATATATTTTTGCCAGGATCATGCGTGCCATAGACTGGTCTAATCTTCCGTAAACATTGGTTCTTGCCGGTTTTAAATTCGGTAAAACAGCTTTTAATTCACTTTCAATAAAATCAAACAATTGTTTTCTGTCGTATTGAGGTCCTCTAAAATTTAAAGGATCATTTTCAGTATACATTGGTGCTTTTCCAAACAAATCCATCATGTTATAGTAAGCATAGGCTCTTAAAACACGAACTTCGTTTCGGTAAAGTTCAATATCAGCCAAAGTTGCAGCATCCGTAATTTTTCTGGCGCTTAATTTTTCAGGCGTACTTTGACGTAAAAATTCATTAGCATAGGAAACAGAAACCATTGTTCTGCTGAACATTCCTAAAATAACAGGATTGGCAGCTGTCCAGATATTACGTTGTAATTCGGCTGTTCCACCGTCATTTTCATAACTCCAGACCAATTCGTCTGTTGTTAATTCCTGCAGGTACAATAAACATCTTGTAAACTGGCTTGTTCCTGCATCTACACCTTCTAATGCAGAATTATCAGGTCCTGTAACACCTGTTAAAGTTAAGTTTCCATAAACTCCCGCAGCAGCAGCTTTGTATCCCGCCGGAGTAGAAAATAAAACATCAGATGAAAGTACATCATCATCTTCAGAGACTACATTCAAATCATCCGTACAGGAATGAAAAACGGTAGTCAATGCTATAATTGCTATTAATATATATTTTTTCATTGGATTAAAATTTAAGGTTAAGACCAAACAAGAAAGAACGCTGTCTTGGATAAATCGTTTTGTCTACCCCGTTATTTGTAATTTCAGGGTCTAAACCGCTATATTTTGTAATTACAAAAACGTTTTGAACTCCGGTTGAGATTCTTAAAGTTGCTTTATCGTTTAACCAATTGCTTAGTGTATATCCTAAAGTTATGTTGTCCATTTTTAAGAATGAAGCATTTTCAATATAAATATCTGATAAGACTACATTTGAAGCTGTCTGAAAATTTGTATTCACAATAGAAGAAGGAATATTACTTAAAACCCCACCATTCTCCATAGAATCATATTGTGCCCTGGAAGCATCTATTGCATTAAAAATTCTGTTACCAATACTTGCTCTTAAATTGAAAGAGAAATCAAACTTTTTGTAATTCATATTGGATGCAAACCCCAAAGTAAAATCAGGATCAGGGTTATTATAGATGTATTTGTCGGCATCATTTTTAATATTGTCTCCATTCAAATCTGCAAAAGCACCGTCAATTGGTTTTCCGACAGTATCATATAATTGCTTGTAAACATAGAAAGAATAAGGAGTGAATCCTTCGCGGAAAATTTGTCCCGGAGTTCCGGTTCCGGCGATATTATCACCTAAAAAGATATCTGAACCAATAGCTAATTCAGTAATTCTTCTTTCGAATTTAGCAGCGTTAAAATTCATATTCCAGTTAAAATCTGTCGTTTTAATGGCATTGGCATTAACTGTTAATTCGATTCCTTTTGTTGTAAAACTACCAATGTTCTGATATACCCTGTTAGAATAATTACTTCCGTCTGAAGTAGCTACATTCGCTAATAAATCTTTGGAATCTTTATAATAAACATCTAAACCAGCCGTGATACGATTATCTATAAAACCGAAATCAAGACCTGCGTTATAGGTCGTTGTTTCTTCCCATTTCAAATTTTTCGTCGTTTTGTATGGAAGGGCAACCGGTATAGCGTCTGATCCGAAATAATATTCAGAATTTCCTCCTCCAACAAGATATTTCTGAAGGTATCCGTTTGGTTCCGGAATATCCTGCTGACCTGTAATACCGTAACCTAATCTTAGTTTTAAGTCGGATATAACAGTATTGTCTTTAAAGAATTCTTCTTTAATTTTCCATGCAAAAGCAGCTGCAGGGAAATTCCCCCAACGGTTTGCTTCTTCAAATCTTGAAGAACCGTCTCTTCTGTAAGACAGCGTCAGTAAATATTTGTCTCTGAAACTTAAATTAGTTCTTGCAAAAAATCCTATCAGAACCGTATCTGTGTCAAGAGTAGTTTCAGGGAATGTTGAAGGTAAATCGGGATTTAAAATATTACCGGTTTCAAATTTTGAACTTTCAAATCTTTGATACGAGTAACCTCCTGTCAATTCAACATTTAAAGAACTGAACGTTTTATTATACACTAAATACGTATCTAATAATTTGTTTTGTCTTCTTGCTTCGGTATATTCATTAGTACCATAAGGAATGTTTTCGTTTGATGGGGCCGAACCGGCATTTGCACCAACACGTCTTGTTCTTTCACCGTTTGATTCATCAAAACCAACATTTGCAACTGCTCTTAATTCAGGCAGAAAGTGAAATTTATAATCTAATTCGAAATTTCCAAAAAAGCGGTCACTAGTTCCAATATCGCGGGTATTTATTAATTGCGAAACAGGATTTCTTGCCGCTGTAGAAACCAATGGATAATTACCATTAGAATCCATACCCGTAGTATATTCAAAATAACCGTCGTACGGCGCACCTTCAACTTTTATAGGCTGAGTTGGGTCGAAACCAATTGCAGATCCTTCAACTCCATCAGTAAATCTGTTTTTTTCGTAGGCATAATTTGCAGATAATCTTGCTTTTAAATGATTATCGAAAAATGTAGGATTCATCACCAAACCAACCGTGTTTCTTTTAAACTCGTTGGTTAGTCGCAAACCTTGCTGATCAGTATTACCTAAAGTTAAGCTTGTTGGAAGGATACCAAATAAACTTCCTCTGATGGCTAAACTCTGATCTAATGATCCTGTGTTTCTGTAAATTGCTTTTTGCCAATCTGTATTTGCAGTTCCTAATTTGTCAACATCTTCCGATCTTCTTTCTTCGATAACTTTTCTGAATTCATCTGCACTAAAAACATCAACTGTTTTAGTAAGTCTTCCCGCTGAATATTGTACATTGTATTCTGCAGAGAATGATTTGCTTCCTTTTTTAGTAGTAATGATAATCACCCCGTTTGAAGCTCGTGAACCGTAAATAGCTGTTGCAGATGCGTCTTTTAAAACGGTCATCGACTCAACTGTAGCAGGATTTAAAGACGCTAAAAATGAAGCAGAACCTGTATTGGTTGTATTGTCAAGCGGTAAACCGTCAATAACGATCAAAGGATTGTTGCTTGCAAAAAGCGAGCTTCCTCCCCTGATTCTTATTTCTGATAAGGATCCCGGAGCTCCGGAAGAATTGATGGTTAAACCCGCTACCCTTCCATTAAGCAGATTTTCAGTAGTAATATTGTTTCCTTTATTAAAATCTTTTGTAGTAAGTGATGTAACGGCACCGGTAGCATCTTTCTTTTTTACAGATCCGTATCCTACCTGAACGACAACTTCTTTAAGTAAATTAGTGTCTTCCTGAAGATAAACAGTCAGGTCCTTTTTTGTTCCAATGGTTACGGTTTGAGTTGTGTAACCTGTGTAAGAGAAAGTAATTTGGTTTTCTGGCTTTACGCCGGAAAATTCAAATTTTCCATCAAAATCTGTCGAGGCATTTAAATTCCCTCCTGACACTTTTATGTTCACTCCCGGTATGGGCTGTCCTGAACTTTTGTCCAGAACAACTCCTTTGATTTTGTTCTGAGCGAAAACACAAAACGGGAGCAGAAGTAATAAGAGCAAAACTCTGTTGTGAATTTTTTTCATACTTTTTAATTGGGTTAGTTTAAGTTAGTTTTTGTTTAAAGTTGTTTTCATTGGCTTGCTATGAATAAAAAACGAAACAATGTTATTCAAACGTTATAGCTCGTCAAATCACATTGCAAATTAAGGATACAACAAGTTTTTATGACAGGGAAAAATTCATTTATAAAAGGGGACAATTTCGTAAAAGCCTACATACCGCACTTTAAAAAAACATATTTGTCATTTTTTTACTCTAAAAAAAACGACATAACAAATAATCGGTCATTCTAATAATATATTTAATAATCAATTAAGTTATAGTTTTTAATCGGTACATTTTTAATACTTGAAAGAATAATCCTTAAATTATAAAAAACGTAGAAATCACAACCAGCAATTCATCCAAAAAGCAAAATGTTATTTTTACCATTATATAATAAATCCTTAATTTCGCAAAGTATGCAGATTTCACCTATATTCATATAAAAAACTGATCTGGGCTTTCAGATCACATTTCTTCTATTTTTCGTATATGAAAGAACAGGAAGCTTTTTAACAAAAAATCTATGAATAAGCTAAAGTCTTTTCTTCTTATTATTTTTCTTTCTTTAAAAGTATTTGGACAGAATTATCCAATAAAGCATCTTGATATTGCATCAGGTCTTTCTAATAATTCTGTTGCATCAATATATCAGGATCAAAATGGGTATATGTGGTTTGGAACTTTTGACGGACTCAACAGATATGATGGAAATGATTTTAAAATTTACCGCCATATCCATACTGATCCTAATTCTATTCAGGGAAATGCGATAAGCTGTATTGAAGGTGACTATAAAAATAATTTGTGGATAGGAACAACAGCAGGTCCTGTTGTTTTTAATGCTGAACGTTCGTCTTTTACTCCATTGAAATATTTCGGAATGGATAAAAAAGCTAAGCAGTTAAAAATTACTGCTTATGAAATAATTGCTGTACATTCTCAAAACATAATTCTTGTCGCAACAAAAGAGGCGATCGTACTTTATAAAGAAGGGGAGCAAATTGGAACGGCAATTCCTTTTAATGGAAAATTAAATTACATAGCCAGATCCATATCTTATGATGCAAAGAAAAAAATATTTTATGTATTTATTACTGGCTCAGGTCTTTGCCAGTATGATATTAAATCAAATAAAATAACACTTCTCAACAATACAATTACAGTTGCAAATTGTATAAAGCTGACCAATGAGGGGCTGTGGATTGGCTCTGATGAAGGTGCTTATTTATATAATCCAGGCCTGAATACATATTCTAAAAATCAGTTTTCGGAAAAAACATCTGTACGCGATTTTTTTCAGCAAGACAACAGACTTTGGATTGCCACTGACGGTGCCGGTGTTTACACTATTACAAAAAACCAGTCTACTCCTGTTTTATATCGTGCAAGTGGCCCTGTTGCATTACTTAAAAGCAAATCTCTTTATGATATTTTCGAAAGCAAAAACGGAGAAATATGGTTCGGAACCCTACGCGGAGGTGTAAGTATGATGGGTAAAAAGCCTCTCTATTTTAATCATTTTAAAAGCAAGGATCCAATAACCAATAAAGAAGACGAAGATCCTGCCGCAAACTTCATGCTTTCTTTTTGTGAAGATGAAAAGAAAAATATCTGGATAGGCACAGATGGCGCCGGAATACGTTACTGGAACAGAAAACAAAACACCTACGACGTCTACTCTACTACATCATCATCCGGCAGAAAAATTCAAAGTAATTTTGTTACAAGTATCGTCAGGGATTCTGATAATGCCATCTGGGTAGCTATGTGGAAAGGCGGAGTATGCCGTATCGATCCAAAATCAAAGGCAATTCAGAATTTTTCCATTTATAATCAATTCACTAAAAAAGCAGAGCAGGAATCATGGCTGCTCTTTTTAGATTCAAAAAAAACGTTGTGGCTAGCCGTAACTAATGCTGGTGCATTATATCAATTTGACAGGAAACAAAATAAATTTGTCTGCTACAGTAATACTTTACGCGATGTTACTTCTCTTTATGAAACCAAAGACGGAAAAATCTGGGGCGGAACATTCAATTCTTTTTTTGAAATAGATCCAAAAACAAAAAAAGTAAAAAACTATCATTCTGATTATAACATCAGATGTATTACTGAAGATCAAAATAAGAATCTTTGGATTGGTACTGTAGAAGGAGGTCTGCTTTTATTCAACAGAAAAGCAGGCACTTTCAAAAAATACACTACTCAAAATGGTCTTTCAAGCAATACTGTACTCCGTCTTTTAGAAGATAAACAAGGAAATTTATGGATGAGTACGTATCACGGAATCTCAAGATTTAATCCTAAGAATAATACTTTTAGGAATTTTGGGGTCACTGATGGACTGCAGGGAACACAATTTAGCTGGAATGCAGGTACGAAACTTTCAACTGGAGAATTTATTTTTGGAGGTATAAACGGATTCAATGTTTTTGATCCCGATAACATAAAAGACAAAAAAAATACCGGCAAGTTTCTGCTAAATGATTTGTTGGTGAACAATGAGTCTTTAAAACTGAACAGTCCATATATAACAGAAAAAAAACTCGATATGATAAGTGCTGCCGAGCTCCCTTATGAAAAATCGGCATTAAGTTTTGATTTCGTTTATCTGGATTATGTCAATTCTGAAAAAATAAATACCGCTTACTTTCTCGAAGGCTGGGATAAAAACTGGAATTATACCACAAAGGATAACAGAGCAAATTATTCCAGACTGACTGAAGGAACTTATATTTTTAAAGTAAAGACAACCGATGTTTTTGGAAACTGGACCAATGAAGTAACGCTGGCAACGGTAAAAATTCTTCCGCCCTGGTACAGAACATGGTGGGCTTATACTTTTTATCTAATCGCTGCTGCCGGTGCAATTTATGCCTACGTAGGGTATCATAAAAACAAGGAAAGACTTCGCTATGAAATAAAGCTTACCCGTATGGAGCATAAAAAAGACAAAGAACATGCTGAAAAACAGTTTTCCATGTTCACTTATATGGCTCATGAATTGCGCACTCCCTTGTCTTTAATTATAAATCCGCTTAAAAGTGCAATTGAAAGAAAAAACCGTTCTGAAGATGATCTTGATATAAATCTGGCCTATAAAAATGCTAAACGATTATTGGGTCTTACAGATCAATTACTACTATTTAGAAAAGCAGAAACGGATCTTGATGAACTCAAAATTTCTAAGATTAATTTAAACAGCTTGTGCCGGGAAATTTACGAAAGCTTTACGCAAATGGCTGCAGTTAAAAGTTTAAATTATCAGTTTATTGAAGAAAAAACAACCGTTGAAATATATGGCGATTATGAAAAAATAGAGATTACTCTTTTTAATTTAATCTCAAATGCTTTCAAATTCACCCCTAATAAAGGATCTATAAGTATTCAGATAATTGAGAACACTGCTGATGTTTCTATTATTATATCGGATACCGGAAGTGGAATTCATGAAAATGATATTGATACTATTTTTGAAAAATTCAAGCAAATTCAGTCTAAAGCCAGCAATGGTTTTGGAATAGGCCTTTATATTGCCAAATATTTTGTGAATAAACATCATGGTGAATTAAAGTGTAAAAGTAAAGTAGGAAAAGGTACTTCGTTTACTATTATACTTCCAAAAGGAAAAAGTCATTTTGCAGAAATGAACATAAACGAGAATCATCCGCATATGTCCTCACTTGTGGGAGAACTTCTTGAAGGAATGCCGTCAGATAATCTAAATACATCTAAAAGCAGTAATCAACCATCAAATTCTGAAAATATCCAGTCAGCATTAATCAGTACAAAAAAAGTATTGCTAATTGTTGAAGACAATCCCGAAATGAATCATTATCTCGTACAGCTTTTCTCCAAAAACTACATTGTTTATTCGGCAGCAAATGGATTAGAAGGACTAAAACTTGTCCAAAAACACATGCCTGATATTGTACTAAGCGATATTTCTATGGAAGGCATGAATGGTTTGGATTTATGTAAAGAAATCAAACAAAATGATGATTTAAGCCATATTCCGGTGATACTTCTCACGGCTACAACCAGTAACGACATCCATTTGCAAAGTATCACAGAAGGAGCTGATGATTATGTCACCAAACCTTTTGACAGTGAAATACTTCTGGCGCGGGTAGATGCCGTTCTTCGAAACAGAGGACAATTGCGAAAGTATTTTCTGGACAGCATAACACTTCGTGAAAATGTAAATAAGGTTCCTCTCGAATATAAAGAGTTTCTTGATAAATGTATCGAAATCGTCGAAGCCAATCTTGAAAACAGCGAATTTAACCTAAAGAGTTTCTCTGCTGCAATGGGTATGAGCCATTCCAGTCTTTACAAAAAGATTAAAGCAATTTCAGGACAAACCGTAAATGTTTTTATCAGATCTATCAGAATCCGCAGAGGCGCAGTAATTATGCTTACTGAAAATATTAATATCGCGCAGGTTGGTCCTCTGGTTGGTATAGAAGATCAGCGCTATTTCCGTCAACAGTTCGTAAAATTGTTTGGTATGAAACCTTCAGAGTATATCAAAAAATATAGAAATTCTTTTAATAAGGAATTGAATATCATTCAGAAAGGAGATATTAGATAGATTCGAAACCAAATGATTTTAGAATTAGAAATTATTTCATAGTTTAGAAATTTTCACGACACTAAATTATTGGATTTTTGAATTATTAATTTAAGATACAAGTGCAATAATCTTCAATAAACTGGTTAGATATTTGAATGCTTCCCGCTACTAAAACAAAAGCTTCAGAGAAATCTGGAGCTTTTTTTATGCTTTAAAAAGTCTTAGTATAATTCTGTAAAATACACAAATCTACTGCTTTCCATGAAAAGGGGTTCGAATACCGTCAGGTTAAAAACAATTCTTGGACTTGAATATTTAAAAACTAAAATGTTAAAAATGAACATTTTATGTTTTTTCTTCATTAAAATTTTAAAGATTTTATAAATTTTGATGTTCCCTTTTACGCAAAAAAGTAAAATAAAAATCATTAATTTACTCAACTTACTGATAATCAATATTTTATAAAATAAAAAAAGTAGGAAAAAAGGGTGTTTTTCCCCTTTTTTCCTACTTTTTTATTTTTTTAATTTGGATAAATAATGTAGGATGTATTAAAACTTTATCACGAAATGATTTTTGAAATTATTCAGATTATTACAGAACAAGTAAACAACTATCTCGAAGAAATTGGGCTGGACAAATCTGTAGTTGCTGAAAATATTGCTTTTTTAGAATCTCAAAATGAAGATATAGGTACAGCCTTAAAAGATGGTGTGGCACTTACGTTAATCAATTTAGACGAAGAAGCTACTTTAAAAAACTTCCCAAATCATACTATTGAAAATACCAAAACAATTTATAAAAACAGTATCATCAATTTAAATCTGTATTTACTTTTTAGTGCCAACAGAGACAAATATGTCAATTCACTTAAAGACATTTCAAAAATTATTGAATTTTTTCAGGGAAAAAGACTTTTTACCCAAGCCAACACTATTTATAACAGAAGCAGTAGCGCAATGAGCAATGTAGACAACTTTAGATTTACGGTTGAGCTCTACACTCCCACTTTTGAAGAGTTAAATTATATCTGGGGAACGTTAGGCGGCAAGCAGCTTCCATCGGCTTTATATAAAGTGAGTATGATACAAATTGAACGCAATATTGTACAAGCAGAAGGACAAGTTATCGGCGAGTTCACAGGAATAACCAAAAGAAAAGAACAGTCATGAGTTTTGCTGCTACATATGGATTGTTATTTGAAGTAACGCTTCTTCATAATTATTTTTTGAATAATGGAGAAGAAACTTTTGCAAGTATGACAAATGCTGATAAAGAAAAAATGCTGCAGCAATTTGATACAGATGCATTTACAGCAATAACGCCAACTTTAGAAACCAATATTGTACTTAAAAACTACAAAATGATATTCAAAAAAAACAAAACAGGTTTCGGAGTATACATTAAAGTGAAAGATGAATTGGATCCATTTATAAAAGTCCCAGTTGATTTAAACTTAAAATTTTTAATCAAAACCAATGATTATCAATTCGAAAATTATACTAATCTGGACTTTGCTTTTAGTCAGGTATTTTTATTTAGCAACGTTAGACCTTTAACTGAACCCGTTTCATTTGAATATCTTCCAAAAATAAATGACAACAAACTAATTTCAAATGCCTATTTAGTATCTGAAGAAACCACTGCCAATTTAATTTCGACACTGCAGCCGTCAGAACAACAAAATGTCTTTGGGCTTATTTCATTAACCGCTAAGTGCGACGACAGTTCAGGAAACATTGTAGATGATTTGGGAAAAATGATAAGTCCAAATTTTAAAATTCATTTTGATAATCGAAAAACGCTTTGGAGGTACATCAATCGTAAAGCAGGAACTGTAATTAACACTATTAACGCAAAACCATTAACGCGCTCCGGTTTTGTTGAAATTGACCCGCTTAACGATTTTAATCCTTCAGAACCGGCAGAAAGTCAATATCCAAATCCATCTGTAAAATCAATAACAAAAATCAATAGTGATTACTATTCGGAAATATTTATTTAATAATTAAAAAACAAATCAATTATGGCAACAACTTACAAAACGCCTGGAGTATATGTTGAGGAAATCGTAAAGTTTCCCCCTTCTGTTGCCCAGGTAGAAACAGCGATTCCTGCTTTTATTGGCTATACCGAAAAAGCCACGAACAAGATTAATGGAGATTTGAAATTGAAACCAACAAGAATAACATCTCTTTTAGAATACGAACGCTTTTTTGGCTTTGCAAAACCAGAGACAACAATTAGTGTTACCATTAATGATGTTTCAACTGATAATGGAGACACAAGATCTATTGTTGTCGATCAGCCAACTTCAAAACAGCCTTTTTTGATGTATTATTCATTGCAGTTGTTCTTTGCAAATGGCGGCGGTCCTTGCTACATTATTTCGGTAGGGCGTTATGGAAATGATTTAGATGAAGCAGACACTCAGATCACAGCAATCAATAACAGCACTGCGTTGAACGACGGATTAGCAGAATTAGAAAAGGTAGACGAACCAACACTAATTCTATTTCCCGATGCCACAAAAGTAAGTGGAATAACTATAACTGATTTCTACGGATTATACAATAATGCATTAATGCAATGCCAAAATCTTCAGGATAGATTTACCTTAATTGATACTTTAAATTATGATGAATCAAGCCCAACAGATACTAATATAGATGATTTAAGAGCTAAAATTAGTTCTGAAAAAGACACTATTAAATACGGAGCTGTTTATTATCCTCACTTAGAAACCATACTGGATTATGCTTTTGACAGCAGTAAAATTATATTAAAACATTACTCTTACACAGCAAAAGCGTATGATCAAATTGCTGCAGGACTGGTAGCTATCGAAAATCCAACTACAGGAATTGATGCGACTGTAGCTAAATTAATTGATGTCACCACTGTTCCCGGAAATATTTCCGGCCAAATGAGTGATCTGCTTTTACAGATGTACAGTAATGATGCAACCGGTTTTGATTTAGGCGGAACCTTTGTTAGTAACCCTGCCAAAAAAACAGCTTTCCTGAATAAACTGAATGTTCTGCTAACTTCTTTAGAAAGTTTATCGCTGTTGAGAAATTCGCTGAACGACGAAGCAAATGCTGCAATCAGCACGATATCTGATGAGGATATGGTTATTGCCAATAGTATCTCAAGTGCTTTAACTGCGTTTAATCTGAACTTTACTGACACAAGCAAAATTGACTCTGTATATAAAAATTTAAAAACATTAAAAAAGAAAATACAGGACGAGAACGCAACGGCTAAACTGCTTAAAATTATATCAACTGATACTGTAAGTTTTGATAAAGAATTAAAAAAACTTGTAGACTATACTCCTTTGAATACTCAAACAGCAATTACGATAGTTACAAATAACTTTTCTGGTATTAAAGCATCCCTGCTTACACTTGTAAATGCTATTAAATCTGTTAGTGGAAAAGATGTAAATAATGGAGCATTAAACGGAAGAAAATTAAGCACTTTGGAAAGTATCGACAATGCGACTTTTAATAAAATACTTACTGAAATTTACAACCTGCCAATAACACTTCCTCCAAGCTCTGCTATTGCGGGAGTTTATGCCAGAGTTGACAGAGACAGAGGCGTATGGAAAGCTCCTGCAAATGTAAGTCTGAATTATGTAATAAAACCAACCGTTCAAATAACAAATACCATTCAGGACAATTTAAATATTGATACTGTTGCAGGTAAATCTATCAACGCTATCAGAACCTTTACCGGCAAAGGAACCTTGGTTTGGGGGTCAAGAACCTTAGCCGGTAATGATAGTGAATGGCGTTATGTACCGGTTCGCCGCTTCTTCAATATGGCCGAGGAATCTATTAAAAAAGCAACCGAACAGTTTGTTTTTGAACCTAACGATGCCAATACCTGGATAAGAGTAAGAGCTATGATTGAAAATTTCTTAATTCTTCAATGGAGAGCCGGAGCTTTGGCAGGAGCGAAACCAGAACAAGCTTTTTATGTAAGAATCGGACTGGGACAAACCATGTCGGCTATGGATATTTTAGACGGCAAAATGATCATCGAAATTGGTCTGGCAGTAGTTCGTCCGGCTGAGTTCATCATTCTTCGTTTCTCTCACAAAATGCAGGAATCTTAATTATAAATCATCATTAAAAAAATATAGATCATGAGTTATCCATTACCAAAGTTTCATTTCTCAGTTGACTGGGGTGGAACAAAAATAGGTTTTACAGAAGTTTCCGGATTAGATGTAGAAACTGAAGTTATTGAGTATCGTCAGGGTGCAAGTCCGGAATACAGCAAAATTAAGATGCCGGGTATGCAGAAGTACTCTAACATTACCATGAAAAGAGGCACTTTTAAAAGCGATAATGAGTATTACGCCTGGTGGAATACGGTAAAACTAAACACCATCGAAAGAAGGGATATCACCATCAAATTACTTAATGAGGAACACGAACCAGTGATTACCTGGAAAGTAAAAAATGCATGGCCGACAAAAGTTCAATCGACTGATTTAAAAGCCGACGGAAACGAAGTCGCCATCGAGTCAATTGAACTGGTTCATGAAGGTTTATCTATTCAAAATGACTAGTCATGGCTAACTATTATCCACCCGTAGGTTTTCATTTCCTGGTTGAATTTGATCAACTGGGCACAAAAGAAAAAGACCATCAATTTCAATCCGTATCAGGACTTTCTGTAGATCTTGAAACAGAAGAAATTGTCGAGGGTGGAGAAAACAGATTCAAACACAAACTTCCCGTTAAAACCAAATATCCCAATTTGGTTTTAAAAAGGGGGATACTTATTGATTCTGACGTAATTGAATGGTGCAGAAAAGCATTAGAAAATTTCGAGTTTAAGCCCGTAGATTTAACTGTAAAACTCTTGAATCAAGACCATGAGCCTTTAATGCACTGGAAAGTTATACATGCCTATCCCGTAAAATGGGCAGTTGAAGATTTTAGTGCTTTAGAAAGCAAAATTGTTGTTGAAAGCTTTGAGCTTGCTTATAATTATTTCACTCTTCATAAAAAATAATTTTACCATGCCAATTGAAATCAAAGAGCTTCACATTAAAATAAACGTGAACGAAAACTCAAATTCGGGTGCAAAACCAGCTTCTTCATCAGCTGCTGCTGAAAAAGATACTGTAGCCGAATGTGTCGAGCAAGTAATGAAGATTATTGAACGAAAAAAAGAACGCTAATATGACAACGACTAATGGTGAATTAAAAAAACTGAAGATCATTGCTTATAGCGATCCTCAATTCAACAATCCAATTTCGGATATTGAAGAGTTCATTACTTTGATGAATCCCGAAAAGTATACTTTTCATTACAAGATAGAGCAAGATACAACTCAAGCCGCTGGAACGAGCAGCCCTGCACCAAGATTTACAGCAATTGCGCCGGAGGAATTAGAATTGGATTTTGTTTTTGATCGAACAGGTGTTATTGCCGGCAAGGAAACTACCGAAAATGGAGTTATTGAAGACATTGAGCATTTTAGAAAAGTGATTTTAGAATATAATGGTACTGAACATAAGCCAAACTATTTAAAAATTGCCTGGGGAAGCCTGCTGTTTAAAGGATCTCTCACGGAAATGACCATTGAGTATAAACTTTTCAGGCCAGATGGAACACCCATTAGAGCCATTGCAAAAGGAAAATTCAAAGGAGTTGTTGAAGATGAGTTAAGAGCAAAACAGCAAAACAATCAATCTCCGGATTTAACACACACCCGAATTGTAAAAGCTGGCGATACGCTTCCGTTAATGTCTTTTAGAATCTATGGTGATTCCAAATATTATCTCGAAGTAGCAAGAGCCAACAAGCTTATCAATTTCAGAAAATTAAAAATTGGTCAAAAAATATTTTTCCCTCCTCTACAAAAACAACAATAGATGAACAATAGCGGCGTCATACAAACCAGTAAAAGTGCAGATTTAGTAACGCACAAATTGCTCATTGAGGGAAATGAGCTGTCTGGTATTTACCAGGTAATGAGCATTGTAGTTCATAATGAGGTCAATAGAATACCTATGGCGCAAATTATTTTGACCGATGGAGATGCTGCAGCACGAGATTTTAAATTAAGTAATGAAGATTTGCTCATTCCGGGAAAAAAAATAGAAATAAAAGCAGGCTATCACAGTGACGAGGAAACTATTTACAAAGGAATAGTGGTAAAACATTCCATAAAAATAAAAGATAATTCATCCCTGTTAATTGTGGAATGCAAAGACGAAGCAGTAAAAATGACCATTGGGAGAAAAAGCAAATATTTTTATGATGTAAAAGACAGTGATGCTTTTGAAGACATTATAGGTACTTACGGATTAGAAAAAGATGTGGAAAGCACTAATTATAGTCATAAAGAGCTAGTGCAGTACAATACTTCCGATTGGGATTTTATTGTTTCCCGCGCACAAGCCAATGGAAAATTATGTTTTGTTGAAAACGGCAAAATTTCGATTAAAAAACCAGATTTGGCTTCTGAACCAGTTGAAACAGTTGCTTTTGGTGCTAGTATGCTCGATTTTGATGCCGAAATAGATGCCCGAAATCAGTTTGCCAAAGTTTCATCCTACAGCTGGAATGCCTCCAATCAGGAATTATTAGAAATTGAAGCCAAAGATCCCAGCGTAAGCTTAAACGGAAATTTGTCTGCTTCGGATTTATCCGATATAGTAAAGCTGGAAAATTTAGAATTACGTCACGGCGGTCATGTTACCGATACCGAATTGCAAGATTGGGCCGATGCAAAATTATTATTTCAACAACTGTCAAAAGTTCGCGGAAGAGTAAAATTCCAAGGCATTCCCGCAGTAAAACCTAACACGATTATTACACTTGAAGGCGTAGGAGATCGTTTCAATGGCAAAGCATACATTACGGGAGTTTTCCATGAAATTGCAAACGGCAATTGGACTGTAAACGCGCAGTTTGGATTGAATCCAGAATGGTTTTCTGAAACGTATGATGTCAATACACCATCGGCCTCGGGAATAATTCCATCCATAAAAGGACTGCATATTGGTATTGTAACCCAGCTTCAGGACGATCCCGATGGTGAAGACAGAATTCTGGTAAAAATCCCAATTATCAATAACGAAGAACAGGGCATCTGGTGCAGAGTAGCGGCCCTGGATGCAGGTGACAACAGAGGTACTTTTTTCAGGCCTGAAATTGAAGACGAAGTAATTATTGGCTTCATCAACGAAGATCCTAATGATGCCATTGTTTTAGGAATGCTCCACAGCAGCGCAAAACCCGCTCCGCTAAAAGCAGCTGACGATAACCACCAAAAAGGAATTTTTACAAGAAGTGAAATGAAAGTGCTTTTTGATGATGATAAAAAATCGATAGCCATTGAAACTCCGGCAGGAAAAAAAATAACACTGGACGAAGACAAAGGATCTATCATTATTGAAGACGAAAATTCGAACGTGATTACAATTGACAGCGCAGGAATAAAGATGGAAAGCGCAGGCGATATTTCAATAAAGGCAACAGGTGATGTAAAAATTGAAGGTACCAATGTAAATTTAAAAGCAACCGCCCAATTTAAAGCCGAAGGCAGTGCTGGCGCAGAAATGTCGTCGGCAGCGGTGGCGATTGTAAAAGGCAGTATTGTTCAGATAAATTAAATTATTTCTATTGCTTTCAATTAAAAAATCTTTTAACACATAGAAACATAGTTTTTTATGTCGAAAAAAGAAAGTAAAAGAAACAAGTTTCCACACATAGCTGAACTATGTGCATTTAAATTAGTAAAACGCCTTTTTTTTAAAGCTGCAGAAAACTATGTTTCTATGTGTTAAAATAATTACAACTAACTTAATAATTATAATAATGGGAGCACCAGCCGCAAGAATCAATGATATGCATGTTTGCCCAATGGTAACAGCAACTGTCCCTCATGTAGGCGGACCGATATTACCACCGGGTACACCTACAGTGCTGATAGGCGGCCAACCGGCAGCCTGCCTGGGAGATATGATCACTTGTACCGGGCCTCCAGATAGTATTATAGCTGGCTCAGCCACAGTGCTTATTGGAGGAAAACCAGCAGCAAGAATGGGAGATTCAACTGCGCATGGCGGAACAATTATAATAGGTTGCCCAACCGTTTTAATAGGCTAATTATGGAAAGTAAAGAAGCTTTTTTAGGTACTGGATGGAGTTTTCCGCCAGAGTTTAAAAAGAACACGAAAGCAGTCGTAATGACATCTGACGAGGCAGATATTAAAAGCAGTCTGGAAATATTGCTTTCTACCAAAATCGGTGAACGCATTATGCTTCCCAGATATGGATGTAATATGGATGAATTACTTTTTGAAACGTTAGACAGGACACTTAAAACCTATGTTTCAGAACTAATAAAGACGGCAATTTTATATTACGAACCCCGAATTGATGTCGAAAAAATTGACATCACACAAGGCGATGATTTAGAAGGAGAATTATTGGTCATCATCGATTACAGAATAAGAAGTACAAACTCAAGAAGCAATCTTGTTTATCCATTTTACAAAGGAGAAGGCACTAATATTTAAAAGTTTATAAGCGATGAGTACCAACAGCCAAATAGACAATGTTATTTTTAAAAGAAATGGAGTCAATCAGGAAGAACGCTTTAGTGACGCACTAGAGCCGGGCAACCTGAAACTTCATGATTTTACTATTGAAGACTGGCTGTTATTTGCTTATAATTTTGCAAAACAAGTCAATTTTTTTGACACAAATAACGATAAAACCCCAGAAGGCGATTGGCAGGAATTTTTTAGCTATTTCGGTTTTTCAAAAAATGATCTTCCGGATGGCATCCCAAAAAGAACAGACAAAGAATACACTGCTTTAAAGGAAAACATTACCAAAACATTATCGACTGCCAATATAAATCAGGACCTTACTCCTCACATGACATTGTTTGTGTGTTTCCTGAAATTATTGGAATTATCCCAAAACAAACTTAATCTTATAACAAAAAAGCATTTAGACTTTTTTTATAAAGACATACTGCAAATCGAAAAACTTCCCGCAAAAGCGGATAAGGTGAGTATCATTTTTGAGTTGGCAAAAAAAATCGCCGAAGAAAAAATCGCCGTAAATACAGAACTTGATGCAGGAAAAGATCCCGATGGCAAAAAATTAATATACAAAACCACAGAAGAATTTATTGCCAATAAAGCCCATATAGCGTACCTGAAAAGTGTGTATAATGACATTGATTTGGGCGAAATAAAATACAGCGAAATTGCAAATTCCCTTGACGGAAAAGGGGAACCGCTAAAAGAAGACGCCCCATATTGGCTTCCTTTTGGATATACATCTCATGAAAAAAAGTACCCCAAATTGGACGATGCTAAATTAGGTTTTGCAATAGCTTCAGAATTATTTAATCTTAAGGAAGGTGATAGAAATATCGCTGCCACTATTACTTTTGTTGATGACTTAACTTTTGATATTCCCTTTACTGTTGACCATCTTATAGCAAACATCAGTATTTTATATAGTGGAAAAAAAGGATGGATTGGAAATTTTAAACTTGACACAGCCATTGCTTTTAAGAATGGGAATCAATCTTCAAGCATTGGGGGCAAACAATTAAAATTAGTTTTTCAGATACCAAAAGATAACCCTGCAATTGTTAACTACGACCAGAAGGTTTTAGGAGAGTTTTTCTCGACAGATCTGCCCGTAATTCGGTTTTTAATCAATACGCAAAATAAAAATGGGCATAATCTTTTTAGAAGTTTAGTTAGAAATAAAGTATCTGCCATTACTGCAAAAGTTGAAGTTAAGGATGTAAAATCTCTATTATTAGAAAGTGATAATGGTTTACTTAATGCTGCAAAACCCTTTTACCCTTTTACACCTCAACCTGAAAAAAACAGTTCATTTATAATAAACTATCCCGAAATCTTTTCTAAAAAATGGATAGATGCAGATATTAATATAAAGTGGAAAAACACTCCATTATCATTTGAAACTCATTACGCAGCCTACAAAAAAAGTTTTCTTGAAACCATAAGTAAACAGATTTTTCTTGATGCCATTTTCATCAAGGACAGCGTTAAAAAAATAATGAATGCCAACCAGCCTGAAGATGGAATTGCCAAAAAAAACAATTCGGAAATAAAAGCTCCTGCAGAAACTAATGATTCAATAGAAGCTGTTGCAGAAACAAACGAATCACTTGAAATAAACCCAAATGATCCAATTGTTATAGAGAACTATTTTAAAGCAACATTATCTGTTTTAAACAAAGAAGTTTGGGACAATCAAAATACAGTTGTCAAATTATTTGTTGATACTGATAAAGATCAAGTATTTGAATCGAATATCAATGTAAAAGGCAACTATGAACTTGGCAAAAGTGGTCCTATACGATTGACATTAAATCAATCGTTTTTGCATTCGTTATTTCCAAAAATATATACTCTGGCCATAATGAATGTGGCTACAGATGCATCAACGCCTATTCCAAATGAGCCTTACACACCAGTTGTAGAAAGCATAAGCCTGAATTATTCTGCTGAGGAAACTACTGATTTTAGTATTTCTACCTACGAGTCAAACCGAATAAAATTGTTTCATGAAGCTCCTTTTGGTCAGCGTGAAGAGCATTCTTATTTGAAACAACAAGCTATCAATAAAGAAATTTTAGAGACTGGAACGTCAACTACAAATTGTCTGGTTCCGGATTATTGCGATGGAGGTGAATTTTATGTAGGGCTTCAGGATGCAGAAATACAACAGCAAATTTCATTATTATTTCAAATATTAGAAGGAAGCGAAAATATAAGCGTTCCCACTTTTACAGGAAAACAAAAAGTAGAATGGTACATATTATGCGACAATTATTGGAAAAATCTGGATAAAGATATTTTAGCAAATGGTATCGATAACTTTTTAAAATCGGGTATCGTAAAATTTAGCATTCCAAAACAGGCAACTAATGACAATACTTTGTTTCCAGCCGATACCATTTGGGTAAAAGCAAAAATGCACAAAGATTATGATGCCGTTTGCAAAGTTATCGATGTAAAAACTCAGGTTGTTACCGCTCAATTTTTTGATAACAACAATAATTTAGCTCATTTAGACAGCACATTACCTGCCAAAACTATATCTAAATTAATTACCAGAGTTCCACAAATTAAAAGCATTGAACAACCCTTTAATTCATTTGATGGAAAACCATTGGAATCAGACGAATCTTATTACCTGCGTGTAAGTGAACGCTTGCGCCACAAAAACAGAGCTATAACACTTTGGGATTATGAGCATCTTATTTTACAGGAATTTCCAAGTGTTTTTAGAGTAAAATGCCTTAACCATACTTTTATTTCGGGTACAAGCACCTCGTTTTTATCCCCGGGAAAAGTAACGCTGGTAGTAATTCCGGATATCATAGACAAAAATGTATTCGATATTTATGAGCCCAGAGTAAGCACAGCCACATTGAACAGTATAGAGAGTTTTATTAATTCTAAAAACTCAATGCTAGTATCTGCAAAAGTAATTAATCCTGATTATGAAAAAGTTATAATAAAATTGGATGTAAAGTTTTATCCCGAATACGATGAGAATTTTTATAAAAAACAGCTCAATGAAGATCTTATAAAATTTCTATCTCCTTGGGCATTTGATACCTCTAAGCAAATCATATTTGGAGTTGAACTGCAGCGAAGTATTGTTATCGAATATATCGAAAATTTATATTATGTAGATTTTTTATCTACACTTGAGATGGCAATATATATCGATAAGAAAACAGATAAGGAACACCCTAAACCATTAGAAGATACAGAAAATAACAAGGACAATGTACGTTTTTTAGACTTTTTAACTACGCTGTCTCCATCAAGCCCAAAAAACATTTTAGTCTCTGTTAAAAACCACATTATCAGTACCAACATAATAACTTGTACAATAACAACCCCAGAAGAACCTGAAAAATGTCGATACTAAACCAACATATCACCATTCCTAAAAAATCAGCAACCGAGGACGATTTGGATTTCTTTTATTTGAGAAAAAAAGGAATTGAATATATAGAGTCTTTTGGCAGTAAATTTTGGACAGACTTTAACGAGCATGATCCTGGAATTACGATGCTGGAAATGCTTTGCTACGCCATTTCTGATCTAGGGATGAGACTCAATCTCCCTATAGAAAATATACTGGAATCTAATGACATTAATAAAGGCATTCCAAAACAGTTTTTTAAAGCCTCAGAAGTATTGTCATCAAGTCCAGTCACGCAAAATGATTACCGAAAATTATTTATAGACATAAAAGGAGTTAGAAACTGCTGGCTTGCAAAACATAAAAAAACAGTGTATGTGGACTGCAAAAAAGATAAACTTTCATATGACATTAAGGATTATGAAAAACTGCCAGATAATTTAAGAAAAACTTTTGAACTCAATGGTTTATATGATCTTTATGTAGATTTTGAAAGCTCAAAACCTTCAGAAATAGAAGCTGTTAAAGAAAAAATAAGAAAGCAGTATCATGCAAACAGAAACCTTTGTGAAGATCTTGTTGAAATAAAAAAAGTTGTAGACTACCCTATTAAAATTTGTGCAGATATTGAAGTAGATACTGAAGCCGATGAAGAACTCGTTCATGCAAATGTGATTGACGCTCTGGAAAGTTACTTATCGACAACAGTCAATTTTTATTCTTTAAAGCAAATGATTGACAAAGGATATTCAACTTTGGAAATTTTTGACGGCCCAAGTTTAGAGAATGGTTTTATTGATACTAAAGAATTGCTTACGGCCGATTTGAGAAATGAAGTACGCCTCTCAGACATCATGAGGATAATAATGTCGGTGCCGGATGTAGTGCTGATTAAAGATATTTCTTTAGGAAATTGTGGAGGTGATGATTTGGAAAACAAATGGCTTATCTGCCTTGCACCTTACCAAAAACCTGTTGTTTGTGCTAAAAGTGTTTTCAATTACAACAAAGGATTATTGCCGCTCAATATCAATCAGGCTCAGGTAAAAATTTATTTAGACGCCATAAAAGCCGAAAAAGATAAAGCTACAACAAACGCCAGTCAGGATAAAGAATTAGATATCCCAAATGGCGAATATCTTAACACTGATTTTTATACCACCATACAAAATGATTTCCCTGAAACCTATGGAATTGGTGAAGTAGGACTTCCTTCCAGATCATCTGTTGAACGCAAATCTAAAGCCAAACAATTAAAAGGATATCTTTTATTTTTTGATCAGATATTAGGAAGTTATTTTAAACAATTGGGCCAGGTAAGTGAATTGCTTTCTGTAAGCGGAAATTTGACCAGAACTCTTTTTACACAAGTCGTTAAAGACATTGAAGGCGCTGATGACATTGTAAACGGATATGAAAATTACAATGATGAAACTATCACAGCACTGCTTTTTGACCAGCAGGACAATAATATCGAACGAAGAAATAAAATTTTAGATCACCTCTTATCGCGTTTTGCCGAAAATTTTTCGGAATACGTATTTGTCAACAAAACCATTTACGGCAACACTACAGATCAGGTAGTATTGCGTGACAAAGAAAACTTTTTGAAAGATTATAAAGTAGTAAGCAAAGAGCGCGGCAATGCTTTTGATTATTACAAACAACCCATTGCCAATTTATGGGATACCAATAATGTTTCAGGAGCAGAAAAAAGGATTTCAAGACTCATTGGTATTAAAGATTACAGTCGCAGGAACCTTTCTAATTCGTTTGTCGAAATGTACAATTTTATTGATTCAGACAATCAATCTGTTTATAGATGGCGTATTGTAAACACTAATAAGGAAATTGTACTTTCTTCAACAGCAGAATATTTCGATACTTCGGCAGCAAATAAGGAACTTTATTTTGCCGTGCTGCAAATTATTCAGACACGGGAATATAAAATAAAAGAAGCTTTTAAAAACGGCACAATAACAGATTTATCTATTATTGACAATATTTTGATTCAAAAGTCAGATGCCGGGAAATATTCTTATGACATTATAAATCCCGCAATTAAAGACAAGAAAAATCCAAACCGCATTATTGCCCGCAGATATGAATACTATACTGATTTGAAGGATTTAGAAAAATCGATTCTGGACTTGATTCACTTCATGAAAGAAGATTTTACCGAAGAAGGAATGTTTTTGATCGAACATATGATGCTTCGTCCGGATGTAAATCTAACAACCGTAAATCCTGATACGTTCATGCCTATCTGCGCCGATGAGTGCGATAATTGCGAACCAATAGATCCTTACTCCTACCGTGTAAGTGTAGTGCTGCCGGGATATACATTGCGATTTGCCAATACCGATTTTAGAAATTACATAGAAAAAATAATTAAGGAAGAACTGCCCGCTCACGTTCTGGCAAAAATATGCTGGATTGGATATAGGGAAAAAGATGTAAAAGACCCCGCAGAAAACCAGCTTGTTCAATTTGAAAAAACATATAAAGAATACTTAATCGCCAAAACTGATTTGAATCAGGAACAGCCGGAACCCCAATTAATCAGTTTTATTAAAGCGTTAACCGTTCTGGACAATGTTTACCCAACAGGGCGACTGTTTGACTGCAGCGATGAAAACGAGCGATTGTCAGACAAAATTATACTAGGAAAAACGAATTTAGGATCACTATAAAAACTATTGCCATGTCAGCAAAACTTTCAACAATAACAACACAATACCGAAGATTCACAAAGAATCAGGTACTTACAGAAGGAAACCTTAATGAGGTAGTAGATTTTTTTGACGATCAGGATCGCCTATCACGCATTTACCTGAGTGGCGTTGGTATAGTTTGCGGGTTTTATCCTGCTTATAATGCGGATCAACAAACCATTTCAATAACACAGGGAACTGGTGTTACTACTGATGGTGATCTTTTTAAATTATATCAGGCAGATGCATTGGGAAACAAAAAAATTGATTTTGACTCCAAAACCTATACGCACTGCAAAATTTATGACAATACAAAAGCGGCTTATAAACCATTTTTTTATGATGGGCCAAACAAGCAATGGCCTCTTTTTGAACTCTTGACAGAGGAACAGCAAAAAAAAGAAAAAGATCCCAATTTTGCTTTAGCAAAATTTGCCGCAAATACAAAATTTGAGTTTGAAAAGGCCGTAATTCTTTTATATCTGGAGTCGTATGAAAAAGAATCTGACCTTTGCGTAAGTCTTTCTTGTGACAATCAGGGATTAGAAATTGTGGGCAATTATAAAGTTTTAATTGTCAGCACAGACGTTGCCACAAAAATAATAGGTCTTGACAGCATGATTGGCAAAATCAATTATTCTAATTTATACTATAATTTACCAGACCTAAAATCAAACAGAATTGTACTAAAAAAAGAAGATTTTGTCCATCTTGATGCTATAAAACAAACTTTTACCAAAGGAATTTTCAAAAACGATGTTGTTAAAAATTTGCAGGAAGGCTACAACAAGCTGCTGAAAGGCTTAAATATGCCAATCATTTCAGATGCTATTCAAAAAAAGATAAGCGAACTATTTAATTTTGAAGGAAATCCGGTACTTCCTCCCGATTTTCAATACCTATATGATCTGCTTAACGATCTTGTTGATACTTACAACGAAACCAGAGCATTGTTGCTTACTATAAACGATAGTTATTGTTCTCCAGATATTAATGCTTTTCCAAAACACTTAATGCTGGGCGAATTAATAAAAACCGAGCCTTGTTTTGAATTCCGTCATGCTTTTTACAAATCGCCTTTGCTTACAGGAGAAAACCTTACCACTTGTAATGACTGTCTTGCAGATGATGAGGTTCCTAGTAAAGATTCAGAAAAAAAGAAAAAAGAGGAAAAAGCAGATGAAATAAATATATGCTACGGCGAAGACACAGCCAGACAAAGAATATACAGTCTTATTTTGCGAAGCGCACAATTATTAGAAAACTACAATCCTTTATATAATGATATAAAAATTACACCCTCTTTACAATTGGGCAAATTGGGCAAAAAAGCCATTCCGTTTTACAATAATGTAAACGATTCGCTTATTAACGCTTGGGATTTTGATAAAACCATTTTAGGATTGCAAAAAAACAATGTTAGTTACCATGATGATTTATTGAATACTAAAAAACCACTCGAAATTCATCTTGACAGTGATTTTTATAGAATTGAAGGACATCAGGGACGCAATTACAAAGAAGCATTAAAAGATATTCAGCAAATTAGATTAGAAAACGGGCTAGGATTTAATATAATGATTCTGGCAGTAAATGCTAATGAACTTGATAAAACGATCCAAAATTTCACCAAATATTACCTCAACAAAAACCACGGTTACGAGCATAAAGCAGGCGTAGCTCCTGGAGGTACATTTATAATGATATATCTGGAAGAAAAAATACCTTATTATAATAAAAGCCGCAGACTATCTTTAACTGGTGACTTTGAAAAATTTGCTGAAGGCATCCCTATTTTAAATCCAGTTGTTGCTGATTTTTCGTTACCGTATTTATGTTGTGACGAAAATAATATTGGACTTACTTTACCGGTAGATAAAATTTGTTTTGACAGCAAAACACCGCCTCTGCCTTTTAAAGTATCCCCAACTGGAGGTTATGTAAAAGCTAATGTTCGACCTGATCAAAACGGAGGAGTAACAGTAAATGAATATGGAATACTTGTTTTTGATCCAAATTTAGTCAGCAAAGAATTAATAGGCCAAACCATAACATTTACGGTTAATAATTTTGATACTGAATGTGCCATTACCATTTTTGAAAAACCAATATTCGATTTTGTTGCTGTTCCTTTAAAACCATCGGGGATTAGTGAAACCGAAGTTACTTTTACCGTAACCGGAGATAATCTGGCCGGTAATAAATATACCTGGAATTTTGGAGACAAAACGGATCCGGTTACAGATGAAAAAACAGAAATAAAACACATCTACAAGTACAATAGTGAATCGCAGAAAAAATTCACCTTTAATGTTACTCTTAATGCAAACAATGGCAACTGCGGTTTTCAAGTTACTCATCCGGTGAGTTTTGAAATTGAAGACCCAAAAGTACTGATAGATGGCAAATTAGTAAATAAAATATCCTTTTGCAGAAACGATAAACCGGTGCTACTTACCCTTGAACCAAATATAAAAGGAGCCATTATTTCCGGAGAAGGAGTTGTAACAACAAGAGGAGGAGTTCAGTTTAATCCGGCTGGTGTTCCTTCGGGTGTAACAAGCGTAACCATTTTGATCGACGGCAAACCATCTAATCTTGTAATTACACTTTTAGATCTGGCTACTGCCAATTTTACATTCGTTATAGATCCAACGGGAATGCTAACCTTAACCAACAATTCTCAAAATGCCGATAGTTATACTTGGGATATTAGTAAGGAAATAGTAAAAACGGATAAAAAAGACCCGATAACAAGACCAATTTCTTTATTTAATGAAGCTTCTATTTTAGTTTCATTAACTGCCGAAAGTAAATGCGGCCCAATAACCGATGGCCCAAGACCAATTGAGATTAGAAAAGTGCAAGTAAATACATGTCTTGACAATGCAGATCTATTTGTAAGAGATTCAATTGACACTACTTCTAATTTAAAAGAAACTTCTGTTTTAAATAAATTCAATAAGGACACTATTAACTTCATTTCTGAAACTGAAAGCAGATTTGCAGAAGTTAACAAAAACCTTGTGGATTATATCAACGGTAAGTCAAATGCTAAAATATCTGAATTGTTCACGCAGGAATATTTCAATTTTATATCCACAGTTGTTGCCTCTGCCATTAGACTGCAAAATTTAAATCAGATTGCTGCGGTAGAAACACTTATCGAATTAAATACTTCATTGTATTACACTATTTTGAGATGTCAAGATCTGGAGACGCTTAAAGCATCTGAAAAACTAATTATCCCGGCAGGATTACTTTTTAATAATTTATTTAAAAGTTTCGTAGAAATAAAATTCAATACCGATAAAGACGGATCATTGAAAGAGTTTTTGTCAGGTATGCTAACCGTATTTTCAAAAATCGATTTTATACTGTCCAATTTAAATATACAAATAGAAGACCTTAAAGCTGGTGATACATTCAAATAAACATATTATCAATAAAGTTTTCCTTGAGATAAATACCAATTCTAAAGAAAAAGGGTATTATCTCAAGGACAATATTGATGCATTTTTGCAAAAGGAAATCTTCTCGTTTTTAGAAAATTATTTCAATGAATTAGATTCGAAAAATCCTTCACACAGCATACAATTAGACAAACTTAACCTTGATATTACCATCAGCCAAAATTTGGATTTTGAAGATTTCAAAGGGCAGATCCTAAAAAAAATCACAAAACAAGTTGAAGAAGTTTTTGAAAAAGAAAATACAAACATAGAAGGTTATAAACTCATCAAACCACAAGAAAAAGAAATAGAAAGCTTTTTTCATTTTCTGGAAACAGGTACAAATGTCTGGTGGACAACTTTAAACCCTGATTTTAAAATAGTAGATGACACTACATTTGGTGAAATCCTAAATGATAAAACCTTTCCTTTTAAGTGGGCAAATGCGGTCCAAAAACCAATTGTAAGAACAAGGTTTATCAAACAATTTAGTGACAGCCAAATTGTAACAATTATTAAAAAAGGAATATTGCTTAAAAAAAACAGCACTGACAGCAACGCCAAAATAATCAGGATTAGCGCCATAAAAAAACACATTGAAAGCAGTATTACAAAAAATCAATTGATTCCGAATCAAAGATTTTTAATGTGGGAAATAGTCATTTTAAGTCTTTTAGGGACAAGCGATACAATTGTAAAACAAAAGCTTTACAGATTGATTTGCAGTGTGTTTGAATTTCATAAAAAAAACAGCTTTTTAGAAAGCAAAGAACTTTTTCTAAAGGAAATTGAAAATCAGATAGAGAGCCAAAACGAACTGGAATTACTGGCTAATCTTGATGCTATTGTTTTAATTATCGAAGAAAAACTAAACAAAGTTATTTTAAAAGAAAAAGAAACAGGAAAAGAAAGGGTCACAAAACCCCAAGCAGCAATAAAAACGGAGGCAGAGACAGAAATAGAAACTGAAACAAAAATAGAATCAGAAAAAATTCAGGAAAATAATAAAAAGTCAACGCCCGATTCGGATTTGATTTTGTCAAAAAACAAAGAGGCGTCTGTTGACAGCGATGATAAAAATGTCGAATCATTATCAAATAACTCAAAAGAAAAAACTCCGGATAATCACGAAGAAGTAATCGATAAAAAAGAGCTTTCTTTTGAAAAAGAAGAAAAAGAACAAGAAATATTAGCTACAGATATTAGCGAATTATATCTTGACAATGCAGGTTTAGTCTTGATTCATCCCTTTTTGAAATCTCTTTTTGATAATTGCAAACTGCTCAATAAAGACAATACTATAAATAATCCCGAAGTTGCCACGCACCTTTTACATTATATAGCCACAGGAAAAGAACAGGATTATGAGAACGCTATGACTTTCGAAAAATTCTTATGCAATATTCCAATAGCTCAACCTATTGAAAGAAACATTGTACTCTCTGAAGAAATGAAAAAAGAAGGAGAAGCAATGCTGCAAGCCGTATTAAGCAATTGGGATGTAATGAAAACATCATCGGCAGAATTGCTGCAAAACGAATTTTTGCAACGCCCCGGAAAACTGAACATTAATGGAAACGAAAGTCCCACAATAATTATAGAGCGAAAAACACAAGATATTTTATTAGACAAATTAAGCTGGAATTTGAGCATCATAAAATTGGCCTGGAAAAAACGAATCATATATGTTAACTGGTAAAAATTAAAAGTATGAATATTGAAAATGCCTCTTTTTTAGAATACGATAAAAAAAATATTTTTATTGAACAGCAAAAAGCGTTAGGATTTGTATTCGATAATCTTGATTTGTCGAAAATCGCCTTTTGCGGAGGAGTCGCAGATTATTTGAACCTTCGTCAGTACTATCAAATGCGCGTAAATGATTTGGATATAATGTATGAAAACGAAGAAGATTTAAACCCAATTAAGCATAAAGTTGACATAAAGAGATACACCTCTAAATTTTACAGAACCAAAAACGGAGAAACATTGGTTTATAAATTCAAAATTTATGACAAGGAAATAAATGTAGATAATTTCCCAAATGATTTTTCGAAATTAACCCTTACGCAATCACCTCTTTTGGGCAAAATGGTATGGCATTCCTCATTTAATGAAATGAAAAAATTTCATAACAATGAGATACATCTAAAAACCTCTAAAATAACAGGAATAAATTACGAATGGAGACGATTATATAAACACAGCCGAAAAGCTTCTTTGTACAACAATGTAACTTTTCTGGAAGAGAAAAACTTAATTCATACTATTAAAAAAAATATTTTATGAAGGAAGAGCCTAGAATAATTTACAGCTTAGATGCATTTCCTGTTAGTAATAATCGATGGAATCAAGGGAATAAATTTAAAGAAACGATTTATTCGACTGCATTAAGTATACTATACAGCCATTTATGGTATCAGGATATTGAACTTTATGCTGATGACACTGCGTATAAGTTTCTTTATATGCTTCCCTGCAGAGTTACTAAAATTAATAGTAATAAAGACACTGTTATTTGGATGAAATCGAAAATTGATGTTATGGAAAAACAAACCAAACCTTTTGTGCATCTTGACAATGATGTCTTTATAAAGAAAAAAATAAATTTTGATTTTGATAAGGTAATTGTTGAACAAAACGATTACGAATTATACGGCATGTACCAATACCGTTTAGATTTTTTTAATCAATATACTCAAAATTTAGACTATTGGAAACCAGATTTAGGATATGCATTTAACTGTGGTGTATTAGGTTTTAGAGACTTGGAACTTCGAGATCAGTTTTTAAAAGTTTTTTATGATTTGGAAGAAATTTTTATAAAAAATCATAATCCAAAAATAGCAAAAATAGAACCCTGCATTGTTTTAGAACAATATAATCTTGCGTCATTATTACACCATCATAATATTAAACCAACATTATTGCTGTGGAAAAAAAACCTGTTCGAAAATTTCCAGCTGGCAGATAAAATTGGTTACTCACACATTGTAGGTCAAAAAAAATACAGGATTGACATTGTTCAGGAAATAGAAAACAGGCTTTTTAAACTGTTTCCGTATTGGTATAAAGAAGTAAAAAATGCATTACAGAAAGAAGGTATCGCTTAAAAAACTATAAATAGCTGTATATGAAACAAACACACAAGATCATTTATAGCCTTGATGTACTTCCTATAATGAATGATAGATGGAATATGGGAGACAAACTAAAGGAAACCATCTACATGACTGCTCTAAGTATATTATACAGCCATATGTGGTATGATGAAATTGAACTTTATGTAGACGAAATAGGCTTTAAGTTCCTGTATATGCTTCCTTGTGCTGTTACCAAAGTGAACAATGACAACAGAATAGAACTTTGGATGAAATCTAAAATTAATGCTATGGAACTGCAGACAAAACCATTTGTTCACGTAGACACTGACATATTTATTAAGAAAAAAATAGATTTTAGTTTTGATGATGTAATAGTAGAACGCAAAGAAGATACTTATGAAGTCCATTACAAGAAGCAGGTAGAATTATTTATTAATTACACCAATAACTTACCTTATTGGAATACCAATTTAGGCTATTCCTATAATTGCGGCATATTTGGTTTTAACGATCTCAGGCTTCGTGATGAATTTATAAAAAGCTATTATGATTTGGAGAAAATATACATGGAAAACCAGCAAAATTTTTCTGCATTGAAACAAGAAGGTTATGAAACCTGCATTTTAATAGAACAATATACTCTTGCCTCTCTGTTAAATTATAAAAAAAATAAGCCTACAATACTATTGCAAGGAGAAAATATAACAGAGCAAGGAAAATATGCAGATACTATTGGGTATTCTCATTTTTTTGGAATGAAAAAATATGAAAAATATGTTGTTGATGAGATTGAACTTCGGCTCTCTAAAATATTTCCGTATTGGTATATGCAAATAAAAAACGCATTAGAGAAAGAAGGTGTTGTGGCGAATAATGCACAGTTTGTTTAATTAAACAAATTATTAATTCAAAATGGTAAAATAATAAATCATGAGAGAATTTGAACAAAAAAAAATAGCTAATCCTTCCTCTACTCCTTTTTTTGGACCAAAAATCCAAAAAAAACTAACCACAGGAACTGTCGGAGACAAATATGAAACAGAAGCAGATAATGTTGCTGACAAAGTGGTGAACAAAAATAAAACGGGAGGATTCTTGCAATCAAGAAGTGAAGAGGCTGTTCAGCAAAAACCCATTTCAGAAACCATTTCAGCGGTTCAAAAACAAGACCTGACACAGGAAAAACCTCTGCAAAAAAAAGGTACGGAAAAAGAAGAAGACAAAAAAGTACAAAAGAAATCCGACAAGGAAGAAGACAAAAAAGTACAGAAAAAAGGAGAAAAAGAAGAAGACAAAAAGGTACAAAAGAAATCTGACAAAGAAGAAGACAAGAAAGTACAGAAAAAGGAAGAAAAGGAAGAAGAGAAACCTGTTCAAAAGAAGTGTGCAGATTGCGAAAAAGAAGATACGGTTCAGAAAAAAGATAAAGAAGAAGAAAAAGCAGTTCAAAAGAAAGGGCTAAATTCTGAAACTGAAATTCAAGATAATGAGTTAGAAGGAAAACTAGACAGCTCAAAAGGCTACGGAACGGGCTTAGATAAAAAAACTAAAAGAGAAATGGAATCTGGTTTTGGTTCTGATTTCAGCAATGTAAAAATCCACACCGATGCCAATGCTATTCAAATGAGTCAGGAATTGGGCGCACAGGCATTTACCAATGGAAATGATGTTTACTTTAACCAGGGAAAATACAATCCTGAATCTAACGAAGGAAAACATTTGCTGGCACATGAATTAACCCATACTGTTCAGCAAACAGGAGGAACACAAAAAACGGGAAAAATTCAAAAATCATCTATTGAAAACACCCAATCTGAAGATCTTGAAGCACCTAGATTTCAAAAAGAATACAGACTGGAACAAGCCCATGACGATTTAGATTATATTGGTGTTGGCTCAAAAGGCGCATCTGTACAAAAACTTCAATCCGGTCTAATGGATTTAGGCTATCAGCTTCCTAAGTTTGGAGCCGATGCTGATTTTGGAAGTGAGACAAAGCAAGCTGTTTTAAACTTTCAAAGTGACAATAATTTAAGTTATGACGGTGTAGTCGGAGTCCAGACAATGGGGCATCTGGATGATATTTATGCATCCAAAAACAAAGGTAAAGAAACCCCAAAACCATGCAAACCAAGCAAATTAAACAAAGTTCCTTATTCTGAAGAATTTACGAATCAAACAAAAGTAGGTTTTAATACTACAACAGAATGTGCCAGCGTAAGAGTTGTCATAAACGCAGAAGGAATAACAAAAGATTGTACCGCTTTTTTCATCAGTATTGATGGTAAAGACGGAACTAAAAGAACTATTGAAATGAAGCCCGACCATACAGCAGAAAGGACCTTTACTTTCAAATTAGAAAAAATAGGACATCATAATTTAATATTCTCCATGCCAGACAGCTGCAAAGGAGGAGTTGGATTATCAAGTTCAGTATTTAAAGTTTCGGGAAGCATTACCCGATTTTGAGTTTAAATTTTTCAAAATAACAAATTAGTACCATTCATCAGATGCCAGCATTCGGTCAAAAATCAAAACCAAGTCCTTCTACTCCATCCGCTTTTAGTTCAAGAAAGGGTGAGGATTTTTTTGGTGTGCAGGCAAAACTCAACATTGGCAAATCGAATGATAAATATGAAGTCGAAGCTGATAATGTAGCTGATCAAATTGTATCTCAAAAACAAAATAAAAATTTATCAGAATCTTTTTTTAATCCTTCGCCTTTAATTCAGAAAAAAACTAATGAACCACAAAAGAAAGAAGAAAAAGAAAGTACTATACAGGAAAAACCGCTATCAGAATCTATTACTCCTGTTCAGTTAAAAACGGAAAAAGAAGAAGCCATTCAAAACAAAACCGAAATTCCTGTTTCTGAGAATAAGAAAACTGTTGAAAAAGCTCCGGTTACAAAACCACTAATTCAGCAAAAGAAAACCGAGGATGAAGTTCAAACCAAAGAAGGAGAAGAGGAAATTCAAAGTAAAGAAAATGATAAAGAACTTCAGACTAGTGCTGCAGCTGATGCAAATCCTACTGACAATTCCAACCTTGAAAACAATTTAAATCGCAGCAAAGGCGGTGGATCTTCTTTGCCGGGTCCTGTAAAAAAAGAAATGGAATCTGGTTTTGGAGCCGACTTTAATAATGTAAAGATTCATAATGATTCTAATGCAGTTCAAATGAACAAAGAATTGGGGTCACAGGCATTTGCAAACGGCAGCGATATTTATTTTAACGAAGGCAAATACAATCCGAACTCAACAGATGGAAAACATCTTTTGGCACATGAGCTGACACATACCGTTCAACAAGGAGCTAGTGCAATCCAGCCAAAAATGATTCAGAAAACAGCAACACCCCCTGCGACAGCGGCAGCACCGGGCAGAAACGAAAGCATTTCTTTACAAACACCAACATTTACTCCAACTGAAGCCATTTCGGCACAAATTGAAGCGGCAGGAAACAGAGGGGCGGATGTTGATGTAACATTTGGGCAATGGGCATCTGGCACAATCAAAATTAAGAAAAACACAGACGATACATACAGTACAAAAGACAGCAGGCAAAGTATAGCATTAGGTATTAGCTATTTAAGCCCGCTTACGAGTATAAATATCACTCCGGTTTTGGCTGTTCAAATAGAGAACAGTAATATAACCGGCTACATTACAGTAAAAGCCGGAGACCGTTTAGTTGGCAATCCTGCTGGTCTGATCAATGCAATTAAAGACAATAGTCAGGCCTTTGGCTGGGTTGGAATTGATGTATCAAGCGTGCCTAATATTCAAAACAATATTGATGGAGGAAACCTGACATTAACAGCAAATGGTATTCCTGTTCAATTGGGTGGTTTTGTAAATGGTTCACTTGACTTTGGAATCCAAGGCGAAAATATCACATTTAGAGCCAGCGGAACTATTGAAGTTCCAAACATGAGTCCGACCCAGATAACAATTGAGCGTAATGCCGAAGGAAATATAACAGGAGAAATTGATATAGCTGTTAATATGGCCAATTTTAACGGTAGTCTTCATGCAGCCTTCCTGAATGGTACATTAGACATTCGAGGAACTGTTGGGTATCAAACCGAAAAAATAAGCGGCCAGGTTACATTATTGGTTACTGATGCTGCTACAGCCAGAAATGCAGCTTTAAGTCAGCTTGATCCATCTCAAATCGACGAAAGTGCCAGAGAAACAAATGGCATTCCGGAGGCAAACACCGGCCCAACTCCGGGGCCAAGAGCTATGGCAGGCTGGGGTGAAGTCGATTTTAGTTTCACCGAATGGATGACAGGAAAAGCTATGGTGATTATCGATAATGAAGGTCACGTTACCATTCATGGAGAAATCACACCGCCTGCTGAAGTTGAATTGTTTGCCCAGCGTGATTACATAAGAGAAATTTTTACGGTAGAAGTCCGCACCATGTATGGCGTACCTTTGGTTGGTAATGTTTTCTTATTTGCGAATATTGGCTTAGAAGCACTGGCAAAAATTGGCCCTGCCAAAATTTATAATATTCGGGCTGTAGGAACATATTCTACCGATCCGGCTGTATTTAATGATTTTAGCCTTTCTGCCTCTTTTAATATGTCAATGTTTGCAGGATTGCGATTGCGTGCCGAAGGAGGATTAGGAGTCGAATTGTTAGGACATGATGTAAAAGTAGGTGTTGGTGTGAATGCGCTCGCCGGAATTAGAGGATATGTCGATGCCACACCTACAATTGGTTATAGAGAAACGGCTTCTCCGGAAGCTGGAAGACAAGGTGAATTTTACATCCACGGACATGCTGAGATGGCGGCTCAGCCTTTCTTAGCATTAGGCGGAGATTTATTTGTTGAATTAGACAGTCCATGGTGGTCGCCTGCACCAGATGACAAATGGACCTGGCCTTTGGGCGAATTAGAATATCCATTGCCGGGTGAATTCGGTATTGGTGCAGATGTAGATTATGTTTTAGGCTCTGATCAATTACCTGAAGTAGAATTTGCTCCGGTTGATTTCAATTCAGATAAATTCATGACCGATTTAATGAATGATCATGTACCTCCTGCCCAGGCACCAAATGCAGAACATCCTGCAGAATTTCAAGAAGGTACAACAGGAGGTGCTGGCAGTGAAACTCCGCAGGTAACTGATTCTACAGGAAATCCTAATGCAGGAGAAACAGGAACACCTCCTGGTGCTACTCCTCCGCCAAATCCACCCACTCCGGAAGTATTGCGTCAATGGGGAACAGGACTTGAAGCACTGCGAGCTTTGGCAACAGAATCAGAACAACATCCTTTGAATGAAGAACAAGTAAACGCTCGATTACACATCATAAAAACACACAATCATTTTACCCGACTTACTGCTGCCCGAAGTGGTCAAAACTGGAATATTAATGCTGAAATGCCAAACATTAACAATCACAGTACGCCAATAACCGTTAAAGCTGCACCTGTAACAGAAACCGGAGGAACTGACCCAAATGCAGACGTCCCTACCATTATAGGATTGCAGCATGCTGTAAATGTAGATGGAGGCCACAATCTTAAAATTGAAGGTACAGTTGAACGTGTTGAAATTAATGTTTACAGTGATAAGCAAACTTTAAACCAGCTTTTAAACAACAAACGTCAGGAAATACATGACCAGAGAGATACAGATTCACAATATGGTGCTAAATCAACAGCAATTGAAAATCTATTCCGTGAAAAAAATGTTTTAGGAACCAATATTGGCAGCTACAAAAGAGCTGTTGACAATGCTTATAGTGTTGGACATGGTAACGAACCTGTTCGCCTTGCTTATGAAAGCATTCGAACTAATTTAACTAATATCGCTGCCGATTTGGCAATAATTGGAGTATTGGAGCATCGAATAGAATTACCTGTTTCTAATGTTGAATTTGAAACTGACACTAAAGGCCGTTCCTATATGCTGAGAGCAGCTCCTTTGACAAAAATTCCGGGCAACACAAGAGGATCCACTCCTACTAATGACCCGAGTGGATGGTCAACCATTCCAGTAACATTAAGAAGCAGTGGTCAATGGGTTAGAGCTCACCTTTTAAATCACAGGCTACACGGACCAGGAACTGCTCAAAATTTATTTCCGGGTACAAGGGATATGAATTTAAGAGATATGGAAAATCAAGTTGAACATTTTGCAAAAGAAGCAGTGTGGGACAACAACGAGATAATATATTACAATGTTGATGTTTCTTATGGAAATACCGGAGCTTTTGAAAATATCCCGGATATTGTTGTTATGAGCTTTGGTCCTTATAATCCTGAGACCAGAGAGAAAGGTGCTGCAACAAAATCTAAACGATTTACACAAACACCTCCTTCAGCAGTTACACAAATCACAATAAACGGTTCATCTTCAAATTCTTTAAATGAAAAAGCCATTAGCGAAGGAGGAAGTGATGGAACGGGACTTTCGGGATTTTTTGACAGGCTTGTAAGAGTACGTCCTTCTGGCGGCTATCAAAATATCATTGAAGTTAGAAATGCGGTATCGGCAGCATATACTGACCAAACTGCCTTTATGAGCGCATTTACAAAATTTAATAATCTGGTAACTTCTAATATTTTACAATATGACTAATTATAAAGACTTATTTTTATGGACTTTAATTGAGGAAATTGGCAATGCCTACACTCATGGAATTCGCATAAAAACACCCGTAACGGTGGCTTTACCACCTAAGAAATTAGATACGACACTAAATGTTGATGATTCGATTATTGAATTCTACAACCAAACTTCCCGACTGGAATTGGCTTGGGAATTGACGGATACGCCTGAAAATACAGAACCTTTCCAAAAAAATGAATTTATAATTGAAAACTATCTCACGAAAGATTATTCATGGTCTTTTGTAAAAGAACTGCTGAGCGGTTATATCAATATAACGGCATCTGATGCTGTTTTTGACAAGGAATATAACGACCAACAGGCATTTAAATATACCCTTGATAAACTCAACATAAAGGATGATTTTTTTGCTTTTGATATTCAGAGTTCGGTTACTGCCTGCTTTAAGAAAATCGACAATCATGTTCCTGATACTATTTGGCTGATACACACAGATGCTAATCAAGTCTATGATATGAAAATTAAACTCGAAGAATATTTGAATTTAGCGTATCAGGCAAAATGCTTAAAAAATTGGCAACTTATTTACCTCTTTGGAAAAAAAGCTTCGGAATATGAACTTATGAAACGATTTATTCCTTTCATTTTCAAACACATTAAAACAGATTTAGATGCATTTGACATAAATACAAATGAAAAACATTAAGCAATAAAATCTAATTAGTTTTTAAATTTAAAACCTTTGATCATGCAAAAAACATTCTACCAAAAAGAGTTACTTATTAAAGCACCCCAACAAAGAAAAGGAGTAAATAATAACAAAAAGGATATTGAAAAAATTCAATCCTGGCTTAATTTATTTGCTATGCAAAATCCAAACTCGGGAACCGCAACAGGTATCGATGGTGATTTTGGCCCGGCAACAGAAAAAGCAGTACTTAATTTTCAAAAAGTAAACAACTTATCCCAAACAGGCATTGTAGATCAAAAGGTATTCGATATACTGGTATCACCACTCAAAAAATCTTTTGAAGGTTCTATATCAGGCAATAGTTTGAGAGAATTAATTCTGAATACCGCCCAAAATCATCTTAAAAATCATCCTTTTGAACTTGTAATCAACAATCAAAGTAATTCTGGTCCATGGGTGCGAAGTTATATGGATGGTCACGAAGGAACAGACTGGTTTTGGTGTATGGGATTTGTTGAGGCAATTATTGACCAGGCAGCTTCTATTCAGGGGAAAAACTTCAAAACCCTGATGCCGTTAACCTACAGCTGTGATACTGTTGGTACAATCGGTATTCAGAAAAAAATATTGACCCGTTATCAAACGGCAAGAACTAATCCGGCGCTAATAAAACCCGGAGATATATTTTTGATCCAAAAAACTACAAACGACTGGTTTCATACCGGAATTGTAGCTAAAGTTCAAGGCGATATAATTGAGACTTTTGAAGGCAACACTAATTCTGACGGTTCTCATAACGGAAACGCCGTCATGAACAGAATCAGAAACTATAAACAATCAAAAATAGATTTTTTCTCAATCGAATCTTTAGTAGCATAAAATGGAAAATGTATTCACTTACCTAAAAAACCAATTCGTATTTCAGCTTGACACTCTTTTTCAAGTCGAAAACCCAATGGATAAACCCGTTTTAAACCAGCTCGATTCTAATGGGTTTATCAACGAATTCATTATCGAAAATAATCTGACGGAAATCGATATTCTCCTGTTGGGATTGGCTCTCATTCCTCATATGAAACCCGATTTCTTAAGCTCGGTTATTGCCGAATATTTACCCAATGGCGGCGAATTGCCAGAGTTTGGCGGCATTAAAACGAAGAACCATCGCGGAATTTTACCAACAGGTGAAACAGCTCAGTTTTTAATTGCCGGAAATGATCTGGAGAACCGAATCTCATTCTATAATTATTTACACAATCAGTCCTTTCTTTATCAAAAAGGAATTATCAAAGTAGAATCTGTTCCAAATGGCGAACCCAAACTGAGCGGTTTATTGATTTTAGAAGACGAATACATCGAAAAATTCATTACCGGAAAAATCCTAAAACCGCAGCTTAGCAGCATTTTCCCTGCGCAATTAATCGAAACCCAATTAGACTGGGATGATTTGGTGCTCAATTCGACTACTTTAAATCATATTAAAGAGATAGAAACCTGGCTGAAATTTAACGATATCCTGCTTCACGAATGGAACATGAAAGCCAAGATAAAACCGGGTTTCAGAGTCATGTTTTACGGTGCACCGGGAACCGGGAAAACGCTTACGGCTTCCCTTCTGGGAAAATACACCAAAAGAGACGTGTACCGAATCGATTTGTCTATGGTGATTTCAAAATATATTGGCGAAACCGAAAAAAATCTTTCTTCTCTTTTTGACAAAGCGGCTGATAAAGACTGGATTCTCTTTTTTGATGAAGCAGATGCCGTTTTCGGAAAAAGGACCAATGTTAGGGATGCACATGATAAATATGCCAATCAGGAAGTTTCGTATTTACTGCAGCGCATCGAAAATCATCCCGGATTGGTGATTCTGGCTTCCAATTTTAAAGCAAATATTGATACGGCTTTCACCCGAAGATTTCAATCTATAATTGAGTTTGAGGTACCTTCCTATGGTGAACGTTTACAGCTTTGGGAAAATAACCTGCCCAAAGGAATCAGAATTGCTGAAGATGTAAATCTTAACGAGCTTTCAAAAAAATACGACATTACCGGCGCCAATATTGTAAACATTATTCAATATGCCTGTTTGAGAACATTAGAAGACGAAAACGAAAGTATTAACCTCCATCACCTCCTTCAGGGAATTAAAAAAGAATATGCAAAAGAAGGAAAAATGATGTAACCGAAGGTTCATAACTTTTGATTATCAAGTCAATAATGGGTATTGTGGCAAATTTCCATTTGAAGTTTAAAAAGTCATTATTTGTGGTTAAACTTTATTTTGTTTGCATATCCAGATTTTTTTCTTCTAAATATATTCCCACTTAAAGATGGTTCCGCTGATTAAAAATAAAACACAACTTTATCCCAATTGCAAATAAGATTTATATATTTGCAACAACGTTGCGTTAGATTGAATTATAAAAATCAATCTTTTTTCACACAACAGCTTCTAAGTCAGGAATGAAAAAGAAATTTTTAATAATTAATCTTTTAATGTCTTTTACCGTATTGTTCGCAATGCTGTTTCAGACGATACATTCTTACGAGCATATTTATAAGCAAATAACCGAAAAACATTGCGATCATAAATATGTAACCAACCAAAAACAAATAACGCACAGCCATTCTGTAGAAAACAACTGTTCTGTTTGTCATTTTGCATTTAGTTCGTTTGTTCCAAATTCTTTTCAGACTTTATCTTTTCATAAAGTCAGCGTTGAAAATTCACGTGTATTCTTTTACACAAAAGCTGTTTCAACCTTCTTTAAAGGCAGTCTTTTTGCTCTCAGAGCTCCCCCATTATCCGTTTAGTTTACTGCATTTATTCTTCAAATATTGAAATTATCTTTTGCCAATTATTTAGGTGAGAGACAATCATTTATTATTTTTTAGTTGAATTTTAGTTGTTTGAAAGTTCAAAAAAACATGTCTATTTTCAAAATTTGAAATAATCATTTCTCTACAAAACCTGTAGTAAACTAATCCCTTTTATACTCAAAATAAAGAACATAAATCTGGCTTATTACGCAAAGTAATGGCAAGGATTTTCTATTTATATTTTTAAAATAAAATCAATAAATTATGCTTATAGCTGAAAATCTGACCAAAAAATACGGCAATCATACCGCTTTGAACAAACTGAACCTAACCATTAATAAAGGAGAAATTTTCGCCCTTTTGGGTCAGAACGGTGCGGGAAAAACGACTACAATCAATCTGTTTTTAGGTTTTATTCAACCAACCAACGGTACTTTAAAAATAAACGACATTTCGGTTACAGAAAAGGCACAGGAAACCAAGAAACATGTGGCCTATATTCCCGAAACCGTAATGTTATACCCAAATCTTACGGGTATTGAAAACCTGAAATTCTTTTCATCCCTGGCAGGATTCAAATATTCGACAGGAGAATTAACCTATTTTCTAATCAAAGCAGGTTTACAAATTACGGCACACGATCAGGATCTTGGTGGTTACTCAAAAGGAATGCGTCAAAAAGTGGGAATTGCGATTGCGATTGCCAAAAAAGCTAAAGTCTTATTGTTAGACGAACCAACAAGCGGCCTGGATCCTAAGGCTTCAAATGAGTTCTCTCAAATCTTAAAAGAGCTTTCGGCAGACGGAACGGCAATATTAATGGCAACACATGATATTTTCAGGGCCAGGGAAGTCGCCACACATATCGGAATCATGAAACGGGGAAACCTGGTTACCATTATTAAAGCGGATAAAATTTCGGCTAACGAATTAGAAAACTTGTATTTACAAACTGTATAAAAAGGAAACAGAGATTTCCATCAACAAAAAATGAAACAATTATTTTCCTTATTATTTTTAATAATCGGCCTGCATTATGCAAATTCCCAAACAATTAGCGGAAGAATCATAGATACTAATACGAAAGAAGGTATCGGCGGAGCAAACATAAGACTACTTAATTCGGGCAAAGAAACAACCACAAATCAAGAGGGAAATTTTAGTCTGGAAGGCAACGGAATGCTTCAGATAACCATTACAGGTTACAAAACACGACAAATTAATTCATCTGCAGAGTTTCTTACTATCGAGATGGAAAACAACCTGAATGAATTGCAAACCGTTGAAATTGTGGGTCGTTCCACAAAAAAATACAACAGCGATTATTCTTTTGCAGCAACCAAAATTGCGGCACTCAATAAAGATATCCCGCAATCTATTTCGACTGTAACCAAAGAGTTAATTGCCGACAAAGGTGCTTTTTATCTTGCCGACGCAGTAAAAATGGCCAGCGGCGTTATTCCGGCGAGTTATTACAATCAATATACGATCCGTGGAATTAGTCAGAATGAAGAAGGTCAGATTATAAACGGAATGAGAACCCGTCAATATTATTTCCTTCAGCCTCTGACAAGTAATATTGAACGTGTAGAAGTAATTAAAGGACCTTCGAGTGCCACTTTTTCTTCTGTAGATCCCGGAGGAAGTATCAATTTGGTTACCAAAAAACCTTTGGCTGTTGACAGGAAAGAAGTGAGTATGTCTGTTGGAAGTTTTAGTACTTTACGCGGAACTTTAGATTTTACCGGACCTTTAAACGAGTCAAAAACACTTTTATATCGTGTAAACGGAGCCTATCAGGAAGCAAAATCGTTCCGTGATTTAGTCAATAACAAATCCTTTTTAATCTCCCCTTCTTTCAGTTATGTCCCAAATGAAAAAACAGCTATCAATACCGAATTAATATTGAGTAACATGACCGGAATTCTGGATCGGGGTCAGCCAATTTTCGGTGCTGTTGCAGGCGCTACCAATTTAAACAAAACTCCAATCAGTTTAAATTTAGGTGCCTCAGGTGATTTTTTCAAATCAAAAGAAATGATATTAACGACAAACTTTGCTCATAAATTCACTTCTAAAATTGGTTTCAATGCTGCTTATATGAAGCAAACCTGGACAGAAGATCTTCAGGAGCATAGAACCACAAATAGTTTTGCCGTTGATATAAACAATCAGCCGGTAGCAAGTTTGGCAATGATGCAATTTGTGCAGCGTCAGCAATATTGGGACATTGACAATCTAAGTACCTATTTTAATTTTGATTTTAAGACCGGAAAACTCAATCATAAATTATTGACCGGATATGATTTAAGCAGTTGGAATAAAAACAAAGGCGGGGCACAAAATGCGGCAAGAGGTTATTTATTAAAAGACGGAACTGTAGCCAGTTCTTTTGTTTTGGCAAATGCTGATAAATATCAAACCACAACTGTTAATGGAGTTGTTTTACCAAAACCTAATGTAAACTTTTTTGATTTAAACAATCCATCTTATGCGATGAGACGTCCGGAAGATTATATACTGAATGTCCGAACGGCGTTGCCTTCGGCCCTGACAACTACAAATGCAATATATATTCAGGATCAGATACAGTGGGAGAAATTTACTTTTCTATTAGGTTTAAGAAACGAATGGTTTGAAGATATTACCAATTACAAAACCAACAATGAATTGACGGTAAAAAAATCGGCTTTACTGCCTCGGGTTGGTGTGACTTATGCGATTAATAATGCTATTAATGTTTACTCAACTTATCTCGAAGGGTATCAGCCACAATCGAATACTGTTACATTAATGCCGCAAACCGGAAGTTTACCTGCGGGAAGCCAGTTTGATCCCCTGAAGAGTGATTTGAAAGAATTTGGATTGAAAGCTGCTTTCTTTGACAATACAATGAGTTTTAATGCTGCTGTTTACGAAATCAATCAACGCAATATTTTGATGAATGCAAACGATTCTGTAAATCCGGATTTATTAGTAACCAGAGGCGGTGAAAGAAGCCGTGGTTTCGAATGTGATTTGGCCGGTTATATTACGCATGACTGGCAAATAAATGCTTCTTACAGTTATATTGATGCTAAAATAACCAATGACAGCAATGCTTCTTTAATTGGTGCCAGAAAACAGAACACGCCAAAAAACAGCGCCAATTTATGGACACGTTACAATTTTGCTTCTGATTCGGTTCTGGAAGATTTCGGAATTGGTTTCGGAATGCAATATCAAAGCAGCAAAGTGCCTTGGTTTACACGGGATTTTACACTTCCTGATTTCACTGTTTTTGACGCTGCTTTATATTACAAACCTAACAAAAGTAATATGCAAATTGCCCTGAATGCGGGAAATTTATTGAACAAAACCTATTGGCTGGGCGCTCAGAATTATTTGAGATTATTTCCAGGAGCGCCAAGAAATTTCAACCTTACCGTAACCTATAAATTTTAATCTGTATCATGTCATTACGCGTAGAAATTTTAATAGCCAGACATTTTAAAAAATCCGTTTTCAAAAATTCGGCTGTATTTATAATCTCCATTTTTATTAGTGTTTTATTGTTGTATGCTGTTTTTTCGGGTTGGAAAAATTATACCCGTCAAAATGAAACAAGCGAAAAATACCAACACGAATCGAGAAAAGACTGGCTGAATAATCCGGACAAAAATCCGCATAGGATGGCACATTACGGAAACTTTGCTTTTAGGAAAAGCACTTCGCTAAGTGCTTTTGAATTTGGAATGGAACCATTTTTTGGAAACGCAATATTTCTGGAAGCACACAAACAAAATACCGCCAATTTCTCTGAAGCAGGATTCTCAAACAGCATACTGCGTTTTGGAGAAATCAGCGTTGCGATGGTTTTGCAGATTTTATTGCCTTTATTGATCTTCTTCTTAGGATTTAATGCGGTCGCAGCCGAAAGAGAAAACGGAACATTAAAACTGCTTTTGAGTCAGGGAATCAGCAGCAAACAACTTTTGGTTGGCAAAATATTGGGCGTAGCTTCTGTAATCATGCTTCTTTTTATTCCGACGATACTAGTCTTGGTTTTGGTCTGGCTGATGCTTCAGGATTTTAGCATTTCAGTTGATGAAACCCTGAAAATGCTTTTATTTATAGCATTTCATTTTATTTATTTAATATTTTTTTTCGTTATCGCCGTTTTGGTTTCCGGTTCAGGCAAAACTTCAAAAAAAGCTTTGATTTCCCTTATCGGAATTTGGCTTGTATTTGTGATCATTCTTCCAAGAATTACGCAGGCAATTGGTGCGTATTTGTATGAAGCTCCATCGAAAATTCAATTCAACAGCGATATCGAAAAAGATATTCTCAAACAGGGAGACAGTCATAATCCGAATGATCTGCATTATAAAGCGATTAAAGATTCTTTACTGACGGTTTTCAAAGTTGATTCTGTTGAGAAACTTCCTTTCAATTATTCGGGTTTTATCATGACCGAAGGCGAAAAAATCAGCTCTGAAATTTACAATAAACATTTAGAAGAGCTTTTGAAAATTTACGAGAAACAAAACAGTTTTTCTAAAACAGTATCATTTTTCAATCCCTATATCGCTATTAAAAATTTATCGATGGGATTATCAAATACCGATTATGATTCTTATATCGATTTTCAAAAACAAGCAGAAGCTTATCGTTATAATATGGCTCAAAAAATGAACGGTTTGCAGATCAAATACATCAGTAATAAAAAGCCCGCGCCAACAGACAAACCACTCACGATTAACAAGGAACATTGGGCAGATATAAAAGAATTTCATTATGAACCAAAAGGCGTCCGGGATGTTTTAAAAAACGAAATCATCTCTGTTATTTCAATTATTCTCTGGATTATCCTGTTGTTTATTTTGATCCGAATTGCAGCTAAAAACCTTAAAGCCATTTAATATGTTAGCATTATTATTTAAAAACTTCATCCGGTCGAAGGGAACAAAAGCCGGCTTGATTTTCCTTTTGCTTATTGGATTCATCAGTCTTTTGATCGGACAGCAATTTCAAAGAAACCAACACAAGAATATAACCGAAGCCGCACTTTATCAGAAAGAGCATATTGCCCGAAATGCAGCTTTCCATAAAGATGAAATTGGGCTCCTGCTCTATTATATCAAATTTTCTTTAGTCAATAAAACCTTTCCGATCAACAGTTTGGCAATTGGTCAGCGCGATGTAAATCCGTCAATTCAGAGCGTTACCATTCGTGGTTTAGAAGCGCAGAAATATGATGCTGAACTCAATAATCCGAATAATCTTTTATCAGGGAATTTAGATTTTAGTTTTGTGTTGATTTATCTTTATCCGCTTTTAATTATTGCTTTTAGTTATAATATTATTTCAGAAGAAAAGGAAAGCGGAACCTGGAAAATTGTGGCAACTCAAAGCCAAAACATTTTTTTATATATTCTGAAATTATTTTATATCAGGATTCTGAGTTTGATCATACTTCTTACAATTGTACTTTTTATGGCGGCTTTATTTTTGAATATTCCGCTGGATAAGTCCTTCTTATCTTTTTATATACTTTGTATTTTGTATATTCTTTTTTGGTTTGCGGTTTGTTTCTATATCGTTTCGCTGCAAAAGAGTTCTAATTTCAATGCTGTTATTTTATTAACGATCTGGTTGTTTATGATTATCATTTTACCGGCAATAATCAATACTTATATTGTCAATAAGTACCCGGTTCCCGAAGCTTTGGAATTAACACTGAAACAAAGAAATGCCTATCACGAAAAATGGGATATGGACAAAAAGATTACGATGGATAAATTCTATAAACATTATCCACAATTTAAAAGTTATGCATTACCGGAGGCAGAATTCAACTGGCTTTGGTATTATGCCATGCAACAAGCGGGCGACGATGATTCTGCAGAACAATCAGGAGAATTGGAAACAAAACTGGAACAGTGTAATAAAACCAGTCAGTTGATCGCGTTATTCATTCCAACTTTGCATACTCAGATGCAATTAAATGAAATTGCAAAATCTGATTTAGGAAACCAGCTTTTGTTTTTAAAAGAAACCAAACAATTACATGAAAAGCTACGATTGTATTTTTATCCAAAAATCTTTAATAATACCGCGGTAAATCAGGTAAAATGGGATCAATTCAAAGTTAAAACTTTTGAAGATTCGTCAGATACAAATCTTTCGAAAGTATTTTTACCATTATTGATTTTCAATTTATTGCTCATTATTTTTGGCTGGATAAATTTTAGTAAAAACCAACAAATTATTTAATTTCTTCAGTAAAGTGCATAAAACCATTATAAAAAAGGCTCCAATTACTAAATTCAGAACAAAGAATGAATGATTCATAACATTTTTAGTTTAGAGATTCTATGAAACCCCTATATTTGAATTTCAAGGCCAACAATATACTTATAAATTAAATATGGATCCTATCTTGTTAAACCGTGAGAATTTATTTTAGTTTTTTTCTGATTTTTATACAGTTTTTTTGTTTCGGTCAAAATTCTTTTCAATCATTGAAGCAGGATCTTGAGCATAAAATAGCATATTCTGATTTCAAAAAGGCCTTAGCTATCATCAACAAAAACAGAGAGGGTTATGATGATGCGGAAAAAAACGATTTGGATGTCATGAAAATGAAAATTCTAACTGAGTTTGGTCTTTATGATGAAGCTTTTAAACTTTCTCAAAATCTTATTATCAATTCTCAAATTACAGAGGAGCAAAAACTGAAAATCCATGTAGAAAGGGCCCTTATTTTTGAAATTAATGATAATGATAAATCCTGTTTACTAGAATTAGAGAAAGCCGAAGCAATACTTTTTAAACACCCCGAATTCAAATTTAAAAATTACACCAATTTTCTTATCCGAAAATCTTCCTATTACAGAGTGAATGGTTTTTCAAAAAAAGCATATGAGCTGGCACTTCTGGCGAAAAAATATGCGGAGTCTGTAAACGATAAAGTTAATATGCCTGTTGTAGAACTTATCTTAGGGCTTGGAAACAGAAAAATAAATCCGGAGAGAGAATTACTGCATTACCATCGCGCACTCTATCTGTACAAGAAACTGAATCATTATGAAGCAATTGTTTCGATGTACGACAATTTGAGCTATTTTTATTTTTCCAGAAATGATTATAATATGGCTAATGTTTATGCAGATTCTGCTATTGCTATTTCATCGAAATCAAATGTTTTGAATTATAAAGCCGATGTTTTTCAGATGAAAAGCAATATTTTGGAAAAACAAAACAAAGTGGATTCCGCATTGTATTATTATAAAATTGCTTCAGAATTATACAGAAAATACAATGGCGAACAACGGGATCTTAAAGTTAAAGAGCTTGAGACAGAATATAATTTTGAGAAAGAAAAAGCTGAAAAACAATTGCTTAAAAGAGATATTGAAAGTACCAGAATATTGAACGTAACACTTTCTGTTTCGATTCTTATTTTAGCTTTTTTTATCTGGCAGGTTAAGAAAAATAAAAGAAAAATTGAAATCCAAAAACAAAAAATTTCTGAAAACAATATTGCCCTAAAAGCCAATCTGGAAGAGAAACAATTTCTTGTTCAGGAATTGAATCATCGTGTTAAAAATAATCTGGCCGTAATTTTAACTTTGATTGATTTTCAAAAAGATCAGGAAAAAAATAAAGATTACAAAAACAGATTTGACGATCTCTATCAGCGTATTAAAACAATAACCATTGCGCACGAGCTTTATTCCTATAGTGTGAATCATAATGATAATGCTTTAGTTGAGGCTCAGAATTATATAAATAAAATCTTTGAAACCCATCAAAACAGCACCATAAGAGCGTTCAGGTATGCAAATGATATTGAAGTAACTTATTTTAATGTAGATAAAGCATTATCACTTGGATTACTTGTAAATGAATTGATTACAAATTCTATAAAGCATGCCAAATCAGGAAATGAGCAGCTTGTTTTGCATCTTGAACTTAGGAAAACAACTAAAAATGAAGTTGAAGTAAATTATTCTGATAACGGAACGGTTTTCAGTTTTGAGAAGAATAATGACTCTCTGGGTCTTTTGATTATTGAAGGAATGGTTAAACAATTAAAAGGAAATCATACAAGAGAAAAGGCAAACTACAAAATAGTATTTCCAAATGACTGAACATAAAAACAGAATATTAATTGTAGAAGACGAAGTTCTAATTGCGTTCTCCATAAAAAAAATGCTGGATCCATTTTTCGTATCTGAAATTGCTCACGATTATGAAGAAGCCAGAATGCTCTTGTCTCACAAACTGTTTGATCTTGTTCTGATCGACATTTCTCTTTCCGGAGATAAAACGGGTCTTGATTTAGCAAGCTTTATCAATACAAATATTTCTATTCCTTTTATTTTTACTACCGCATTGACAGATCCGGGTACTTTGGAAAAGGTAACCAATCTGAAACCTTCTGCCTATCTTTCTAAACCAGTAGAAAGTGTTAACCTGATTACTGCAATAAACCTCGCTTTGGCCAATCAGGACATGATTTTTAAAATTGAACTGGGAAAACAGATTCATTATTTTCAGTCGAAAAATTTTCTCTTTGCTGAAGCTGATCATGTCTACATTGAAATACATTTGAAATCCGGTAAAAATCAGATTCTGAGAACAACGATGACCTATCTTGAAGAAGTTTTTCCTTCTAAACATTTCAGAAGAATTAACCGCAGTGTTGCTGTAAACCCGTACCATATTTCAAAAATTGTAAACGACAAATTATACATCGGAGATAAGATTTTCAAAATATCAAAAAATTTCTGATACGGTTTCAGAACAAAAAAATGGGGTTTCAGAACATTTTTTAAACGATTGGATTGGAAAGCTGTAGTTTTAAACCTGCAAATAAAACTAAAAACCAAGACAAATGAAGAATTCTGCTTCCCCTACATTTGGAGATATCTCTTTTAAAGCGTCTCACAACTCTTATCAACGCAGCGAGACCATTTCTAATCAATTGGAGTTTGATCCAACCGCACCTTACCAAAGTGGTTGTATGGCAATCGAACTTGACATAATCAGGCAATCTAAAGACTATAAAAATGGAGAAATAACCAGCGGATATTTTAAAGTGTCCCATACGCCAGGGGCATCTGCTGCTTCCCATCTTGATGAATGGTTAGGTTATATATTTGGCTGGCACAATAGCAATCCAAATCATTTGCCTATTGTAGTATACATAGACATAAAAAGTACAGAAGGTGGTTATTTGAGTTTTGGTGACAGGATAGATCAGTATTTGACGAAATATTTTGACAAATCAATAATCTATACGCCAGGAATGCTGTATTCATCTAAACTAAAAGGAGAGGGTGATACTTATAACGACTTATGTTCATTTGTGGTTCAGAAGGATTGGCCCCAAATTGATCAAATGTTAGGAAAAGTCATTTTCTGTCTGACGGGAAATTCGGATTGGAAAAAGATGTATGCGGATTCATCTGATTTATTGACTACAAGGCTCTGCTTTAGTGATGATGGTTCAGAATATGAAACTCCGCCAACAACGGGTAATCGGGTATTTTTCAATTTTGGTACAAAGAAGAAAGATAAATGGAACGAGACGATAAAAAAATATAGTAAGAACCATTTAATCACCCGGGTATATGAAGTAAATGATGCAGACCTTTGGGAAAAAGCCTTGACTTCTACATTTAGTGCAATTGCTACAAATAAAATCAGAAATCATAAATGGGCATATGTCAGCAATGAAGGGCATCCATATCTCAAAAAATTGATAAATCTGCCACCATTACCTCCTTCAGAACTTAAGTCAATGAAAAATATTGCCAATAATGAGTACAGAACTGATCATGCTAAAAAAATGAGTAAAGATTATAAAAAATCACATTGCGATTTTTACTTCGAAAGCCAATATGATGGTACTAATATTTTCGCAATAAAAAACAAAGAGAATAATAAATATTTTTCTGATCATATTGCTACTATGGAGAGTGAGATTAAAAGTATTGACCAAAAATGGAAATTAACCAAAGTTGATGGAAAGATAAATCAGTATTATATTCAAAATTTAGGGAATCTAAAATACATGACTAAGAGAGCATCCCAATTATCAGAGAAAAATGGCATCAACGAAATTTACGAATTGACACCAAGATAATGGTCATTTAAAAAACAGTGCATTTTTTGCTGACGGTTTACGGTATTTTCAAAAAATCAAATATTAATTTTTAAACATTTTACCCATGAAAAAAACTTTACTTTTTGTTTTGTTCACAATATTAACAATTTATCCATCATACTCCCAAACATCAACAGAGACTTTTGAAACCGAATCTCACAGTAGTCCGAATTTAACTGATAATGGGGTAGTTTTTAATATCATTTCTCACTCTTCAGTTTTTGACATTCAGGCAAATTATCCCGGAACCGGCTGGAATGGAACATCAATTGACAACAGATATATAGATAATTCCAATAGTTCTGGAGCAAATGCTTCGTTTAGTATAAAAACTACTTCCAATTTATTTAAAGTAAATCGTTTTTGGATATTTCTTTCAAATAGCGCCCTGAATCAAAATGTAACCGGAACTCTTACGGTAACTGGTAAACTTAGCGGAGTAACTAAATTTACTCAAACTAAATCAACCGGTTTTGCAACATCTTTAGGATCTACAAATGGCTATACTTTTATTGACATGACTAACCTAAATGGGCAAAATTATAGTAATATCGTAATAGATGAACTTTTAATCACTCTTGGAGGTAATTATACCTATGCCGGGTTAGATGCTTTTACTTGGGTCAAAGATTCAGGAGTAGTTTTAGGTATAAATGATGAGGAATTTAAAAATACTTTCAAATTTTACCCAAACCCGGCACAAAGCAGAGTATTCGTTGAAGCAAATACACTTACTAATGCCCTGCTTCAAATTTTTGATATCAATGGCCATGAATTAAAAAGTCAAAAAATAGACAATACAAGCTCAATTAATATCGATGATTTGCAATCAGGAATTTATCTATTTAAAATCTCAAGCCAAGAGGGAACAGCAACACAACGTATTGTAAAGAATTAGTTAGCATGATAAGCTTCTATCTATAATTTATCAAGGTTATTTATGTTCAAAAGTCGGGTGGCTTTACGCAACGGATGTTTTTGGCTACATAAATTTCAAAAAAGTGAAACAAATCATATAATCATCATCCACCTCAAAAAAAAAGACTGCTTTGTAAACAGTCTTTTTTAGTTTCATTATATCAATTAAGCTCTAAACAAAGCATATTTATTATAATCATATAAAACCTTATCGTATGGTACCAATAATGACGCTATCTTTTCTGAAGAAGGTTCAAAACTAATTCCATTATGTTTTCTGAACAGATAAATTTCTTTCAGGCAATTTGACAAACTCTGATGAATTTCGGATGTAAATAATGGTAATTGATTGTCTCCTTCCAATAAATTTATTTGATAATTTGAACTGCTTTTCGAAAGATTATTACCAATTATTCTAATTGTAAATTTAGTAGCCTTTCCATGCTGTTTACCTTGGTATTGTACTAGCATAATTTTATTATTAAGGGTTAAAAATTAATTTCAATAATTAAAGTTATGAAAAAAAAGCAAAAGGATATAATTGGCGTTATTAAATTATAATTTTTTTATCATAATTTTTTTTCTCTTTTTAGCAGAAAAGAGATTACAGATTACGGATTTCGCAATTAATTAAATATATTTCAAAATAATCAGGCACTTTAATTCATTAAAAAAAGCAATGACTATTAAATTTTAATTAAATTTGAATAACTAATTATAAAAACCTCATTTTATGGAAATTAACTTTATTGCATTGCTTGTTGCTGCTATCGTAACGCTTGTTGTCGGATTCATCTGGTATCATCCAAAAGTTTTCGGAACAATCTGGATGAAAGAAAATAACTTTACAGTAGAAGACCTTAAAAAAGGGAGTATGCTCAAAATATTTGGGTTAACCTACCTTTTTTCATTAATGATTACAATGATATTAATGGCATTAACAATTCATCAGTCAGGAGCATTCGGAATGGTTGGCGGACCACCGATGCTGGACCATGTAAAACCGTCTTTTACTGCTTTTATGGCTGATTATGGAACGGCGTATCGAACTTTTAAACATGGGGCCCTTCACGGTTTTATGGCTGGTTTATTTTTTGCCTTACCATTAATTGGAATTAATGGTCTTTTTGAAAGAAAGTCATGGAAATACATCTTAATTCATGCAGGTTTTTGGGCAGTATGCTTAACGCTCATGGGTGGTATAGTATGTGCATTTGCATAAATCATAAAAATCAAATCCGTTTGAAATTGAAAAATCAAACGGATTTTTTTAATAATACCTCAAACCAAAGGAGTTATTATAAATATTACTTAATTTTGGAGAAATTAGCACACACTTTTGAATACAACTTATTCTTTCGAAATATACAATAGCGTTTCCTTATTGCCTTTAGAATGGAATTCGCTCACTACAGATAATATTTTTTTGACAAGGGAATACCTGGAAGTACTTGAAAATTCTTCTCCGGTAAATATGATTTGTCATTTTATCGGAATTTTTGAAGAAAAAAAACTTATTGGAATTGCTTTAACGCAATTTTTATTTGCAGAAAAACTGAATTCCTTCGGAGATCGCGATCAATGTTTTAAGACCTCTGTTCGTAATTTCGCCTTTAAGAATTTTGCTTCATATGTATTATTCGTTGGCAACAATATGCTGACGGGACAAAATGCCTTTGCTTTTGATAAAAATGCAAAACAGTCCAAAGCAATTAAAACACTCCATAAAGCAATTAATCAGCTTAAGAAAGATTTAAAAGCGAAAGGGAAAAAAGTTCACATAACCAGCATAAAAGATTTTACAGCAACAGATATTGAGCCATTCCAAGCTGAATTTAAAAACAATTATACGTTTTCGACACAACCCAACATGATTTTTGAAATCAATGAAAATTGGAAGACCGAACAGGATTATATTGATGCGCTCTCAAAAAAATACCGTGACCAGTATAAACGTGCCCGAAAAAAATCTGACGGAATCGTAAAACAAAAAATGACTTTATCAGACATCAAAAAATATGAAGATATAATCTATGATTTATATTTTCATGTGGCAAAAAATGCGCCTTTCAATACTTTTTTCCTGGCTCGAAATCACTTTAGTTTTTTTAAAGAAATCATGAAAGATGACTTTTTACTTTATGGTTATTTTTTAGATAAAAAATTAGTTGGCTTCAATACATTAATAAAAAATGGGGACACCATGGATACCTACTTTTTAGGATATGATGAAACTGTTCAACGTGAAAAAATGCTGTATTTAAATATGTTATACGACATGATTGGGTATTCTGTTAAAAAAGGTTTTAAAAAAATTATTTTTGCAAGAACCGCACTGGAAATTAAAAGTTCTGTTGGCGCAAAACCTGTAAAAATGTATGGATTAATTACACACAGTAATGCTTTAATCAATCATAATATTGGCAGGTTTTTTAATTATCTGGAACCAAAAACGAATTGGCAGGAACGAAATCCTTTTAAATAAAACAAAGTTAAGGAATTGCTATTTTCATTTGTTTGTGCAGAATATGGATTTCTAATAAACTCTGAGCACCACAATATTCTCCATCAATTTGAAAATTAACCGGATAATCTGTTTTTATAGTCGCTTTGTCTGTCGAAATTATGACAATATCATCAGAATCGATCGGCATATTGCCCGCAATTATTTTTCCAATTAATAATAAATCCAGGCTTTTCAAAATTATCAATTCAAATTTTCCGTCGTTCATTACACCATACGGATTTATCGTTACGCCAGTTCCATATTTTTGAGAATTAGCAATCACGATCATTCTTGCCGGGTGCACTATAGTTTCCTTATTTGCTGTAATTGTAGCTACAAAAGGTTCATTAGAATCTACGAGAGTTGTATATGCTTGTAAAGCATAGCCCCAAAATCCTCTCAAATCACTTTCTTCGTAGTTTTTAACTAAATCTGCATTGATACCAATATCGCTTAAGTGAATGCTTTTTTTTCCGTTGATACAAATCATATCCATTTCGATATAATCATTAAAAAAGGCAATTTTTAAGTTCTCCTCGATTGTATTTGGCAAATTCAAATCGACAGACAAGCCATTAGCTGAGCCTGCAGGCAGAATTCCGATTACAACATCATAAGCTTCCATTGCTTCGGCTACCATTTTTATGGTTCCGTCTCCGCCTGCGACAATAATTCGTTGCGGCAGATATTGATTGTAAAGCTTTTGAATTTCCTTTATATCATTTTTACCCTTAGTTTCATATACTTCCAGATGAAAATGATTTGTATCCGAAAACTCGCCCACAACCGTTATTAAATCTGATTTATCCAGATCGCCCGAAATAGGGTTTACCACAAAGATTATATTCTTTTTCAAAATTTAATTTTTAAAACTGATTAAAAATAATTAATTTACAGTACTCTATAAAAGTACATAATTAATGAAACCAATTTTACAATTATATCGCGGTTATGCCAATGAACAGGAATTAATTGTAATGGGACATGTTTTCAAAACATTGTATGATTATGATTTTCAGAAGAAAAACTTTAAAAATGCCACTTCAATAGTTAGCTTATTCAGGATAAAAACCATTAAAAATTTTGATGTTTATCTTAAATATGAAGGCCAGGAAATCCATACTAAAACCTTGGATGACGGTTATTTTAAATTTTGCATTCCTCTTAAAAAAGAATCTCATTTTGGATGGATTGAATACGAAGTAAGCATAAAACATAAAAATGAAATTATTACCGTAAAAGGCAGTTTCATCAGACCTCATAAAGGAAATCTTGGAATTATATCAGATATTGATGATACTTTCCTGATATCACATACCCGTAATATATTCAGAAAAATATACATCCTATTGTTTAAAAGTGTTAATGATCGTAAGGTCTTTAAAGATGTTGTACCTCATTATCAAGCATTAAGTTCAGCCGGAAGAAACAATAAAGATGAGCAAAATGCTTTTTTTTATATTTCGAGCAGCGAATGGAATCTTTACCGATTTATTGTGAAATTTACCAAAATACATCAACTGCCCAGAGCTGTAATTTTATTGAAAGATATAAAAAGAGGTATTACCGATTTTTTCTTCAGCGGAAGAGGTAATCACAATCATAAATTTGATAAAATAAAGCACGTTTTAGAATTTTATCCGAATCTTAAATATGTTTTGCTGGGAGATGATTCACAACATGATCCTTTTTTATATGAACAGATCTGTAAAATATTCCCTGTGACTGTAAAAGCAGTTTATATCAGACAAACTGGCAAGTATAAAAAAGAAACAACAAAAATTATTTTGAAAAACTTAGAAGATTTGGATGTTTCCGTTTGTTATTTTAAAGACAGCAGTGAAGCTATTTTGCACTCGAAATCTATTGGAATTATTAAGTGATTTTTTTGAAAATTGAAGATTATAAAATGGGACTGAAAACTGAGACTGTCACCGTTTACTAAAAATTTGAAAGTCTATTGAAAACGATTAGCCCTAGCCCAGATTATAGAGAAAAGCCCGGAGCTAAAAAAACTAATTTTTATTACCGGAAAACAGCGACCAGCGGAAGCTCGTTTTATGGTATAGAAAAATAGTTTTTTTAGTGAGGACTTGTAACGGAAAGCTGGATTAGCTCCCGAAAATCATCTTAAACGTTGAAATTATCTATTTCTTCCTGAACAATTTCCCAATCCAGAAGCAATTGATCAAGATCTGCTTTCTTTTTATTATATGCAGTAAAAAACGAAGCGTCTTCGATATGTTTGTCATAATTAGAAGCCAACATTTTATCATCATGCTGAATGTCTTTTTCTAATTGTTTAATCTGGCTTTCGACCTTACTCAATTTATTTTGTAATGCTTTGCCTTTTTTCTGATCCTCATATGAAGTTTTATTGCTTTCTTTTGGAGCAGCAGCTTTTGCAACATCTTTTTTCTCAACTTCACGCATATTTTCAAGATTGCGTTGTTCTAAGAAATAATTGATATCACCTAAATATTCTTTTATCTTTTGATCTTTGAACTCATAAACGATGTTAGACATTCCCTGAAGAAAATCCCTGTCATGTGAAACCAGTAATAAAGTACCGCCGAATTTTTGAAGAGCAGCTTTTAAAACGTTTTTAGATTTGATATCTAAGTGGTTCGTAGGCTCATCCATCAGCAAAACATTGATTGGCTGTAACAATAATTTACAAAGTGCCAAACGATTTCTCTCACCTCCCGAAAGTACTTTTACCTTTTTCTCAACATCGTCACCACGGAACAAAAACGACCCTAACATATCCCGAACCTTAGAACGATTCGTGTCCATTGCAGCATCTTCCATGGTTTGAAGCAAAGTAATTTCACCATCAAGATATTCGGCCTGGTTTTGTGCAAAATAACCCAACTGAACGTTATGTCCTAATTTAATGCTCCCCTGATATTTGAATTCGTTGACAATCGCTTTGATAAAAGTTGATTTCCCCTGACCGTTCTGTCCAACAAAAGCAATTTTACTTCCACGTTCAACCAATAAATTAATATCCTTCAGAATTACTTTCTCATCATAGGCTTTTGTAACATTTTCAGCTTCTACCACTACTCTTCCAGGCTCTTTTGATACAGGAAAAGAAATATTCATTACAGAATTGTCGTCTTCATCAACTTCAATTCGTTCTACTTTATCTAATTTTTTAATCAACGATTGCGCCATCGAGGCTTTGGAAGCTTTCGCACGGAATTTCTCGATTAATTTTTCAGTTTCTTCAATTTTTTTTGCCTGATTTTTTTGAGTAGCTAATTGCTTCTCGCGAATTTCATGACGCAATTCTAAATATTGAGAATAGGGTTTATTGAAATCGTATGCTTTTCCTAAAGAAATTTCTATCGTACGATTCGTTACATTATCAAGGAACATTTTATCGTGCGATACAATCACTACAACACCGGGATAATTACGCAAGAAATTTTCTAACCAAATAATACTTTCAATATCCAGGTGATTCGTAGGTTCATCCAGAAGCAAAATATCATTTGCCTGCAATAATAATTTAGCTAATTCGATACGCATTCTCCAACCTCCTGAAAATGTTTCAGTCTGGTTATCAAAAACTTCTCTTTTGAATCCTAATCCTAAAAGAATCTTCTCTGTATCTCCAACATAATTATAACCTCCTAAAAGCTCAAAACGATGTGTGTAATCAGATAAATCTTCAATAATCTGGCTGTATTCTTCACTTTCATAATCAGTTCTTGTAACCAATTGATGATTGATTTTTTCTAATTTTTTCTCAACAATTTTAATATCTGTAAAAGCTTCATAAGCCTCTTCAAGTACAGTTCTTCCTTGTTCAAAATCAATATCCTGGCGCAAGAATCCCATTCGAACTTCTTTTTCTGTGGCAATTTGCCCGGAATCCGGTTTAAAATCCCCAGCAAGAATTTTTAGCATAGTTGATTTTCCCGCACCATTTTTCCCAACAAGTCCAACACGGTCTCCGGCACCCAAACGAAAAGTAACTTCTTCGAACAAATAAGAACCTCCAAAAGAAACCGATAAATTATGTATATTAAGCATGTAATGTTATTTTATAACTAATTGATTGTGTAAATTTACACTCCCGAATCAATAGGTAATTTAATTTTTTGCAAATGTTAAAAAAAGGATCCAAACTAAATAGTATTTTAACAGGAAGTTGTCCAAAATGTCAAAATGAAAGTATGTATTCCGACAAAAATCCACTCCATTTGACTAAAGTTCTCAAAATGAACGAAAAATGTAGTCATTGCGGATTAAAATATCAAATAGAACCTTCTTTTTTTTATGGTGCAATGTATGTCAGTTATGGATTAAATGTTGCTACTGGAATAGCAGCTTTTATTGTTTCATTTGTATTTTTAAAAACTACAATTGAGCAATCTTTTTTAGCCATAATTATCACTTTGATAGTATTATTTCCGTTTGTTTTGCGTCTTTCCAGAAACATCTACATTAACATGTTTGTTTCATATGATCCAAACGCAAAGAAATAACAACAAAACTATTTTCTTTTTTTATAAAATCGATTTATATCAATCGTAGGATCTAACGGAATTTTATTTTCGATTAAGTTAAATAAATCTTTTGCCATTGCTGGTCCCAGCATAACACCACGAGTTCCTAAACCGTTCAGGATATGCAATGATTTATACACATCATGAGTTCCTATAATTGGTCTTCGGTCTTTAACAGTGGGTCTTACACCTCCAAAATGCGAAACAATTTCGAAATCACAATCAATGATTTCTTTAATACGTTCAATTAACTCTGCTTTTCCCTCTTCTGTTGGCACATCTGTTTTATCTTTCCAATTATATGTTGCACCAACTTTAAATAAATCATTTCCTAAAGGCAAAATAAAGACGCTGGTATTGACAATAACATCTAAATCAAGGTCTGGAGCCTTTATAATAAATAGCTCGCCTTTAGTGCCATCAAGAGGTAAATCCTGAAAAAAAGGATTTGCATGTAAACCAAAACCTTCTGCAAAAATTACATTCCGAACATGGTAATCTTTATATTCAACAAAATCTTCCTGAAAAACTAATTCAGAATGATCAAATCTTTCCTGAAGCAATAGGTTATCCTTAATTAAATAGTCATGGTATTTATCTAATAAAAGTGCTGTATCTACATAACCTGTATGTAAGACTTCTCCATAATCAAAAGGAGAATCGATCCCCGCATATTTTTTAAAATTTATTTTTGTAGAAAGAAAAGGAGACAACAAAGGCTTATCAGAAGCTGAAAACCAATTATTCTGTTCTTCAATAGAAAAAAATTTTCTCAAGATAGGAAGCTTAAAATTAAATTTTGCTTGTAGTTTATCTTCAACACGGCTATAGAATTCTTCCATTAATATCAATTGTTCCTGTGCATTCCAAACTTCACTAAACCGTTTTAAAATAACAGGATTATACAACCCTCCTGCTACTTTGGAGGAAACTTGAGATTTATCATCAATGACCAAAATAGTTTTATTGTTCTTAAGCGCCAATTCGGCAAACGAAATTCCGGCTAATCCGGAACCTACAATGAGATAATCAATCATATATTAATAAATAGGTAAAAAAAAAACTCTCACTACAAATGTAGTAAGAGTTTTTATATAATGTAATTTTAGAAACTTAGTAGTTCCACATGTCTTGTTCGAAATTACGAATTTTTTCTTTCACTCTTTCCGATTCTAATAACTGATCTTGTGCATTATCTTTCATGTATTCTTTGATCTCACGATCTCCGTACAAGTTTTCTTCTTTATACACAACAGCATTAAAACGTCTGGAATTCAAGATTTGATCGAATGAAATTGGAAGTGCTGAGTTATTATCATTAAAAGCTTTAGCTTCATGCAAAGCTTCTCTTGAATTTGGATAGAAAATCCAAAATAACTCAATATAATCTTTTTCATCACTGTTCATTGTATAAACATCGGGAGTTACAGGGCAAATTCCAAGTAAACGATATTTCAATTCACTTTGACGTTTGTCAAAATACCAGTATCCTTTTATTTTATACTGTGTAACATCCGCTGCAGTAAGATCTTGTTTTAAAATATATTCTGCAGGAACTGTTCTTGTTGCTCCAACTGTTTCATCAACATAAGTAACAACTCTATTTTTACCTTTACCAGTAACTACTTTTTTCTTAACAACATGTGTTTTATAATCATCCGGATATTGGTTGATTAACTCTCTACCAGCATCTGTTGTATCAATACGAGACAATGATCCTTCGATGTCTTTCAAAGATTTTTTAGTGTTGAAATAACTATCAGAATATACTTCCGTTATTTTGCCATTTTTCATAGCTTTCGTCAAAACATCATAAAGAGAACGTCTATCTGGACCAATATTGGCAGTATCTACCGGAAAATATAATGGAAAATTGATTTTTTCATTCAAATCAATAATCTCCCAAGTAGTTTTTCCCATCAACACATCTCTATCATCTACATAACCATAAGCTAAAGGCTTGTCGTTATCAGAGATAAGCTGTGCAGGAGTCTTAAGTCCTATCTGATCAGGTGTTTTTGCATTAAGCAAATTAGATTGCGCATTAGAAGCAAACCCTCCCGCGATAGAAACAATAGCTATTAAAAAATTTCTTACTTTCATCATGATATCATTATAAGATATTGAACGTAGTTTTATCTACTTTATTATTGTATTTCGTAAATTACCGGAGCAGTTCTTGGTAATAAATAACTACCAGCTCCAACAAGTTTTGTTTTAATTTCAGAAATAGTAACCTGATCTCCTTTACCTGCTTTAGAAAGTACTGATTTACATTGTGCATTTAATCTGTTACCACTAACAACAACTGTAGGTTGTCCGGTAATTTTTAAATTAAATCCAACAACATTTAAACCAACTTCAAAATCAAAATCTTCTAATTTAGCACCAATAGTAGCAATTTCTAAGTTAGATTTAGGGCCTTTAACAACACCTGTTTCACCTCTAATTGTACCAGTTGGACCAGGAATACCTTTAATTCTGAATGTTTTCTTATCTGTAACTTTATCTCCGTTTGGTAATGTCCCTGTAACAGAAATTGTAGCTTCTGTACCTGAACCAGGACTCATGTTATATTTTCCAGGTTTACCAGCAGAATTTAATCCCGGAGCACTTGCAACAATTTTGTTTGCATCAACACCAGCAAATGAAACAGAGATTGGGTTAACTACCCCTCTGTAAACAACATTCATTTTATCAGCAGAGATTGTAGCAGAGTTTGGTCTTGGTACAACTACATATTTTCCAGCGAATTTAAGAGGAATATTTTTTCCATCTTCCAAGAATGTAAATTGTCCATTAATATCTTGTTCTCCAACACCACCAGCAGTTAATGAAATAACAGCTTGTCCGTTAACAATTTGCCCAGGACCTTGGAATGAAGTTGGTTTTGTGTTTTCGTCGTAACGACCTAAAACCACTTTACCAGTAACTTTTTCTCCTTGGAAATAAGCATTTTTATCTAAAACAACAATCGCTTGATAATTACTATAAGAAGCAGCAGCAACCGCAGCTTTTCCTAAAGCAGCACTATAAACATCAGATTCTGCTTTCTCAACATCATTTTGCCATGCAGAAAGCTTAGCTAATGAAGCAACAGCAGGAAAACCTTTAAAGTGATAAGCTAAATATTTATCTTTTAATCCTTCTTTATTTGCAACATCAGAAACATCAAATTTTTTCTCAACTTCAGATATAATTGAAGCATACTTTTTATCTGTTCCTAAAGCTGCCTTTATATCAGCCTTATATTTTTCGATTTTAGAAATGATATCTTTCCCTTTGGCAGTATATCCTTCACCAGTAAACCAGTTGTCGATATTATCACCTTTGTCCATCGATTCATAAGGTAATTTTCCTGTTTCCTTGTCTGTTTCAAATCCTTTTAAAACATCACCTTTTAAACCACCGATGTATGCATAAAATTCTTTTGAAATCGTTTCTACTTTATGAGCTGTGACTGCAGCAATTGCAAATTCACCTTTTGCCTCAGCAGCTTTTTGATCTAAAGACGACAATAGACCGGCATTTGTTTGCACTGAAGAAGTATTAGCGCTTTCAAATTTTTCATTCATTAAGCCAAAAGCAGATAAAACTTCTTTTGACATATTCATTGCTAACATTGCGATGAAAACCAGATACATCAGGTTAATCATCTTCTGTCTAGGGGTTAATTTTCCTCCTGCCATTTTTTTCTAATTAGTTTTTATTAATAATTTTAATATATAGTTAAAAACTAATTATCCTTTGTTACTCATTGCAGAAAGCATACCACCGTAAACATTGTTTAAAGAAGCAATATTAGCAGTCATAGATTGCATTTGCTCTTTTAATTTAGATGCATTATCAGCAATTTCGCTGTTTGCTTGTGCGTTTCTTGAAGCACTTTCTAATTGTAATTTATATAAACCGTTTAATGATTCCATTTGAGCAGCAGCCGTAGACAATTCCTCAGCATATTTCTTTTGTCCTGCAATAGAATCTACTGTTGGGGAAATTGCTTTAGCAGCTCCTTCGAAATTTTTAATACTGTTTCCTAAGCTTGACATTAATTCTCCGTCAATTTTAGCTTCTTTAAGCATTGCATCTAATTTTTGAGACAACAATCCTTGAGCATCAGTTGGAGTTTCAACTTTATCCGCTTTCTTTTTTGCCTGACCATTTGCCAACTCAGGATACACAAGAGTCCAATCTAATTCGTCTTCTACAGGTTCAAAAGCCGATAGTGCAAAAATTAACGCCTCTGTAACTAGTCCTACTGAAAGCATTAGAGTACCTGTTAAAGGTCCAATCTCAAAGTGAGTAATTTTGAATAATGCTCCAATAATTACTACTGCCGCTCCCATACCATAAGCGAAATTCATTGCTTTTTTACTTAATAATGCCATAATAATACTTTTTTTTTAGGTTTTAAATAGATTTGGTTATTGAATTGAATTTAATTTACTTTTTTTTATTTCCAGTTACCTGAGTTCCCATATAATCCTGTACGGTTCTAAACCCGATATAACTTCTTGCAGAATCAGCATATTCATGATCACGAGTACCTACTTGTAAAAAATAAGCAACATCTTTCCAAGAACCGCCACGAACAACTTTTCTTTGATTATTTCCATCAATCACATTTGGATTCATTGTGGAAACATATTCATAAGCATTTGAATTATATGCTGAATCTGTCCACTCCGAAACGTTTCCAGCCATGTTATATAAACCATAACCATTTACCTCATACGACTTAGCCTCAACTGTATACAAAGCTTCATCCGCAGCATAATCTCCCCTGCTAGGTTTGAAGTTAGCTAAGAAACAACCTCTGTCACTCTTAGTATAGGGACCTCCCCAAGGATAAGTAGCAGATTCCAGACCTCCTCTTGCAGCATACTCCCATTCTGCCTCTGTTGGCAATCTGAATGCATTAACTAAGTCACGTCCTTTTTTCTTAGATTTTATATAACTGTTTTTATTTAAGGTTCTCCATGCACAAAATGCTTTTGCTTGTTTCCAGGTCACTCCAACTACAGGATAATCTCCATAAGCCTTATGCCAGAAATAATCATTATGCATTGGCTCATTATATGAGTAAGCAAAATCTTTAATCCAAACTGTTGTATCAGGGTAAACTTTTATTTCTTCAGTTTTTACGAAGTCTTTTCTTTTACCAACTTTAGCTTTTGCTGCAGCCTGAATATCCATCCAGGAATAACGGAATTTCAATTTATTCACATCAACAGTTCTCAAACCATTATATGATTCTTCTATTGGCAAATACATAGAATCCATTACTTCAGTGTAATATTCATCCGGATATGCCTTAGTATCTTTTATTAATTTAACTTTTTTATTTAGTTTTCTTCCGGCATAAGGATCATCTTTTGTTCCTACACTATAATAATTATCATACATATACTTATCATAAGCTGTCATTTTATCCGGCTCAGAATCATTAAATGCATAATCAGCAATACTACCGGCATTTTTACCTTTGCCAGTTGCAGCTCCTGCTCCAGCTTTTTGCCCTGTTTCATCAGCAAGAATAGCTAAACGAACTCTCATTGTAGAATCTCTTACCCATTCTACAAACTGACGATATTCAGAATTTGTAATTTCAGTTTCATCCATATAAAAAGAACGAACTGTTACAGTTTTTGTAGGAGCATCTTCTACTGCAGCTAAATCATCATCAGCCTTACCCATGATAAAAGATCCACCAGGAACCAAAGTCATTCCATAAGGCTTTTCAGGATGCCATTTTCCTCCTTGCACACCTACTAATTCGCCTTTATCACCGGATTTACCACAGCCAATTACTAGTGTTAACATTGTCGCAAATGCAATAAACTTCTTCATATAAATTTGGGATTTCTATTCATTATTATAAGTCGTAAACGTATTTATTATTTTTTAAAAAAACAATACTATATCTATATTTATTTCAGGGCTCAAAATTAATGTTAAAAAAAATAAAAAAAAAATATTTTATTAATAAACTGTGAAAAACAACCCTCATAAAACGTTAAATTTTACGATATATAGATTTATTTCCAATAAAAGCAACAAAGCAAAATCATTTTAAATCAAAAAACTAAAACTTTTAGCTGCAAATGATAGCTACAAAGCATTTTTTCTTTGCGCTTTCCACCATCTTTCCGGTAATTCCTGATTACATGCGCATAAATATTCATCATATGAACAAGGTAACAACGTATTCCTTTTCAATTTATTGCTTCCATTTGACAAAAAGGGAATCTCAATCCACCAACGATCTGTTTTATCACTTTTATAAAAAACGAGTTCTTCATTTTCAAGTGGAACAATATATTTTAAATAAGTTGCTCTGCTTCCAAATGGATATTCCTTAGAACGATAATGATATCCTTCAATAAAATACCAAACTATTTGAGCAATTATAACGGATTCCGGCATCGTACTATTATGATTAAAAATCCCTAACGAGGAAACTTTATCACTAATACCGGCGTATCTTGCCAAAGAACAAATCTCTTTTCCGTTAAAACCATTCGGTTCAAAAGAAACAGTATTTCCAGAATCAGAAGACTTTACCGAATTTAAATCAATACTAACTAAATCAGCATCTCTAAAAACCGGCTCTGCCAAAGTAATCTTATTTGAAATTTCGCCTAAACGATAGGCATCAAAGAACAACTTTTCAATTAAATCAATTTCTTCCTGAGAATTGTAATAAGTCTGATACCCAATATTACAATAGTTAAAAAGATTATTAGGCTCATCAATTATGATTTTTGTCAGATAAGAATTAGCCGAAACCAATTCGTTTTCTTTACCAAAATCAAATCTATTATCTACAGAAACCATATTTACCATTTGCTCCAAATCGTCATAAGCACGATACAAAGCATAGGTCAAATCCTGAGAACCTCCCAAAACTATCGGAATAACTCTGTTCTTAATTAAAGCAGATGTTACTTTTTTAAGTGCAAAATAGGTATCCTCTACTGAATCCCCTGCCAGAATATCTCCCAAATCAGCAATAGACGCATCCCAATTTCCGGGAAACATTCCATAAAGCTTTTTACGAACAGCAGTCAGGTTTACTTCATTAACAATATCAATATTTCTACGATCTTCTAAAACACCAACAATTGCGATATTTATTTTACTGATATCAGGGAATTGATTCTGGGTATGAAAAGCAACTTTGCTACCCAATTCCTGTGAAGACAACGAACTAACGAATTTTAAAATCCCGTCGTTAACTGGTTCTAGAAAATCAAATTCCATTTTTATTTCTTTTTAGCAGCTGTTTTTTTAGCTGGGGCTTTCTTAGCGGTTGTCGCTTTTTTTGCCGGTGTTTTTTTTGCCGGTGTTTTTTTGGCAATCATCTCCTGAACCTCTGCCAATGTTAACTTTGCAGCGTCAACATCTTTACTCAATTCAATCTTGATTTTGCCTTTTGTAATAACAGAGCGTCCCCAACGTGCTTTTTCAACCAAAATCCCTTCATCCTCCCAATTATGGAGAACTTTATCTATATTTTTCTGTAATTTATCTTCAATTAACTCTTCAACATTAGCTTGCGATAAATTATCAAAATCGTATTTTTTACTCACATTCACAAAAAGACCGTTCCACTTAATAAAAGGACCAAAACGCCCTGTACCTTTCTGAACTGATTCACCTTTGTAAATTGCAATTGGTGCATCTGCGAGTGCTTTTTCGTCAATTAATTCCTGAGCTCTTTCTTTAGAAACCCCTAACGGATCTTCTCCTCTGGGCAATGAAATAAAAACACTTCCATGTCGTACATAAGGGCCGTAACGACCATTACTTACTTCTACTTCTTCTCCTTTATAATCACCTAAACTTTTAGGCAATAAAAATAAATTCAGTGCATCTTCTAATGTAATGTTTCCGATATTCTGATCAGCCATTAAACTGGCAAACTTTTTATCTTCATCATCTGCTTCTCCAATTTGAGCCATTGGGCCAAATTTCCCTAAACGAACAGAAACCTGTCTTCCATTAGCATCTTTCCCTAAAATTCTTTCCCCGCTTTCACGTTCAGCATTAGCTTCAACTTCTTTTACATTTGGATGGAATTTATCGTAGAATTCCTGCATCATGGTTGCCCAATCAATATTTCCTTCAGCAATTTCATCAAAATCCTGCTCTACTTTTGCAGTAAAATTATAATCCAGGATATTTCCGAAATTCTTAACAAGGAAATCAGTAACAATAGTTCCGATATCAGTTGGAACTAATTTTCCTTTATCTGAACCTGTATTTTCTTTAAGCAGTTTTTCTCCAACTTTGCTGTTTTGCAAAGTAAGTTGTGTATAATTACGTTCCTGACCTTCAAGAGTTCCTTTCTCAACATAATTTCTGTTGATAATAGTAGAAATAGTTGGTGCATACGTAGACGGACGCCCGATTCCTAATTCTTCTAGTTTTTTTACCAATGAAGCTTCTGTATAACGTGCAGGCGGTCTTGAATATCTTTCGGTAGCCGTGATATAATTATTCGCTAATTTTTCATTTACTTTTAATGCCGGAAGCATTCCTTCTTGTTCTTCTTCGTCATCATCATGACCTTCAAGATACACTTTTAGAAAACCTTCAAAAAGCAAAACTTCTCCTGAAGCGGTAAAAATTTCACTATGATTATTAGCTTCAATTTTTACGTTTGTTCTCTCTAACTGTGCATCACTCATTTGAGATGCCAAAGTTCTTTTCCAGATCAAATCGTACAAACGCGCCTGATCACGATCAATGTTTACGGTATGGCGTGACATATCTGTCGGACGAATTGCTTCGTGCGCTTCTTGTGCTCCTTTACTTTTTGTAGCAAAAGTTCGGGGTTTAGAAAATTCTTTCCCGTATGATTTTATAATTTCAGCCTCAGCAGCATCCATAGCTTCTTTAGAAAGATTTACACTATCGGTTCTCATATAAGTAATAAGTCCCGCTTCGTATAAACGCTGTGCCAGCTGCATTGTGATTCCAACCGGCAAATACAATTTTCTGGCTGCTTCCTGTTGAAGCGTAGAAGTTGTAAAAGGTGCTGTTGGAGATTTTTTGGTAGGTTTAGTTTCTAAATCTGCTACCTTATAGATAGAACCTATATTTTGTTTTAAAAAATCTTCGGCTTCTTTTTTTGTATTGAAATTTTTTGGCAATTTGGCTTTGAAAGCTTTTCCGGCTTCATTCACAAATTCTGCTACAACTGAATAGCTTGCAATCGCATTAAAATTCTGAATTTCACGTTCTCTCTCTACAATCAATCGAACAGAAACAGATTGTACACGTCCTGCAGATAGTCCGCCTTTAATTTTTCTCCATAAAACCGGAGATAATTCGTAACCTACCAAACGATCTAAAACACGACGTGCCTGTTGTGCATTTACTAAATTATAATCAATTTCTCTTGGATTATCGATTGCCTTAAGAATCGCAGATTTGGTAATTTCGTGAAAAACAATTCGCTTGGTTTTTTTAGTATCTAATTTTAACTCTTCCGCAAGATGCCATGAAATAGCTTCTCCCTCGCGGTCCTCATCACTCGCTAACCAAACCATTTCGGCATTTTTAGCTAGTGTTTTCAATTTACTTACTAAAGCTTTTTTATCTGAAGAAACTTCGTATTTAGGTTTGAATCCATTTTCTACATCTACTCCAATTTCCTTAGATGGCAAGTCTGCTATGTGACCATAACTTGACTCTACCTGAAAATCGCTTCCTAGAAATTTCTCTATCGTTTTCGCCTTTGCAGGTGATTCCACTATTACTAAATTCTTTGCCATTGCTCTATTTTTCTGCAACAAAAGTAGAAGTTTTTTTTAAATATCAACCTTGATAATTTATTTTTAAGGTATTTTGATATTATGTTTCCAAAAATTGCAGATTTATCGGTAATCCGATCCATTATATATATAGGTATAATATTTAAGCCTTCAATACAAGATATAATATTATAAAGTAAATATAAAACTACACTTACACCCTATCCTGAATACTTTAATCAAGAAACAATTTTAAGTACGTTTAAGAGTAATTCATCAATCAACGGAAAATCTCTATATTTGATTTTATAAACAATCTGCTTTGTTTTTTCCAGAGATTTAAAAAAAAATTATGAGCAATAAGACATTCAAAATTTTAAAGGTTCACATCAATAAACTTTCTTTTATCATTATTCTTCTTTTTAACATTTCTGTTAAAGCTCAAAAAGTATATACTGTTGAATATGAAAACCAGGCAGATGTAAAAGTTTTTGTTGTAGAGTACGCCAACAACGCAGACTTAAAAGTTTACAAAGTCGAATATAGTAATCAGGCAGGAAACAATGACGGAAAATGGTTTTTTACTGAATACGGAAATCAGGCTGACAAAAAAATATTCTTTACACAATATGCAAATCAGGCTGATATTAAAATATTTTATGTTGAATATTCGAATCAGGCAGGTTGGAATGATACTTCTAAAAAGAAGTTTTTCGAATAACATTTTACTAATTTGAATGCTAAAATCCAGAATTACTATTCTATCCACAATTCTGAAAACATTGTTAATTCTTTATCTGACATCTTGTCACATTTATACCTTTTGCGTTATCTTTGCACTTTGAAATTACGCAATGGAAAAGATTATTGAAGAAAGCAAACAGGGCGAGAGTCTTGTTTTAGAAAATAAACCTGAGAATACTAAAAAACTTTTTATAGAAAGTTACGGCTGTGCGATGAATTTTTCGGACAGTGAAATCGTAGCTTCCATTTTATCTGAAGGTGGCTATAATACAACTTCTGTTTTAGAAGAGGCCGATTTGGTCTTGGTTAACACCTGTTCTATTAGGGACAAAGCTGAACAAACTATCCGTAAACGCCTGGAGAAATATAATGCCGTAAAACGTATTAATCCGAAAATGAAAGTAGGCGTTTTGGGCTGTATGGCCGAGCGTTTGAAAAGTCAGTTTTTGGAGGAAGAAAAAATAGTCGATCTTGTTGTTGGACCTGATGCATACAAAGATCTGCCGAATTTATTGGTAGAAGTTGAAGAAGGCCGCGACGCCATTAATGTAATTTTATCAAAAGAGGAAACCTACGGAGATATTTCGCCGGTTCGTTTAATGAGCAACGGAATTACCGCTTTGGTGTCGATTACGCGTGGCTGCGACAATATGTGTACGTTTTGCGTTGTGCCTTTTACACGCGGACGCGAGCGAAGCCGCGAACCACAAAGTATCATGAGGGAAATTCAGGATTTGTGGGATAAAGGTTTTAAGGAAATTACACTTTTGGGTCAGAACGTTGACAGTTACCTTTGGTATGGTGGTGGCCTGAAAAAAGATTTTGAAAGTGCTTCTGAAATGCAAAAAGCAACAGCGGTTGACTTTGACCAATTGCTTGAAATGGTTGCTGTTGGTTTTCCTAAAATGCGTATTAGGTTTTCGACTTCAAATCCGCAGGATATGCACGAAAGTGTGCTGCACGTTATTGCGAAACATCCAAATATCTGTAAGCACATTCACTTACCGGTGCAATCGGGAAGCAACAGAATTTTAAAAGAAATGAATCGTCTGCACACTCGTGAAGAATATATGACTTTGATTGATAAAATCAGGGCAATTATTCCAAATGCTTCGATTTCGCAGGATATGATTGCCGGTTTTCCAACAGAAACGGAACAAGATCACCAGGATACAATGAGTTTGATGGAATATGTAAAGTATAATTTCGGTTATATGTATTCGTATTCTGAGCGTCCGGGAACTTTAGCCGGAAGAAAAATGGAAGATGACGTTCCTGAAGAAACCAAAGCCAGAAGATTGCAGGAAATTGTCGATTTACAACAAAAACATGCGTGGTTTCGTTCTGAAGAATTTATAGGCCAGATTGTAGAAGTTTTGGTCGAAAAAGTTTCTAAAAAATCTAAAGAGGAATTCTCGGGAAGAAATTCGCAAAGTATTACGGTAGTTTTTCCAAAAGAGAATTATAAAATTGGAGATTTTGTAAACGTAAAAATCACAAACTGTACCAGCGGAACTTTAAAAGGCGAAGCGGTTGGATATTCTGAAATGAATTAATTTTTTGCCACGAATTGCACGAATTATCTCTAATTTTTTTTCTTTATTATTTAAGAATTAAACTAATTTTATAATTCAGACAATTTAAAAACAAACTATGGAATTATATAGGAAAGATGAATATTTCAAAATTATAGGTATTAGTATGGAAGTTCATAGAATACTTGGAGGAGGGCTTCTTGAAATTGTTTACAAAGATGCTTTAGAATATGAATTCAATAAACATAATATTCCATTTGAACGAGAAAAAAAATATGATATTCAATACAAAGACATTGTTTTAGCACATAAATTCTATGCGGATTTTGTAGTTTATGATGAAATCATTTTAGAGATAAAAGCATCAAAAGATATCATTGACGAGCATACCGCTCAAACAATAAATTATTTAAAACTAGCAGATAGTGGTTTAGGAATTATAGTTAATTTTAATACTAAATCACTACAACATAAAAGAGTTGTTCATTAACTCAATTTCAAAAAATTAGAGATAATTCGTGAAATTTGTGGCAAAAGATAAAGTAAATACATGGAAACAGTTCAAGCAATAAAACAACGATTTGAAATTATTGGTAATGACCCGAAATTAAATCGCGCGATTGAAAAAGCCATTCAGGTTGCTCCTACGGATATATCTGTAATGGTAACCGGGGAAAGCGGCGTTGGTAAAGAGAATATCCCGAGAATTATACATTCGCTTTCACATAGAAAGCACGGTAAATACATTGCTGTAAACTGTGGAGCAATTCCAGAGGGTACAATTGACAGCGAACTTTTTGGTCACGAAAAAGGAGCTTTCACAGGTGCTACAAGCACTCGTGAAGGTTATTTTGAAGTGGCTGACGGTGGAACTATTTTCCTTGATGAAGTTGGTGAACTGCCTTTAACAACTCAAGTTCGTTTACTACGTGTACTTGAAAACGGTGAATTTATAAAAGTAGGTTCGTCTCAGGTTCAAAAAACAAATGTGAGAATCGTTGCTGCAACAAATGTGAATTTATTTAACGCAATCGAAAAAGGAAAATTCCGTGAGGATTTATACTATCGTCTGACTACTGTCGAAATTACTTTGCCGCCATTGCGTGAAAGAAATGAAGACATCCATTTATTGTTTCGAAAATTTGTTGCCGATTTTGCACACAAATATAAAATGCCTCCATTGCGATTAGACGATGATGCAGTACAGCTTCTACAAAAATTCAGATGGAACGGAAATATTCGTCAGTTGCGAAATGTGGCTGAGCAGATTTCGGTTTTAGAAACCAATCGTGATATTACATTAGCAACTTTAAAATCGTATTTACCTACTGAAGGAACCAATTTGCCTTCTGTAATTAGCGATAAGAAAAAAGACAGTGATTTTAGTACCGAAAGAGATATCCTTTATAAAGTACTTTTTGACATGAAAAGTGATTTGAATGATTTAAAAAAACTCACTTTGGAATTAATGAAAAACGGTTCTTCAAAAGTACAGGATATCAATCCGAATTTAATTCAGAAAATATATGGCTCGCAGGAAAATGAAAGCGAAATAGATTTTGAAGAACAACCCAGAACAGCAGTCATGACGCCGGCAACGCGTGAAGATAATTATCATATACAAGATGACAATAATTATCTGGACGCCGAAACGATTGAGGAGGAAGAAATTTTACGCCTGGAGCAAAAAGAAATCGAAATGATTAAAAAATCATTAGAAAAAAACAAAGGAAAAAGAAAAGCTGCTGCTGATGAATTAGGGATTTCCGAAAGAACTTTATATCGAAAAATTAAACAATTTGATTTGTAATTTTCACTACAAAGAAATTATGAAGTAAAATGAATTAATCCAAAAATGAATATCTTTGACCCGGGCGTCAGCGAACTGGCGAAGCAATTCTTAAAATAAAAAATGAAAAACTTAAAATATATATTTATTCTCTTAATAGCTGCAACTTTCAGTAGTTGTTCTGTTTATAACTTCACAGGCGCAACGGCAATTGATGGAAAAACATTTCAGGTAAACTTTTTTCAGAATAATGCTGATTTAATTGAGCCGGGTATCGATAGAGATTTCACATTAGCATTACAGGATCTAATTCAAAATCAAACTAACTTAAACTTAGTGAGTACTGCTGGTGATTTAGTATATGAAGGTGAAATTGTAGATTACCGAATTACGCCTATGACTGCAACTGCTGTGTCGACAGGTGGTGATGCAGCAGCTTCGCAAAACCGTTTAACAATTCGTGTAAATGTTCGTTTTTCAAATAAAAAGAAAGAAACGGATGACTTTGAAAAAGGATTCGAATTTTATTACGACTATCCCGCACAATCACAACTTACAGGGACAGTTTTAAACGAAGCTATTAAAGTTATATTCGAAAGAATTACGCAGGATATTTTTAATGAGTCATTGGCAAAATGGTAATTTTTTGTTTTTAATTACTGAATCATAAAATTAATTAAACAAACCAAAACCATCGATTAAAGAAAATAATAAATGAATGTAGACGATTATATTTACCTAATTAACAAACCTGATGCTATTAAAGAAAAGCACGCAGACGCCTTAGGTACTGTTTTGAATGAATTTCCATATTTTCAAAGTGCGAGAGCATTGCGATTAAAAGGACTTTACAATCAAAAAAGTTTTAAGTATAATTATGCATTAAAAGTTACGGCGGCCCATACTACTGACCGTGCAGTTTTGTTTGACTTTATAACTTCGGACACTTTTACTCCCATTCAAAAAGAATATTACGATAAAAAACTTCGTGAACTCCTTAATATTACTGTTTTTGACAGCGAAATTATTTCATTTGAAGAAAATAAAGAAATTGCCGATATCCGAATTGACCCAATCGAACGGTCGATTTTAACTTCCATAAAAGAAGCTACAGCGGTCGTTTTTGAAGAACCTGAAAAGGTCATTAAAGAACCGAAAATAATTGAAAACCCAGTAAAAGTTGTTGAAGTTGAAGAAATTACCGATATCCGAATTAACCCAGTCGAACAGTCGATTTTAACTTCCATAAAAGAAGCTACAGCGGTCGTTTTTGAAGAACCTGAAAAAGTCATAGAAGAACCGAAAATAATTGAAGAACCGGTAAAAATTACTGAAGTTGAAGAAGTTAAAGAAGATCTCGAAATTAACAAGCCATTAGATTTCTTGATTAATGAAAAACATTCTTTTCAGGAATGGCTGCAATTATCCCGGACACAACCTATTGACAGGACAAACGAAATCCCTGCAGAAGAAATAAAACAAATTAAAAACATTGCTGAGCCTATTAAAGAAATAGTAGAAGAAGAAAAAAAGAAAAAAGCAGAGATAATTGATAAGTTTATCGAAAACAATCCTAAAATTTCACCTGTTAAATCCGGTTCACCAGTTGTTTCCATTCAATCAGACATCAATAAAGAAGATAATTCTTATTTAATGACAGAGACCTTAGCCAAAGTATATTTAGAACAAAAAAAATATACAAAAGCAATACAAGCATATGAAATATTAATTTTGAAATATCCAGAAAAAATTAGTTTCTTTGCAGACCGTATTTCGGATATAAAGATTTTACAACAAAATAACAATAATAATTAAGCAATGAGCACATTTTCAATTTTTTTAGTTTTAATCACAATAGTTTGTTTTCTATTGATTGTAGTAATCATGGTTCAAAACCCTAAAGGAGGAGGATTGTCTTCTACTATCAGCGGAACTCAAATGTTAGGCGGAGTACAAAAAACAACTGACTTTTTAGACAAAAGTACCTGGACATTAGCTACTATTCTGATTGCTTTAATTTTGCTTTCGAGCTTAAGCTTCACGGGATCATTAAGTGATAGTGACTCTAAAATTATTGAAAAAACTGAAGCTCCTGCCGCTAATACACCAGTTGCTCCGGTACAACAAGCACCTGCTCCGGCAACCCCTGCAGCAAAATAATAATTTTTATATAAAATTGAAATGCCAGCCTGTCAAAGCTGGCATTTTTTTTAGGAAATATTGTCAGTTTTATAAGCATGGCATAATTTCTGAAAGTTCATTGAACATTAAAAAAGTATAAACTAATAATAATATAAAATCATGACTTTAAACATTAAACCGCTTTCAGACCGCGTACTTATTGAGCCTGTTGCTGCTGAGACTAAAACTGCGTCAGGGATTTTTATTCCGGATACTGCCAAAGAGAAACCACAAAAAGGAACTGTTGTTGCAGTAGGAAACGGATCTAAAGATCACACTATGACCGTAAAAGTTGGTGATACTGTTCTTTATGGTAAATATGCGGGAACAGAATTAAAACTTGAAGGAACTGATTATTTGATTATGCGTGAGGATGATATCTTAGCGATAATCTAAAAATTGCTTTACGCTGTAAGCTATAGGCTTTCTAAAAAAGCTTAAAGTCTATTGCCTAAAGCTTAAAGCAAACAAAAATGAGAGATTTTAAGAAATATGATATCTGGCAACTAAGTCATTCTTTTACTTTAGAAATCTATAAAATGACTTCTATTTTTCCCAAGGAAGAATTATATGGATTAACAAGTCAAATTAGAAGGGCATCTTCATCAATCCCAACCAATATTAGCGAAGGATGTGGAAGAAACAGTGACAAAGAATTCAATCAATTTCTCAACATAGCTTTAGGTTCTGCCAATGAAACAGAATATCTTTTAATTTTAGCTAAAGATTTGCAGTATCTTAATAATGAAACTGCGGAGAATCAATTAGAAAAAATTAATAACATAAAAAGCAAAATTTACAAATTAAAACAAAAATTAATTCAGCAGTAGGAAGCATAAAGCTTAAAGCCTACTGCCTAAAGCAAATAAAAAAATGGCAAAAGATATAAAATTTGATATTGAAGCACGTGACGGATTAAAACGTGGTGTTGATGCATTGGCAAATGCTGTAAAAGTAACTCTTGGACCAAAAGGTCGTAACGTAATTATCGGAAAATCTTTTGGTGGACCAACAGTTACTAAAGATGGAGTTTCGGTTGCAAAAGAAATCGAATTAAAAGACCCATTAGAAAATATGGGCGCGCAAATGGTTAAAGAAGTAGCTTCAAAAACAAATGACTTAGCTGGTGACGGAACTACAACTGCTACCGTTTTGGCTCAGGCTATCGTAAAAGAAGGCTTAAAAAACGTTGCTGCAGGAGCAAATCCTATGGATTTGAAACGTGGTATCGATAAAGCTGTTGAAGCTATCGTTGCTGACCTTGCAAAACAAGCTAAAGTAGTTGGAAGTGATTCTGATAAAATCAAACAAATTGCTTCTATCTCTGCAAATAATGATGAAGTTATTGGTGATTTGATTGCTACCGCTTTTGCTAAAGTTGGTAAAGAAGGTGTAATTACTGTTGAAGAAGCTAAAGGAACGGATACATACGTTGATGTTGTTGAAGGAATGCAGTTTGACAGAGGATATCTTTCTCCTTATTTTGTTACAAACCCTGAGAAAATGGAAGTTGAATTAGACTCTCCATATATCTTATTATACGATAAAAAAGTATCTTCTTTAAAAGAGTTACTACCTGTTTTAGAGCCGGTTGCACAATCAGGAAAACCATTATTGATTATTGCTGAAGATGTTGACGGAGAAGCTCTTTCAACTCTTGTAGTAAACAAATTAAGAGGTGCTCTTAAAATTGCTGCTGTAAAAGCTCCTGGTTTTGGAGACAGAAGAAAAGCAATGTTAGAAGATATTGCAATCTTAACCGGTGGAACTGTAATCTCTGAAGAAAGAGGATATACTTTAGAAAACACTACCATCGAAATGTTAGGAACTGCAAAAAGAGTTTCTATCGATAAAGACAACACTACAATTGTAAGTGGTGCTGGTGAAGCTGATATTATCAAAAACAGAGTAAATCAAATTAAAGGTCAGATGGAAACTACAACTTCTGATTATGATAAAGAAAAACTGCAGGAACGTTTGGCTAAATTAGCCGGTGGTGTTGCTGTTCTTTATGTTGGTGCTGCTTCTGAAGTTGAAATGAAAGAGAAAAAAGACAGAGTTGACGATGCTTTACACGCAACCCGTGCAGCTGTTGAAGAAGGAATCGTTGCCGGTGGCGGTGTTGCTTTATTAAGAGCAAAAGCTGCTTTAACAGGCATTAAAGCAGACAACGCTGACGAAGCTACCGGAATTCAGATTGTTTCCCGTGCGATTGAATCTCCATTGAGAACTATTGTTGAAAATGCAGGTCTTGAAGGTTCTGTAGTTGTAGCTAAAGTTGGTGAAGGTTCTGGTGATTATGGATACAATGCTAAAACTGATGAGTATGTAGATATGCTAAAAGCCGGAATTATCGATCCTAAAAAAGTAACTCGTGTAGCATTAGAAAACGCAGCTTCTGTAGCCGGAATGATCTTAACTACGGAGTGTGCATTAATTGATATTAAAGAAGAAAGCGCTGGCGGAATGCCAATGGGTGGCGGTATGCCGGGAATGATGTAATTGTTCTTAACTTCTTACAATATAAGCACCAGATCAAAATCTGGTGCTTTTTTTTGCCACAGATTTACACGATTAGAAAGATTTTTTTCGCCACGAATTACGCTAATTTTCACTAATTATTGTGTGCAATCATTAGAAAAAAAATTCGTGCTAATTCGTGAAATTCGTGGCAACCTTTACCCTCAATGTCGTGGCAAACTTTTCTTTAGTTTAACATTCACTTTTCCATTAAAAAATCGTTTATCAATACCTTTGCAGCTACATTAAAATTGCAAAATGAGAAAACAAACTGCTCAACTATTATCTTTAACTTTCTTTCTGCTTACATCTCTTTTATATTCTCAATCTGATAAAAATGCATACGTAGTTTTAGTTTCTATGGATGGATTTCGCTGGGATTACGCCAGGCAGTTCAACCTTCCTAATTTAAAACAAATTGCTAAAGAAGGTGTTCAGGCAAAATCGATGCGGCCTTCTTATCCGAGTAAAACTTTCCCGAATCATTATTCTATTGTAACGGGGCTTTATCCGGATCATCACGGAATTATCAATAATGCTTTTTATGATACTGCACTGAATGAATCGTTTTCATTATCTACCAATGCAAAAAATGATTCGCGTTTTTATGGCGGAAATCCAATTTGGAATGTAGCCGAACAACAAGGCGTAAAAACGGCTTCTTTTTTCTGGCCCGGATCTGATACAGACCAAAAAAGACCCACTTATTATAAAAACTATGATGATAAAATTTCGTACGGAACGAGAATCGATACAGTTATAAAATGGTTGCAGCTTCCTGAAAAAGAACGCCCTCATTTAATTACTTTATATTTTGATGAACCTGACCATACCGGACACGATTTTGGTCCGCTTTCTCCCGAGAACAAAAAAATGGTTATCAAAATGGATTCGATTATGGGACAATTATCCTCTAAACTCAATCAATTAGCTATCGGAAAACAAATCAATTTAATTATTGTTTCAGATCACGGAATGGCCGACATCAGCAATGATAAAAAAGTCGCCGTTCTGGATTATATAAAACCGGAATGGCTTGGATACAAAACCGTAATTAACCCGATTATGAGTCTTGAAGCAAAAGCCGGCTTTCAGGATTCGATTGCTCTTGCTTTAAAAAAGGTACCCCATATTAAGTTCTGGAAATCAACGGACGTTCCAAAAAGACTACACTACGGAACAAATCCGCGTGTACATGATTTTGTTATTGAAGCAAAAAAAGGATATAGTTTAGTGAGCAAAATAGATCAGAATATAAAAGGCGGCACTCATGGTTACGATAATAAAGAGAAAGATATGCACGCCATTTTTTATGCAAAAGGCCCGGCTTTTAAAGTGGATAAAAAAGTGGGCACGTTTCAGAATGTTTCTGTTTATCCTTTAATTGCACATATTTTAGGTTTGCAGATTGATGAAGTGGATGGAAAACTAAGTGATGTGAAAACGATGTTGGTAAATTGATAATGTGTCTTAATTGATATTAAAGAAGAAAGTGATAAACGGATTTTCTTATGCCCTTTGTCCTGTTTTTTTCCGGTACTTTAAATTTTTAATGATTTAAACGAAACATTAAGAATGTTTTAACTCTGACAAATTGTTATTGCATTTAAATTTATAGGCTGATTTACTTAACATCATTCCTGGCTTAACATTTTCTTTGTATGAAACTAATCATCAGATTTTTCAGTTTACTATTTTGTTTACAATCTTTTTCTCAAGCCGTTAGCAATCAGGATCAAATAAAGAATTACATAAATAATTATTTCCATTATGACAGAGAAAATATCCATGTACAATTCAACAAAAATATTTATGTAAACAATGAAAATATCTTTTTCAAGGGATATGTCTTCAGTAAAAATAATAATGCCCCAAACATAAATACTACGAATGTTGAATTAGTAGTCTATGATCAACAACAGCAAATAATTCAAAAACAATTACTTTTTGCAGAACATGGCACTTTTGCAGGTGGAATTCATCTGAATGAAAAATTTAAGCCCGGCAAATATTATTTTCATTTTTACACCAATTGGATGAATAACTTTAAGGAAGACGACTCCTTTAATCAAACAATTGAAATCATAAACAAGGATGAACCTTATCATTTTGAGACTAATGAGCCTGACTGGAAAACAGCAGAAATAAGTCTATTTCCGGAAGGTGGAGCCATACTAAATGATATCATTAATACTGTTGGAATTAAAATTAAAGATTGCAATAAAAAAGGAATAGAAATAGCAGATGGCGTTGTACTGGACTCCAAATCAAATGAAGTCGCAAGCTTTCACACTAACAAAATGGGGAATGGTGTTTTTTATTTAAGAGCAGATTTAAACGAAAAATACACCCTTAAAATAAACTCTGACAAATTAAAAATTTCTCAGCCACTTGGTAAAATTCAGGAAACAGGAATTATTTTGAGTTACAATAATAATTTAGCCAAAAACAATTTGCTCGTTGTCCTTAAAACAAATGAAAAAGGGCTTGAATTATATCAAAACAAAAAGTTTACCCTGCTTATTCAGCAAGATGGAAATTCTATGCAGCAGGAAATCACTTTCAATAATAAGAAAACAGAACAACCTTTCTTTTTTGACAAAAAATATTTGTCAAATGGAGTTAATGTCATTCGGGTAATTGATGAAAACCTAAATGAAGTTACCGAAAGATTAGTATATATTGACAGCAATACGCCATTGACAACATTAGAAGCAAAGGCAACACCTAACGACAGCATTGTATTATCAGGGAAGACGGAAATCAACAAAGCCAATTTAAGCATCAGTATACTTCCTGAAAAGAATATTTGTATGAATCAAAAAAAATCAATTTTAGGCACTTTTTATCTGAATGCTTATTTAGACAAACCCGAAACTGATACTTATGCTTATTTTAATCCTGACAACAAAACCCGAAAACAGGATATGGAACTCTTAATGCTCAACCAGAATAAAGGCAAGTTTCTTTGGGAAAACATTAAATCTGATCCGCCAAAAATCAATTATCAATTTGAAAAAGGAGTTACGGTAAGTGGTAAGGTAGAAAAAGAACTAAAACCGAATTCGAAAAATAAAATCTCCCTTATTTCATTAAAAGGTAATTTATTTGAAGAAACAACTATAGACCAGAATAATGATTTTAAGTTTGAACATCTTTTTGCTCAGGATTCTACTGTCTTGGCCATACAAATGGTAAATGAAAAAAACGTCACAATATTCACTAAAATGGAAGCCCGCATTTCCAGAACTGAACCCCGGTTTATTCTGGGTCCTGCATTTGAAAAAACGATTTGCCCTACATTGAAAAGCCCTGACAATGTTTTTACTTTTTCCATACTAAAACCGGAAGACAAAGCTGTTGAATTGAAGGGAGTTGCTATAACAAACAATTTCAAAAAAGAAGTTTTCACTCATAAAAACGATATGAGCTCCAGTGCGAGGGCTTATAAAATCAAAGATGGGGAATACGGCACTGTTTTAAATTTCTTAGCGTCGAACGGATACAAAACCGGTATTAACCCAAATGACAATAGCGTGTATGTACGAAACGGCAGAAGTTCTTATCTGGGTGATTCTGCAGGTTCGCCTTCGGTATATATAGATAATTTTTTACTGTTCGATTTTAATCAGTTATTCAATCTTACTTTAGATCAGATAGATGAAATTTATATCGACCAGACCGGCAACTCAGATGTTACGGCTATGGGAAGCGGTACAATTAAAATTTTCATGAAAAAAGGGGGTAAAAATGATTATTTCAAAGTAAAATTCACTTCGCTAATCGTAACCAAAGGTTTTGCACAAAACATAAAGTATACAACCCCTGTATTAGAAAACCAGGAGGAATTTAATTATTTCGGTACTCTGAACTGGTCACCAAACATAGATTTAAAAGACCATTCAGACTTTCATGTAAAATTCCCCAGAAATCGTCAAAAAGAAATTCAGGTACTAATAGAAGGATTTTCGGAAGAAGGGCAATTAATTTCAGAAGTTAGAAAAATCCCAGTCCTTTAGTAATTCATTCATTAGATTAACCTGTTGGATGTAATTCAAAACAGGTGTCATCCTGAGCGGAGTCGAAGGCTTTTTACATGGAAAGGGCTTCGACTAAGTTTATCCTGAGCGAAGCCGAATGGACTCAGCCTAACAATGATTCCTGTATAAATTCGTTTAACAGTTATTACAAAACCACTTTATAGGTAGGATCTTCAATCACATTTACATTAATTACAGCATCAGCATTTTTAAGTAATGTTCTGCAATCCGGACTCAAATGTTTCAGTTCGATTGTTTTATTTAACTGACAGTACTTCTTCGTCAAATTATTAAGGGCTTCAATGGCCGACATATCCGCTACACGGCTTTCTTTAAAATCGATTATCACATGATCCGGATCATTCTGTATATCAAACTTTTCCATAAAAACGGCTACAGAACCAAAAAATAAAGGTCCATAAATTTGATAATGCTTCACTCCTTCTTCATCAATAAAATGTCTTGCGCGAATTCTTTTGGCGCTTTCCCAGGCAAAAACCAATGCCGAAATAATTACTCCTATCAAAACTGCCAAGGCCAGATTATGCAATAAAATAGTAATTACTGCGACCAAAATTCCAACAAAAACATCATGTTTCGGCATTTTGTTTATGACTTTGAAACTTGCCCACTCAAATGTAGTAATGGCTACCATCATCATTACGCCAACCAAAGCTGCCATTGGTAATTTCCCGATTACGGGGGCTCCAAAAAGGATGATTACTAAAATCGTCAATGCAGCTATTATTCCGGAAAGCCTGGCTCTGGAGCCGGCAGAAAGATTCACCAGTGTCTGAGCAATCATCGGGCAGCCTCCCATTCCGAAAAAGAAACCATTTAAGATATTCGAACTTCCCTGAGCGATACATTCACGATTGCTGTTTCCGCGTGTCCCTGTAATTTCATCCACGAGATTTAAAGTCAGCAAACCTTCCGTTAAGCCAACTGCAGCAACAATTACTGAATATGGAAATATTACTTTGAAAGTTTCAAAAGAAAAAGGAATATTCGGAATATGAAACGGAGGAAATCCGCCTTGTACAGACGCAATATCCTGAACTGTTTTGGTTTCGATATTAAACAAAAGCACGATTGCAAAAACCACCATTATCGCAACCAAAGACGCCGGAACTGTTTTTGTTACCTTCGGAAAAAGCAAAACAATACTAATCGTCAAAGCCACCAAACCCAGCATAATATACAAAGGTGTTCCCTGCAGCCATGTAACCTGACCATTGACAACAGTTTTAAATTGTTCTAATTGCGACATGAAAATAACAACAGCAAGACCGTTTACAAAACCAAACATTACGGGCTGAGGCACTAATCTGATAAATTTTCCGAGTTTAAAAAGTCCGATACAGATTTGTACGACTCCACCAAGTGCTACGGCAGCAAAAACATATTCTATTCCGTGTGATTTCATTAAGGCAATTAAAACAATCACTGTTGCCCCTGCCCCACCGGAAATCATTCCCGGCCTGCCGCCAAATATGGCCGTAACCAAACCTGCAATAAAAGCGGCATATAAACCAACCAGAGGAGGGAATCCGGCCAGAATTGCAAAAGACAAAGATTCAGGGATCATCGTCATGGCAACTGTTAAACCGGCTAAAATTTCGTTTTTATAATTGACCTTTTGTGAAAAGTCGAAGAGAGAACTGGCTTTTTTCATAAGAGCACAAATTTAAAAAAATAATGTGCATAATACAGAACAAACCTTTTCATTCTGTAAAAGGAGTTAAGAAAACGGGCAGTGTTTTTATCTGTTATTCAATTAAAACTGCTCCAGCAGCAATATTACAAGCGAAAGAATAAAATTTATCATATCCTGTTAATCTAATTTTACACAAATATATCCCAGGCAATTTACATAGTCTATGATATTTTTTGATTCCAAACCGTTGCCTTCGACCCTTAATATTTTATCACAATCTTCTAAGTCAAAATTGATTTTATATTCGGGAAACTGGCTTTGAATAACAGCAGTAACATAATTTTTATCTGCTTCTTTCTGAACATTTGTTTTAAAGATCTCAACAACCATAATATTTATTTTTAAATAATAAAAATCAGAATTTTAATTTTCCTTAAAAAGGATTATATGATATTCCAAATCTGAAATACATCTGAGGGTCTGTTCTTTGGTCATAAACATATTTATTGGTTCGCTCTCCTCTTTCGGTAAGCCGCGAACTTAATACGTTATTAACACCTGCTTTAAAAAAACTGTTTATTTGGGACGTGATGTGATATTCATAAGTTATACCGGATTTTAATTCCAGTTGATTCAACTCATAAATTCCTTTTAAATTTGAGGTGTTTAAATTTAGGTAAAAACTTTCAGAATTAAGCTCAGTTCCGAAGGAAATTCTTCCGTTTTCTAATAATTCCCTTCTAAACAGCAAACGCTGCGGCAAAATAAAGTCAATATCCCACTTCGAATTTTCAAATTTGTGGTTATAAGTAAAAAGTGGCACAGCCGGGATAATAGACGATGGATCAATCATTGCCATAATACCAGCCGTAATAGTTGTATTATCAGTTCTTTTAAGTACCAAACTTGCTGTTACAAAACCTTTTACACGTTGAAAATTTTCCTCGTTCCCATCAACAATAGCTGTTGCATTATAAATAACTGGTTTATTGAAAAGTTTTGACATGTAAGTTGCACTCAAAGCTGCTGCGAAATAATGAATTTCTTCTTTTTCCCTTGTATATGTTTCTGCTGAATTATAGTTGTAAATATCCCCAAATTCATAAGATTCGTATTTATAACGCAGAGAACCCGTAAGAACTAACCGCTTGGATTTTGATTTAAAAAAAGGCATATTAAACGCTACTTTTAACCGATTTTGACTTTCAATTCTTCCTCTTTCAAAACGGTTTCCAAAAAGTTCCGAATCAAAATTTGTCGGTCCTAATTGCTCATATTGCACATCAAAAATTCTGGTCGTCGGAAATTTATCTGTTACTTCTTTACCTAAAACTTTCATGCCCGCTTCTTTTTCCTGGGCTACAGCTTGCAATGATGTACATACGAATAAAGCAAAGATGATTTTTGTTCTCATGAATTGGCTTAAATTAAAGGTGATTTTGAATGATTGAAATCCACGGGCAAATGTAAATGACAAGTTCTTATTATACCAGCATAATTATACCAGTGGCGTATCATTTATACCAATGGCGTTTGTATAATTTTATTCTGTAAGTCGTTATAAACTATACTATTTCCCTAATTTTGCCGTTATGACGATTCTTAAAATATATCAGAATTTTTTTCTTCGAAACCTTATTATACACACCATTATATTTGGGATTATTTTTGTTTGTGTCTATGATGAAGTAAAATTCGACGGACATGACTGGACATATATTTTCAATAAAATATCCCTGGGATATTTTCCCTGTGTTATTTGGGTTACCATTTTTAATCTTCTCATCATCAAACAATTTTTATTTCAAAAAAAGTTCAAAGTCTTTTTTACGCTTCTCTTTGTTTATTGGATTGTTTTTTACTTTTTTATGAGTTGGTTTTTCCCCATTGCCGGACTCGGAAAGTTTAGAACCATATCAATATTATCTCTTGTAGTTAACGGAACTGCTTTTTATTTTCTGCATATTGTTATCACAAAAAAAGTCTCGCAAACCGACAAGGATATTATGAATTTCAAGTCCGAACTTTCGTTTTTAAAACAACAGCTTAATCCGCATTTTTTATTAAATGCCATGAATAATTTATACGGGGAATCCTTGTCTGAACCCGAGAAACTTCCCGGTAGAATCCTGAATCTTTCGGACTTGCTGCGTTATCAGATTGAAGCTACCAAAAAGGATTTTGTTTTTGTTGCCGAAGAAATAGATTTCATTAAAAAATACATCGAATATTATACGTTCAGAAACGAAAGACTGGGCGTTACACAAAATTATGAAGGTACTTTTGACAGCATCGAAATTCCGCCATTGTTCTTTTTGCCATTGGTAGAAAATGCTGTTAAATTCTCCGGGGAAACTTCCAATCCTTTTATTGTAATTGACTTGAAAGTAAAAAATCAAAATTTATCTTTTACTTTAAAGAATAATTATCTCGAAACAGGTTCAAGACTTTCCAGCACCGGAATCGGAATTGAAAACCTGAAAAGACGCCTTGAAGTCTACGGATTGAGACACGAACTGACCTGCAAAAAAGAAAATAATACTTTTAGCGTAACACTAAATATATGGCACTTACCTATCGCTGTCTGATTATTGATGATGAAACGCCGGCACATAAGGCATTAGCATCGCATATTTCGAAATTTGACGATCTGGAACATTCCGGAAGTGCCTTCAGTGGTATGGAAGCACTCAAAATGCTCAACGAAAACAGTTACGATATTATTTTTCTGGATATCAATATGCCCGTAATTTCAGGTGTTGAATTAATGGAATTACAGCCTAAAAGGCCTCTGACCATCGTAACAACAGCTTATTCTGACTTTGCGCTTTCTGCTTACCAAAACGATGCTATTGATTATTTACTTAAACCCATTTCGTTCGAAAAATTCTCAAAAGCCATCGAAAAAGCCAAGATTTATTTCTCCGGCAATACCCTGAAAAAAGAAGACAAAACCGATTGCAAAGTTCTTTCGCAGCGTGTAAACGGACAAATGACGGACATACTTTTAACCGATATTCTTTATATCGAAAGCCTGGGCAATTATATGAAACTCTACAGTACCAAACTCAATTTACCCTTGATTATTTACGGTTCGCTCTCGAGCATTGCCTCAGAAATTGACAGCAATAATTTTGTTCAGGTACATCGTTCTTTTATTGTAAACGTTGCTAAAATTACTGCAGTAACTTTTAAAAATCTTACTATGTCTAATGGTGAAATGATTCCTGTGGGAAGGAAATACCAGATTTTACTGGATAGTTTTTTTAAGTAGAATTTTTTAGTCTAAAAATATGTAAAAATCTCAACTTTAATTGGTTGAGATTTTTTTTATGTTAAAAAACCGTATAAATACGTGTTGTAGATTTTCAAAATAGTGGTAATCTTGCTTAATATGTTAAAGTAATTTTGTGAAAAAAGCAGAAGATACAAACGAAGATAAATGATAACTCAACTCTATGAGATGTTCATTGCAACAATACAGGAATATCTCTGACTTTACGCCCGCAAACTGATTAAATCTATATTAGGAGTTAAACTTAATATTCTCAAAAAGCATCTTGTAAAAAGTTAGATAACTTTTATCTAACTAATATTTTTTATGAAATTTTAAAAGAAAGTGCAAAGTCAGGAGACTTTGTGAAGCGGGGTACTAAATTCACCTTAATAAAAAGCACAAATAACTAATTAACAGCCAAATACATAAATTATTTTATAAAATAAATGCCTTCAAATTTGCCCCAGCAGTAGATTAAAATTAGTAAAATAGAGAACCTTACAATAATTTTAAAACATAATACTATGGCAATTAATTTTTCTATTACAAGTGCTGTAACTCCTAATGGAAGGACAGTTTTCAATGCTCAACGCATTAATTCAACTGAAGCAAAATTTAATATTGGCAGTAAAACCAGATATGAAGGGAATGTTGGATTATTCAACACCTCTGTTACTGCTGGAATAATTTACAAACCAGAAGATTATACTACAGAATATGGCTTTTGGGCTTATTTTATTTATCCTACAGCATTAGCAGAAAGTTCAGGTTCTTTCAAATGTTTAAATACTTATGACAGAGCACAGTTTACTTTTAGTTTTATGCAGTATGCAGCACATGTCCCAAATGGTGATTTTGTGAATTTTTTCAAAAAGCTTTTACAATTGCCCAATGCATCCGAATATTTCCCAAAATTAGTTTTATCGAATAACAGAATTTTTTATAAATCTTCCAATGGGACACTTTCCCCTTTAGAAAATGATTCCAGTTCCCAAGCCTTGATGGATTATCTCAATCCAACACTAAATGATATAGAAAATCAGGAATTAATATGTGCTGCAAGATTTGTTCACTGGGCTACAAATGACGCCAGTCACAGAAAAACTCAAGTTGCAACCGCAATTGATATGTACAAAGAAAATATGAAATCCTATCATAAACGATATCGATTAGATAATGTACCGGCAAATGTGTGCCAAATGATTTGTGATATACGCCACCAGGGAAGAGCCAAAAGTGACCGTATTGCACTAGCTCTTAACACCAACGGTAATTACGACAAAGCCTTTTCTAACTTGTGTACAATAGGCGACACAAATTATCAAACCAGAATAAATACTGTACGAAGTACAATAAAAAAACTGACTGACTTGGGTAAGTTTTCTATGAAATATGATGCTGGAAGTGGTGAGTTTGTAAAGATTCAATAACAAACAAAACTGATAATCAAAATATTACTAACCATAAATACATAAAAATATGTTTACAAATACAGGAACAATTTCATTTTATCTTTATTTAGTTTTTATCCTAATCTCAATAATTTCAACTGTTATTATTTACAGATTTCTTAAAAAAGGCACTTTAGAATCGGAAAAACTTGATAAGCTTATCGATTTTTTCAAAACAGTTGTATTTACAACCGCAATAGGAACTGTCGCATTAATAATTACCGATTTATTCAAGGAAAGAGAACAAGATGTTAAAGAACTGGAATACTTTGATAAATATGTCCAGGAAGTAAAGGATGTTAATGGTCAAGGAAGATTACAACTCTCAAAATATCTTTCAATTGTTGCTCCAAGCGGAGAAATGAAAGACTCCTGGACTAATTATTATAAAGAAGTTCAGAAAGATTATAATGAATATTTAAAAGCTCAACAGGCGTTAAAGAATGACACACTCCCTAATATTACAAAAGAGCAGTTAATTAAACGTGTAGAGAATCAGGAAAAAGTTCAATTATTTGAAAATCCATTGACAAATATTAATAATAATGACGAATGGTATATTGTTGCAGGCGGTGATCCAAAGATAAATGAGGCTAATTTTGAACTTGAGAAAGCAATTAAAATAAATGCTAATTCTACAATTATCAAAAAAGGAAATTCATTTAGAACTGTGCTTGTTGGTTATTCTTCAAAAACCGAAGCAGAGAAATATTTACAAGAAGTAAAACAAAAAATTAATAAAACAGCTTATATCGTTAATAAAAACAGTTGGTGCCGTCAATTAGAAAATGGTGATGAATGTTTAATTTGTAAATAATCTTTAAAAATTAAACTACCTGAAAAATACAAATAGTTGGAAGGAGAAACTGGAACCGATATTCTTTATATCGAAAGTCTGAGTAATTATATGAAACTCTACAGTGCCAAGCTCAATTTACCCCTGATTATTTACGGTTCGCTCTCCAGCATCGCCTCAGAAATTGACAGTAATAATTTTGTTCAGGTACATCGTTCTTTTATTGTAAACGTTGCTAAAATTAAGACTGTCACGTTTAAAACTTTGACAATGTCTAATGGTGAAATGATACCTGTGGGGAGAAAGTATAAGATTTTATTGGATAGTTTTTTTAAGTAGATTTTTTTAGTCTCAAAACATACAAGAATCTCAACTTTAATTGGTTGTGATTTTTTTTGTAATAAAAACCCGTATAAATACTTGGTGTTGTTTTTGGAATTTATGGTAATCTTGTTTTAATATGTTAAAATAAATTTACTAACCAAAAACAACTAATTATGACAAAACATTTACTAACCTTCGCAGTAATTTTTATTTGCTCACAACAAATATTTGCACAAAAAGCTTCTGATGTTTTAGAAAATGGACGGGCCGTAAAAAGCGGACATAGACTATTTCTAAAATATGATATTACAGACAAAGTATTAAAAATAGATGCTGTAAAAAAAGAACAAAACGTTGACTTTACTACACTTGAAGATTCAACGATTTTCTTAGTTCGCAAAAATGCCATTAATATTTACTTAAAACCCTTAAACCCGCTTAATTATAGTTACAATTCAGAGGTAAAAATTATAATTGATCCAATTAATGAAGCAGCTGCTACAGCACTTAGTTCAATAATAGGAAGTCTTGGAAAAATAATGGATCCGAATACATCAGGATTTGTACTGACACCAGTAAACAGTGCCATAAGCGGGACATGTAAAGATTTCACAAACCGTAAATCTGAAATTGAAAAAATTCAAGAAAAACTTTCCGACTCAAAAAAAGAAAACATTATAAAAGAATTCGAATATTTAAAGGCAATTAATTTCGATGAAGAGCAAACAACAAAAGATAAACTTTTTATTTCAGAAAAGAATATCGAAATTATTAAAAGTCATTTTGATAATGTAAAAAAAGATATTGATGAGACTGAAACCAATTTAAAAAAATATACTTGTTCCTCAAACATTGAATTATTTACAACAAAATATATTTTTACTTCCGTTCTTAAAGAACTTTCATTACAAATGGAACAACAAAAGAAAAGACTTACAATTCTGCAAACAGCATATAAACTTGTAAAAGATATGCAAGAAAAAGCATCAGCAGGAGGAGGAACTGAGCAATTAAAATGGTGTATTCCTCTTAATGAAATTCCATCAAAAGAAGGTAAAATTTCAATCTACACAATTACCATTAAGGAAAGTGGTTATAAGCTATCTGATGATAAGGAAATTGTTGCTACAGAATCAAAAGAACTCGCAAAAAGAAGTATAAGAGTAAGACAATTTCAAAGATTTGTTCCAGAAGTTTCGGTAGGAACTGCATTTACTTTTTTAAAGTATAATTCGTACGGAACAACATCAGACGCAAGTGGTCAGCAATATGTTGGTACTCCGACTGAAAATACTATTAAAAATCTTAATATCGCTACTATGATAAACTTTAACTACTATATACCTAATTCATCGCTTCATCCTCTTTATCAACTTGGATTGGGTATAAATTCAGAAATGCCAACACTCCTAACAGGATTTGGTCTAAGAAGTAATATAAATGGGGTAAAAAGACTAGCAATTGCAGGTGGTATTGCAATGACATGGGTAAAAGAATTAGACGAATTAAAAGTTGGAGATAAGATTACAGGAACTGATGATATTGATAAAGATTATAAGTTTAGTTCTGCTCCTAAATTTTCGCCTTATGTAGCGTTGCAATATAATTTCTAATTACTAAAGTCAAAAGATAAATTTTTCTAAAATTACAATAGCAACAAAAAAACAATTAAATAATATTTCTTATGAAACAATTAATAAAACTTTTTGTCATTACTCTGTCAGCTGGCTGCATTATAAGTTGTAAGGATAATAATAAAGCTGAAAAAGCAATTGTACTTGATTCAACCAGTAACATTCAGGTTGTGGCACCGGATAGTATTAAGCAAATGACTATAGATTCTGCTATATCAAACTACATGCAAAAAAAAGATCGTTATTTACTTGACACCATTTCTTATTCGAATATGACCAGTCAATTAGAAAACGAAGCCCACCAGCTCAAAAAAAAATTGATAAAGGTATTACCTAAAATTTCTTTAACCACAGGAAAAGGTCAAAATAAACTTATCCGTAATTACTATATAATTGAGGGAGACATTAGGATTGACGATTACGAATTAAAGCAATATTGCTATAAGAGACTTAATCAAAAACATGTACCTAGACAAAAAAGTAATAATAATTATGACAAATTAACCTTGGCTAGCGATCGAAATGGCAAAGCATCAATTTGGAGTCCCGGTACTATTATAAAGTACTATATCAATCGTAACTCTTTTTCCACTCAAGTTGCATATAATATGGCCGTTAGCGCTATGGCAGATGCAACAAAAAACTGGTCAAACGTTTGTAATATAAAATTCCAATATTTACCACAACTGGACAATCAAGATATTGATTTGGAAGAATATCCAGAAAAATTGCTTTTTGTTGTTCAACAAGTGAATTCTTCAGAACCATTTGCTGCCCAGGCATTCTTTCCACATGATCCAAAATATAATCGAATGCTTTTACTTAACTCGATCTTTTTCACAACCGACTTCAGTCGTACTGGAATACTAAGACATGAAATTGGGCATATCTTAGGATTCAGACATGAACATATATGGTCAAAAGATCGCTCGTGCGCAGGAGAGGATATAATTCAGAAAGCCATGGGAGCTATCAAAGCAACGATATATGATCCATACTCGGTTATGCATTATCCTTGTGGCTTGAACACAAACAACAACCAATTACAACTCACTCCATTTGATATTAAGGGGGCTTTATTGGTGTATCCCTTTAAATAAAAGCAATCAATTATCAGTTATTAGTTATTACTGAACAACTGCGTAAACGTCAGAGGCGTTTACGCAGTTGTTATATCCTAAAGCGCACACATTCTAAAAATTATCAAGTTAAAATCGCAGCAAAAACAAATACCTCCTATTAACACTTCTACAAAAACCCGTATAAGTACTTGGTGGTTGAGATTTATTTATTGGTATACTTGTCTGAAAATAAATATTTGTACGATAATTTAAAAACCATAATCCGACAAAATAAAAACAAATAAATTTTAATTTATGATATCAGAAGAGAAATTAAACAGTATTGAAGAACAAATTAAGGCAGAACAACAAAGTATTAGCTACGATATTAAAGACTTTACTATTGAATATTATGTCCAAAAATATCTTACATCAGAAGAAGAAGGAGACAATGAATTATATGTTCCTGATTATCAAAGAGAGTTTATATGGGAAATTTCTCGTCAATCAAAATTTATTGAAAGTATTATATTAGGATTACCAATTCCATTAATTTTTGTTGCCGAGATTGAAGATACTGGAAGACTTGAAATTGTAGATGGTTCACAGAGAATTAGGACTTTAGCTGCATTTGTTAATGACAAGTTTAAATTAATAAGGTTGGAAACACTAACAGAATTAAATGGTTTTACTTTTAGCCAATTAAAGCCATCTAGACAGCGTTTAATAAAAAACTCATCTATGCGTATGATCGTTTTATCTTCACGTGCAAATGAAGAAATACGTAACGATATGTTTGGTAGAATTAATACTAGTAGTGTTCCATTATTAGGAATGGAAACAAGAAGAGGAATTTTTAGAGGAAAATTCATGGACTTTATTACTAAACTTGCAGAAAGTAAAAGATTTAAAAAATTATGTCCTATTGATAAACACTTTGAAAACAGAAGAGAAGAAGAGGAACTTATATTAAGGTATTTTGCATTTTCTGCAGGGTATTTAAAAAATTTCAACCTAAATGGTATTAACCTTAAAGATAGTAGTGTTACAAAATACATAGATAGATATCTTCAGCATAAAAATGAAACTTGCACTGATCATGAACTAGAAAAAAAAGAAAATGACTTCAATCAAATGCTAGATTTTGTTGAATTAGTTTTCAAAGACAAAGGTTTTGGCAAATTTGAAAATTCACAAGCAACATCTCGACCTTATTTTGAAGCCATTGCTATTGGAAGTTCAATGGCATTAAAAAGCAAAAAAAAAATCAACACAAAAGATCTTACGTGGTCAATCATTGACAAAAAAAATCACAATGACTTATACAAATTATTATCTGGCAGATATCACACACACAAGCCCAAAACTTTAAAAGCTAGAATTGATTATGTCTTTGAAAACCTAACTAAAGAATAATGGAGATAATTTTAGATTTGTCAAATAGAATTAAAGAAGTTAATCTTTATTTTGAATTTGTAAGAGAAATTGATGTGATTGAAACACACAAGCAAACAAATTTTGTCATAACAAAAGAACAAAACTTAACTGTAAAAAGGGATTTACAAAAAATATTAAGAGCAAATTGCTACTTATTACTATATAATTTAGTAGAAGCTACTATACGAAATGGTATTTGGGCAATTTACGATGCAATCGAAGATGAAAACATACAATTTGAAGAACTATCCATAGAAATTCAGAACATTTGGCTATCCGAAAAAGCAATTGAATTAAAAGAAATTTCAAATATAAATGCAATAAAATTGTATTTAAAATCTTTTATAAATGAACCAACATCCAAAAAGATTGTACTTTCAAAAAAACGATTATCTATTTCAGGAAATTTGGACTTTAGAAGTGTTGAAAAAATCATTAGAAATTACGGAATATTTGGAATTAGAAGAACAACTGAAAAAAACAAACTTGCTAAATCATTATTAAAAGTTAAAAGTGAGCGAAATGCCTTAGCACATGGAAACAAGTCTTTTCGTAGTTCTGCTGAGATCATTACAATACAAGATCTTTACGAATATAAAGATTACATTATTACATACTTAGAAGACATAACAAATAATATTGAGGAGTACATAACTAGTAAATCCTTTTTAAAAAAGTAATAACATACCCCCGCTCTACGAAGTCTTCATCAAAAACCTCTGCGCTAACGTCTCCGACTTTGCGTAATTTTTATGATATTCTTATAAACCTAAATCTGATAAAAGTCTCCCCAACTTCATAATAATTTCTTCTAAAAAAAATAATTAGTTTTATAAAATAAAAATCTATAACTAAATCGAACATTAAAATCAAAGTAACAACACTGGAAGATTTTAGAGAATATATTAAAAAAATAACCCCAAGTTTAAAACCCAACGCAACCAATTTCATACTTTATCATCTATTAAAGAAAAAATAGTCATGAAAAAAATAGTTATAATCTTCATTCTGGCAATTGGTTTTATTTCCTGTACGGCTGATGGTCAAACCGAAACCACGAATTCTGATTTAACCGGAAAATGGAACTGGGTGAGCACTGATGGCGGAATTGCAGCCAATATTCACAAAACGCCCGCTTCTACCGGAAATACTTTGCAATTAAGTTTAATGAAAAACTATACATACACCATAACTCAAAATGGAGCTGTGGTTACATCTGGCAAATATGAATTAGTATCAAAAAAATCTATTTATTCCGGAGAAATGGAAAGATTCATACAATTCACGGATACTGAAGGCGAGCAATCTCAAAATATTGTAATCAACGGAATAATTAAGATTTACGAAACGAACCACATGAGTATTTCAGACAACAATCCTGACGGAGTTGGAAGTAAATTTGTAAAAGCTGAATAAAAAAATAATTATAAATCTGTCTTAACAGTTGCGCAAAGTCATACACTTTGCGCTTTTTTAATACTCTTATAAATCGTTACTCTTTCAAAAGGCCTCAATTGAGTAGTATTTACAATTTTTGAAAAAAAGTTAAGAGGTAAAAACACTAAATATTAGTTGATTTTTATAGATTTGTAAAATCTATATTACCAAAATCACTTGGGAAACAATTATAAAATCTAAAGACAATGAAATCTATTACTTCAACATTTTTATTTTTAATGTTTGTTTGTTCAACTTCTTACTCACAATTGAGTTCAGATCAAATATTTGAAAGCTTTAAACAGGGAGAGCGCACAAACTGTTCATCCATTGCTTTTATTAAAGCTTCTTTAAACGTTTACGGATTAGACAACCTTTTTGTATCTGAAAAAATAAACGACAATTTATATAAAATTACACTAAAAAATAATGCCTCATTCAATTTAAAACAAGATGAAATAGAGAGGGCCAGATTTTCTGCTGATTTTGTATACATCAAAGATAATTGCGAGAGCGAAAAAATAACAGACTACGCAGTATTGACATACGCAGTGATGGCAAAATATAAACAAATTATTGACAAACACGTAACTTTTGAAAAGGCATTAGAGGATTTAGAAGATGGTGCGGTATATACCCCGACAATTTATAAATACTTAGGTTTTGAAAAGGGCAAACAAATAGAAAGGTTAAACCGACAGGCAGGAAGCGAATTTTGCGGGGTCGTAGCATGGTCTTCAGCACATGCCGTTTTTGTTTGCGAAGAATATATGGACTATTATGGCAACAAAAAAAGTCTGTGGTTTAAATATTCCGGGCGTTTCAGAATAATTTAAACCCTTTGGTGTAATTCAAAATAGGTATCTGACTGAGAGTCCATTCGGCTTCGCTCAGAATAAACTTAGTCACAGCCCTTTGCTTGTAAAAAGCCTTCGACTCCGCTCAGGATGACAATGATTTCTGGAAGTATTAAAGATGTTTTACTCAAGCTGAAAAGCGCAGAAGCTTCATTTCGCTAAAGCCCTTGCTGTATTTAAATTATAATTCTCCAACTGAAGCTCAATGTCATTAAATTAACAATTTTCAGTCGTCACTTCGAGTGATTTTTA
>NZ_AKJZ01000019.1 GCF_000282055.1 Flavobacterium sp. CF136
TACAGAAATGACAAAAAAGCCTTTTCCTTATGCTGAATCGAATATAGATTATCTGCATATTTTTTAATCGTAAAGACGCACAGCAGTGCGTCTCCGTATAGTGATGATACTGTATCTCAAAAAAACAATGTTGTACACATAAACTACTGAAAATTAATTGTCTATTGTTGAGTCGAAAATTAATTTAGTATGATTTTTTCAACAAAAAATCATACTAAATTAAAATCTATCCATGTTTTTGATGTATTAGTCCATTTTGTTTTCTATTGGTAATTCTATTTTTGTCTTATAACTTTTAATTTAAGTCTTATGAAAAAACCAATAGATACAGATAATCCATTACATAATTTAGACGAATGGGAAGATGATTTGTTACTACGATATCCTGACCCGTCTGAGCCTGTAAAAGAAAAAGAGGAATTTAGAAATTATGTAGATTCAGAGAGAGTAGAAACCGTTAAAGAGTTTTACAGAATAAACCATACCTATCAAACTTATGATTTTGTATGCAGTAAAGAAGAAGAATTTTTGAAGTTTAATAAAAAAGAAATGTCAATTTGGGAAGCGGTTGATTTTTTAAATACCCTTGTTGACGACAGCGATCCGGATATTGATTTAGATCAGACGCAGCACCTTTTGCAGACATCTGAAGCAATCAGGGCTGATGGTCACCCGGATTGGTTTGTACTTACCGGTTTTATCCATGATCTCGGAAAAATTTTATGTTTGTTTGGAGAACCGCAATGGGCAGTTGTAGGAGATACTTTTCCTGTAGGTTGTGCGTATTCGGATAAAATCGTATATCCGGAATTTTTTAAAGAAAACCCTGATTACACAGACGAAAGATTCAATACCAAATTTGGTGTTTACACTGAAAATTGCGGTCTTGATAATGTAAAAATGAGCTGGGGACATGATGAGTATTTGTATCAGATAATGAAAGACTACCTGCCGGATCCCGCTTTGTACATGATTAGATATCATTCTTTTTATTCGCAGCATAAAGAAAATGCCTATGCACATTTGATGAATGAAAAAGACATAGAAATGTTTGATTGGGTAAGAAAGTTTAATCCTTATGATTTATATACAAAAGCTCCTGTTAAACCGGACGTTAAAGCGTTATTGCCGTATTATAAAGAATTAGTAGCTAAATATCTACCGGAGAAAATGAAGTTTTAAACAGGCTTTATTATTTCTTTGAATTTTGTAATTCTTTCTATTGGAAGATAGCTAAAAATAAAATAAATGCAGAAAATCAAAACCAGAATACTTTTGCTGTGTCTCTTTGTAATTTATGGGGTAACTGTTTCAGGGCAGGAAAAAACCAATAAAAATGATTGGGAAAACCCTGAGGTGTTTCAAATTAACAGAGAACCGGCGCGGGCTGCTTTCCTTCCTTATGCAGATGAAATATCAGCAATAAGGGATAATTATACGAATTCACCGTGGTATTTTTCTTTGAATGGTAAATGGAAATTTTCCTGGTCGCCAACACCAGATGAACGTCCAAAAGATTTTTACAGGCTTGATTACAGTACTATTAACTGGAAAGAAATTCAGGTACCTTCAAACTGGGAATTGCAAGGCTATGGTATTCCAATCTATACCAATATTACGTATCCTTTTGAAAGAAATCCTCCTTTTATCAACCATTCTGATAATCCTGTCGGATCGTATAAAAAAGATTTTATTCTGCCTGAAAATTGGAAAAACAGACATGTTTACCTTCATTTTGAAGCAGGAACATCGGCCATGTATATTTGGGTTAACGGAGAAAAAGTGGGCTATACTGAAAACACAAAAAGCCCTGCGGAATTCGATATTTCTAAATATTTGAAACCGGGAAAAAACAATTTGGCTGTTGAGGTTTACAGATGGAGTGATGGTTCTTATCTTGAAGATCAGGATTTCTGGAGACTCTCAGGCATTGACAGAAATGTTTATTTGTATAGTACCGATGATATTCGTATTTCGGATTTTTTCGCAAAACCTGATTTAGATTCCAATTACAAAAATGGCAGTTTAAGTATAGATGTTAATTTAAAAAACCTTACATCTGCTGCCAGAAATAACCAAACATTGGAGGCTAAATTAGTAGATGCTTCCGGGGCAACTATTTTTACCAAAGCATTAAAAGTAAATTTTGAAGGCAATAAAACGCAGACAATTAATTTTTCTCAAAACGTATCCAGTCCAAAATTATGGAGCAGTGAAGCACCTAATTTATACACTTTGCTGCTTACATTAAAAAATGAAAACGGCAGTATAATAGAAACCGTTTCTACTGAGATCGGATTCAGAAAAGTAGAACTAAAAGGCGGACAATTATTGGTAAACGGAGTCAGATTAATGGTTCACGGCGTAAATATTCATGAGCATAATCCTGTAACAGGACATTATCAGGATGAAGCGACCATGATGAAGGATATCAAATTGATGAAAGAACTGAATATAAACTCAGTTCGCTGCAGTCATTATCCTAACAATATATTATGGGTAAAGTTGTGTAATAAATATGGTATATTTTTAGTTGATGAAGCCAATATCGAAAGCCACGGAATGGGAGTGGAAGGGCAGCCTCTTATTTATATGAATCCAAAAACTAATCCGGGTCATCTTCCGGAATGGCATGCTGCTCACATGGACAGAATTTACAGTTTGGTAGAGCGCGACAAAAACGCACCGTCGGTAATCCTTTGGTCATTAGGAAATGAAAGTGCCAACGGGCCTGTATTTCATGATGCTTACAAATGGATTAAAAAGAGGGATAATACCCGATTGGTGCAATTTGAGCAGGCAAAAGAAAACGAAAATACAGATATTGTCTGTCCAATGTATCCAACAATTGCGTACATGAAAGAATATGCGGCGCGTAAAGAAGTAGCCCGCCCGTATATCATGTGTGAGTATTCACATGCAATGGGTAACAGTAACGGAAATTTTCAGGAATATTGGGATATTATCCGAAGCAGTAAAAATATGCAGGGCGGATTTATTTGGGATTGGGTCGATCAGGGATTCGAAATGAAAGATGAAATTGGACGCAAATATTGGGCGTATGGTGGTGATATGGGAAGCCAGAATTATACAAATGACGAAAATGACTGCAATAACGGATTACTCATGCCAGATAGAACACCAAATCCTGGAGCGTTTGAAGTCAAAAAAGTGTATCAGGATATTTTATTTCAAGCAGTAGATATTAAAAATGGAGTAATTGAAATTATTAACGATTTTGGATTTACAAATCTGAATCAGTACAATTTCAAGTATCAGGTTTTAGAAAACGGGAAGATTATAAAAGAAGGTAAAATTGATGTTGCTCTAAATCCGAAATCACAAAAACAATTTAAAATTAATTTACCTAAACTGGAATCAAAACCGGGAACAGAATATTTATTGAATGTTTTTGCATACACCAAAATAGGTTCGGAATTACTGCCTCAAAATTTTGAAATTGCCAGAGAACAGTTTGTTATAGAAAGTGAAAACTATTTTGCAAAAACGCAACAAACGGATTCCTCTTCAAAGGTTAAAGAAGAGAAAAATGAATTTGTTTTAAGTACAGCTAATGTGATAGTTAAGATTAGTAAAACGACCGGGTTAATTTCGTATTACAGTTTAAAAGGAGAGGAGTATTTTAAGCAATATCCGGAGCCTAATTTTTGGAGAGCGCCAACGGATAATGATTTTGGAAATAAAATGCCTGTGAGAAACAACATATGGCGGACTGCCGGTAAAAATTGCACTTTAGAAACGATTCAGGTGGTTGAAGAAAACGGAAAAACCAGTATTGTTGCAAAATTGAAGCTTAACGATGTTTTTTCTGAATATACAATCAAATATTCACTGAGTAGTGACGGGGCTTTAGAGGTACAGCCTTCATACAAAAAAGGCAATAATCCATTACCCGATATACCTCGTTTCGGAATGATTTTCTCTCTTAAAAATACGCTGGAAAATCTTGATTATTACGGAAGAGGGCCATGGGAAAATTATTCGGACAGAAATACATCATCCCTTAAAGGAATTTATCAGAGTAAAGTTGCAGACCAATATGTGCCCTACACACGTCCGCAGGAAAATGGATATAAAACAGATGTTCGATGGTTTAAACTTTCAAACAGTAACGGCCACGGGTTTGAAATAAAAGGATTGCAGCCTTTAGGTATGAGTACTTTGAATAATTACCCGGATGATTTTGACCCGGGATTAACCAAAAAGAATATGCATCTGAGCGATATTACGCCTAGAAAAGAAGTCGTGGTTTGTGTGGATTTAACCCAGCGCGGGTTAGGAGGAGACAATAGTTGGGGATTATATCCGCATGAACAATATTTATTGAAACAAAATGAATACAGCTACGGATTTGTCATAAAACCAATCGAATAAATATAACCTTAAAAGTTTAACACATAGAAACATAGTTTTAGTAAGCTTAAAAAAGACGTTTCACTCATTAAAATTCACATAGCAACTATGTGTGAAGAAACGAGTTTCTTTTTTATTCTCTTTTATGAAAAAAGTAAAATCTATGTTTCCAGCCTGCACTGAGCGGAGTCGAAGTGTGTTAGATAATTATGAAATCTAAAAATTTCGAATAAAAATATCATCTACATTATTGATGCTCTTCTGGAGAAATAAATAGTTGAAATATGCTTTTAATAAAGTAAAATATGAGTAAAACAATTACAAATGGAAGATTAGTTTCTTTGGACGCTCTGAGAGGGTTTGTTATGTTTTGGATTATGAGCGGAGAACATATCATACATGCTCTGGCAAAAGCCGCTCCAATTCCTGTTTTTGTATGGATGTCATCACAATTGCATCATACAGAATGGGAGGGGATTACGTTTTATGATATGATATTTCCAATATTTTTATTTGTTGCCGGAGTTTCGATGCCTTATTCTTTCGAGAAGAAAATGAGTATTGCAGGTGTGAATACGCCAATGGAATTGCCAGCCAAAGAAAAGAAAAAAATATACCTGTCCATGTTAAAAAGGACCTGTATTTTAATCTTTCTGGGATTTATAGTAAATGGATTATTACGGTTTGACGGCTATGACCAAACGCGTTTTGCCAGTGTATTGGGACGTATTGGATTGGCGTGGTTTTTTGCCGGAATTATCTATTTAAATTTTAATTTAAAGAAACAGATCATTTGGTTTATAGGTATTTTGGTTGGTTATTATTTAGCCATGAAATTAATACCGGTTCCTGATTTTGGTGCAGGTGTTTTAACCAAAGAAGGTTCACTGGAAGGATATATTGATCGGATGTTTTTGCCAGGTCGATTACACAGCAAGGTTTATGATCCCGAAGGTTTGTTTTCGACAATACCGGCAGTTGCAACTGCTTTGTTGGGAATGTTTCTGGGGACGTTTTTAAAAATTAAGGCTAATCATTTTTCGACAAACAAAAAAATATTGATAATGGTCGCTTCAGCCATTGTTCTGATAGGTATAGGACTTATTTGGAATTATGATTTTCCTATCAATAAACACTTATGGTCAAGCTCTTTCGTGTGTTTTGTAGGTGGATGCAGTATTTTGTTTTTTACGTTTTTTTACCTGATAATCGATGTATTGGGCTTTCATAAATGGGCTTTTCCTTTAATACTAATTGGTTCAAACTCCATTCTGATTTATATGGCATCCGAGGGACTGGTAAATTTTGGACATACTGCAGATTTTGTATTTGGAGGACTGATTAAATTTTCTCCTTTAGTTTGGCAGCCCGTATTTATAACTTTATCAGTAACACTTATACAACTCGTTTTGCTTTATTTTCTGTACAAGAAAAAGTGGTTTTTAAAAGTCTGACAACACCAAAAACCACAAACTATCAACTATCAACCAAAAATAAACCAACCTAATTATGAACACCTTACAAACCGCAGATTACATTGTTTTTCTTATTTATTTTGTCATCGTTACATCCTACGGAATGTATATTTACAGAAGCAAGAAAAATGCAACTACAAGTTCTAACGAATATTTTTTGGCAGAAGGTTCCCTTACCTGGTGGGCTATTGGCGCATCATTGATAGCCTCTAATATTTCGGCAGAGCACTTTATCGGGATGAGCGGTTCGGGTTTTGCCATCGGATTGGCTATTGCTTCTTACGAATGGATGGCCGCTGCCACATTAATTGTTGTGGCCATATTTATTTTACCGGTCTATCTTAAAAATAAGATATTTACGATGCCGCAATTTCTGGCCAAAAGATATAATGGTACCGTAAGTACTATAATGGCAATAATTTGGCTGTTGATTTATGTATTTGTAAATCTTACTTCTATTATTTATTTAGGTGCTTTGGCTATTTCATCTATTGCACCAATTAGTTTTGAATTTTGTATTATAGGATTGAGTATATTCTCCATTATAGTTACTTTAGGAGGAATGAAGGTAATCGGATATACTGATATGTTTCAGGTTATAGTACTGATTTTGGGAGGTTTGGTTACAACTTATTTGTCGCTAACCTTGTTGTCAGAACAGTTTGGATTTGGGAAAGATATTCTGAAAGGGCTTTCAGTTTTAAAAGATGAGGCACCAGGTCATCTGCATATGATACTTGATAAATCGAACATTCATTATGCTGAGCTGCCAGGAATGTCTGTACTAATAGGCGGTATGCTGATTAATAATCTGGCCTATTGGGGTTGTAACCAGTACATTGTTCAAAGAGCTTTGGGAGCTGATTTAAAAACGGCCCGTAAAGGAATTTTGTTTGCTGCTTTTTTAAAATTATTAGTTCCTGTTATTGCAGTTTTACCCGGTATTGCAATGTACGTAATGCATCAAAACGGAATGTTTCAGCAGGAAATGGTCGATGCTGCAGGGGTTTTAAAACCGGATCATGCCTATCCAACATTGATGAATTTATTGCCTGCCGGATTAAAAGGAATAGCCCTGGCAGCTTTAACAGCAGCAATTGTAGCCTCTTTGGCAGGTAAAGCCAATAGTATTTCCACGATTTTTTCTTTAGACATCTATAAAAAATATTTTAACAGAGAAGCATCTGAAAAAAAACTGGTGCTTACCGGAAGAGTATGTGTAATAGTTTGTATGGTAATTGCAGCAGTTGTAGCCCCTCAATTAAAATCATTAGATCAGGCCTATCAGTTCATACAAGAATATGTAGGTTTCTTTTCTCCGGGAGTTCTGGCTATCTTTTTACTGGGAATGTTCTGGAAAAAAACAACACCTGCAGCAGGACTTGCCGGCGCATTGTTAACGGTTCCTATCGCTGCAGTATTAAAGTTTCTGCCGATGTGGACAGATGGTGCTTTTCCGGATTATCCATTTTTAGACAGAATGACCATCTCTTTCTTTATAATAGTATTTTTAATGGTTGCTATTAGCCTTTTGAACCCTGTATCAGAAAAACAACTTGAAGCTCACAAGATAGAAGTGGATACGTCAATGTTCAAAGTATCTTCAGAGTTTATTATTGGCTCCTTTATTATTAGCGGAATACTGGTAGCGTTGTATACTGTTTTTTGGTAATTTTAGATTTAATCCAAATGTGGTGGTTTTATAAGTGTCGTAATTTTTAAATTTGAAAAAAAACTTATTTATTAAAATTTTAAATACAAGAATGTGAAAAACGATTTTTCATTAAAAGGAAAGGTAATAGTGGTAACCGGAGCAACCGGAATATTAGGAGAAGCTTTTATTAATGGCATTGCTGATGCAGGCGGTATTGTAGGTGTATTGGGCAGAAATGAAAAAATTGCCAATGAAAGAGCAGCCTCAATTGTAAATCAGGGAGGCGAAGCAATTGCACTGATTGCAGATGTAACAAATGAGATGGACCTTATAAGTGCCCGTGAAATAATTTTGTCTAAATATGGTAAAATAGACGGACTGGTAAATGCGGCCGGTGGAAATATGCCAGATGCAGTAATCCAGCCGGGACAGGATATTTTTCAACTGAACATGTCAGCATTGCAACAAGTGATGAACCTGAATTTGTTTGGGACAATTTTACCAACACAAATTTTTGGCGAAGTCATAAAAAATACCGGAACCGGGAGTATTGTAAATATTTCATCCGTTTCATCAGACCATGCAGTAACAAGAGTATTAGGATATAGTCTGGCAAAATCAGCTATTGATTCGTATACAAAATGGTTTGCGGTTGAATTAGCAAATAGATTTGGAGATAAAATAAGAATGAATTCTATTGTACCGGGCTTTTTCTTAACTGAACAAAATAGAACGCTTTTGACAAATACAGACGGAAGCCTGACCGAAAGAGGGAATTTAATCATTCAAAATACACCTTTTAATCGTTTTGGAAATCCGGAAGAATTGATAGGGGCTTTAATCTGGTTATTAAGTGATGCTTCAAAATTTGTTACAGGATCAAAAATAACCTTAGACGGAGGATTTTCTGTTTTTAGCGGAGTTTAAAATAATATCTATTAACGTTTTGGTGCATTCAAAATAGNNCGTTTTGGTGCATTCAAAATAGGTGTCAGNNGGTGCATTCAAAATAGGTGTCAGGCTGAGCGGAGTCGAAGCCCTCTCTAAGTAAAAAGCCTTCACATTCCATTAAAAAATAAAAATATCATCATATGAAAATGACACAAACCTGGCGATGGTTCGGACCTAACGATCCGGTTACATTGCAAGATATAAAACAAACAGGGGCAAAAGGAATTGTTACAGCGTTGCATCATATTCCAAATGGAGAAGTGTGGCCTGTGGATGAAATTAGCAAGAGAAAAAAAGAAATAGAAAATAGCGGATTAATATGGTCTGTAGTAGAATCTATTCCTATTCACGAAAATATCAAAACCCAAACTGGGAATTACAAAGTCTATATCGAAAACTATAAGCAAAGCATTCGAAATTTAGCAAGTTGCGGCATTTCGATAGTGTGCTATAATTTTATGCCTGTTTTAGACTGGACAAGAACATCTTTGGATTATGAAGTGGAAGACGGATCAAGAGCCTTGCGTTTTGATACAACTGCTTTTGCTGCTTTTGATGTTTATTTACTCAAAAGACCTAATGCCGAAAAAGAATATACCGAAGTCCAAATAAACAAGGCAAAGGAGTATTTAGGTACGTTGACCGATGCTGATAAAACTAAACTGGTCAAAAATATAATTGCAGGTTTACCGGGTGCGGAAGAAGGATACACGCTTGAACAGTTTCAAAAAACGTTAGATACTTATGCTGCAATAGATTCAATTAAGCTAAAACAGCATTTGGTTTCCTTTTTACAGGAAATTATTCCTGTTGCAGAACAAAATAATGTAGTAATGTGCATACACCCTGATGATCCTCCTTACCAAATATTAGGATTACCGAGAGTTGTAAGCACAGAAGCAGATTTCGATTATTTATTTGATCAAATTCCAAGCAGAAATAATGGAATCACATTTTGCACCGGTTCACTTGGTGTAATTCCACAAAATAATTTGGAACTGATGTTTAAGAAATTTGCTGACAGGGTACATTTTATACATCTAAGAAGTACACAAAGGGATGAATCGGGTAATTTTTACGAAGCCAATCATTTAGAAGGGAATGTCGATATGTTTACCATCGTTAGAGAAATATTGATCGAGCAAAAACGCAGATTTGCTGATGGAAGACTGGATTTTACTATTCCGATGAGACCGGATCATGGTCATCAGATGTTGGATGATTTGCATAAAAAAACAAATCCGGGTTATTCTGCTATTGGAAGATTAAGAGGATTGGCTGAATTAAGAGGACTTGAAGAAGGGATTATTCGTTCGATGAAATGGGGAGTAACAAGTAATTAAAACACAATTTTGTCATTCCGTAGGGATCTAAACTTTCAATTAATTCTATTTTAAGCTTTTAAAAAATAAAAAAAATGATAAAGAAACCTATAATTGCTATAATTATTTTCTGTATTTCATTGACTGCAGTAGCGCAGAAAGTATATGATGTCAAAAAATATGGAGCTAAAGGAGACGGTAAAACCAATGATGCTATAGCGATTCAAAAAGCTATTGATGCCTGCAGTAAAACAGGCGGACAGGTATTGATTCCGGCACCGTTTACGTTTCTGTCCGGGCCATTTAATGTAAAATCGAATGTGGATTTGCATATTGAGGGAGGAGCTAAAATATTGGCAAGCCCTGATGAAAAATTATACACAGAAAGTGCTTTTCGTGACAACAAAGGAGAAGGAACAATTTGGATTGGAGGTAAGAACATAGAGAACTTTACTATTAGCGGAAGCGGTAAAATTGATGGAAACGGCATTTCGTTTATGGGAGCCGAAGAGGAAGATGCTTATGTGCTGAAACCTTTCAATATTTTAGATCCGCGTCCTCATGTTCTTACGATTATTGGAGGGAAGAATATCCGAATAAAAGATGTTCATATAGGAAATTCGGCTTATTGGACCGTTCATCTTGTGGGCTGTAATGATGTTGTCATTAGCGGAATTACATTGCTGAACAGTTTAAAAGTTCGTAATAGCGATGGTATTGATCTGGATCATTCAAAAAATGTTAGAATTAGTGATTGTTATATCGAAAGCGGTGATGATTGCATTTGTCTAAAAAATCGAAGAGAATTTGAAGAATTTGGTGCCTGCGAAAACATAACGGTTACGAATTGCACGATGACCAGCAGCAGTTGTGCCATCAAAATTGGTTCAGAAAACATGGATGCCATCAGACAAGTAGTGTTCAATAATTGTATCATTAAAAAGAGTAACCGTGGAGTAGGGATTCAAAATAGGGATGAAGGAACGGTGAGTGATGTTATTTTTTCTAACATGATTATTGAAGGGCGACTAACTACCGATACCTGGTGGGGAAAAGCAGAACCTATTTATGTGACGGCATACAGTCGCGCAAGCGGAAACCATAAAGATGCAAATTGGCGTTTTCCAAAAGGAGCTACCGAAGGGAAAGTGGGGACAATCAGTAATATTTATTTTTCCAATATTCAGTGTTTTGGAGAAAACGGTGTCTATGTGAGCGGAGAAACCAAGGATAAAATTAAAAATATTGTTTTTGAAGGAGTGAATGTTTCTATTGATAAAATTTCAGGTTTTCCCGGAGGAGTTTATGATCGTCGTCCTTCAAAATTGGAAGGTTTTGTAAAAGGCAGTACATCAGGATTTTATTTTGATACGGCCGAAAACATAAAAGTTCAGAATTGTTCCGTGACTTGGGGGAAAAACAAACCTGATTATTTCAAATATGCTGTTGAAAGTAAAAATGTGGATGTTTTGAAAGTGAATAATTTAGATGGAGAATCGGCCTTTCCGGATAAATACGAAGCTGTGAAAAAATAATAAAAGAACCAATTGGATGCAACTGAAAACAGGTGTCAGGCTGAGCGGAGTCGAAGCCCTTTACATCTAAAAAGCCTTCGACTCCGCTCAGGATGACATTGGTTTCTGAAAGTATTACTTTTAAAAAAATAATAATATTTCTGTTGAATATCGTTTTTGAAATAAAACTTTAAATAAATTAGCAAGACTAAATTATCAACCATTACACAAAAATGAAAAACAACATATTTACAAAAATCATCATTGGCGGTTTGCTATTCAACAGCTTTTATGGACATGCCCAAAAGACAACCTTAGAAGTTGACGTTACTAAAACCATCACAAAGATTCAGCCCACTATGTTTGGTCTTTTTTTTGAAGACATCAATTTTGCTGCAGACGGCGGATTATATGCCGAAATGATTAAAAACAGATCTTTTGAATTTGATAAACCTTTAATGGGATGGGAACAGCCTAATACTAAAAGATCTTCTTTAAACTTGCAATCAGGTGTTGCTGTAACTATCAAAGAGGAAAACAAAACCAATTCTAATTTTTGCAGGGTTCTGGTAAATGATGCCCATGGGTATGCCATAATCAATGAAGGATTTAGAGGAATGGGAGTCAGGAAAGACGCAAAATACAATCTTTCTTTAAAAGCGGCTAATCATGATGGAGCTATCAAAAAAATAATCATTCAGTTTATTGATAAAGACAAAAAAGTGATTGGCGAAACCAGTATTATTCCAACATCGAATGAATGGAAAAATTATTCAGCACAATTCACAACCACCCAAACAGAGGCTAAAGCCAAATTAAAAATAACTTTCGAAGGAACAGGAACAATTGATCTGGACATGATTTCATTGTTTCCGGAGGATACCTGGAAAAACAGAAAAAACGGCTTACGCAAAGATCTTGTTCAGCTTTTGTATGATGTGAAACCGGGATTTTTACGTTTTCCCGGCGGTTGTATTGTTGAAGGCAGAACTTTATCAGATCGTTACCAGTGGAAAAAATCGGTTGGGGATGTAGAAAACAGAAGAACAATGATTAATCGTTGGAATATGGAGTTCAGCCATAAACAGACTCCGGATTATTTTCAAAGTTTTGGATTAGGATTTTACGAATATTTTCAGCTTTCAGAAGATATCGGGGCAACACCATTACCTATTTTAAGCTGTGGAATGGCTTGCCAGTATAATACAGGTGAATTAGCCCCAATAGAAGAACTGGATCCCTACATACAAGATGCTTTAGATTTAATCGAGTTTGCCAACGGAGGAGAAGATACACGCTGGGGAAAATTACGCTCGGATATGGGACATCCAAAACTGTTTAACCTGAAATACATTGGTGTAGGAAACGAGCAATGGGGACCGGATTATATAGAAAGGTATAAAGTTTTTGAAAAAGCAATAAAATCAAAATACCCAAATATCATTATCGTTTCCGGAAGCGGACCATCTCCGGACGGGGAACATTTCGATTTTGGAATGGCAGAGCTTAAAAAGCTAAATGCGGAACTTATAGATGAGCATTATTATAAAAGCCCGCAATGGTTTAGGGAAAATGCAACCCGTTATGATAAATACGACAGAAAAGGACCGAAAATATTTGCCGGGGAATATGCCGCCCAAAGTCCTTCGAGTGATAAAACAAGTAACAGAAACAATTGGGAATGTGCCTTTTCGGAAGCGGCTTTCATGACTGGATTAGAACGAAATGCCGAAGTAGTTAATTTGTCTTCCTATGCTCCGTTAATGGCTCATGAAGATGCGTGGCAATGGACACCGGACATGATTTGGTTCAATAATTTAGAAGCTTACGGATCAGCTAATTATTATGTGCAAAAATTGTTTTCAACCAATAAAGGAACTGATTTATTGGCTATTGTTAAAGATGGGAAACCATTAACAGGAGAAAATAACCTGTACGCATCTGCTGTAAAAGATATCAATACCAAAGAAGTAATTATAAAATTGGTGAATACATCGGCAACGACACAAGAGGTTACAGTTGATTTGAAGGGAAGTAAATTAGCAGCAAAAGGTTCTGTTATTACGCTTGCAAGTGCGAATTTACAAGATGAAAACACTTTTGCAGAACCTAAAAAAATAAGCCCAAAAGAAAGTGAGTATAATTTGAAAGGTCAGAAAGCTCAAATGAATTTACCTGCTTATTCCGTAACTGTTTTGAAGTTAAAGATGAAATAGTTTAGAATCCAATTAAACTACAATTAATAAGTCATAAAAAATCCTGTTTCATTGCGAAACGGGATTTAATTTTGTGACTCTTGAAATACAATTTTCAAATCATTTTTTTTATAACCTGAAGAAATTATCATGATATTATGAAGAATATTGTCTGTGATTTGTATTACTGACTATCGCATTACCCCAGAAAATCAGGAGGATATGTTTTTTGGCCATATTTCAAATCTATTTCTTTTAAAAATTCTTTGCGCTTTTCAGTTAGTTCTGGGACCGGCAAAAATTGGCCAGGCAGTGCAGGAGTTCCTATTTCGTCAAATAAATTTTCCAGACCAGCCGGGACAACTGTGCAAAGTAACCGGGCATATTTTTCAGACGTATTCTTAAAACAATGTATGGTTCCACCAAAAGGGATATTCACAAAACCATCTTTACTGACAATTTGCTTGCCTGTTTCGGTTTTAAATTCTACTTCACCTTCCAGGACATGAAACATTTCCTGAGTGTTCGGATGTGCGTGTGGCGATGGTCCACCTCCCGGAGGAACTATCATTTCGATAACAGCATAGTTGCCATTGGTTTCTTTGCCTGAAATAATAATTCTGTAATTACCTCCTGCAACACCTAATAGCTTCCCTTCGTTTTTATTTATAATACTGATCGTTGAATCCATAATTACATTTTACATTTGATTACCGCTGTACATTCCATCTTTAAAAATTTCCCCTTCCTCATCAGTCACGAATAATACCAGTTCAGCATCTTCAGGAGCATTAATGATAATAGACTCGTTTTTAAACACGATGCCTTCCTTTTTTCTTAGATCAATGGTACTATTTACCTGAACTGATCCCTGAAAAACGTAAAGTAGGGCCGTAAGGTTGCTTTTTGGTAATTCAGGAATTTCTGAGCTGTTGCCCTGCAAAAGTTTCATATCGTACAACCAGGTTTGACTGCTGAATTGAAACGTTGTGTCCGGATTAGGTGACGCCAATAGCCGCCATTTATTTTCACTGTGTATAGTTTTCAGATCCAGAAAAACTACTTCGGGATTCAGATCCTTTTTACTGGGACGGATAAAAATCTGTAATCCTTCCATTGGTTCATCTTGTCCCAAGATTTTTTCTTCATGGTAAAAAGATTTACCAGCTTTCATCAGCATAAGTGTTTTTTTACCAATTGTCTTTACAAAGCCTTCAGAATCACTGTGCTCTGCTTGTCCAGTTCTGAAATAAGAAAGTATTTCATCATTAATATGAGGGTGCATTCTAATAATCGTATTTCCGTGAATCTCCGGATGGTCAATCCTTCCAATACTGCCAATCCCGGTATCAGTGTTTGAAAGGGCAGTCCCGGGATACAATATTTTGATTGGACCATTACCAACAAACATCGAATTATTTATTTTTTGTAACATAACTTTATTTTTTAAGGGAGCGGACGATGAGAGATCATTGCCTTGCTCCCCAATAATTATAGTCTCAGATTAAGAAAACTGACCCACTTTTGACATTACTTCTTCAAAAAGGATTGGCAGTACTTTCTGTCCATCTTCTGTAGCCCAATTATGTACCATTTCAGATATTAACTGATTTATTGTTGTAGTTCTAACATCTTTGCTTTCCCAGGTTTGTTGTGCGATATCATCGGCTATTTGAGAGGGAGAACCACCGGCATCAATAACAACCTGAACATCAAAACCTTCTTCCTGCATTGATATAGAAGGCCAAACAATACAAACATCATTTGTTAGTCCTGCCATGATAACATTTTTTCTTCCGTTTGCGGTTTTTAATACTGCTGCTTTGTATGCCTGATCATCCCATGCGTTTGTGATTCCGGCTCTTTTTACCCGGTTTTCAAATTCTTCCGGAAGCAGATCCTGTAAATCCTGTAATAATGGACCTTGAGCATGGTCTTCCTGGCTGCTTGTAAGTACAACCGGAATATCAAGAGCCTTTGCTAATTTTGCCAGAGCCCTGGTTCTGCTTACTATCATTTCGTGAGGCCTGTTTGCTGCAAAATTAAGTGTACCTGTTTGATGATCTATCAATAACATTACTGTGTCATCTTTTTTAAACTGTTTCATTTTTCTAAAGTTTTAATTGTTTTATTAAATTTTAAAAACCTTTTCGGTGATTTTATAAAGCAAAATTACCTTGGATGAAGAGCAAAAAACGATGACATATGTCAAAAAAGAATATTGGAAAGTATTGAGTGGTTAGTGGAATTTAGTTGATGTAAAGTTCCTATTTTTGGAATAATTTACTACGAACACGGCTAAGTGTTTCTTTACTTATACCTAAATAAGAAGCAATTGTGTGTTGTGGAAAACGTTGTACAAAATCTGGATAATTTTTTAATAGTGCCTCATATCTTTCTTTGGCAGGTAATGTAATAGAGTAGTTTAATCTTTTTTGTGAGGCTATAAAATTGCTTTGATTCATTTGCCAAAACATTTCTTTAATAGTCGGGATGGTTAGTAAACGTTCTAAATCAGCCAGCTTTAAAATCAGTAACTTAGTATCCTCCCAGGCGTCAATATTATAAACAGAGGGAGTTTTCATCAGATAGCTTTCACGGTCAACCATCCACCAGTTTTCAATAGCCAATTGAATAATATGTTCTGTACCGCTGCTATCGATACTGTATTGCCTCATGGCACCTTGTAATATGAAGCCTGTATACTGACAAACATCCCCTTGTTTTAGGAATAATTCTTTCTTTTTTAAGGTCGCAGGGACAAATGATTTTTTAATCAATATTTCATCAGCAGCCGTAAGGGGAGACTCACTATATTGGTGGATATAGCTAAATAGTGATTCATACATAGTATTAATTTTTTTAAAATTAAAGGTACATATTAATTATATATCATAAAAGAGGAGGTAAAATGTAAAGAAGAATAAGCTTGATTTACATCATAAGAAAAGAAAGAATAATGCTGTATGTGTAAAAGTTACTTATTTTAAGTGGCTGTTTTGTTGGCGGTATTCCCCCGGAGTCAGACTTACTATTTGTTTAAATATTTTTGAAAAGTGAGGTAAATTGGAAAATCCGGTATTCATGGCGATTTCTAAAAAAGTATTATCAGTAGTTGCAATGAGGTATTGGGCTCTTTCAATCTTTTTTTCATGAATATAGTTTAAGGGTCTTTGTCCGGTATGAATCAAAAATTGTTTTGAAAAATAATCCTGATTTTGATTTACTCTTTTGGCTAATTGTGCAACAGTAAGATTTTCGTCTAAATGGAGCTGCACATAACTCATCGTATTCAATATTTTGGAAGGTACTGACTGAGAATTGTTTATTTTGAAATCCTTTGAACTTAAAAATCTGGAAATCAACTGAAGAAGAATGCCTTGGTTTTCAAATTTTTGATGCGTTTTCATTTCATTATTAAGTGATTGATATTCCTTGTAATAAGCTTCTTTTTCATAAACTTTAGGATTATCTGATCGATTAATTCCTCTTCCGGGATTACTGTGAAGCAATCTTTTAATAAGCATTACATCAATTTCTGAGGCGGGCATCTTCATAACACTTCTATTGTTATTAAACAATGATATTCCATCGGGAGATTCTTCAAAAAATTGAATAAAATACTGACTCAGATAAGCATCACAATTCAGGTTGCATATCGTAAAACTGGGAATAAGATATAGATTCCCCGGTTCTAAAGTTAAGCGGTCAGTACTGTCTGATATAAATCCTGTGCCATCATCAATATAATACAATCGATAATAAGGACTGATGACATTATTATAATTCCAATTGTGATTAAGTTTCACATAGTCTACATGTAATAAGGAGAAAGAATATTTGAAAATACTTTTGGGCATAATAATAGTAAAAGTCGTTTTTGAATAATAAAAAATCGTTTTTGTATAAATGAAATGTACTATGCATCGGCTACATTTGCTTTTGTTTATTTTAAATTTTTAGGATTAAAAAAATCAATAATAAAATTTATATAACAAATGTTTGCACAATGTTGATTTGTTTAGCAAATCACAGGTATTTAAAAACTGTGCTATAAAGTAAATAAATAAAATCGGAAATACATAAAATTATGAATAGACGTAATGCTTTAAAATTAGCAGCATCAGGGTTAGCAGGCCTCTACTTATCTCCTTTATTGGCTCAAAAAAACTTTTTTAGTGCTCCTTCTGTTCATAAAGGACCGTTTGAGCCTACCTGGAATTCTCTAAGCAAGTATCAGGTGCCGGATTGGTTTCGGGATGCTAAATTTGGAATGTGGGCACATTGGGGACCTCAGTGTGAACCCGAAGCTGGTGATTGGTATGCAAGAAGTATGTATCAGGAAGATTCCTGGCAATATAAATTTCATGTAGAAAAATATGGTCATCCTTCAAAATTTGGTTTTAAGGATGTAATTAATGTTTGGAAAGCCGATAAGTGGAATCCCGAAGAATTGGTGAATTTATATAAGGATTCCGGAGCCAAATATTTCATGGCCATGGCTAATCATCATGATAATCTGGATTTGTATGACAGCAAATACCAGCCTAACTGGAATTCAGTCAAAGTGGGACCTAAAAAAGATATTATAGCCGGATGGGAAAAAGCAGCCCGAAAAGCAGGACTTCCTTTTGCAGTAAGCGTTCACGCTGCTCATGCCTGGACTTGGTATGAAACATCACAGCGCTCTGACAAAAACGGAGCCCTTGCCGGTGTTCCTTATGATGGGAATCTTACTAAAGCGGATGGAAAAGGGACCTGGTGGGAAGGTTTGGATCCTCAGGAATTGTATGCGCAAAATCATCCATTAAGTAAAAACAGTTCAGATAATGTCGGAATACACAGTCAATGGAATTGGGAAGATGGCGCTTCTATACCATCAAAAGAATATATTGAAAGTTTTCACAACCGAACAATAGATTTGATCGATAAATACAATCCTGATTTGGTTTATTTTGACGATACGGCATTCCCTCTGTGGCCTATAAGCGATGCGGGGTTACGTATTGCGGCACACATGTATAATAAAAGCCTCCGGAAAAATAAAACAGTTCAGGCAGTAATTACAGGTAAAATATTAGACGAGCAGCAAAAAAAAGCTATGGTCTGGGATATTGAAAAAGGACAGAGTAACAGCATAGAACCTTTGCCATGGCAAACAGATACCTGTATTGGCAACTGGCACTATGATCGTGGTGTTTACAAAGACAAGCGTTACAAATCAGCAAAGACCGTTATTCATACCCTGATCGATGTAGTGAGTAAAAACGGTAATTTGATGCTTAATATTCCAGTTCGTGGTGATGGAAGTATCGACGAATTAGAACGCGCAATTGTTGCAGAAATTGGGGTTTGGATGAAACTAAACAGTAAAAGTATTTATGGTACGCGTCCCTGGAAAATATTTGGCGAAGGTCCACAACAAGAAAGTGCTGGAGCATTAACAGCTCAGGGATTCAACGAAGGAAAAGGGAAACCTTACACTTCAGAAGATATTCGTTTTGTACAAAAAGACAAAATACTTTTTGCGACCATAATGGCCTGGCCAGAAAGCGGTACTGCAATTATTAAAAGTTTAGGAAAATCTAATCCGTATCATACTGAAACAATAAGACAGATTCGATTAGTCAGTACAGGAGAAAAACTGAAATTCAAACAGAATTCAGACGCTCTTGAAGTCTATTTTCCAAATCAAAAGCCGGAAGCTTCTTATGCTAATGCTTTGGAAATAATTTAGAATTAAAAAACTGCGTACAAAAATGATATAATTACACCCAATGGGTTATAATAATGCAGACTTCTTAATTTTGCAAGGAAAAAACCTTTCGGTACTTTTAGAATTCTATATAAAAATAAATTGAAAAGAATGAAGCAAATAACAATTCTATTTGTCTTACTTATTCCAGTGTTTTGTATTGGACAAGTGGTTAAGGGTTATAAAAAACATAACGATAAAGTAGTTATAACTCTCGACAAAGGAGAACTTTATTTGAGTCCTTTAACCGAAAATACCATAAGAGTTCAGTATGGTTTGGAAATGAAAAGTCAAATACCTGAATTAGTTTTTACTTCAAAAGTTAAGGTGCCTGATTTTAAGGTTTCTGAATCCAGTTCACTAATTGAAATTGCTACATCAAAAATGACGGTTGTAGTAGATAAAATAACTGGAACATTATCTTATCGGAACCATGAGGGCAAGGTATTTCTTAGCGAAAAACCAGGCAGTCGTATTTTTAAACAAAGTTCAGTACAAGGAGAATCCTGTCATATTGCTGAACAAGGTTTTAATTCTTTGCCTGATGAATATCTTTTTGGTACAGGTCAGTTTCAGGATGGATATTTGAATATTAAAGGATTACCCAGGAGATTAACCCAGGTAAATACACAAATCTCTATTCCGTTTGTTATGTCAAGCAAAGGATATGGTTTGCTATGGCACAATTATGGACTTACCGATTTTAATCCAGCTGATAACGTTGTGAACTTAAATCCAGCAGGTATAAGTGGGGAAGCAATTACTGTTAATGTTACTACGACTAATGGAACTCAAAAGGAAACTCGCCAGGATGGTGTTTTTACCGGAAATTTTACCGTTAAAGATAATGGTGAGTATGCTATCCTGCTCGATGTGGGTCAAAAAATGGCTAGAAAATGGCAGTTGACAATTGATGGTAACGAGGTCCTTAATTTTAAAAACCATTGGTTGCCGCCCACAACCAGCACGTTGGTTAAACTGACAGCAGGAAAACATGAGATTATAGTTACCGGAGAAAAAAACGATCTCCCTGTAGTGTATTATCGTAAAGTTACGAATGAAACAGTCTTCAGATCTCCTGTTGCTGAGAGGCTGGATTATGTTGTTTTTGCCGGAAATTCAGATGAGGTTATTTCTAGCTATCGCAATCTGACAGGGCAGGCTCCGCTTATGCCTGTATGGTCGTTAGGTTATATTCATTGCCGTGAGCGCTTTACTACTCAGGATGATTTACTTGAGAATGCAAAAGAATTCAGAAAGAAAAGATTACCAATGGATTTAATTGTTCAGGATTGGCAATATTGGGGGAAATACGGTTGGAATTCGATGAAATTTGATGAGGAAATGTATCCTGATCCAGCTACAATGGTAAAAGAATTGCATCAAATGAATATGCGACTGATGCTTTCCGTTTGGTCCAAAATTGATAAAGGAAGCGAACTTGGTAAAGAATTTGATAAAAAAAAATACTATATCCCAAATACCGAATGGGTTGATTTCTTTAACCCTGATGCAGCAAATTATTATTGGAAGAATTTTAGTGAAAAGCTTTTAAAACCTTATGAAATTGATGCCTGGTGGCAGGATGCTACCGAACCGGAAAACGATGATTTAGTAAATAGGAAAATAAATAGCGGAACAATTTCCGGAGAGCAAATGCGAAATGTTTATCCGATGTACGTAACAAAAACAGTATATGAAGGTTCGCGCAAGGATGCTCCGGACAAAAGAGTTTTTATTCTTACCAGAAGCGGTTTCTCGGGCCAGCAGCGTTACGCAGCAGCCGTTTGGACTGGAGATATAGGTAATGACTGGGAAACCTTGCGCCGACAACTCACAGCCGGATTGAATTATTCCATAACAGGATTACCCTGGTGGACTTTTGATGCAGGAGGTTTTTTCCGTCCCGGCGAAAGCCAATACACCGATGCTAAATTTCACGAACGTTTTTTAAGATGGTTTCAGTTGGCTACATTCTCTCCTTTGCAAAGGGTACACGGATATCAAACTAATACCGAATTCTGGAGATACGGTGAAAAAGTAGAAACCGAAGCTTTAAAATATTTAAACTTTCGTTATCGTTTGATGCCCTATATTTATTCACAAGCAGCAGATATAACGTTTAAAAACGGAACCTTGATGCGTCCACTGGTAATGGATTTTGCAAAAGACACAAAAGCACTTGAGCAAAAATACGAGTATATGTTTGGGTCTGCCTTTCTTGTTGCTCCTGTTGTTTCAGAAAGTGTAGATAAGTGGGATGTTTACTTACCTGAAAACCAGTCAGGATGGTTTAATTTCTGGACAGGAAAACATTATAATGGAGGACAAACAGTAAAAACAGCTGCGTCTCTCTCAACCATTCCTCTATATGTAAAATCGGGTTCTATTGTTCCAATGGGCGAGAAAATGCAGTACACAAACGAAAAGCCTGCTGAAACCCTCGAAATTAGAGTGTATAAAGGCGCTAATGGCAAGTTTGAGCTTTATGAGGATGAGGGAATAAATTACAACTATGAGAAAGGAGCTTTTTCTATCATACCTTTTGAATGGAATGAACAAAAACAAACGCTGACAATTGGAAAACGAAAAGGCGGATTTTTTAAAGGATTAATTGAAAACCGTGTGTTTAATATCGTTTGGGTTGACGAATCAAATGGTGTTGGTATCGAAAATCAAAGAACAGATATTTCGGTAAAATACAATGGAAATACTATTGATGTTTCGAAGAAAATAAAAGAGTGACAAACTCGTATTGTTCTGGTATTGTCGTCAGTTCGAGTGTTTTCTTTAAAAAATGCGATAGCTTTTTTTAAAGAAAATGTATCGAGAACCTTAGTATTAGAAAGCTTCTCGATACAATTTTTAATCATAAAGCGATCGCATTATTATTAAAAATCACTCGAAGTGACGACTGAAAAATTGTTAACTTAATGACATTGAGCTGAAGCAGGAGGCAATTCAAAGATTTACTTATGTTTTTTTATTGATGTTATTCTCTGCTACTGATTTATACCTTTTTTTCGGCCTGACTTTTGAAATCATTTGACTTGTTGCGAACTCATCATAATAATTTATTGGACAATAAAACCAATCAATGAGTTTTTACGTATATGATTAAATTAACTCAATACTTTTGAATCATGTCAAATAAAATCAGAAAAATAAAAGCGGAGGAGAATCTAAAATTATCCCAAAAATTTGATGATATAGACAGAAAAATGCATAAAAAAATAGTAATACTGATTGCCATATTAATTACCCTTTTTATTATTTTGCTATTAGTTTTGTTTAGCAATATTTTTTCGGTTCAGCATTTTTTGTAAATCTGTGCCATACAGTATGATTAATAGCCGGTTTAATAAATCAATTGCATTATTTGTTTATATTTTTTTGAATTCCAAAGCATTTAAAATACCGCCACTATTCCTTATGACAGAAGAAGAATTAAAGAATTATGGAATCCTGTCATTAAAGTCCAGATGCCCGAAAAAGGATATTACTGGAACAATAAACACGGAAAAATGATCGCCATTGCTAAAATGGCTGTCACTTTTGTTACCGGAAAAACTATGGATGATGGTATTGAAGGAAACTTAGAATTATAATATTCTTAAAGTTCTGAAACATCAAAATCACTTTCAACTTAACCATTTATGAATGAACACATTACAACAATTTATTAAACAATAAAAGGTTTAGTGTATATCAACGAGTTTTTGTGTATATCAACGAGTTTTTGCGTATATAACTGAATTAACATAATACTTTTGAATCATGAGAGAAAAATTTTTGAGCCATGAAAGAGAAAAACAGAAACATAAAAGTTGAGGACAATCTTAAATCAATGCAAAAATTCGATGATATTGACAGGGAAATGTATAAAAAAGCAGTAATGCTTATTGGCCTGTTAATAACGCTTTCTTTTGTGTTGCTAATAATTCTGTTAAGTAATATTTTTTCGCTTCACTATTTCAATGAAGCCTCTGCCATATATAGTACTGGATAAAAAAAACAATCATATTATCTGTTTATAATTTTTTTGAATTCCAAAGCATTTAAGATTCCTTCTTCACCTGCCGTATTATTAAAATATACAAAAGCATTTTTGCCTTTTGTTTTATTTTTAATATCATTTAATTGTTCCGGAGAATATCCGGAATAAAACATTTTTGGAGTTCCATGAAGCCTGATGTAAATTAAGGGAGATTTATAGAAAATGGTTTCAGGCAATTGAGGATGGCTTACGCTGCAAAACGTAATGTTGTTTTCCATAAAAAGATCCCAAACTTTATCAATCCACCAGCTTTCATGACGAAATTCGATTACATTTTTAAATTTTGGATTTAAATTATTAATAATATTTTGAAGCTTTTCTTCACTAAAAGAATAGCTTGGCGGAAACTGAAATAAAACACATCCTAATTTATCTTTTAAACCCGTATCGCAAATAGTATAAAAATCTGAAATCAGTTCCTTACAATCTGTAAACTTTTTGATATGTGTGATTTCTTTTGGTGCCTTTACTGAAAATATAAAATGTTCAGGTGCTTTTTTATACCAGTTCTCAAATATTTTTACTGTTGGAAATTTATAAAAACTGCCATTAAACTCATAAGTATCAAAATGCTGGCAGTAATAATCAAACCATTTTGAAACAGGCATATTTTCAGGATAAAAGATACCTTTCCAAAACCGATTATTAAAACTGGAACATCCTGCTAAGACTTCCTTTTTCATTGATATAATTTTTGACAGTTAGTACAAAAAAAGCTGCGTCTTTTTTTTATTCCGGTGTGTTTCTTTATAAAAGGAAGATTACAACGCTCACAAGTACTTTTGGTATGTGCTTTCCAATGTTTTTTTAATTCATAATTCTTTTTCCAGTCCAGGAATTGAAAACTATAAATAACACTTTCCTCAATAAGCCTTTTTATATCTTCAGTTGGAATTTTACCCACTAATGATTCCGGATGAATTTTGCATCGGTATAAAATTTCATTTTTAATAATATTCCCAACTCCTGAAAAGATATTCTGCTCCAATAAAGCATCACAAATCATTTGGTTAGGAATTTTATTGAGGCTTTCTTCAGCTTTTACGGGATTCCATTTTTCATTCATCACATCCTCGCTCCAGTCATAATAATCATTGATATCCCCTTCTAAAATTTTAATTGAACAAGTGTAAAAATTAATTTCTCCATCTAAAAAAATCAGGCTTAACCGTGGTGCAGTTTCTTTTCTTTCATTAATCCGATAAGTGCCAAACATCAGCATATGTATTTTGACAGTAAACCCATCAAAACAAATTAAAAAATGTTTACCCCAGCTTTTAAAGGCACGTATCGTTTTGTTTTTAAGTCTTTCAATATCAACACTGCTGTTTCCAGCAACATCAATAACTTTTTTTCCTTCAAATTGACGGACTTCTTCTTTTAATATCACTATTGATGGACCTTCCGGCATACTCTCCTAATTTTTATTAACTATTTTAAACGAAAAAAGCACAGCTTAAAAACTGTGCTTTCTTAATCTCTTAAAAATTAATCTGCTTCAGCAGCTTCAAGATTTACTGCATTCACAGCAACAATTGTCAGCTTTTTGTCGGCACCTTTTTCTTCTTCCAGAGTTTGTTCCAATAAACGGACAGCTTCGGTTAAACCTAAAGTCTCTGCAAATTGTCTCAGTGTTCCGTAAGTTGCAATTTCATAATGCTCAATTTTTTGAGCTGCTGCAATAATTCCGGCATCACGCACTACTCCAATTTCAGTTTCTTCCAAAATTGATTTACCTTCTTCAATTAGGCCTTCCATGGCATCACATTTTTTAGCTGTTGCTTTTTTGCCAATCACTTCAAAAACCTTTTCCAAACGGGTTATCTGTTCTTCAGTCTCGATTAAATGATTGTTTAGTACCTCAATCAAATCAGCTGAAGCAGCATTTTTTGCCATTAGAGGAATCGCTTTAGTCAATGCTTTTTCTGCCCAATAAATATCTTTCAGGCTTGCTTCAAACAATTCAGTTAAACCAGATGCTGCATCGCTTTTAGGTTTTGTTGCTCCTTTTTTACTATCAGTAGTTTTCATAATAATATTTTTTTTTCGTTATTAATGTTTCAAAATTAATTTGTTTAAAAAAGAAAGAGGTTATAATATTATGGATTAAAATTATACTATAAACACCTGTGTATTATGAAATTAGATTTTAAAATCTTGTAACATATTTTTTTAAATTCCGGCATAAATTTGTTTAATAAATACAGCAAAAGACATAGTATTATGAAAACAGATGCCCAATATATTGACGAAATTAAATGTGATTTTCATCAGAAATATCAAGATGTTGTCTCGGATATTGATGCTGTTTTAATTGATGCCGCTATTGATAGCCTTCTGAGAGATGCGAACATCGTTAGAAACGAAAACATTCCGAACGAAGAGCAGGTAATCAATGAGAATGATTATATCACAAACCATCAGGAAGATGATGACTATGATCTGCCCGAACCTATTGACAGGGAAGAGCATATAGATAATGAAGAGGATCTTGATGAAGAGGACTGGGAACGAAACGATCATTAAAACTCAAAAATATTTCAGATAAAATATAAAAAACCTTTAAATGTATGTTTTAAAGGTTTTTTGTTTAATGGATAATTTCAATTTCAAAAATTTATATCAATACTTCAAGTACAAACAGCTGTAAATTATAGAATTAGGAACCAAAATTCTATAAATATTTCACTTCGGTTCTGACTAGATTTGTATAATACGAACACAAAAATTAATATCATGAGTACTATAGATCAAAACAACGACATTTTTAAGGCTAAAAGGGATTCCGGAAACCATATTTCTGATAAAGAAACGCTCCTTAATGATGAATTTCTAAATAGTGATTTTGAGGATATTCATCAAAGCAATGAAGAAATTGCCAAACAGGGATATACAGTGAGAAATGGCTATGACCCTAATAAACCGAATCCTGATCAGGAGAAAATCACAAATGATGAAGATGACCTGGATGATTTAGATGATGATTTTCATACCGAAAAAGATCTGGAACACGATGACTATATCGAAGAAGATCTGAATGATGACGGTGAAGACTTAAATATTACAAATGATGAATTTGATAACCCATCAGACGATTTTAACGAAACTGAAGACGTTTTGGAAGATCTCGATGAAGACGATGAGGATGAGGATGACGACGATGATGACTATATAGAGGACGATGTGCAGGAAGAAGACGAAGATGATGACTTTGAAGAAAAAGAGGAAGATTATCCTGCAAACGATCCAAGAAAATTTTAGATTTCAAGTGTCTCACTTACACCGTTTTTAGCATAGTGTCGATTTCAAAAAAACCGTCAAATATTTGACGGTTTTTTTTATGAATAAAGTTAGTCTCCAATTTTTTCCAGGACAGGAATGTCGTCCATTTTTTCTAAACGTTCCGCTAATCCGGATCTGGCTTCTGTTAATTCTTCTTCAGCCTTAATTAATTCTTTGTACCACTTATCTTTTTTATCGGTGCTTATATTTTCAATTTTGCGCATTATTTCATAGATTTCACCTTCAGCTTCCATCACTTTCAATCTTTTATAATAGGTCAGGCTTTCTGTCATATGCGCAAGTGCGATCATTGCTGTTAAAAAAGGATGGTTATTGGTTACGTTAACATCCTTAATTTTACCATGCTCAAGTTCCACTTTCAAAGCAAAAGCAAATTCTTCCATATTAAATGCTTCATGTTTGCTATTCGGATTTAAATATGCTTTTATTGCCTCTACATTATTCATTGTTGACAAATCAACATCAGTCTGTTTATTATTGTTTAAATCATTAAAAACAACCAGTCCAATTGCTCTTGCCTCAGCAACGGTGGGATCATTCTTGGGATTTTCGAAATCACGTATCGACCAATCCCAATTATCAGGATGAACAGGCTTTATATATTTTTCGCAAAAATCTGTCACATCATTTTTTAAACTTACCATTTCATCTTCTCTTTTTATGTAGACATTCTGATAAGCACCACTTTTTGTTCCCATGACTTTTATTTTATTTTATTTTATTTTAAAATTAGAAACGACACATGTACCGAAATAGATGTGCCGCTTTTGTTTTTATTTTGAAATTTTTGCTAAATTTTCCTTCTGCCGCTAATTAAAGACAGTAGAAATAATACTATGAATATAAAGAATAAGACTTTAGCTATACTTGCAGCTCCGGCGGCAATACCTCCAAAACCAAATATTCCGGCTATTAAAGCCAAAATAATAAAAATGACTGTCCAACGTAACATAATATAGATTTTTAATTAATACCGATTTTGTTTATTATATCAAATTTCCGTCTTAAATAGCGATTGAGTTAACTCAAAACGTTATTTTTTTATCTCAATCAAATAGCCTTTCTTAATCTGGATTAAGTTGATTTTGGCTTTTATAAACTATTTTTGTAATTAAATTATGCGTTATGAAAAAATACGATTTTTTGATACTTGGCAAAAACCAATCTATCCTGGAAATTTTAATTCGGCTTGTAAATGCCAATGAAAATTGGAATGCTGTTGGGTTTAATCACGAAAAATTGGCTCAGGATTACTTTTTGGAAAATAAGCCTGATTTTGTTTTATTAAGTTCCGGGATTGAAAAAAACATTGAAGAAGAGTTTACGGAATTTTGTTTGAAAATTCACCCTGATGTTGAGGTGATTGAACATTTTGGTGGCGGCAGCGGATTACTTCAATCCGAAATACTGGACAGATTATATAAAAAAGGAAAACTTTAAAAATGGAGAAAAAATATTCAGTCGCCATTTATCCTTCACAGGACGTTATTGACTCTGTCAAAATAATGAAAGACTATCTGGAAACCAAAATCGGATGGTACAACAGTAAAAACTCGACTGCACATATTACGATTTGCGAATTTAAAATGACAGAAACGGAACTGGAAAAAATCAAACTGAAACTCCATAAAATCTGCGACACCTTTACACCTTTTCCAGTACAATTAGATCACTTTGGGTCTTATGATGCCGGTGCTTTTTTTATCTCTCCAAATGAAGATTCCAAAACAAATTTAAAACCAATCATGAAAAAGACACAGGATGCCTTGCGGCTTTCAAATATGAAAAAAAGCAACGATCCCCATATTTCTATTGGCCGAAGATTAACCCCGGAAAGTATCAAAATAGCCTCTCACCTCTTTACAACTATTGATATTAGTTTTTCATGCAATTCTATTGTACTACGCGAATTAGATGAAGTCAGGAAACAGTTTTTTGTAATTGATACTTTTACTTTCAATAGTAATCCGCTGCCTGAGTTTGTTCAGGGAAGTTTGTTCTGAATTAAATTTCAATATCAACTTCAATGGCAATGCCAATATTTTATTTAAACTCAATTTTATTTCTATTGTGTCTTAATGTAAAGTGAAACGACTTCAGCACAATCAAAAATCTATGTTTCTATGTGTTGAATAAAATTAAAACACCAGTTTTTATATTCTTTACTATAATATTTTAAGATTTCGTATATTTGAATTTTACAATTCACTCATGAAATCATTAGATTCATTTTACGAAGACATCACTCAGGGTTCAGTTGAACCAAATTCTTTATTGCCAAGCGATATTAAAAAAGAAATTGGTCATTTTAATGTCTTTGATATTAAAGAACTTATGGACAAGCTTCAGGAAAAATGGATTATGCCTTATGACCGAAGGGCTTTTTACAAAATAAGTTTGATTAAAGGTAAAAACATAGCCGAATATTCAGATAAAGTCATTCAAATAGACAAGCACGCACTCTTGTTTGCTACCCCAAAAATACCTTATAATTATCTCCCGCAGGACAAGAATCAATCCGGGCAATTTTGCGTATTTACGAATGAATTTCTCTCTAAAAACAAAAGCGGAATCGATCTTGATGAGCTGCCTATTTTTGCAACAGGCGGTTATCCTGTTTTTCAGCTTTCGGATGAAGAGGTTGTTGAAGTTGAACTGATATTCAACAAAATACAAAAAGAAATCAATTCAGATTATGTCTATAAATATGATTTGATTCGGAATTATGTAGCCGAGTTAATTCACTTTGGGCAAAAATTACAGCCTTTGACAGCACTTTATTCCAAACATAATTCGGCTGCGAGGGTTTCTTCTTTATTTGCTGAATTATTGGAAAGACAATTCCCTGTTGAATCTCCCCATCAGCGGCTTACACTCAGAACAGCTAAAGACTTTGCCGACAGGTTATCAGTTCATGTCAATCATTTGAATAAGGTTTTAAAAGAAAATACCGGAAAAACCACAACCGAATTAATCAGCAGCCGGCTAATAAAGGAGGCTAAAATTCTCTTAAAACAAACCGACTGGAACATCTCTGAAATTGCTTATTCTCTGGGTTTTGAAGAACTGGCGCATTTTTCTAATTTCTTTAAAAAACAAACCTCATTCACCCCTTTAGCATTCCGAAGTTAATTTTAGATTTTGAGGTTGAAATTGAATTTTTAATTTTGATTTCCCTGATTTGAATTTCGCAAATATCGATTTGATATTTACAACTTCTCAATGCTGCTTCATTTCTACCTTTGTCTTATCAATTTAAAACAAATTAAAAATGGCAGTAAATACAAAAATCGCCTTGGTTACAGGCGGAAGCAGAGGTTTAGGAAAAAACATGGCAATCGCAATTGCTAAAAAAGGAATTGACGTAATCCTTACATACAACAGCAAAAAAGACGAAGCTGATGAGGTCGTGAAAGAAATTGAAAGTTTAGGACAGAAAGCAGCAGCAGTTCAATTAAATGTGGCTAAATCTGACACTTTTGATGCTTTTTTAGGGGAAGTAGAAACAACTTTAAAAAGCACTTTTAATACAGATAAGTTCGATTTTTTGGTAAATAATGCCGGAATCGGAATCCATAATTCATTTGTCGGAACCACTGAAGCAGAGTTTGACCAATTGACCAATATTCACTTTAAAGGTCCATTTTTTCTGACTCAAAAAGCTTTGAATATTATGAATGACGGTGGCGGGATCGTTAATATTTCAACAGGCTTGGCAAGGTTTTCATTTCCAGGATATTCAGCCTATGCTTCTATGAAAGGAGCCATTGAAACCCTTACAAAATATCAGGCAAAAGAATTAGGAGAAAGAAAAATCAGGGCAAATGTAGTAGCTCCCGGCGCAATAGAAACTGATTTTGGCGGAGGTGTTGTTCGTGATAATGAACAATTAAATAAAAATATAGCTTCATTGACTGCTTTGGGAAGAGTTGGTTTGCCTGATGATATTGGCGGCGTGGTTGCTTTCTTATGTACCGAAGATGCCCGCTGGGTTAACGCACAACGTATTGAAGTTTCAGGAGGAACAAATTTGTAATATTACCAATCCGGTTATAAATAAAAACCCGACAGATTATAAAATCTATCGGGTTTCACCTTTTAATTAATATATTGAGTTAGTAAGATTTCTTGTTTAATCTTTTTGAATGATTACATTAAAACCGCCATCTTTATCAAAGACAACATCATAGAATTTTGAGTCTTTTTCTATACCGACTTCATAAGTTGTTTTATTTTTATAATCTACAACCACACTGGCCTCCCGAATAGCATTTTTTGGATAATTTTTCTTCAGGTAATTCAAAGCCGCAACCGGTAATTTGGAAACAGGTATAGCCAGTTCAAAAGCTTTTAAAATCCCCAGATTATCATAAACGGCTAATGCTTCACCATCATTTGTATTAAATTTTGCTTCATACCTGATTTCGTCATTATCATCCCCTACATATTCTAATCCCCAAACCGGAATTTTATCCGGATATTCTTTCTGAAACGTCTCTACTACTTTTAGTGGCGGAGTTATTACATCCTTTGGCGAAACTTTAGTCTGACCAATTAAAATACCAGTGTATAAAAAAATAATAAGACCTAAAATATTTTTCATAATTCTTAATTTAAATTAATAATCTTGAAAACTGTATACTAAAAGTACTACTTTTAAATGAAGAAAAAATGAAGAAAAGATAAAATTTAATAAGAAAATTTACTGATTAACCCGTTGAGTGAATTCAAAATGAGTGTCAGACTGAGCGGAGTCGAAGCCCTTTACATGTAAAAAGCCTTCGACTAAGTTTATCCTGAGCGAAGCCGAATGACAGACTCTATAAATTAAAAAGCAAAAAGCCTGCAGAACATTCATCCTGGCAGGCTTCTTTTTTGAAATAATTGAATTAGTAAGCACTCTTTATTTCTAATTTTTATTTTTCAGTCGATCAGTTAATTCTCTTCTGTAAGTAATTCCGATCGGTAATTTTTCTTTTTTTATGATGACAAAATCCTTCTCGGCAGTTTCGATTTTATCCAGCGCTACTATATAAGATTTATGAATTCGCATAAAGTTTTTTTCAGGCAGGCATTTTTCCAGTTCGCTTGTGGTAATCGATGCCAGATACGTTCTTTTTATGGTGTGTAATTTCACATAATTGCCAAAACTCTGCGCATACAAAAGCTGGTCTAATTCTATATCAACAAAGTAACCGTCAATTTTTACACTTACTGAATTGACAATAATTTCGTCTTCTTTATTTATTGTATTTTCAGTTAAAAAAAAGCGGTCAATAGCTTTCAAAAACCTGGGGAAATAGATTGGTTTCAAAAGATAATCAATAACTCCGTAATCGTAGCTTTCGAGGGCAAATTCAGAGTAAGCGGTTGTTAAAATAGTTTTAGGATGCACCTGAAGAATCTTTAGTAACTCCATTCCTGAAATTTCGGGCATATTGATATCCAAAAACATAAGGTCGACTCTGTTTTCACGAAGATAATCCATTGCTTCAATGCCGTTGTAGCCCTGAAAAACAAGCTCCAGATTTGGGTTTTGTTTTATATAATTGGCCAAAACATAATGCGCTGCCGGCTCATCATCAACAATAATACATTTTTTGGATTCTCCTCTCATTCTACAAACTTTTTCAGTTGTAATTTCAAATCAACTATATACGTGTTTTTATCATCCTGAATATCTAATTTATAGTCTTTCCCGTAAATCAGGTTCAAACGTTCAATCGTATTTTTCAAACCAATTTTAGTCGAAACAACATCTGTATTTTTCTTCGGAATTGAATTTACTACATGCAGATGAAGCAAACCATTTTCGACGGTAATAATAATTCGTACAAAACATTTTTCGATAGCGCAGGTTCCGTGTTTAAAAGCATTTTCAATAAATGCAATCAATAACATCGGCGAAACTTTATAGGCGTTTTCGTTATCGATTTTACAATCGTACGTAATATCGCAGCGATAGCCAACACGCTCTTTTTCGAGCTGTACATAACTGTTTATAAACTCCAGTTCATCTTCTAAGGATACACTTTGTTTATTGTTGCTTTCCAGCTGATAACGCATTAACTGCGAAACTTTCATGATTAAATCAGGAGTCCTGTCCGGAAATTCCAAACTGATTCCGTAGAGTGTATTAAAGGTATTGAATAAAAAATGAGGGTTCAGCTGTCCTTTTAAGGAATTCAACTGCATTTGATTGAACAGTAAGGTTTCATCGGTTTGTTTTCTGTGAATCCGATAAAATTTAAAAACAATTATCGGACTTAAAATACACACTAAAGTTCCTAAAACACTTGCCAATTGGTATGTATAACTCCTTTGATGTGAATTTTGGTACAAATGACATTTACTGAACATATCGAGCTTTGTTATTTCGTATAAAACAATCGAAAAAACGAATACTCCAAACAACGTCAGAAATACATAGGTCAGTGGTTTTTGTCCCTTAAATAATATTGGAAGCAGAAAAAAACGATTGAACTGGGCATGCATGTAGAGAATAAAGTAGAAAAAAACACCCATTAAAACAGAAGTGAATGAACTAAATAACATCCAGTCATTCTTTAATGTGTAAATCGTAAGTGAAAAGGCAACAACGGCAACCTCTTGCCACCATTTGTTGTCCAATATATTATCAAATTTTTTATTCATTTTTGATGCTAAAAATAATCTTTTGAGTAATTAAAAAAGGTGTCACCCTGAGCGGAGTCGAAGGCTTCTTGAATGAAAAGGGCTTCGACTAAGTTTATCCTGAGCGAAGCCGAATGGACTCACCCTGACAATGATTTTTTAAAGTAAGATGTTTTTACTTTATATCAAATAAGAGTTTCTATCAATTACACTTATGGTTAAAACAGTTTACAAATTAACCACAAATTTTTAAGTATTATTCCCAATAAATGACAAATTCAATTGGTCATTTATTAGTGTATTACATCATTTAAGACGGGCTATATCCACACAAGTGAAATAATTTTGGTGAACAATATCACATCTAAATTATTATGTATTTCAAAAAAACTATTTTAACTCGTTGGATGCAATTAGTTTTTAGTTCTAAATTTTCGTCAGTTCGGGTGTTTTTCGATAGAAAAATATATTGGGAACAAGAAAAATTAGAACTAAAAACGGTTCTCGATACATTTTTTGCTCCGTTTCACTCCACAAAAAACACTCGAACTGACGTTTTTAAAAAGAACTTACTAATTACTTTATTATTCTTCCTGATTTTTGCCAGTTCCGGCTTTTCACAGACCCTGTCATTAAAAGAAGCCATAAAAACAGGTCTTGAAAACTACGGTTCGATAAAAGCAAAAAACAACTACACCAGCGCTTCGCGTGAGACTCTTAAACAATCACGCCGAGATTATTTGCCTAACCTAAACTTATCTGCTCAACAGGATTATGGAACTATCAATGGGCAAAATGGCGCTTTATATGGCTTCAACGGTTTAGGAACTGCTTCTTCCGGACCTGCATTAGCTGATCAAAACTGGAATTCTGCTTTTGGAGCTTTGTATCTGGTCAATATGAACTGGGATTTTTTCACTTTCGGAAAAACGCAGGAAAAAATCAATTTGGCTAAAATAGATGTTCAGGCTAAAGAAAAAGACCTTGATCAGGAAAAATTCCAACAGCAAATCAAAATTTCTGCCGCTTATCTTAATTTATTAGCCAGCCAGAGATTATTGATTTCACAGCAAAAGAATCTAAGCCGTGCAGAAGTTTTTAAAAGAACGGCTGTGGCAAGAGTAAAAAACGGATTATTGGCAGGTGTCGATTCAACATTGGCAACAGCCGAGGTTTCGAAAGCTAAAATAGCCCTGAATCTGGCTAAGAATTTCGTCAAGGAACAAAATAACAGACTGGTCGATTTGATGGGCGTTGCACCGCAGGATTTTGTTACAGACACATTATTTGTAAATCAAATTCCGAAAGCAATAATAACAGCAGATAAAGCTTCTGACAGTTTGCATCCGTTGCTTCAATTTTATAAAACTAAAATTGATTACAGCAATCAACAGGCTAAATTATACAAACGTTTTTATTATCCGACAATGAGTGCTTTTGGGGTTTTGCAGACACGTGCATCAGGTTTTAACCCGGATTATATAACGGATCAAAACTCATTTAGCCGTAATTATTGGGATGGTGTAAATCCGGATCGCAGCAATTATTTGGTCGGAATTGGAATCAGCTGGAATCTTACTACTCCGTTCAGGATGAGCAAACAAGTCAGTGCGCAAAAATATGTTTCTCAGGCTTTGCAGGAAGAATATAACCAGGCCGACAGAGAATTAAAATCACAGCTGGCATTGGCCGATGACAAAATAAAAGTCACACTTGATAATTATGCCGAAGCGCCAATTCAGGTAAAAGCGGCACAACAGGCGTATTTGCAAAAATCGACTTTATATAAAAATGGTTTAACTGATCTTACTGATTTAACGCAAACTATTTTCACCTTAAACCGTGCCGAAATCGACCGTGATATCGTCAATAATAATGTATGGCAGTCATTTTTGCTAAAAGTGGCGGCAACGGGCAATTTTGACTTATTTATAAATGAATTTTAATTATAGATCCTAATGAATTTAATACGTTTTGCACTCCGCAAACCCATCTCTATATTGGTATTGGTGGCTGGTTTATTTTTCTTCGGAATTGGTGCCATCCAGGACATTAAGGTAGATATTCTTCCGAAAATGAACTTGCCGGTAATTTATATTGCGCATCCATTTGGAGGGTATACGCCAGACCAGATGGAAGCTTATTTTGCCAAGAATTATGTTAACATTTTACCGTTTGCCAATGGGGTAAAATCGGTAGAAACCAAGAATATTCAGGGGTTAATGATTATGAAGTTAACCTATTATGAAAACACGAATATGGCGCAGGCTGCTGCCGAATTGAGTTCGTTGTCCAACAGGATTCAGGCGGCATTTCCTCCGGGAACACAGCCTCCGTTTATCATTCGTTTTGATGCTTCGTCTTTGCCAATCGGGCAATTGGTTTTGAGCAGTAAAATACGCTCTAACAATGAGTTACAGGATTTAGCCAACGTTTATGTACGTGCTTCGTTTACTTCGATTCCCGGTTTGTTATCGCCGGCACCCTTTGGCGGAAGCCCAAGAACAGTAGAGGTTAACGTAGATCCGGATTTATTGCGTTCGCATAATATGACGCCTGACCAAATTGTGGAAGCGATTCGGGTAAACAACCAAACGGCTCCATCCGGAAACGTGAGAATTGGCGATATAAATTACATTTCGCCAACCAATAATACCATTAAGGAAATTAAGGATTTTGAGCAGATTCCGTTGTTTAAAGGCGGGGTTCAAAACCTAAAATTAGGTGACGTTGCCACGGTAAAAGACGGTGCCGACGTAACCAACGGATATGCTTTGGTTAACGGGAAACGTTCCGTTTATATCAGTATTGCAAAAGCAGGAGACGCTTCGACCTGGGATGTGGTTCAGAGGTTAAAAGCTGAATTGCCAAAAATTCAAAGCACATTGCCTGAAGATGTAAAATTATCATATGAGTTTGACCAGTCGGTTTATGTAATCAATTCGGTTAAGAGTTTAATTACCGAGGGAATTATCGGAGCAGTTTTAACGGGTTTAATGGTTTTACTTTTCCTTGGAGACAGACGTGCAGCCTTAATCGTAATTCTGACGATTCCGATTTCGATTATCTCAGGAGTTTTATTTCTGAAATTATTCGGGCAAACTATCAACTTAATGTCGTTGAGCGGACTGGCTTTGGCAATCGGAATTTTGGTGGATGAAAGTACGGTAACCATCGAAAATATCCATCAGCATCTCGCTATGGGAAAACCCAAGGCACTCGCTATTTGGGATGCCTGCCAGGAAATTGCATTGCCTAAATTATTGATTCTGCTTTGTATTCTGGCAGTTTTTGCACCCGCATTTACTATGGTCGGAATCCCAGGAGCGTTGTTTTTGCCATTAGCATTAGCGATTGGATTCTCGATGGTGATTTCGTTTTTATTATCACAGACTTTTGTACCTGTAATGGCGAATTGGCTGATGAAAGACCATCCAAAACACGAACATGCACCTAATATTACTGATGACGAAGCCGAATTTAATGCGTGCGGATTAACGCCTGAATCTGAAAAAGATTTAATCAGCCAGAAAAAAGCAGTCGTTGAAAGAGAAGATTTTGATAATGATAAAAAAATAAGCCGTTTTGAAAAATTCAGAATCCGGTTTATGAAAACTTTGGATCGCCTTTTCCCATACAAAAAAGCAGCTGCTTTAACGTATTTAATCGTAATTACAACCCTTGCCGTAGTATTTATTTCTTTTATTGGAAAAGACGTTTTTCCGAAAGTAAATTCAAGTCAGTTTCAATTAAGGATGCGCGCTCCCGACGGAACCCGTTTGGAACGCACCGAAGAAAAAGCCATTTTAGTGCTGAAAGAATTGAAGAAAATGGTGGGGAACGAACATATCGGAATATCATCTGTTTATGTTGGTCAGCACCCGTCATTATTCTCCATTAACCCGATTTATTTGTTTATGGCGGGTTCACATGAAGCAGTTTTTCAGGTAAGTCTAAAGGACTATCACGTTGATATGGATGATTTTAAAGATGACTTCAGGGCGAGAATTAAAAAAATCCTTCCTGATGTAAAAGTCACTTTTGAACCAATTGAATTGACGGATAAGGTATTGAGTCAGGGTTCCCCTACTCCAATTGAAATTCGAATTGCCGGAAAAGACAAAAAACGAAATGAAGCCTACGCCAGTCAAATTGTAGATAAACTAAAGAAAATAGCGTATTTCAGAGATGTGCAAATTGGACAGCCGATTCATTATCCTGCGATGAATATTGACATAGACAGAACCCGCGCTGCCGAATTGGGCGTGGATATGAACGATATTTCGCGTTCGCTGATTGCCTCTACCTCATCATCGAGATATACAGAGAAAAATACCTGGATTGATGAAAAATCAGGTTTATCGGTGAATGTTCAGGTACAGGTTCCTTTGAATAAAATGAAAAGCAAAACGGATATGGGAGAAATTCCGGTATTGAAAAACTCACTTCGTCCTGTTTTGAGTGACGTGGCAAAAATTACACCCGGATTTGTAAGCGGCGAAAATGACAATTTAGGGGCTATGCCCTACATTACCGTTACGGCAAACATTCATCAAACCGATTTGGGGACGGCGACTAAAGATGTGGCTAAAACCATAAAATCATTGGGCGAATTACCACGTGGTTTATTCATTAATCCAATTGGTATGAGTAAAGTATTGGAAGAAACATTAAGCAGTTTACAAATCGGATTATTGGTTGCCATCTTTGTAATCTTCTTAATGTTAGCCGCTAATTTTCAGTCGTTCAAGGTTTCACTGGTGATTTTAACGACTGTTCCTGCAGTAGTTTTAGGAGCATTATTAATGCTGACTATTACCGGTTCTACGCTAAATTTACAATCGTATATGGGAATCATCATGTCGGTTGGGGTTTCGATTGCCAATGCCGTTTTATTGGTTACCAATGCTGAACAATTGCGAAAACGAAATGGTAATGCACTGGAATCGGCACGTGAAGCTGCGGCTTTAAGGCTTCGTCCAATTATTATGACCTCTGTGGCGATGATTGCAGGAATGTTACCCATGGCGATTGGTCATGGCGAAGGTGGCGATCAGGTTTCACCGTTAGGAAGAGCCGTTATTGGCGGGTTATTATTTTCGACCTTTGCCGTATTATTGATCTTGCCGTTAATTTTTGCCTGGGCGCAGGAACATACCACAACACAATCTGTTTCTTTAGATCCTGAAGACGAAGAAAGCATCCATTATATCTCATCATTAAAATCGAACAATGAAAAATAAAATTATACAATCGACCACGCTATTCTTTGTAGCTGTATTTCTTCTAACTAGTTGTAATTCAAAGAAAGAAGAAACTGTTACGACTGAACTTGAACCTAAAACAGAAACGTTTCTTTTGCAAAAAGAAAAACTGACAACCGAATTGCGTTTACCTGCCGAGTTAACCGGTTTTCAGCAAGTAGATTTATATGCTAAAGTAAGCAGTTTCGTGAAAACCTTAAAAGTAGATATTGGTTCGAAAGTGACCAAAGGACAGCTTTTGATTGTTTTGGAAGCTCCGGAAATCAGCTCGCAACTGGCAGCAGCCGAATCACGACTAAAATCGATGGAAGCTATTTACGCCACCAGCAAAAGCACTTACAACCGTTTATACGAAACAAGCAAAGTCGAAGGAACGATTTCTAAAAACGATCTGGAAATGGCAAGCGGAAAGAAAAACTCGGATTATGCACAATATCAGGCTGCTGTAGCTGCTCATAAAGAAGTGAAAATCATGAGAGGTTATCTTGAAATCCGCGCTCCTTTTGACGGAATTGTTGCTGCCAGAAATGTGAATTTAGGAACCTTTGTTGGCCCTGCCGGAAAAGGTTCTGACTTGCCATTGTTGACTATTCAACAGCAAAATAAACTGCGTTTGGCGGTTTCTATTCCGGAATTGTATACGGGATATTTACACAATGGTGACGAAATGAGTTTTAATGTAAAATCATTGCCGGATACTTTTAAAGCTACGATTCAGAGAATGTCCGGAGCGTTGGATTTGAAACTACGCTCGGAGCGTGTAGAAATGGACGTACACAACACAAAAGGAGATTTATTACCCGGAATGGTAGCCGAAGTTTTATTGCCGCTTAATGCGAAAGACAGCACATTTGTAATTCCAAAATCGGCATTGGTGAGTTCTGCCGAGGGAACTTTTATTATCAAAGTAGTAAATCATAAAGCAGCCAGAGTCGACGTAAAAAGAGGAAGGGAAATCGATGATAAAGTTGAAATATTTGGCGATTTACATTCGAAAGATAAACTGATAAAAATTGCCAGTGAAGAAATTAAGGAAGGTGATGATATAAAGGAATAAACCTTTCAACTTTTTAATTATTGGTTTGTTTAAAAGTGCTGTAAGACTTAGGTTTTGCAGCATTTTTTTTTATGGAGCTGGTTCCTGCTATACACTTGTATCTTTTCCTGGCTGGCAGCAGCCAGAAAAAGGATACCGCTTCTATCAGGGCTAGTGATTTAGGTTTTATAAGGAATAAACAGGTATAAGTACGTGGTTGTTTGTATTGTTAAATTGATATTTTTGAAAAATAATAATACTATACAAACTTTCGTATATACACCCTAATTTAGGTAGATTGTCGCTACTTTGTAGCGAGTATATACAAGTTAGCTGCAAGCTTCGAAAATCGTAGAAACAATCAAATGAATAGAATTATACTTATTGGAAATGGATTTGATTTAGCACATGGAATTAAAACCAGTTATAATCATTTTATAAGTGACTATTGGGAGAAAATGATTTCCCGATTGCAAAATGAAGTTGCATGTAATATTACAACTCGTACAAAAGTATTTGAAACTGATGAAGTTAAAATTGACAACGTGCATGGTGGTCCTTGGCAGGGAGGAAATTGGGTTAGTGGAAATACGTTTGAAGATTTGATAAATGCTTTGGAAACTCAAAATCTTGAATTAATTTTTAAAAATAAGTTTTTAGAAATTCTTTCGAAAAAGTATAAAGAAAAAAACTGGGTAGACATTGAAAATGAATACTATGGTTTACTCAAAAAATCCTTTAGAAATGAAAACTGCTCTTATAAAATAACTGAATTAAATAACGATTTAAGGCAAATTCAAAAGTTACTTGAATTATATTTAAAAGATGTTGAAGACAAATTCGTCGCTAATTTTGGTAACAATGTATCTGATGCAAGATTGAAAAGCAATATTGGAAATAAAATCTATTCTCCGTTTAAATTAAAAGATTTTACTGAAACTTCAATCAACAAAAAAGCAGAAATTGAATTTCAAAAAATACAAGAAGATATAAAGGGATTAGAAGGTGATCAAATCACAATATCTGAACTGAGCGAATACAATCAAAAAATAATTTCAAGAATTGGCATCGAAGGAACATTAAAAGAAATCAGAAAATTACTTATTTCAGATAGTGCCATAAACTATTTTGAGTTAATGCCTGAAGAAATGTTATTTCTGAACTTTAATTACACTTTTACCGAAAAAATATATTCTAACCATGCTCAGTTTGATTCATTTAATTCAACGCAAAATTTAAAAAAACGTTATATTCATATTCACGGAACTACGGATAAATATGATCGTAATGATGTTATATTTGGCTTTGGAGATGAAATTGATGAAGACTACAAATCAATTGAGAATTTAAATGATAATGTTTATCTTGAAAACATTAAGTCAATCAAATATTTAGAAGCCGACAATTACAAACAATTGTTAGAATTTCTAAATAGTGGAGACTATCAAATTTTTATTTTTGGACATTCGTGCGGCATTTCTGATAGAACATTGTTAAATACTCTTTTCGAGCATAAAAATTGTTCATCAATAAAACCATTTTATCACAGCAAAGATTCCGAAACAGATAATTACAGTGACATCGTTAGAAATATTTCCCGAAACTTCAATAGCAAAACAAGCATGAGAGATAAGGTTGTGAATAAAGAATATTGTGAATCATTATCATAATGCCAGCAGCTAACAGCGGTTTGGCAAGATTTGGGTTTTTAGCTTAATTTAAAGTTGGTTTTGTATTTGGAAAATTAGTCTTAAAACGAAAATATATCTTACTTTAGTCCCAAACCTCGCCAAGCCGGCGGGACGTTATAGCTACAATTATAAAACCGAATCTTCAGAAATTAATAAACATGATAAAAGAATTAATAACAGATTTGGCTGGAGATAAAATTACGTTGTCCCCTGCTCTACGAAGTGTTCTCATGAAAAGCTGCGCAAATGTCTCTGACTTTGCGCAATTTTTTTAATGTTCTTATAAATTCTAAATCTCTTAAAAGTCTCCCGACTTTTTACAAAATGTTTTAAATGGCAATAAACACAAATATGTTATATTTATAAAAAAACTTAAAATGAAAGAAGGATACGTAATTCGTGACCAAACTTTACCGCATTTTATAACTGCTACAGTAGTAGACTGGATTGATGTTTTCACAAGGCAAACTTATAGAGACATAGTGATTGAAAGTTTAGATTATTGTATCAAAAACAAAGGAATGATTTTGTATGGTTATGTAATTATGAGTAATCATATTCACTTGATTATACAATCAGAAGAAGGAAAACTATCCGATTTGATTAGAGATTTTAAAAAATTTACAGCAAAATCTATTTTAGAAAAAACACAAAACTGTCCCGAAAGCAGAAGAGAATGGATGCTTGAACGCTTTATGTTGGCCGCACAAAGTCATAGTAGAAACAAAAAATATCAATTTTGGCAATACGGAAATCATGCAGAAGAAATTTATTCAAACGATTTTATGTGGTCTAAATTAGATTATATACATTTAAATCCGGTTAGGTCAGGTCTTGTAGCAAAGGCATCAGATTATATTTATTCAAGTGCAAGCAATTATGTTGATAATTCGGGATTATTAATGTTGAAAAAGCAGATAATCCTGTCGTAGATGTTTTAAATTCAAAATCATTTACAAAATATAATCTATATTAATTTTAGTTTAAAAGTCGGAGACTTTTGACAAGTTTTCGTTCTTAATAAATTTTAAAATGGCGCAAAGTCAGAGACATTTGCGCAGCGCCGAGAAGAACACTTCGAAGAGCGGAGTAGATTGTCGCTACTTTGTAGCGAGTATATACAAGTTGGCAGAAATATTACCAAAAAAAACGAAAATCTAAACAAAAAATATGTCCGAAGACATCTGTATAAAAAATATAGCTTTAGAGTTTTTGAAAACTATATTTAATAAAGAAAAATTTTAGGTAAAACAGTTGAAATAAATTTTAAAATATGATTAAATATATTGTAGACAAAACAAAAGATAAAAACTTAAAAGTTATTTGCCAAACTTGTAAAAATACAACGAAACATAAAGTTTTAAATTCTGCTAACGAAGAAGGAGAAGCTTTTATGCCTGAAGAAGGCTATAATTATTATTGGCAAAATGACTACGAAATAATACAATGTTTAGGTTGTGAAACAATTTCATTTAGGTCAGAGCATTCTAATTCAGAAGATATGGATTATGAAGAAGGACCATATATTGTTGAGCATATTTTTCCTCAAAGAAACAAAGACACTTGGCATATAAAGAATTATTATAATGTTCCGCATAATTTGAGAAGAATTTACAGAGAAACTATTGATTGTTATAATGCTGAATGTTTAACTTTGTGTGGTGCAGGAACAAGAGCTTTGGTTGAAGGAATTTGTAAAGAAAGTGGAATTCTAGATGGTGAAGTAAAAAAAACTAAACCTGATGGTACAATTGAAATAAAAAGAAGTAAAGATTTACAAGGAAAAATAAATGGTTTGTTTGAAAAAGGAAAACTTACCGAACAAAATGCAGAAATTTTACATGAACACAGATTTCTAGGTAATACTTCAATTCACGAATTATCTGCACCATCAAAAGATGAATTATCACTTGCAATTGAAATAATTGAAAATGTATTTGACACACTATATGAAATCCCTCAAAAAGCACTTGAATTAAAACATAAAAGAATGTTGAAAAAAAAATAAATACTTCTACCAACAGCTACAACGGATTTGGGCAATTGGCTTAATGGAAAGTTGGTTTTGTATTTGGGAGATTTGGCAAATCCAAATAATGGCCCAAAACCCGCTGTAGTACCCCGAACGTTAGCGGAAATGCTTAAATAATCCATGATATGAAATTATTTCTAACAATAATTATTGCAGCAATGCAATTCCTGATTGTGATACTTCCTTTAAAAGGAAAAATGTCAGATGAGAATTTAAGATTTCCTCATTTAACTGGAAAAGGTAAATTATTAGTCTTATGTTGTATTATTACACTAATTGCGACAGTTTGGCTTTATTCAAAAGTTGAAAATGACGAAAATACATCAAGACTAAAATTTGAAAGAGAATTAAAAATTGAATTAAAAAAAGCAAATGATTCTTATACAACAAAAATAGATTCTAGCAATAAAACTACTATTGAGATTTTAGCCAAATATGGCTTGAAAGTTGACTCTGCACAAACGCGAATAGAAAAGCTTGTCAAAGATTCTACTAATGTTGTGACAAAAATCTATAATAGTGAAGATCCTGAATTTGCTATGTATAAAATTGAAACTATAAAACGGACTGCTGACACGCTAAAAATTAAAATATTTTTTACTTCAAATGATGCAACAAGTTATAAAGTAAACTTTAAAATGGATATTGCAATTTTAGATTTGAAAGGCAAACTTAAAATGCTCGTAAAAGACTTCAATATGTTAGCACCAAACCTAACGCTAAGCAAAGACAAAACCATATCTTATGATATAGATTTCCCTAAGCCAAATTATCATTCTATTGTATTTAGAATGAAAGGAACATATTATAAGTTTGATAATAAAAAATTTAATTTAGATAGATTGTACTCATACGAAATAAATAAAGAAACGCCTACATTTGGTGTTCCAAGTAGTTTGAGAAACGATGAAATGAAAGCTTTTTTTCAAAATAAGTAGTAAATACGCTAGCATACAAAGAATGACCTTCTGCTGGCGCGAGCGTCCCGCTCGTGAACACAAAGAATGGCAGGAATATAAATAATAAAAGAAGGAAAAAATAAATTGTGTTTTTATCATTTACGACCTCTTGCTGAATTTACTACTGACAATCCTCGTTTGCCATGATATCTGGTACTCGTTTGCAAAGAGTACCTACGTAAATTAAAAAATAAATCGTAGCGTTTACAACGCGGTTCAATAAAAACGGAAGTATTTCTTAAAAACAAATACTTCTGTTTTTTATTTTGTAATTGTCTTCCAAATTATATATTTGAAGAAAAGAATGTCTCAGAAATATAAATTTGTAGATAGTACGGTTAAAAACTTTTTAAGATCTATATCTGTATAAAGCCGCGTTGCAAACGCTTTATTCGCGGTTAAAAAGTAAGTAGGTACTCGTTGCAAACGAGCACCAGAGGGGGTACGTTGGCAGTAATTTTAAATAAATGTATGGATATTAATAAAGTAAGAAAAGATACAATAGGATGTACTAATAAAATATTTCTCAATAGTGCAGGATCATCATTGATGCCGAAAATAGTTGTAGAAAAGATGGTCAACTACATCAACCAAGAAGAGCAATTAGGAGGCTACGACACTGCGGATAAAAATCATAGGCAAATTAATGAATTTTATGAAGAGGTTGCCAAGCTTTTAAATTGTCACACTTCCAATATTGCTTTTGCTTACAACGCAACTGATGCCTATGCAAAAGCATTATCTAGTATAATATTTAATGAAGGAGACATCATACTCACAACCACAGACGATTATGTATCAAACCATATAGCCTTTATTTCTTTACAAAAAAGACTCAATTTAAAAGTAGTAAGAATTAAAAATCTTTCAGACAATGAAATTGATTTAGAAGACTTGGAGACTCTCATTAAGAAACACAAACCTAAATTAGTAGCTGTAACACATATTCCCACAAGTTCTGGTTTGATTCAAAACATTGAAGGTGTTGGCAAAATATGTAAGATGTATGATATTTTGTATCTTGTTGATGCCTGTCAATCTGTAGGACAAATTAGTATTGATGTTCAAAAAATAGGGTGTGATTTTTTGACAGCTACAGGCAGAAAATTTCTGCGTGGTCCTAGAGGAACTGGGTTCCTATACGTTTCCACTAAAGTTTTAGATAGTAAGCTTACACCACTTTTTGTAGACCTTAGAGGAGCTCTTTGGACAAATTTTGATGATTTTGAAGTCTCAAAAGATGCTAAGAGATTTGAGCATTGGGAAATGTCTTATAGTTCTTTAGTTGGCTTGGCTGAAGCTATACGTTATGCAAACTTAATAGGACTAAAAGATATAGAAAAGTATAATTCGCAACTTTCAAATACTCTCAGAGTACAGCTTTCGGAAAACCCCAAATTAAAAGTTTTAGACAAAGGTAATAGATTAGGCAGCATCATTACATTTTGTAAAACTAATGGAGATACTTCTGAAATTACAAATTTGCTAAATGAAAATTCGGTGTCTTTTTCCATAAGTAAAAAAGAATATGCTTTAATCGATTTTACAAACAAAAAGATTAACTCTGCTGTTAGATTATCCCCCCACTATTTTAATACAAAGGAAGAAATATATAAAATAGTAGAGATATTAACTAAAATAAAATAAAACTTCTGCTAACAGCTAGAGTTTCGTTGGGCTTGAAAAGCCAACAATGAAACTCCTGTTGAACGGAGTGCTTGATGTAGATGTTAGGGAACTATTGGTATCAACAAAAAAATAGAATTACATAATTATTTAGAACTCTCTGCTTCCATTTACTTGCAAGTTGTGACTTATAATCTAATTGGCTTCATTGCATAGCCAAAAATTATTTTAATAACAAATACTAAAACTAAACACTATGTCCCCTTCTGAAATTGTAACTACACAAATTGAGGCTTATAATAAGAGAGATTTAAAAGGTAATATGGAACTTTTTAGTGAAAATTTTCAAATTATACAATTTCATGATAAATTTGTTTTAGTTGATGGGAAAGATGCATGTAAAAAAATGTATAAAGACTTATTTGACAACTCACCAAACCTTAAGGCGGAAATTATCAATAGAATCAATTATGGCAATATAATAATTTTGCATGAAGTCATTTATGGAAGGTATGGTCAAAAAGAAGGACTTGACCAATTAATCATGTTTGAAATTATAGAAAACAAAATAGAAAGGATTTATAAATTTTGAAAATAGCAATATACATCTATCATTAGTTATAGTCTTACTAATAGTGCCGAAATTAAGAATTTAGATATTGGCGCAAAGGAGACATTTGCGCAGCGCTGAGAAGAACACTTCGAAGAGCGGGCGGTAATTATCACAAGAATCAACTACAGTATAAAAAATGACAGTAACGATAATTTTTATGAAACGATATTTTAAATTTTTACCATTTGTTTTCTCAGTATTTTTTGTTAGTTATAATTTATATGCACAACAAAAAGAAAATTATACTGCCAAAATTGACAGTTTAATTCAACTTACAAATCCAAGAAATTTTAATGGTGTTGTGTTAATAACACAAAAAGGGAAGATAAAGTACTCAAAGGCTTTTGGCTATTCTGATATTGAAAAGAAAACACCATTGACACTAAAAGACAATTTCAGGATTCAGTCCAATAGTAAACAAATTACAGCAGTTCTAATTTTAAAAGAGGCTGAGAAAGGAAAAATAGACCTACAAAGACCAATTAGAAAATACTTACCTGATTTGCAGCAAACATGGGCAGATACAGTAACTGTTCATCAATTACTAAATATGTCTTCTGGAATAGTATCCTTAGAAAAACCATTACGTTTTAAATCTGGAACAGACTTCCATTATAGTAATCCTGCCTATGGATTATTAGGGCGACTGATTGAGAAAATAACAGGTAAAAAATTTACTGAAGTAGCCAATAGTCTATTTAAAGACTTAGGAATGAAAAATACCTATTGCTATGAAATAAATAAAACCAATCCCAATCTTATTAATGCATATTGGCAGACCAAAGATTCAATTGAGGTAGTTGATTTTAAAAAAATGAATTTTACAGAGGAATCCTGGTCAAACTTTATTCCTGCCGGAGGCATTATCTCTAATGCAATTGATTTAAATATCTGGGATACAAAACTTCACACGGGTAAAATATTAAAAACAAAATCTTATGAAGCCATGGTAAATTCAACAATTGTGGATTCTGATTTTACCTTTAGTGAAACAAAATCAAATTACGGTTATGGTGTTAATATAAACGAAGATAAGCCATATAAATATATTGGTCATGCCGGAAGAGGGATAGGATTTGTAAGTCTCAAATTTTATTTACCAAAAAAGGATTTGGACGTGATTATTTTGGAAAATATTTATAATAGGGATGTTAATATTGTTTACCATTTTGAAAAAAGCATAAGACAAATTATTATGAATAGTACACTTGTAAAATAATAACTATCGCCGAAGCCGTTAAAATAATGAAATATAGCTTAAGAAGTAAAAACCTCATAACCCGACCGCGCAGATCTACACAATGATAGCGCACCTGTGAAAGACAAAATTGCGGCTTTAACTGAAGATTATTATTTTAGTTCAGCACGAAATTATGCAGGTTTAGAAAATGACTTAGAGGTTGTATTGTTAGATTTGTTTTGATATTTTCAGAAGACAATTGTTTATTTACTTTGCGGGCACAGAATGCAATTCTGCGCTATCAGAGCAAAGTCAGAGGTATTTGCAGCGCTGAGAAGAACACTTCGAAGAGCGAGTAGTTCATAAAATTTAGCATCTGTACATCAAAGATAAAAGAAAAGGCCGTGATTTCTCACGACCTGTATGGAATTCAATAAATGAAATTTATCTTTTAATGACTCTACTTGTTGCTATTCCTTTAGCAGAAGATATTTTAAACAAATAGGTTCCAGCTTGAAGTTCTTCAATATTGACAGTATTTATTGCACTATTTAAGGATTGATTGAACAGCATTTTTCCAGTAATATCAAATACTTGCAAACTAACATTATCAAAATCATTTAATTCGATAGTAGCATTATTTTCAGCTGGGTTAGGATAAATTTTCAATCCTGAACTTACTTCAAAATCATTGGTTACCAATGTTGTACTTAAGGTGATACAAGGTGAAGTGATGGTACAACCTCCAAAAGTAATTTCTACTTTATAATCCCCAACAATGGTAGGTGTATAAGATTGATTCGTTTCACCAACGAGTAGTGTACTAGGACATTGAAACCATTGGTAAGTAGCTCCTGTTTGATTGGCTGTTAAAATTCCTAAATTCGATGAAACAGTATCGTCTACTAAAGTTCCTGTTCCCTGAATAGCAAAATCGTAGGTGGCTTCATCGCAATCATTCGTAGTAAAGGTAACTATCGCCGTTCTTGTTCCAGAAGCTGATGGAT
>NZ_AKJZ01000020.1 GCF_000282055.1 Flavobacterium sp. CF136
TGTGAAATTAATTTCACAAACGTAGGTTCTCCCATTAAAATTTGTGCAAATTCGTGAAATTCGTGTTCAAATTGAATTATAATATTTGTGTCCATACGGTAGGATTAAAAACGGATTTTTTCTCAATCTTTGTCTTTCAGGCAAAAGCAAGATCTCCACAAAGTCTTTGCGAGGAACAAAGTAATCACATGCGCTGAGTCATTGAAAATGCTGTTAAAACTATTACTTTATTTGTAAGATTATTATTTAATATTTTTCAGAAAGAATTATATTTGCAAAATTTTAATTACAAAATATCATAAATGAAACATCTATTAAGCATTCTTCTTATTCTTACACTCTCATTTCAAGGGTTTTCACAAAAAAAAGCTAAAAAGAAGCCTAAGTCAAATACAAAACAAACTACTGCTGCAGCAGCTCCAGAAGCATATGTCGCTAAAATAACCGTCGACACATTACATATTCAAAAAGGAAAACCTTGTATACTTCTGGTTGATGTTAATAAAGATTCTGCAGATCCGGCAATCACTTTTGATTCAAATTCGGAAGAAAATGAATTAATCAGGAATTTTGGAAAAGAGGCATTGCAAATAATAAATATCAATAAATACACTTATGTTGTTTTCGAAAATAAAGAAATTATAGACATTAATCCGGAAGGGGAATCTTTTCAGGCTTTTGCATATTGGAGCGGAAAACTTAAAGACAAGATAAAAATACAACAGGGAAAAAGAATGGCTACGGAATTCGTCGCTGGGAATATGAAGGTAAAAAAAGAATCATCTTATGTCATAAATACCCGAAAATACAGAAAAGAAGTTGCTTCATTAGAAAGTAAAAATAAAATTACTCCAAAGTCTAATGAAATAATGAATGCTATTCTGAACAAAACAATCTTGTCCATTGATGGAAAACGGGAAGACGAATTTCCTTTATTCAAAGAAAATAAATCAAAAATAAAAACCGCATCTTACTATTTCCTCACAAAGAACGGCACAAAAACACCGATAAAAGAGGTGTCTGTAAATGAAAATGGCCTCCTAAAACAAGTCAAAACTTATAATAGAAAAGGCGAGCCTAACGGAGAAGCAAATTATGTTTATGAGTACGGAATGCTGACCAAAATTATCAGAGGTGATCAAACAACAACAATTCGTTACAATGATGATAAAATGATTTTTTCAGATAATCGCGGTGATGCAAACGAAACGACAGTATATAGATTAGAAAATAATGTGGTGCTTGAAAAGTCCTATATCATTATGACTGATGATAAATTTTGCTATATGAATAGTTTTGCCGAAGAAAAAATAGAAGGAAATTGTATATTACGTTACATCAATAACATTCTTTGGACAAAAAATTGTGGGAGTCCCGAAAATATTTTCCCTTTTATTTACAAATATACTTCTTATCAGGACGGAAATGTTCTGCAATACCGAAAGTCTAAATTAGAGAAAAAAGGAGAAAGCAAATTTGAAAAATATTACTCGAGTGCCGAGCGCGAAGAAGAAACAGAAGTATTTAACTTCTTTGGGACTTTAGAATTTAATGAAAATAATTTGTTAGACACTTATCGTTTTACAAAAGATAAAATTAGTCAGGTAATTAAAGTTGATTACACTTATTATCCAAATTAAAATTCAATTAAAACGCTGTAAGGCTTAGGTTTTACAGCGTTTTTTTAGGAGCTGTTCCTGCTATCCGTTACAAACGAAGTTCACTGAACTCCGATTAAAATAAAAGTTAAGTGAAGTAATATTTTGCGCCGAACCCCGGCATAAAATGATTTCCACTTCTATCAGGGCTATGGCAATTGGTTTAATGAGAAACATTGGGTTTAATGGTATGCGGATTATAGCAGATTTTTTTAGCAACGAGGGATCGATCTCCCGTTAACAGCTTGACAAAGATTGGCGATTACTTTTACTGAGTTTCCTCCTAAGATCCTTTCCTCAGGATGACAAACTTTATGATTACTTTTAATAAACCAACAAAATTCAATCTTAAAAATGTCAATCGATCAAAATAAATACCTCAACAACTTAGAATTGACCTTCGAAAGCTATGCTTCTATTTCAGAAACTTCGTGGAAATTAATAGAAAATATCGTCGAGTTTAAATCATTCAAAAAAGGAGAATTGCTTTTAAGAAAAGGGCAAGTTGCGAAAGAAATTCATTTTATATGTCAGGGTGCTTTACGAGCTTATATTACTGATAAGACAGGAAATATTTATAACAAAAATATTTTTCTGGAAGGAGATTTTGCAGGCTCCAAAACTTCTTTGTTGCAGCAAACTCCCTCGAATTTTGAAATCGAAGCGCTGGAAGATTCCATTCTTATCAATATCAATTACAAGAAATATAAAGACTTGATTTTCCAAAATGACGATTTAAAAAACTTCTATATCGCTTATTTAGAAAAAAACTGGGTAATCAAAAAGGAACTAAGAGAAATTTCATTGGTAATGGAAAATGCTACCGAAAGATATCTTCACCTTTTATCATCACATCCTGATATTGAACAGAGGATTCCCCTGCTCCATATCGCTTCGCATTTAGGAATTACGCCAACCCAACTGAGCCGTATCAGAAAAAATCTTGAAAAAGATTTGTAAATCAACATATGTAAAGGTTTTCAATAACAGGTATATTTATCTTTGTATTATTGCTATAATTACGCTTAAAATGAAAAATGCAAACCTAATCGAAGATAATATAAACAACCTTACCGGTTTATGGAAAACAGTTGGAATTCCTTTTAAATCCTGTTATAAAAACGATACTTTAGAATACTGCAAAATCGAAAATTCCGGCTGGCCAAATAAGTTGTGGTTTCACGAAGATATTTCTGAAAATGATGCGGAAAAAGCCATTGAAATAATGCAGTCCAATTCTGGTTTGGTACTTCCGTATTGGGATCTGTATGGCAGTAATTCCTTTGAAATTTTGGAAGCAAAAGGTTTAACTAAAAAAACTGAACAAGTGGCGATGGCCCTGAAATTAGATCAAAAATTTATACCACAAAATAATCTGACTTTCAAAAGGGTTTTAAATGAAGAAGATGCCAAAACCTGGGCTGCCATTTATCCAGATGCTTTTGGTTATGTGATCAGCAAAGAAATCCTGATTCAGAATTATGATCACGTATATTTTTATTTGTTTTCTTTTAAGGATCAACCCATAGGAACTTGTACACTATTTCAAACCGGAAACAATATCGGAATTCACAGTGTCGGCGTTATCCCTGAAATGAGAAGAAAAGGTTTTGCCGAAGAAATCATGAAATTTGCACTAAATTTTGCTATAGACCGCAATATCAAATATGCTTTTTTGCAGGCTTCGGCAATGGGAAAAGATATATATACCAGATTGGGTTTTGAGGATTTGTTTCTAATTAAGAATTATATTTTGAAAACGGAGTAATGGTACGCGGATGAAACGGATTTTTTCATTCGTGTTTTTATCCTTACGCTTACTTTACTGCAAAAACATTTCACGCAGATTCTGTAGGTCTTCCTCTATTCTCTATTCTCTATTCTCTATTCTCTATTCTCTATTCTCTATTCTCTATTCTCTATTCTCTATTCTCTATTCTCTATTTTCTATTCTCTATTTTCTATTCTCTATTTTCTATTTTCTATTTTCTTTCTTCAATCTAAAATCTACATTCTACATTCTAAAATCCAAATTCTGTCCCAAATGACCCTAAAATAGTCAGAAATACCTGTTTCCTTAAAAAAAATAACGTTGTAAATTTGTATTAAATAATTAATAACTATTTAAAAATCAAACCGATGAAAAAAGCAAAAATTATTTTTTGGATTACTACGACTATTATTTTTCTATTTGAAGGTGTTATGCCGGCCCTGACTTCTCAAAGCGAGATGGCGAAAGAAGGAATTAAGCATTTGGGATATCCTGAGTATTTCGGAAATGCATTAGTTATTTTTAAAATCTTAGGTGTATTGATATTGGTAATTCCGCAGATTCCAAAGAATGTCAAAGAATGGGCGTACGCTGGCTTTGCTTTCGATTTTATATTTGCTTCTATAAGTCATTTTGCGGTTGACGGAGTTGGATTTGAAGGTTTTTTCCCTTTGATCTTTTTGGTAATCCTGGCAATTTCATATGTGTATCATCATAAATTAGAGCGATACAAAAACATCGCCATGTAACATAAACGTGATGGTAGAAGTATTTAAAACAAATGTTCAGGAAATGGAGCAATCAAAAATGATTGTTGGGAAACTTCTTGAACATTTTCCAAATAGTATAATCAACTTTGATCTTGAAGATTGTGATAAAATTTTGCGGATTCATTCTTCTTCCATTTCAAATAATAAAATTATAGACCTTCTTAATTCACATGGTTTTCATTGCGAAGTGCTTTTATAAGATCTTAATCACTGATTTACAAAGCAATAAAATAAAAATCGTAATTTTAAAATTCTAATTTTTAAAATATTACAAAATGAATATACCAGCAGAACATCAGACTATAATGCCCTATTTGATTTTACAAGGCGCCTCAAAATTTATCGATTTCACAAAAAATGTTTTTGGAGCTACGGAAACTAATACAAAATCACTTCGCGAAGACGGAACTATTATGCATGCCGAAGTTACCCTGAATGGCAGTACAATAATGGTAACAGATGAAATTACTGACTGGGCAAAACAAACTGCAAACTTGTTTGTATATGTCCCAAATGCAGATGAAACTTATCAAAAAGCATTAGAAAACGGCGCTGTTTCCTTAATGGGATTAAGCAATCAGGATTACGGCCGAACTTGTGGCGTAACCGATCCGTTTGGAAATGTCTGGTGGATAACATCCGTATAAATTGACAATTAAAATCAATCAAATGAAAACAGAACTTCAAAAAAATATAGTCAATACATTTAAAGAATTAAATGAATCACTTTCCTCATTTTCTGAAAGTGAACTAAATATTATTCCGTTTGAAGGAAGCTGGACAGCAGGACAAGTTGTAAGACATTTGATTATGGGATGCTCTGGTTTCCCAAAATTGTGCGCGGGGAAAACTGAAAAAACTACCCGAAAACCGGACGAAAAAGTTAAAGATGTTGAGGCTCTTTTCTTTAATTATGACATAAAAATGGAATCCCCTAAATTCATAATTCCTCCAAATATCGAGTATAACAAAAATTCATTAATTTTATCTCTGTCAAAAATAGAAAATGAATTATTGGATGTCTCAGAAAATTATGATTTAACCTTAACATGTCTTGATTCTGAAATTCCCGGGTTTGGAAAATTTACTATTTATGAATGGATTAGCTTTGCCCTTATCCATATTAAAAGACATTTAAGCCAATTACATGCAATTTCGAAAACAGTAACAGAACAGTAATCCTGAGATTAATTTTCAACTAACCTATATTATATGAATTCAAAAACAGGAACAGTATTCTTATCTGGTTTAATCGCAGGAACATTAGATATTATTGCTGCTATCGTTGTATATGCGCTCCTATTACAGAAAACAACCCCAATAAAAATTCTTCAGTCTGTCGCAAGCGGTATTTTTAAGAAAGATGCTTATACCGGTGGCTCACAAATGGCATGGTACGGACTAGGTTTACATTATATAATTGCAATGATTTTTGCCTCGTTTTATTTTATCATTTACCCTTATCTCCCATTCTTAAAAAAGAACGCTTTGATTTCAGGATTTTCATATGGGATTTTTGTCTGGATAGTGATGAATCTTATTGTTTTACCTATCGTATTTCCTGTTTTACCGGCTAAACATTTAGATTTTCCATTACTGTTATCCATAGTAATCCTGATGCTTTGTATTGGACTTCCTATTGCATTAATTACACGAAAATATTATGTTTTGAGTAGCTAAACCTATAGTTAAAAAGTTTGCCACGAATTACACAAATTAGCACGAATTAATTTGTGTAATTCGTGGCAAAAAATATTTTAGAAACCAAATGCATTACAGTAATTTGGGTTGATAATTTTGGATTAAATCCAAAAAAACAACTTCAGTTCCGGATAAATATTTCTGATTGCTGCGGCATTTTTTAACCTTATCAAAATAGGTTTCAATAGTTCCGTCTTCATAGGTCGAAACCAGCAAAGGATGCACATAGTAATTTCGGCAGACCGTTCTGGTATTTCCTAAAGCTTCTGCTGTAGCATCAAATGCAGTTAAAATATTTTTTTTTATTTCTTTTTCTTCTTCAGCAATTCCTAATTCTATCAATGTTTCAAAAAAAATCAAAGATGCATTCCATGTCCTGAAATCTTTGGCACTAAAATACTCTCCTGATATTTCATGAAGATAAACATTAACCATATGGCTGTCCAGAATTTTTCTTTCCCCATTTTCATCATAATACTTAAAAACTTCCCAGCCCGGAATTTCTTCACAGCGGCTTACTAACTTTACAAGTTGTTTGTTTCTTGTTGTAATAGTATGCTTTTTTCCTTTTTTTCCTATGAATTCAAAACGAAGCGAATTTTTATTGATATTGATATGTCTTTTTCGCAAAGTCGAAAGTCCGTAGGATTTATTGTCTTTGGCATACTTCTCATTCCCGATCCTGATATGGGTTTCTTCCATTAATCGAATGACTAAAGCGATCACTTTATTTTTTGTCCACTCTCTTTGTTCCAAATCAGCATCAACTTTTTTACGAATTTGAGGCAGTTTTTTACCAAACTCGGTAATTTTATAAAACTTGGTCTGGTTCCTGATTAAATTCCATTTAGGATGATATCGGTATTGTTTCCTTTTTTTCTCATCAAAGCCTACAGCCTGAAGATGGCCATTAGACAATTCAGAAATCCTGACATTCTCCCAGGCCGGCGGAAGTACCAGGCTACTAAAGCGTTTTAATTCGCTTTTTTGTTTTATACATTTTCCGCTTTTTCGATAGATAAATCCTTCACCTTCCTTACATCTTTCAATAGGCATTTCTTTATCACTTACATAAACCAGATCTAATTTTTCTATTGCGGACTGAGGTGATTGAATCAGCAATTTCATTAATTTTTCCTGAGTAACTTTTGATGACTTCATACTCTTTTCATGATTGATAAAAAACTTCCTTTGTCACAACAGTTTCTTTTTGATTGAAATCTAATTATTTCTTAAGGCTTCTATAATTTTCTGTTTACTCATCTTTGATCTGCCTTTAATACCCACATTTTTAGCCTGTTTATATAATTCTTCCTTTGTCCATTCCTCATATTTTTTTGCTTTTCCGCCTTTACTTCCTGAATCGGGTGTATTGGCAATACGGGCTGACTTTTGCTTGCTGTATCCTTTGTCTAACAATGCCTTATATTTATCTTCATCTTTAATTCTTGAACTTGGCATGACTATACTATTTTGAGTTAAAAAGCAAAGACCTTCTTTGCATCTTACAAATTTTGTTTAATTAACTAAAGGGCATTAATCCTATTGATTTTTTTTTTGACTATAAAAGTTCTTTTTAAGCAGTGTTTGTCTTATATAATTTCCATTTAAATGTTTTTGAGTTAATTTTTTAATGGATTGGATTAATTGTAGCCATATAGAATTTCTAATTTTAGACAAAATAAATTAACGTAAGAATTTTTAGATAAAAAATCAAACTGGAAACTATGGTATCATCTACGAAACATGGTGTAATTTTAGAGAAAACTGAAAGACATTTTGAAGAATTAGGTGTTTTGAATCCTGCCATTTATCAGGACGGAAATACAGTTCATATGTTTTACAGAGCAGCAAAAAAAGGTAATTTTTCCACTATTGGATATTGTAGGCTGGAAGGACCAATAACTGTTGTTGAAAGAAATACTGAGCCCATATTCTCTCCGGAATATATTTATGAAATTCATGGTGTTGAAGATCCAAGAATTTCAAAAATTGACGATCTTTTTTATCTGACTTATGTAACATATGATGGAATAAATGCATGTGGGGCACTTGCAGTCTCAAAGGATCTGAAAAAATTTAAAAAGAAAGGTATTATTACACCAAGATTCATTTTGAATGAATTTACAAATCTTATTAGAAAGCACCTGCAAAATTCAAGTATTGCTAAAATTCTTGCTTTTAATGTGCACAGAAATTATCCTTTGACAGAAACTATCAAGGACAATTTATATGTATGGGATAAAAATGTTGTTCTTTTTCCAAAAAAATTCAATGGAAAATTTGTTGCTCTGCATCGATTATTTCCTTCTATACAAATTTTTAGTTTTGAGAAAAAGAAAGATTTGACAGAAGATTTCTGGAAAGATAATTTAAAAAATTTGCCTGATTATGTTGTTATGGAACCCAAATTTGATCATGAGACAAGTCATATTGGCCCGGGTGCTCCTCCTATAGAAACTCCGTACGGATGGCTGCTGATTTATCATGCTGCCGAAAGAAGAGAAAAAGGGCTGGTATATCATGCATGTGCTGCATTACTTGATCTTAACGATCCCAAAATAGTTTTATCAAGACTAAAAAAACCAATAATAACACCATCAGAATATTACGAAAGACACGGTTATGTAAATTATGTTATTTTTCCGACAGGAACAGCCATTTTTGAAGACCGCCTTTATATTTATTACGGTGCTGCAGATGATAAAATTGCAGTAGCTTCATTGAGCCTTAACGATTTATTGAACGAACTAAAAAATAATCCCCATGAAAACAATACAAACAACTAAATCAAAAATAGTTTTTCTATCCACATTTCCTCCAACACAATGTGGTATCGCTACTTATACACAAGATACCATTAAAGGAATTACCAGTGTTTTTGGAAAATCTATTAACTGTGAAATCTGTGAACTGGTAAATTTCCCGAAAGCACCAACACAGGCTTTTACATTAAATACCGAAAACAGAGAAGAGTATGCAAAAGTTGCCAAAGAAATCAATAATGATGATTTGGTAAAACTCGTTCATATTCAACATGAATTTGGTTTATTTGGAGGAGAATACGGGGATTATCTGTTAGAATTTTTAAATGCTATAAAAAAACCGGTAACCTTTACTTTTCATAGTGTTATTCAAAAACCAAATGACAAATTGAGAATGTTTGTCAGACTATTGCTTTCATACAGCAATTCGGTTTTTGTAATGACAAACCAATCTGAGGAAATCCTGATAAACGATTATGGTATTCAGAAAGAATTTATCACTTGTGTCCCACACGGAACCCATGTTGTTATTTATGAAACACCAGCACAGGCAAAACAAAGGTTCAACATTGAAGACAGAAAAGTACTTTCGACTTTTGGCCTTTTGGGAGAAGGAAAAAACATTGAAACCGGTCTGAAAGCAATGCCTGAAATTATCAAAAATACACCTAATGTTCTTTATTTAATCATTGGAAAAACACATCCGAATTTAATTAAATATGGTGTAGACGAATATCGAAATAAACTGGAAGCCATCGTAGAAAATTTAAATTTAAAAGATAACGTACGTTTCATAAATGAATATTTGGATACGGATGAGCTTTTAAATTATCTAAAAGCAACTGATGTTTACTTGTTTACCTCAAAAGATCCTAATCAGGCCGTGAGCGGTACTTTTTCGTATGCAATGAGTTGTGCATGTCCGATTGTAGCATCAAAAATTCCGCATACAGTAGAAGTCTTAACCTCAGATTCCGGTATTTTAGTTGACATTGGAGATGCAGATCAATTTGCCCAGGCAACGATCAAATTACTTTCTGATGATAATCTGAGAGAAGAAATGGGGGAAAATGCTTTTCGTAAAACGCGGGCATCGTCCTGGGAAAACGTTGCCATAATTCATATGAATACGTACACCCAATTAATTGAAAATCCAACTGCTATAGAATTTGATTATCCTGAAATTCAATTGATGCATGTCAAAAAAATGACAACCGATTTGGGAATTATCCAATTCAGCAAAATTTCTATTCCGGACATTTCTTCAGGCTATACTTTAGATGATAATGCCAGAGCTTTGGTGGCTCTTTGCATGCATTATAAATTAACCAATGACAAAGATGATTTGCCTTATATCCTGATTTATGTAGACTTTATTGATCGTTGTCAGAAAGAAACAGGTAATTTCATTAACTATGTTGATCAGGATAACAGAGAACACATAGAGCAAAATGCAGAAGTAAATTTAGAAGATTCAAACGCACGCGCAATCTGGGCATTAGGAAGTGTAATTTCTATAAAAGATATCCTTCCGGAGAATATTGTAAACAAAGCATCAGTCTGTTTTGAGAAAAGTTTAAAATGGGCAGAAACAATTCAGTCTCCGCGTTCTATTGGTTTTGCAACCAAAGGATTGTATTTATATAATTGTGCGATTCCTAATTTGTATGTATCAGCCATCATTAATAAACTGAATGCAAAATTGGTTTCAAACTATGAAATTCATAACACTGCAGATTGGAAATGGTTCGAAAATTATCTTACTTACGGGAATGGTATTCTTCCGGAATCTATGTTGTATGCTTATTTGGTCACCAGCAAACCTATATATAAAAGAATAGCATTAGAATCACTTGACTTCTTGCTTTCAAAAATGTTTACCAGTAATGGTTTCAAAGTAATTTCGAATAATGGATGGTATCATAAAGGCGGGCAACCGGAACAATTTGGAGAACAGCCTATTGATGTTTCCTATATAATTCAAACTTTAAATGCGTTTTATAATGCGTTTAAAAATCCATTATACAAAGAGCATATGAAAACAGCTTTTAATTGGTTTTTAGGAAAAAATCATTTAAATCAAATAATGTACAATCCTGTAAGCGGAGGCGGATATGATGGCCTTGAAAAAGAAAATGTAAACCTTAATCAAGGAGCCGAATCTACAGTTTGTTACCTGACTGCCAGATTGATAATGGAAAATTTTAAGGATGCGGAATGTAAAGTAATTGATTTGGTGAAAACAAAAGCAGATTTGATTATAAATTCTTAATGGGTTTAATTCTTAACAATTTGATTTAATACATAGATATTATTTTAATCCGTTGGGTGTAATTAGTTTTTGATGATAATTTTTCGTCAGTTCGAGTGATTTTCAATAGAAAATTGTATCGAGAACAGAAAAATTATCATTAAAACGGTTCTCGATACATTTTTTGTTCCGTTTCTCTGCACAAAAAACACTCGAACTGACGCTTTTAATAATTACACTCAACGAGTTATTTTAAAAAAGAATACATTTTTCAGATACAATGGCTATATGAATTTTAAACAAGTAAAACGCCTGTCATTGAACTTACAAAATCTACGTTTCTATGCATTGAAAATAATTATACCCAACAGATTAACACTATATTTTATAAACTATCCCTTTTTAATCAAAGGGATTTTTTTGTTTAAATCTGCCATAACGTCAATGTGTTCTATTTATTGTGCTGACCCCAATGTAAATTATATAAACATACTTTAAAGTTGTGTAATAGGATATTTTGATTACAGAGGTATCTTTAATTAAGGAATGAATCTCTTTTTTCTCAATTCGCATATCAACTAACCAACTAAAAATCAGCCATTTTGATTGTCACTATAAAAAACACATTCGAAGACGTAGGAAATGCAACCAGATTTGCGACGCGGTTTTTTAAAGAGGTCTTTATACCTCCGTATGAAACCAGGCAATTCCTCAAACAATGTTATGTTATAGGGTATAAATCATTGCCATTAGTCGCTATAACCGGCTTTATCATGGGTTTGGTGCTTACACTGCAATCAAGGCCAACTTTAGTGAAGTTTGGAGCCGAATCATGGTTACCCGGAATGGTGGCGCTTTCATTAATTCGTGAAATTGCACCGGTTATTACAGCCTTAATCTGCGCCGGAAAAATATCCTCAGGGATTGGTGCCGAGTTAGGTTCGATGAAAGTGACGGAACAAATTGATGCCATGGAAGTCTCTGCTATCAATCCTTATAATTATTTAGTGGTCACCCGAATTTTAGCAACAACTTTAATGGTGCCAATTCTCGTGATTTTTGCTGATGCAATTGGAATTCTGGGCGGTTATATTGGTGCAAATATTCATGACGATGTGAGCCTTTATCGTTATATAGCCAAAATTTTTCAATCCCTGGAATTTTTGGATCTGATTCCGGCTACTATAAAAACCTTTTTCTTTGGTTTTTTTATTGGGATGATTGGATGCTACAAAGGATTTAGTGCTGAAAACGGAACTGAAAGTGTTGGTAAAGCTGCCAATTCGGCCGTAGTAACTGCATCGCTTACCATTTTTATTATTGACATGTTAGCTGTTCAGATAACCGATTTATTTTTTTAAGATGATCAAGGAAAAAGAAAATACCAAACCTGAAAACAAAGGCGGAAAAAAAACTGTGATAATAGAAATCAAAGAGTTATATAAAACTTTTGGTACTGATAATCATGTTTTAACAGGAGTCAATTTTACTGTAAATAAAGGAGAAGATTTGGTGATTTTGGGCCGTTCAGGATCCGGGAAGTCAGTGCTGATAAAATGCATTGTCGGACTGGTCACTCCTGATAAAGGTGAAATAAATGTTTTTAATCAAAATGTATTGGAACTTAAAAAAAAGGAACTGAATGAAATGAGGGTTCGAATTGGTTTTTTATTTCAAAGCGGTGCTTTATATGATTCTATGACCGTAAGAGAAAATCTATCCTTTACTTTAAAAAAACACAAACGGGAGCTGAAGCGTGAGGAAGTTGAAAAAGAAGTAATAGAAGCCCTTGAAAGCGTAGGCTTAGGTGATGCGATTGACAAAATGCCTTCGGAATTATCAGGTGGGATGCGTAAAAGAATTGGTCTGGCACGTACTTTAATTTTAAAACCTGAAATTATTTTATATGATGAGCCAACAACCGGTTTAGATACGATAACCTCAAAAGAAATCAGCGAATTAATATTAGATATCAAACATAAACGCAAAACTACTTCTATCATTATTACACACGATATGGCTTGTGCAAAACTTACTGCCGACCGTGTTATTGTTTTAAAAGAAGGAAAAATACAAGCCGAAGGGACATACGAAGAATTAGAAAAAAGTGAAGACGAATGGGTACGCTCATTCTTTCTTTGAATAAAAATAAAATCAAAAACAAAAATCATGGATAAGCAATCTGGATATACCTGGAAATTAGGAATGTTTGTTACAATAGGTTTGTTGCTTTTTATAATGGCAATATATTTTATTGGGAAACAAAAAAATCTTTTTGGATCTACTTTCCGAATTACGTCAAGCTTTAAAACCGTAAGTGGTTTGGAGATTGGCAATAATGTGCGATTTTCCGGAATCAACATTGGTACTGTAGATGAAATTCAGCTGGTTAATGACTCAACGGTGGTAGTAGGAATGGTCATTAAGGATGATGTTCGCGAATTTATTAAAACTGATGCAAAGGCCAGTATAGGTTCTGACGGATTAATGGGGGATAAAGTACTTACCATTACTCCGGGTGTAAAGTCGCAAAAAGAAATAGAGAATAATGGACAAATTGCGTCGATTAATGGTATTGAAATGAACGACATTATGAAAAGCGTTAAAAAGAGCGTTGATAATGTAGGTGTGATTTCTGAAGAATTAGCCATTTTCAGCCATAGTATGAATAATGGAAACGGTGCTTTGGCAAGATTAGTCCGCGATGATAAAATGGCCAACAGCGTTTCTAACACACTTTCGAACTTGGAAATGGGTACCAAAGGTTTCAGCGAAAACATGGAAGCCGCGAAAAGTAATTTTTTATTAAGAGGATTTTTTAAGAAAAAAGAAAAAGAGAAAGAAGCTAAAAAAGAAGAGCGGAAAGAACAAAAGGAAAAAGCTGAGAAAGAAAAAGAGGAAAAAGAAAAAAAAGCTAAAGAGGAAAAACAAAAAGAAGAAGACGCAAAAAAAGCCGAATCTGAAAAAGAAAAAAAGTAACTATTTAAATTTCGGACCAAAATAGCAAAAGTTTAAATCTGCCGTATTATGCCATTTTCATTCAAAAATACAGCCTTAAAAACATTTAAAGTAATTGGAATTACAGTTGCTTCCGTTTTACTATTGCTTTTTTTGATTCCGTTACTTTTTCCCGGGAAAATAGCTTCTGAAGTAAAAAAAATTGCAAATGAACGTTTGGATACTAAAATGGAATTTTCGAAATCCAAACTTTCCTTTTTTACCCATTTTCCATCCTTAACAGTTTCCCTGGAAAACTTATCGCTTACGGGTTCTGCCCCTTTCCATAAGGATACATTGCTTCAGGCAGAACAGGTTGCTTTTGGAATAAATTTAAAAAGACTGATTTTTGATAATGAAATAAAAATCAATAAACTATATATTTCCAAAGCTTTAATAAATGTAATGGTCAACCAGAAAGGGCAAGCCAACTACAACATTTATATTGCTCCTGATGATAAAAAAACAGGGAATAATCCTGAAGAAGGAACCGCTATTCGATTAGAACGAATTGATTTTGAAGATTGTCATGTAAAATATAATGATCGTTCAGCGAAAATCCTGATCGATGCAAAAGGATTCAACTATGTTGGAAAAGGAAACCTGAGTGAAGATATTTTCGATTTAAACACCAATGCCCAAATTGATAATGTCGATTTCTATTATAAAAAGACCGCCTACCTCAGAAAAAAAGAATTACATGCCAATTTAATTACCAGAATCAATACACATGCGCTTTCGTTTATCCTTCAGAAAAATGAATTACAGATCAATAAACTGCCTTTAAAATTTACCGGATTGTTAACCATTTTAAGAGATGGATATAAAATCAATATTAAAGCTGCATCCGAAAATACAACCGTCAAAGATTTGCTTTCGGTTATGCCTCCTGAATATCTAATCTGGATGGACGAAACCGAAATCTCCGGAAAAAGTGATTTGCTTTTTACTTTTAAAGGCGATTATAATGTTTCCAAAAAGCAAAAACCGGATTTGGCTTTTAATTTAAAAATTAATGAAGGGGCTATAGATTATCAGAATGCTCCTGCACCACTGACGGGTTTTCAAATGAATCTTAATGTAATTATGCCTTCGCTTGACATCGAAAAGCTATTGATTAATTTAAAAACACTGAAATTTAAAGTTGGTGAGAAAGATTATTTTACTGCTCATTTACGCAGCAAAGGTTTTAAAGAAATGACGGTAGATGCCAGCGTAAAAGGTGCTTTGGATCTTGCTACTGTTGATGCTGCAATAGGCTTAAACACAATCGAATTAAAAGGAATTTTAAAAACCAATATTCAGGCAAAAGGAATATTCAGCACTTCTAAAAAATTATTCCCTAAAACAATAGGCGGAATTTCGCTGCGAAATGGCTGGCTAAAAACAGACTCCTACCCTAACCCGATTACCGATATTACTTTTGTGGCCAATGTGCTCAATAAAGCCGGAACCTATAAAGGTTTAATCGTGGCTGTTGCCCCTGCATCTTTTGTATTCGAAAAAAATCCGGTATATGTAAATGCAGCGCTTTCAGATTTTGGTGATTTGGCGTACAATGCAAAAGTAAAAGGAGAATTGAATGTGGGAAACATCTATAAAATATTTTCTCAAAAAGGAGTTGATATTACCGGTTATGCCAAAGCAGATCTTTCACTCAAAGGAAAACAAAGTTATGCGACAACCGGTCAATACGATAAATTAGACAACAGAGGCACCATTATCCTGAAAAATATTAAAGCAACATCAGAACTTTTTCCGAAGGCCTTTTTTATCAAACAGGGAAATTTTCGTTTTCAGAATGAAAAAATGTGGTTCGATAAATTTAATGCTTCTTACGGAAAATCAGATTTTGCCATTAACGGATATCTTCTCAATACCATTAATTATTTTTTAGAATCACATGGGACTTTAAGCGGCAATTTCAATATGAAATCAAAACTGATTAATGTCGATGAATTTATGGCATTAAAAAAAGGTGAAAATAAAGATCGAAACATTGAAGTTGAATATGCTAAAGAAGACCATCCTAAAATGAGCGGTGTGGTCATGGTTCCTAAAAACCTAAATGTAGGACTTACAACAACTGTTGACAAAGTAGAATATAAAGGATTAGTTCTCCATAAACTTTCCGGAAAAATTGGGATTGCAAAAGAAAATTTTTATTTAGAAAACACCACTTTTAATATCATTGATTGTATTTTAGGAATCGATGCTACCTACAAAGATGAATCTCCGGCTTCTGCACATTTTAATGCTCATTTCATAGCCAAAGATTTTAGTGTGCAAAGAGCTTATAAAGAAATTCCAATGTTTCACGAAATGGTTACTGCAGCCGAAAAAGCGCAGGGAATTATTAGTGTTGATTATAAAATAAAAGGTGATCTGAACGGAAATATGGGTCCCATTTACGAATCTCTGGAAGGGGAAGGAATTCTGAATTTACGTGATGTGCAGGTGAAAGGTTTGAAATTATTTGACGGAATCAGCTCAAAAACCGGCCAAAAAGGTTTGGATAATCCTGATATGAAAGGCATTGAGATAAAATCGACGATTAATAACAATTTAATCCATATTGATCCTTTTACTTTTAGTGTGGCAACTTTTAGGCCTACTATAAAAGGAACCACAAGTTTCGATGGGCTATTGGACTTAAGAATGCGATTAGGGCTTCCACCATTTGGTATTATTGGGTTTCCAATTGTTATTACAGGAACACATCAGGATCCAAAAATTAAACTTTTCAGCAAAACAGGCAAAACAATAGATGATGCTGTTTATGACGAAAAAAACAATAAAGTCATACGTAAAGAAAAAGTCAGTAAGCAAAAAATTAAATAAAGATGAAAAACAAAAAACAAAATCAAAGTAGTGGATTCGAAAAATTTGCGACCCGTGTTTCAAAAGCTGCAGGCAGCACAACTGCTTTTTTAACCGCTTTTTTAATTGTTGTTGTTTGGGCAATTTCAGGTCCTTTTTTTGATTATTCAGAAACCTGGCAATTAGTCATCAATACAGGAACAACGATTATTACTTTTTTGATGGTCTTTTTAATTCAGAAAGCACAAAACAAAGACTCGCTTGCCATTCAGCTGAAGTTAAATGAATTAGTAGCTTCAAACGAATATTCCAGCAATAGCCTGGTTGATATTGAGAGCATGACCGAAGAAGAAATGATTATTGTACAAAAATATTATCACAGACTTAGTGAACTTGCTAAAAAAGACGAAAGCGTCAGAACATCCCATTCGATTGCAGAAGCGCATGAGCAACATCAACGAAAAGATCAAAACAGAACAAAAATGCGTACTAAAAACAGTACAAAAAAATGAAACTGCGTTCAACAGAAAGTTTCTGGCCACTAAAACATGCGATGGAAACCAGTTATCCTTCAATAGAATCAGATATAAATACAGAGATTCTAATTATTGGCGGAGGTATTACAGGAGCACTAATCGCCTATAAACTAATTAATGAAGGAAAAAAAATAGTATTGGCCGACCGTCGTGATATTTGTAATGGCAGTACAGCTGCGAGTACGGCTTTGCTTCAATATGAAATTGATGTTTCATTGCATGAACTAATAAAATTAAGAGGCTTAGAATGTGCCGTTGACAGTTATAAGAATGGAAAAAAAGCCATTTTTGATTTACGAAAGATTGTTGATGATATAAAAAGCGACTGTCAGTTTGAATTTAAAAAGAGTATTTATTTTTGTTCGTTAAAAAAGGATGTTCCATTTTTGAAAAGTGAATTTATAGCCCGAAAAGAACATGGATTTGATGTAAGTTGGTTAGAAAAATGGGACTTGGAAAAATTTGGATTAAATGCCATTGCAGCCATAGAATCTCAAACTGCAGCCGTTATGGACCCGTATAGGTTTGCTCAGGATTTACTGCTTTATTGTAAAAAAAAAGGAATGCAGATTTTTGACCGCACTAATATTATTTCCACTCAAAATCAAAAAGGAAAGCTGACTGCAAACACCGAAAATAATTATAATATAGTTGCGGATCACATTATACACTGCAGCGGTTATGAAAGTACAGAAACGCTGACGGAAAAAGTAGTTGATCTTAAAAGTACTTATGTAATTGCATCTGAAAGTATACCCGGCTTACCCAATATTTTTAAGAAAGCAATTTTCTGGGATACCTCCTCACCTTATTTATATTTCAGGACCACATCAGATAACCGGATTATTATGGGTGGCGGCGACGAGGATTTTAAAGATCCTGAAAAAAGGGACAAGCTGTTACCTAAAAAAGAGCAATTCCTTTTAAAAAAGTTTCAAAAAAAGTTTCCGAAAATTAATTTTAAAATTGATTATTCCTGGGCTGGAACTTTTGGGGAAACAAAAGACGGATTGCCTTACTTCGGAAAACCAAATCCTAATAATAACGAACATTATGTTTTAGGATTTGGCGGAAACGGAATAACTTTTAGCGTTATAGGCATGAATTCTATTTTAGCTTCACTTGAGAATAAAAAACATCCGGATTTAGAATATTATAAATTTGGAAGATAATTTTTGGAACCTATAGTTGCTAAGTCATTAATAATTTTATAGATAATCTTGTCGGATGGGAGTAAAAACATCCACTACCTGACCAGCTTCAAGAATTTCGATAGAGTGTTCAATATTAGCTGGAATCGAATAAGTATCTCCTTCAGACAACTCATACTCTTCTCCTCCAAATTTCAACTTATATTTACCCGAAATTACATATCCGCTTTGTTCATTTGGATGTTTATGAAAAGGCACGAAATCAGTTAATTTGTATAACATCTTGGTTACCATCGAGTCTTCACCTATCGAAAGGACTACAAAATCAACTCCCAAAAATTGTCTTGAAACTGCATCGCCTTTTTTTACAATATTCTTCATTCCTATATTTATTTGATTAATAATTCCATTTGTATATTACAACGTTTATAAGGCGTCGCCAATCCTGTGATTTTCTGAAAGCCTAATTTATGATATAAATTTATTGCGGGTTTTAGAACCGTATTACTTTCAAGATATATTTTATTTGCTCCTTGCTCTTTAGCAGAATTTATAATTGCCAGCCCAAGCAGCCAGCCAATATTTTTGCCCTGTGCTTTTGGTGATACAGCCATTTTTGCCATTTCAAAATCATAATTTTCATCATCCATTTTAATTAGGGCACAAACTCCAACAGGTTCATCACAATATAAAGCGACAAAAATTTTGCCTCCTTTATCTAAAATATATTCTTTAGGATTGTCTAAAGCTTTATAGTCTGCTGCTTCCATTTCAAAATTGGCAGAAATCCATTCTTCATTTAAGGCTTTAAAAGCAGAATGATATTGAGATTCAAATTCTACAATTTGCACATCCTGGCTTTCACGTTGTTTTTTCTGTTCATTTACTCTTTTTAACAGCGTTTTTTGCTGCAATAAAAACTCCCATTCTTCAAGAGCAGCCCAAAGATTATGGTTTGATTCGGATATTAAGCCTTCAACCGCAGCTTCAACATCTTTCAATTGTAATTTAATTTCCCCGAAAACTGACATGCCAAACACTGTCAATGTAACCATGTTTCGCCGTTTATCATTGCTTTTTGAACTTTCCTGAACCAATCCGGCAGCAATCATTTCCTGAACAATTTTACTCACCGAAGGTTGCGAATGTCCAATTTCATTTGCAATTTCAGTTATTGTAACCTCTCTTTCTTCTGCCAACGTATAAAATACAGGAAACCATTTTGGCATAAAATCAATACCATACAGCTCATAAATTTTAGCAGCATCATCTGTTATTACTGAGGTCATTAAACGTAAACGACTCCCCAGGGCAACTTTACCAACTTTATCAAAAAATTTCATAATATAATTAATTACATAATTAGTTATGTAAATATAAAATTATATATTTAATTCTGCAAATATTTTTTTTCTTGTTATAAACAGCAAAAAATATTCTATTTTTAGCTATCTAATTTTTTTACATGAATTTAAATTCTAACACTTATTATCTCTCTGAAAACATAAATGAAAATAATGAGTACTTAAGGTATTTTTTTATTAGCGAAGGTAATCAGGCTATAATTAAAATAATAGATTATCAATTTGTTCAGGATTACGGAGACCATAATATTTATAATTTAGCTTTTGGGAATTATAATCCCGAAAATGATACCGTTGTTGATGATGCAAATTCCAATAATGGAGATGTCTATCCAGTCTTTAATACCGTTTTAAGCAGTATACCCAAATTCTTTGAGATATTTCCAAACGAAAAAATTATTGTTCAGGGCAGTGATAACACGGAAGAGTTTTTGAATAAGTGCAAACAAAATTGCATAAAAAAATATAAAGACGGAAAATGCCGTAAATTCAATCAAAGATTAAGAATTTACAAAAATTACGTTGACAAAAATTACGACGATTTAATAAATGAGTATACCTTTTATGGCGGCTATAAAGATGAATTAAACAATTCATACTTAGAAAAGTATATAAAACATAAAGAATATTTCAGTGTTGTTGTTGAAAAAAAGTAATATCTTTGTACTATGGGTAAAATTATAAAAAACGACAAGTATATAAAAGTGTCCGAAGCTGCACTTTTATCGTTGGTTTCTTCAAAATTGAAGGAAAGGGTTTTATTTCCTAAAAAAGTTGAAACTGCAAAAGATTTTTTAAATAATCTACATCTCAAACCATCAAAAGAGGTTTAGATATACAACAAAATAAAAATGCCGCAATTAGCGGCATTTTTTATTATATATATTTTAAACTTTGATTAAGCCGTAATAGCCAATGGGCTTTGACTAAATTTATATTCTTTCGGGCTGCAATTAAATTTCTGTTTGAATATTTTAGAAAAATAACTTCTACTCGTAAAACCAATACAATATACTATTTCAGAAATATTCAAATCAGAATTTCTAATCAGGATTTCGGCTTTTAAAATTCTCATGTGTGTAATAAAATCGTTTACCGTTCTGTCATGTATCATTTTAAAACCTTCCTGCAATTTGTTTGGGGACAAACCTGATTTTTTACTCAATGACTTAATCGTAAACTGTTCTTCCGGATTTGCTTTTATAAAATCTGAAAGTCGTTTTATTTCTTCCATCTCTCTCATGGTAAGACAATTTGCTTCTTTTGAAGAATTATTCATATCATCAGAATGCTGCTGAATTTCCATTGCCAGAATAATTTTCAAAATACCTTCTTTTAATAAGTTTCTAACAATTCCGTTCTGAGTAATACCATTCAATTGTTCAATTTTCTCTGCTATTTTCAAATTATAGGAACCAATATAAAAGAAATTACTGATACTGCTTTTTTCAAAAAATGTTTTTTTAACCTTATAATTTAAAGAATTATTTTGGATACTTTCAGCATTTTGAGTGCCTACAACAATTAGTGTAACCTTAGTATTCATGTTTTTTTCAAAAAACAAAACATTACTTTCATTCTGTTTAGAAGAAACAATAGCAGTTTGAAACTTTTTTAATTTTCTTTCCACATCTGAATTCCCAAAACTGTGTGATAAATTTCCTTTAGAACAATACGCAAAATAAACAGGTGAAATATCCGGATTTGTAATATTTATTCTCACATCTTCAGAAAAAACCATATCAAACTGTAAACATGAAATACAATCAACAAAAGAAGAGCCAACAATAGTACCCTTGGCAAAATTACTGTTTACCTCCAAAGCATATTCATCTGAATCAAAAGTTATTTTTCCTCCTAAACCCAATGTTAATTCTTCGAATATATTTTTAATTTTATCGGTATGTATAGTAACTATTTTCATTTTGGTAGGATTTAAAATTCTATAATTATCTTTGCAGAGTTGATAAATAAGGATTAATGTCAAATAAAAACAACTCTAATTCTATATTTCAAAATTCGTTTAAAACATCATGAAGTGTGTTATATAATTTCTGAGATTTGTTTTATAATTATCTCCAAATGATTATTTTAATTTAAATAAAAATGAAAAGCTTTTCTTTTGCACCAATTTCAAAACCTGATGCCGTAATTTTAATTTTAGGTACCATGCCAGGCACTAAATCACTTGAAATTCAGCAATATTATGGTCATCCACAAAATAATTTCTGGCGTTTTATGTTTGAAATTTTAAATGAGGATTTCTCAGATAATTATGAAATCAAAAAGAACCTTTTATTAAAAAATAAGATTGCGCTATGGGATGTTTTGCAATTTTGCGAAAGGATCGGAAGTCTGGACAGTGCCATCAAAAATGAAATCACCAATGATTTCGAATTATTTTTAAAGCAGCATCCAGGTATCAAAACTATTGTTTTTAACGGTCAGAAAGCAGCAGTCTTTTTTAAAAAATACGTACCAATAAAAGATGGTTCTTATCAGCTCATCACTTTACCCTCTACCAGTCCGGCCAATGCGGGTAAATCTTTTGAATTCAAGTTGAATGAGTGGAAAATAATCCTGCAATCAAAATAAATTATTCTAAGGTCTGAATGATATAACATTATCACTATAAAGTATAAAATTCTGTAAATATGTTTAAATAATTTTACCATCGTAATAATTTTAAACTGTAAAATCATGAAAAAGATACTTTTAATAAGCAAACTGGTTTTAGGTACAGGGATAATTTTATTGAGTCTGAATTCTTGTAAAAAAGAAATAAAACAGGAAGACCCAAAAGAAGTAGCTGAAGATCAGAACGAAGCTAAATTTGACGATTCAAATTCTAAAGAAAATGATTCTGAATTTTTAGTTAATGCAGCCGAAATCAACTTGGAAGAAATTGCAATTGGACAATTGGCTCAACAAAAGAGTACCAATCCTGAAATTAAAAAATTTGGAAAAATGCTTGTTGATGACCATACAAAATTAGCAGGAGAGGTTAAAACTGTTGCTGAAAGCAGAAATTTTTCGTTACCAACTTCAATTACTGAAGACGGAAAAGAACAATACAACAAACTAAATGAGAAATCCGGTCTGGATTTTGACAAAAAATTCGTTGATATGATGATTGATGGTCACGACAAAGCAATTGATAAATTTACTAAAGCATCAAAAAAATCAAATGATGAAGAAATTAAGACATGGGCATCAAACAATATTGCTTCTCTAACTGCACATCTTCAACATGCAAAATTGCTTAAACAGGACTTAGACAAAAAATAATATATAAAATATATTAAATATTGATTACTCATAATTTAGGAAAAAAGCTATTCTTATTAACAAGGTAGCTTTTTTTTATATTTCCACTCAATAAAGTATTATGAAACCACAATCTTACCTAAATCATATTCGATTTTATTCACCTCACCATTTTGTATATTATCCTGTTTTGATTCTGTTTTTAGTTACCAGCATTTATTTTGCGATTACCTCAGCCAATCAGCTTTTATGGGCTTTTATAGCTGTTGTTTTTGTTTTTTTGTTTTGTCTGGCTTTTATGCTTCGTCAGCATTATGCCCTTATTTTACAAAACAGAATTGTTAAATTAGAACTCAGATACCGTTATTTTGTGCTCACAGGAAACAGACTCGAAACTATTGAATATAAGTTTACTGACGATCAATTATACGCTTTACGCTTTGCATCAGATGCCGAATTTTTACCTCTTATGGATCGCGCACTTAAGGAAAATCTTTCCGGCGATGATATAAAAAAAGCAATCGTATACTGGAAAGGTGATTATTACAGGGTATGAAATGAAATATCAAATTTCAATTTCAATAGCAAATTCAAATCATCAAATGTGAATATCAATGTCAACTTTAAAGATTAATATTAAGCGGCTTATGTCGCTTTTTTTATTTTGTTTATTCTGATTCTAACTGTAGTACTACATTCTGGTAACGTTTTCCGAGTGAAAATAATTGTTCTGCAAAAATCATAACCGCCAGTGGGAAAAAGAAAAAAGAGATTAAATTTTCTTCGTATAAAAAATAGATTGCTATCATATAAATTCGTGTATATTCCAGATAGTAAATCCATTTTCGCTGTTCTAATAAAGCGCCGCAATTAACTAACGTAATAAGGATAATTGATAACACAAAGATTTTATCAAAGACATTTAAAAACTCGAAATAATAGGTGAAAACCGTTAAGAATAAGGTACAAATCCCTAATTGAATATAAAGGTAATTCCTGAATCGAAGTCTTTGATTTGGATTGGCTTTATCCTGAAGGAAGCGTCTTTCTAATATCGGCCGAATATCCTGATCCATATGTGCCGGACTTCCAAAAACAGCCTTCCATTTTTCTTTGAATCCCTTTGAGCGCTTCCATAATTCATAAATTTCAAAATAATAATGAAAATGCTGCCACAAAAAACTATAGCTTTTCAGGGGATGCGTTAATCCGTATTTTGGTTTTTCTTCTTCTTCCTGGAAAGTTCCAAAAATACGATCCCAAAAGGTAAACATATCTCCATAGTTTTTGTCCAAATATTTTTCGTCAGAAGCGTGATGAATTCCATGAATCGATGGTGTAACAAAAACATACTCAAGCCATTTTATCTTTCCGATAAGCTGTGTATGTGTAAAAAAAGAATAGGCACCATGAACAATCAACATTGTGATTACCATGGCCGGATGAAACCCAACAAACGGAAGAATACACCAAAATCCTGTTCTGACAATAGCCTGCAAAGTTGTAATTCTGGCTGCAGCAGTAAAATTAAATTCCTCGCTATGATGGTGAACGATATGTGCCGCCCAGAAAAAATTGACTTCATGCCCTAATCGATGATACCAATACCAGACAAAATCAGTTGCAAGAATCAAAGCAAACCAGACAAAAATATTGCCGGGAATATCAAAAATTCGATAATTATCATAGATCACATAATACAGCTGGTAGAAACTTGCTGCGATAAACAAATTAATCAGCCGTTCAGCAATACCAATACTTATATTAGATACGGAACTTTCATAATTAAAAATTTCCGGTCTTTTTCTTCGCTGTGCTATCTTATATTCAATAAATAAAAAGAGGAAAAAAGCCGGCATTGCGAAGGCAAGAAAGTTTATATTCTTCATCTTTAAAAATTATTTTTTTATGCTTAAAAATTAAATTACAATTCATTACACTTTAAACGAAAAAGATATTTCCATCAATCATTACCATTTATCTTCAAAACGATAACAATCAATGAAAATTATCTTAATCTTCATTAGAGCCAATTTCTAATTCTGTTTAAATTTTGGAGCATCCAGTGCTATTTCTTTTACGGACTGTGTATCAGCAACTTTCTGTAAAGCAATAATATAAGCGGCAATACGTGGTGTAACATTATATTTTGAAGCAATTCTAAAAACGGTTTCAAAACCTTTCTCCAAAATATCTTCCAGTCTTCTGTTAATCTGGTGGATTCTCCAGGACTCTAAAAGCGAATTCTGAAGCCACTCGAAATAAGAAACAGTTACTCCTCCTGCATTCGCCAAAATATCAGGAACTACCAAAACATTATTATCATGCAATATTTTATCCGCATCCGAAGAAACCGGTCCGTTTGCCCCCTCTACAATGATTTTAGCGCGAATATCACTGGCATTTTTTTGTGTGATAACATCTTCTTTTGCAGCCGGAATAAGAACATCAACTTCCAGAAGCAATAATTCTTCGTGCTTGATAGCAATAGAATTTGGATAGCCTTTGATGCTTTTATTGTTTAAATTATAATATAAAATCAGTTCAGGAACATTGATGCCTTCGGGATTATAAAAAGCTTCTGAAACATCACTAACAGCCACAATTTTTAATCCTTTTTCAAACAAAAACAAAGCTGAATGCAGTCCGACATTCCCAAAACCCTGAATTGCAACAGTTGATCTTGCAGGTCTCAGCTTTAATTTTTGAAGTGCCAAAAGCGTAATGATGCTTACTCCTCTTCCTGTAGCTTCTACCCTGCCTAAAGATCCTCCTGAATGTAAATGCTTTCCGGTCACAACGGCATGCATAGTCTTACCGTGGACTAACGAAAATTCATCCATTAACCAGCCCATTTCATCAGGGCCAGTTCCCATATCCGGAGCCGGAACATCTTTTTCAGGACCAAAAATATCTGATAAAGATTTAGTATAAGCTCTTGTAATTTTCTCCAGTTCTGTTTTAGAAAGGGTTCTCGGATCACAAATAATTCCGCCTTTTGCTCCTCCAAACGGAATTCCGGTCACTGCAGATTTCCAGGTCATCCAGGCAGCCAAAGCTTTTACCTCATCCAGATTCACCGCAGTATCATAACGAATTCCGCCTTTTGATGGTCCTAATGCTGTATTGTGAATTACCCGATATCCTTCAAAATTTTGAATGTTGCCATTATCAAGTTGTATCGAGAAATTAACTACGATTTGTTTTTCCGGCTTTTGTAATTTTTGCCTGACTGACTCATCTAATTTTAGAATATCCGCCGCTATATTAAAACGGTCAATCATTGATTGAAAAGGATTCTGTTTTATTATTTCTATGCTCATAATTTTATGTTTTTAAGATTTTTATTCGATTGATTTAAAAATTTAATGTGTTAAAAGCCCTTTTGTAGTCACACACAAAGTGCTTATTTTTTTTATAAATAGCTGCTGCAGCAACATGGTATTTTCATGAGCAGGCATTGCATCATCGTATTTGTATTTCTATTTGATCTCATTTGTTTAATTTTTTATTATTTCTAAAAAAAGCCTTTCATGTTTTATGAAAGGCTAAAAAAAAAAAATAACTAACAAGTATTTCTCTATTAACGCCATTTCATTACATAGCTCATCATGCAACACATTGTGAAGCTGCACATGACCTGAATAATATTTTGACTATAGTTTCTCATTGTTGTTGCAAATCTATAAATAAATTTTTACAAACTCTATAGAATTAGTAGAATTTATTTAAAAGAATTTTAGATAAATTTAAAAAGAACCTGAAAATTAAACATTTAAGAGATAAAAAAAATTATTTAAATTGTGAAAAAACAATAAAAATAATGGCTGTTAGGGCAAAAAAGATTCCTAAAAAGTTAATTTTGGATAATTTTTCTTTAAAAAAAATCAACCCGACAAGACTTCCCAAAATAATAACACCTAAATTCATTCCGGCAAAAACAGTTGACGGATTTTCTGAAAAGGCTTTATGTGCTTTAAGGTAAAATAAAATATTTCCGAAATTACAAAGTCCCACCAAAGCGCCAAAAAGGAAATTCCTATAATTTAATTTTGCGTTTTTTATTATACTTTCATAAACGACAACAAGTAAAGAAACTGCCAAAGCAATAGCAAAAACTACAAACAAGGAAGTTGTATAAGGCAAAGCTGTATAAAGCGCAATCTGTTTAAAAAGTATATCGATAACTCCAAAGCCAATCAAAACAACTGCCGGATAAATCCATTTATTCTGATGATTATTCGAAGGTTTCTTTAAAATGAATAAAAATGCTAAAAAACCAATTGACAGTCCAATAATCTTGTACCAATTAAATTCTTCTTTAAAAATAAGCCAGGCAGCCAATATCGGAATAAACAGTGATAATCTTTGGGCTGCATCGGTTTTTACAATTCCCATATGTTTAATGGAAGCCACCAAAAACAGAAAAATCACAGGCAATAAAACACCGATAAACAGATAAATATTCCATGGAGCGTTTGAATCGATTTCTGCAAGATTTGGTTTGAAAATAAAATAACAAAGCGTAAGGGCAAACACATAATTTGAAGCAACAATTTGAGTTGGATTACAATTATAGTGACGGGTTATTTTAAAAATTACTCCTACAGTTACGCTACAAATAATGCTTAGAATCAGAAACAACATAAAAAAAATATTTTTTTAACCTCTTGGGTGAAATTATTAAAAACGTCAGTTCGAGTGTTTTTTGTGTAGTAAAACGGAACAAAAAATGTATCGAGAACCGTTTTTAATGAAATTTTTCTTGTTCTCGATACGATTTTCTATCGAAAATCACTCGAACTGACGAAAAATTGTCATCAAAAACTAATTTCATTTCACCAACAGCTATTTTAAATGTAAAAATAAGATTTAAATATCATTCAAAAAAAGCCCGGACAGAGTAATGAAACCTTCCGGGCAATTTTTATAATCTCGGTTATTTTAGCAGATGCTTCTTTTTTGTTTCATTCCAAAAAAATGGTGTGTATTAAAAACCAGTACAGCCATAAAAATAATACTATAGGCTAAAATCTGTAATGGTGTTATTTTTTCTTTATACACAACATTAGCCAGCACAAAAGCAATCATCGGATTAATATTCAATAACATCCCAACTGTAGAAGAATTGATTCCGGAAAGCGCGTATAAATTTAAAAATAACGGAATGATAGTAAAGAATACAGCTATGGTTTCTATACAAAAATAAAATTTAAAATCGGTTGGAACAGGTCCGCTGTAAGCTGAATAAAAAGGCAATAAAAACAAGGCAGACAAAGTAATATGAAAGGTAAGGACAATAAATTTATCAAACCCTTTATTGACACGCTGACTTACTAAATAACAGGCATAAGTAAATCCTATAATTATACTAAAAAACATATCCATAATATCGGCATACGATAACAACAAACAGCCCGAAATGCTCATCCCTACAGCCAGCCATTGTGTTTTTGTCAATTTTTCTTTTAAAATAAAATACGCTAATAAAGTGGTTAAAATGGGACAAACCAAATACGCCAATGAAGTTGCTTTTACGCTAACATGATTCATTACATAAATAAATGTAAACCAGTTTGCCATCAAAAAGAAACTGCCGCCAATATTTAATAAAATGGTTTTCTTTTTTTCAGAAACAGGTAAGGATCTGAAAGTTTCAATTGTTTCTTTTATCCTTTTTCGTTTGAAAGCAAAAGCAATAAGCAGCATTAAAAAACTACAGCTAAAAACACGGTAGAATAAAATATCCAAAGAAGGATATTCATGAATTGGTTTCAGCACAAGGCTAAAAAAACCCCAAATAACGTATGCAGTAATGGCGGCTATGTAATATTTTGTAGTTTTCACAGGTTTTTTTTTATTTATTTCTGATGAAGCAAATTTCTTAAAAATAAAACAGCAATACAGATACAGTTTTTGTAAATTGCACCATAACAGTTTTTTTTAATCGCCATGATTCCAAATCACAACTGAAATGAAGAATGACGATACCATGTTCTATCAAAAAGCAAATATTATCTTCACATGAAAAATTCAAATTACTTATACCTGCAATTTGCCGACAGAATTGAAAAGCAGATAAAATCCGGCATTCTGAGTGTTGGAGATAAGTTACCATCTATTCGTGAAGTTTGTGCTGAAACAGGCTACAGCATGAGCACAGTAAGTAAGGCATATTACGAAATTGAAAGCCGTTCTTTGATCGAATCAAGGCCTCAATCCGGTTATTATGTGAGTAATATTTCATCAAGACCTCTTGCACAGTGCTCGTCGAGCAGTCCGGTTTTAAGCGTTGACAATATAGAGCGCGAAGATTTAATTGATCTGGTGTATGGTGATATGAGGGCGAAAGATGTTACAATGCTTTCGCTGGGATTTCCGTCAAACGAACTCTTGCCTATCGCAAAACTGAATAAAGGAATGATTCAGGCAATGCGATCGTTACCCAATAGCGGAACGAGTTATGAAGACATACAGGGAAATCTTAATTTACGAAAAGAAATTGCACGCTGGTCGTTTACTTGGGGAGGTTCTCCAACGGAAGAAGATATTATAACAACTCCCGGTTGTGTAAGTGCCATATCGCACTGCCTCATGACTCTGACCAAACCCGGGGACACTATAATTACAGAAAGCCCGGTTTATTTTGGCGTTTTACAATTGGCCAAATCTTTAGGTTTATATGTTATGGAATTACCAACAAATATGACGACCGGAATAGAATTAGACGCCGTAAAAAAAGCGATTTCGACCGGAAAAGTAAAAGCTTGCGTATTGATGAGTAATTTCAGTAATCCCTCAGGGAGCATGATGCCAAACGAACATAAAAAAGAAATTGTCCGGTTAATGGAATTCCATAATATCCCACTTATTGAAGATGATATTCATGGTGATTTGTATTTTGGTTCCAGCCGTCCGACCAATTGCAAAACGTATGATGAAAGCGGAATTGTGCTTTGCTGCAGTTCGGTTTCTAAAACTTTGGCTCCCGGATATCGTGTAGGCTGGGTTTTACCGGGAAAATTTAAAAAAGAAATCCTGCGTACTAAATTATATCATACTATCTCCTCGCCTACTATTACACATGAAGTTGTGGGTGATTTTCTTAAAAATGGCCGATATGAAAATCATCTCCGCAAAATTCGCCAGATACTGAATCATAATTGCAATAATTACATCAATACTATTTTGGAATCTTTTCCGAAGGGAACGAAAGTGAGTCAGCCACAAGGCGGATTTTTTCTTTGGGTTGAACTTGATAAAAAAATCGACACAGCCGATTTTTATCATTTGGCCATGAAACATCATATAAGTATTGCACCCGGAAGGATTTTCTCTTTTCAAAATCAATTTTCGAATTGTATGCGATTAAGCTTTGGCCTGCCCTGGACGAATGAATTGAGACAATCAATACAAACCTTGGGAAAATTAATTGATTCATAGCTAAACTATGAACTGAAACTCCATAGATTAGTTTTTTACAGACTGAAAGCCTGCAGTTAAAATGCTACCACAAATTGCAGAAATTTTCACAAATTATTTGGTCTGCCGTGAATATAATGAATTAAGGCGGTTTACATATTAGGGAAATTACTTGATTTATAGCTAACTATGAACTGAAGCTTCCATAGATTGGTTTTTGCAGATTAAAAACCTGTACTGTTAAAATGTTACCACGAATTAATTTGTGAAAATTTGTGTAATTTGTGGTAAAAATATTTCAGAAACTAGAATTAAATATACTAAAGTGAAATACTTTAACTTTTTTCTGCAAGCAATAAAAAAAACCAGACAACGTAAATAACAAACGTTGTCTGGTTAACAATTATAAAACCAAAATTAACTATAAAATAAAATAAGCGTTTTTTTCCACTTTTTGAGGTTCTTCTTTCAAATCAAATTCATTTAAAATATCAAACTCGCTTTGATACTCATTCAGCATCTGCTTGATGTTTTTTTCGATTGTTTTTGCAATAGCCGTAACGGGTGTATCTGTTGGTCTGTTTTCGAAAGGATCCTGCAAATGAATCGCCATTCTTTCAATTAAAAAGAAAGCTGCCGCAATTGCTGTAATCAACGGAATAGCGAACCAGCTTAATACACTGGTCAGTCCGAATGGCAGTAAAAAGATAAACAAACACAATGTCAATCTGATATACATGCTATATGTCGTTGGAAAAATAGTATTCTTAATTCTTTCGCATTTACCCATTTCATCACACAGCCTTGATAATGTATTATCGATTTCGACCTGTTGGTACATGTTAATTCGCTTATCATTTTTAGCATTTCTAAGATCACGTGCGTGCAGCATTAAAATTGCATTTGGCACATTTTGGTGATTTTTTATAAATCGGATTTCTTCCTCACTTACCAAGCCACTTAGCGGTTTTATGGCATCTTTATTTCTAAGCGACTGTCCTAAACTATAACACCATGCAATTTGTCTTTTGGCAAAATTTTCTTTGAATTCGCTTGCTTCAACAGAAAAATCAGGATCTTTATAAAATGTCAGCATCTGACGGATTAATGTTCTTGAATCATTTACAACTGCTCCCCATACAATTCTTGCTTCCCACCATCTGTCATAAGCCTGATTTGATTTAAAAGCCAACAAAAGAGAGATAATTGTTCCAATCATTGTTGGAATCGCAATTGGAATATCTACAGGCAAGTTAATGAAATAGTGATGAAAAATTTCAAATAATATCGTATAAGCCAATACCAGAACAATTTCTACCTTAATTTTCCCAAGAACATATTTCATTGGAATTCTTTTCTTTAACAGCATATTTTTCGTTTTAAATTAAACCTTATTTTTTTGAAGATTTGATTTATACCAGCTCTTCGTACAACGACAGAACCGGAAGTCCTAATCGTTCATTAATATTTTCTTTTTTTGTTTTTTTGAATTTGATTTTTTCGCCTTTACGGGTTTCAACCAACAAATCGATGTCATATTTCGAAATCGCTTCTGATAAGTATGGAGCAAATTCTTCAAAATTATTTTCAAAATTGGCAGTTTGGCTCACAATTTCAAATGAAAAGTTTTGGCTTAAAAACTCCTGAACATCTTTAACATGCATATTAGCCCTGCTATTTTCGATATAAAGTGCTTTATTGAAATCGTCTTTAAATTTTTCGTTTCCTAAATGTAGAATAGGGCATTTTTGATTCCCTGCTAATTTTACCAAATGTTGATGAATACGTTTGGTTTCACGTTTATACGAAGGAGTCAGAACAACCAATTTTACATCAAAAGCATCGATGATACCTTTAAAAACAGCTGATGAAAGTCCGTATTGGTTGTGTATTTTTATTTTACAATTCGAAGTCTTGTCAATAATATCTTTACAGCTATCAAGAACTTCTTCCTGACTTGTGGTAAGACTGACTTTCATTTCTCGTAAAAATTGTGAAGAAGAAAAGGTGTCAGGAGTATCTGAAACCATCATTAGGATAATTTCACAATTTGTGTTTTTTGCCTGATAAACAGCAGATTTTACCGCACTGATTGTATCTTTTTCTAAAGTCGTTGGTATAAGGAAATTTTTCATAATGTATAATTATTAGTTTATACATGCAAAATAACTTCCTGTAAATTAGAAGGGCCTTAATGTAAAATTAGAATTTCCTAAGATTCAACATTAGAATTTTTAATGTTAGGATTTTTGATATTGGCTTTCTTAAAAAGAATAGTTACGATGGTTCCCTTATTTTGTTCCGATTGTACTTGTAATTCCCCGTCATGCATACGGATAATTTTTGAAGCCAATGGGAGTCCTAAACCGTAGCCAATATATTTAGTTGCAATTTTCCCCCTGAAAAAAGGTTCATATAAATGTGGAATGTCTTCAGGAGGAATACCGATTCCGATATCATTAATAGAAATTTTGATAACTTCCTGATTCGCAGAAAGCGTTACAAAAACTTCGTTATTATCTGAATATTTTACTCCGTTTGTAATAATATTATTGATCGCCAATTCTAATAAAGGTTTATTGCACGGAATCAATAACAAATTAGAATCTTTAGGAGCAAAATTAAGTTTTATGCTCACGCGGTTATCCGGATAAATTTTATCAATATCTGATTTTACTTCAAGTAATATTTCATCAATTCTCGCAATATCAAGCACTTGTTTTTTTCCATCGTAACCCGTTTGAGTCAGTTTTAATAAACTTTCGGTAAGATTACCCAGCTTTGATGCCTGACTATAAATATTTTCTAAAGATTGTATGTATTCTGAAACCGGCCTTTCTTTCAAAAGCATAATTTCAGACTCTGCAATAATAGTCGTGATTGGAGTTTTTAATTCATGGGAAGCATTGTTTATAAAATTGGCCTGAATTTCAAACGAAGTTTCCAAACGATCCAGCATATCATTAAAAGTAGCTGTAAGATCTGAAATCTCATCCGAATTTTTTACTTCAGGCAATCTGTTATGCAGGTTCGAAGCACTGATCCGGTTTACCTCTTTTGTAATTCTCGCAACCGGATTGATAACGCGTTTTGCTAAAAACCGGCCTAAAAAGAAAGCCAAAAGTATAAATGCAATTCCTCCAAAAAACAATATTTTTACAATATAAACAGTCGTTGTTTTTCCTCTTCGATCACGTGCACCAACAATTACAATATATTTTTGATTGTTTTCTGTAAAAACCTGACCTAAATAATACTTGCTGTTAATTTCAAAATAGTCTTTTCCAGTCGTCAGAACATTTGAATAAAACTGATTGGGTAAATTTAATTTAGTATTATAATCAAAGCTATTGGAGCTATTTATTTTTAGAACATATTCTTCTTCTTCAATAAGTTCTTCCAGTCCATTTTTTTTTAGATTACTATAATATTTTATTTTTTCGGGATCTTCCTGAAAATGAATGGAAGCTACAATTTTTGCTCTGTCTTCTAATCGTTTTAAGAAATGATACCTGTTATTTTCCCGAAACAATACAAAAACTATTATACACAATAATAGCGTACTGAAACTTGAAAGTGCAACATAAGTAAAAGTGATTTTTTTTCTTATATCCATTTTATGGCTTTATAACATAACCTAAACCTTTCATCGTATGAATAAGTTTAGTCTTAAAAGGTTTGTCTATTTTTTTTCTTAAATAGGTAATATAAACATCCACAACATTGGTGTTCATATCAAAATTTATATCCCAGACATTATCCAAAATCTGGTCCCTTGATACTATATGTTCTTTATTTTTAGCCAGATAATAGAGTAATTTAAACTCTTTGGCTGTCAAAACAATAGATTCCCCTTCCCTTTTTACTGTTTTGGTTCGTCCGTTAATTTCTAAATCGCTAATTGTTATGATATCTGTTTTTTCAACATCCTGATGGGCTCTCCTGTACAAAGCATTTATCCTTGCTTCAAGTTCACCAAATTTAAAAGGCTTAACCAAATAATCATCAGCTCCTGAATTAAGTCCGGTTACAATATTTTCTGATGTTCCAAGGGCTGTCAAAAGCAAAACAGGTACAAAATTCCTGCCCGCACGCAATCTTCTGCAAATTTCAATCCCGTTTATATCAGGCAGCATTACATCTAAAACAACTACATCGAAATTATAATCGTGAAGCATCTCCAAAGCAGTAGTACCATCAAGTGCTACACTTACTTCATTGTTATTTTCCGCCAATCCTTTTCGCAAAATGGATAAGAGATTAGGTTCGTCTTCAACTATGAGTAATTTCATATTAATAAATGTATGATTAACAAAAATAACAATTGAATCGAAAATACAAATTACATATAAGGAGAATTATGATTTAATTATGAACCTGAGTTCAGATTATTAAAAAGAAGGTTTTGAGTTGCCTCCAGCTTCAGCTGGAGGTTTATAATTTAAATATAGCAAAGGCTTTAGCCAAATGAAACTTTTGCGCTTTTCGGCTAAACTAAAGCCAATTATCTTTACTTCTTTACTTAATTTTTACCCTTTACTTAATTTTTACCTCCAGCTTAATTTTTACCTCCAGCTAAAGCAGGAGGCAATTCAATCAATTATATAACAATCGAATTGAAGTTATGAAGAACCAACTAACCATTTCAAAAAACTTATTCGCTCTTCAGCCAGCCGGTAATACTCATTCGGGTATTTTGAGTTACTAAAACCTCATGAACCAATTCGTTGCTTTTAAAGAAAACCGTTTTGCCCTGAGTAGGCGAAATTTTTTGATTATTATCCGGTTGATGAATCAACAATTCACCCCCATCTGCTTCCTGCCAATTGCTGTTGAGGTAACTAATCATCGAATATTTCCTGCTGGGATTATTTTTAAACTGATCCAGATGTTTCAGGTAAAAATCCCCTTTTTCATATAAGGCATAATGAAATTCGTAACCTGTTATTCCGGTGTAGCAACTTTCATTTAAATAAAGAATGAAAGCATCGATTTTAGCAAAAAACTCATTTTCGAAGACATTATTGTGTTTTTTATCTAACCAGTAAATAGAATCACTTCTGATAGCACCGTCGTAAAACAGTTTATCCGAGTTTCCAATTCCGGCAGCTAACAATAAACTTTTCTGATTTAAATCGAGTAAATTTTGTTTTAGATGATTGGCCAGTTCCGGGGTTAAAAAATGCTCAGAAATCCCAACTTTATTTTCGATATAACTCGCAATTAAATCTTCAAAACTATCTTCCATTATATTTTTAGGAAAGACTGCAATTACAGCCGACGTAGCAAGGTAGGCGAAATAAAACCGGAAATGCTGTTTTTACAAATAATAAACCCGACAGATTATTAAAACCTGTCGGGCCTGTTTCTTAAATTATTACAAATAATTAATAATTTTAACTGCTTATTTTATAGCTTCAGCACCTGCTACTGCTACTGTATGGTCATTTTCTACACTGCTGCCGCTAACACCAATTGCACCGATAATATCTCCATTATTATTTTTTATAACTACCCCACCAGGAAAAGTTATCAATCCTCCATTTGAGTGTTCGATATTATAAAGTGGCGCTCCAGGCTGAACAGCATCTACCAAAGAAGCTGTATCCATTGTAAACCATGCTGCAGTTCTTGCTTTTTTATGAGATATATCAATCGATCCTATCCAGGCTCCATCCATACGCGCAAAAGCAACCAGATTCGCTCCGGCATCTACTACGCAAATATCCATTTTTGTATTAATTTCTGTTGCTTTATTTTTTGCAGCAGCAATCGCTTTTTCAGCTTGTTCTAAGGTAATGTTCATTTTTAGAATTTTAATTATTGGTTGAAGTTAGTCTTTATTTTTTTACAATTTACTGATATAACTTCCGTACATATCTTTAAATTGATGTCCTTGTGCAAAACGGTCTTTGCTTAATTTTTTATATTCAACCAAAGCCCATAAAATAAATTCTTTCATGAAGTATTGGTCATTTTTGTCCAACTGAGGCTGATATTTTTTTATTAGGATATCTAACGGAGTTACCTCATCCAAAATATTTCTATACTCTGTGTCTGAAGCTTCATCTAACAATTCGAAGCCGCTCTCAACAAAAAACCAATCGATTAAATCAGAATAAGGTGTTTTTTCACCTGGTTTTTCAAGCTTTTCTATCTTAGGAAAATGATCTGAAAATAAAGTTCTAATTGCAGACCCAATTAAATTTTGTGCTACAACGGCAGCTCCTTCCTGCTCGCCTTCATAAACTAATTCTACTTTTCCGGTAATCGCAGGAATAATTCCAATAAAATCAGACAAACGTAAAACAGTGTGATCAACTCCGGCTTTTAAAGCGCGACGCTCTGCAGTACTAATTAAATTTTCGAAAGCTGTAATACTCATTCTGGCACTTACGCCGCTTTTATTATCTATGTATTCACTGTCACGTGCTTCAAAACTTATTTGCTCCAGAATATCTTTGGCTAAACCCGGAACATATACAATCTCACTTTGAGTATCGTCTAATTTTGCTTCTTGTTCAGTTATCGTTCTCGCAATTGTAATATTTTCAGGATAATGCGTCAAAATTTGTGACCCAATCCTGTCTTTCAAAGGAGTTACAATACTTCCTCTATTGGTATAATCTTCCGGATTGGCAGTAAAAATAAATTGCATATCAAGCGGCATTCTCAATTTAAAACCTCTAATCTGAATATCGCCTTCCTGCAAAATATTAAATAATGAAACCTGAATCCTGGCTTGCAAATCAGGTAATTCGTTGATTACAAAAATACAGCGATTCGCTCTCGGAATCATCCCGAAATGAATCACGCGATCATCGGCATATGATAATTTTAAATTTGCTGCTTTTATTGGGTCGACATCACCAATTAAATCGGCTACTGTAACATCCGGAGTTGCTAATTTTTCGAAAAAACGTTCGTTTCTGTGCAGCCATGAAATTGGTGTTTCGTCTCCTTTTTCCGCAATGATATCTTTAGCAAACCGGGAAATCGGATTTAACGGATCATCATTAATTTCAGAACCTGACACAAACGGAATATATTCATCCAGTAATTCGATCATTTTACGCGCCAAACGAGTTTTAGCCTGACCGCGAAGCCCTAGTAAATTGATATTATGACGAGATAAAATAGCTCTCTCCAATTCGGGAATTACTGTATTTTCAAAACCATGAACTCCTTCAAAAACCGGTTGCCCTGATTTGATTTTCTCACGAAGATTTTCTCGCAATTCATCTTTAATAGATTTGGTTTTATATCCTGCCGTCTTTAACTGACCTAATGTATTTATGTTTTCTACTTTCATTTTATGAAATATCTATTTTGTTATTTTTATTATATTTTATTTTAACGAGTTAGACGCACTGCTGTGCGCCTCTACGATATATGTTGTCTTAAAAACGCTTCGACTCTGCTCAGCGTGACAACCGAAAACCTTTGTTCCTCTGAGACTTTGCAACTATGAACCTATTTAACGAACTCTTTTCTTCCTGTTCGTTTCATAATCTTCAAAAATCATTTCACCTAAACCTTTTATTCCTGTATAAAAAGCTTTTCCCTGATTCGCTTCAGTAAAATGATTCACAAAACGCTGCAAATAAGGGTCATTTGCAATCATAAAAGTCGTAATCGGAATGTGTAATTTTCTGGCTTGCTGTGCCTGTGTGTAACATTTATCGACAATATATTCATCGAGACCGTTACTGTTCATATAATAGGAACCATCCCTTTCACGCACACAACTTGGTTTTCCATCGGTAATCATGAAAATTTGTTTGTTGGTATTTCGTTTTCTGCGCAAAATATCCATTGCTAATTGCAATCCTGCAACAGTGTTCGTATGATAAGGACCAACTTGTAAATAAGGTAAATCTTTAATTGGAATTATCCAGGCATCATTCCCAAAAACCAAAATATCAAGAGTATCTTTTGGGTAGCGTGTTGTGATTAATTCGGCCAGGGCCATCGCTACTTTTTTGGCAGGTGTAATTCGGTCTTCTCCGTATAAAATCATACTATGACTGATGTCTATCATCAAAACAGTACTCATTTGAGCTTTATACTGTGTTTCTTCTACTACCAAATCATTTTCGGTGAGCATAAAACTTTCTACGCCATTGTTTATTTGAGCATTTCGCAAGCTCTCAGTCAAAGAAATACGTTCTAAACCATCTCCAAAATTAAATTCACGAAATTCTCCGGTATGCTCATCACCATTTCCGGCATGCTTGGTTTTATGATTTCCGTTTCCGGAACGCTTTAAATTACCAAAAATCTGATCTAAAGCCTGCTGACGAATTGCACGTTCTGTTTTAGCAGTAATGCCAAAACCTCCTGTTCCATCTTCTTTAACCTCGTCTTTTATGTAACCTTTCTTTTTTAAATCTTCGATAAAATCATCAATTGTATAATTTTCATCGGTAAGTTTATATTCTTTGTCCAGCTCCCGAAGCCAATTTATAGCTTCATCAAAATCACCCGAAGTATGGGTAATTAACTCTTTAAAAATGCCAAAAAGTTTTTCAAACGGAGACTGAAATGGGGCTTCGTAAGTTTTAAAGTAAAAACCTTTTTTAAATTCGTTTTTCATAATTCTAAAATTACGGTTTTTTAGAATTACGAAAAAAGAAACGTTTATTAATTTTTAGTTAAAATATTTAAAAAAAATGAGCCGAAAATAACTCAAATACTATCAATTATTCAAACTTTCCATCAACATAAAACCAAGCTTCATTTTCAAATTTAAAAGTCGAAAACTCGTAATGTTCCTGAGGCTTTTGGCTGGCGTCTAAAAAATAAGCTTTAAACTCAACCGTAGTTTCTGTAAAACTTAAAATTTCTAACTTTTGCCATTTATTGCTGGTTGCCCATTTTAGGATTTCTTCTTTCGAATAATATTTCCGTTCAGAAACATAAGTCGTTTCCAAAAGATAATCAGCATTATGGGTAACATAAGCCGAATACCTGGATCGCATCAAAGCTAAAGCAGTTGGCGCTTTCTGGCTTTTTTGAAGATACAATCCACAACAATCGGCAAATAACAAATTGGTATCACAAAAACATTTATTCTCCATCAACCTGCTCTTCACCATTAAGTTTTACATGTAACTGGTTTAATAAAACCTGATATCTGCTTATTTCTCTTAATTCTTCATCTTCTTCTGCAAAATCTAACATTTCATCTAATACATCACTTACTTCCAGTAATTTATTATTTGCTTCTCTATTGTTTTCCGCAGCAATTAAATCTATAATTTCCTGTACGCTCGCTTTTAAACTTTCAAATTTTGTATTCATATTTTCTTATTGTTATTTTTTCTTTCAGGTTTCAAGTTTCAGATTACGTTACGCAACTTGAAACTTTTTACTCTTCAGTTTTATTTTCATTAAACTTTTTCACAATTTCCTTTAGCTTTTCCTTGCGTGCAATTACGGCTTGTTTTGCTTTGTCCTGAGCTTTATGAAGTTTATCGTTGTGCTTTTTTATATTTCTTTCGTTGTTGCGTCCCATTATATTTCTCTTTTAATTTCGTCTAAAGTTTTCTCGGTATAAATCAATTCGCTGATAATTTGTTTTCTTAAATCGGCAATATCATCATAATCAAAATGTTTTGCCCATGAAGTCAGTTGTTGCAGGTTTCTAATTTGTTTAATTCGCTTTGTGGTTTCAAAACTGGTTCTCAAAACTGCTTTTTTATCATACTCCGGATTATTTCTATGCTGATAGGTTACTATATTTTTCTCAAAATCTGCTTCAATATAGTATAATTTCTCAGTTGCATTATCAGGATAAAATTCACTCCAAGCTGCGAAACCAATTTTAGCTTTCGATTCTGTTTCAGGTTCGCGTGCTATCAAACGCCATTTGCTGTTGGCCAATCTCCCCCAATGATTCGAAACGCGGTACATTCCATTTTCGGTATAATAATAGGTACTTCCCGCTTTGCTCTCAAACTGTATTTTCAAACCTTCAATCTCATTCGAAAGTACTTCATGAAAAACACAAAAAGTATTTTTAAACGAATTAGGGTGTGGCTTATAGTTTTTTTGCATATGCAAATATACTCAGATTGTCCTGAACTCCCTAAATCCAAAGAATATATTGATTAACTTTGCAGCTTCAATTTTAAAATAAAAAGTCATGTCTAAAGGATCACAAGAAAAAATGCTGCAAAAAGGAGTTTATACAGGCATCATGGAAAAAGATGAAAACAACAATTATTTCTGTGGTGAATACCTTTTAGATTATAAAATAGCACACAGCAACTTTACTGTAGGCGATTGGATTACGATAAAATCCGTTATCGAAAACCCAAGTGACATCAGCTATAACAAATATCCAAAAAAGTCTAAAAACTTCGATAAGGCAAATAATAAACCGGAACATAAGTAATATTGAGAACCTCCGTTTCAAGTCTCCATTTTCAGGACAGCTGTAAAATGTGGCTCAAACTTCTAAATATTCGGAATATTTTTTCCTTCAAAACTAAAAAGTTAAAAAAAAGTGTACCTTTGCAAAAAATTTGTCTTTTGAACAATTAATATCAATTTCAAACTAATAGACAAGTAGTTACCTTATTTATGAAAAAAATAGTTGAATATCGCAAGTTACTAAACGTAGAAAAAACTGCTGAATTAAAAGATTTAAAAACCATTTATCGTAATGCGATGAAAGAATCTCATCCTGATAAATTTCAAGGTGATGATGCTGGTTTGAAAGCTGCAGAAGAAAAAAGTAAAGCTATTATTGAAGCTTATCATTTTTTGGTAAGCATTAATCCTGAAACGATTAAAGCAAATTTACCTGAATATACTGAGACTATCGCAACTGCAACAATTACTGATTATAAATTTGTTGAAGGTCGTTTAATTATCGATTTCTCAAACGGAAGTGTTTACGAATACATTAGTGTTCCTAAAGCAACTTACGTAAAAATGGTAAATGCAGATTCTCCTGGAAGATTTGCAAAAAGACATATTCTGAACTCTTTTACCTGGAGAAAAAAAACAAATCAAGAATAGATTTATTATCCAATATTCATAAAAGCATTCTAAATTCAGGATGCTTTTTTTATGCTTAAAAAGTATCAAATTATTTAATTATAATCTAAATAAATAAACAATCATCATTTTTTCATTAATTAAACTCTTATAACCCATTATATATAAGACAATTGAATGATAAAAAACTATAACAAAATTTTAGGTTGTAAAATTGTAGATGTTTTATATTTTTAAATACTTTTGTTGCACAAATCAATTAACTAATTAATTTTTTATAATGAAAAAAATATTTTTTTTACTTACCGCTTCTGTAGCGATAATTTCATGCAGTAAAGTTAAAGACGGAGAATACCTGATTACAGGAACTGCAAAAGGAATTGAAAACGGGAAAACCATTATCCTTCAAGGTCAGGATCCAACAACCATGGCACCTAAAGCCCTTGATACTGTAAAAGTTGAAAATGGAAAATTTGAAATAAAAGGAAAAGTTACTGAACCAGCTTTTCATACTTTAATTGTACAAGATTTACAAGGTCCAATTCCATTTATCTTAGAAACTGGTGAAATTAAAATTGATGTAGATAAAGACAGCATCCATAAATCAAAAATTTCCGGAACTTACAGCAACGACGAATATGTTAAATTCAACGAAGACCTTACTAAAGTTCAGAAAAAATTAATGGATTTTCAGAAAAAAAATTCACAAACTATGCAAGCTGCTCAACAAAAACAAGATACAGCAGTTATCAATAGTTTGATGAAACAATATATGGCTATCCAAACTGAAGTTCAGACTGAATCAAAAAAGAAATATACAGCTTATGCTGAAACACATCCAAAATCATTCATTACAGCTTTAATTATTCAAAGTTTAATTAATGATCCTAGTTCTGATTTCAAAAAGAATGAAGCCCTTTATAACTCTTTGGATGAGTCTTTAAAAAATACAAAACCAGGAAAAAGCATTAAAGAAAAAATCGGTCAGATGAAAATGCCTGCAGTTGGTGCGACAGCTCCTGCTCCTGGCAGTGCTAAATGAAGATCAGATTTTTCAGCTCCTAATCCTGAAGGGAAAACAATTTCCCTGAAAGAAAGCTTAGGAAAAGTAACTATTGTAGATTTTTGGGCTTCATGGTGCGGACCATGCCGAAAAGAAAATCCAAATGTTGTAGCTATTTATAAAGAACTACACTCAAAAGGATTAAATATAGTTGGTGTTTCATTGGACAAAGAAGCTGCTGCATGGAAAGAAGCTATCGCAAAAGACGGCTTAACCTGGACACATGTTTCAAACTTAAAATTCTGGGACGAACCAATTGCAAAGCAATACAATGTTCAGTCGATTCCGGCAACTTTTATACTTGATGCATCAGGAAAAGTAGTTGCCCAGGACTTAAGAGGTCCTGAATTAAAAGCAAAAATAATAGAGCTTTTATCTAAATAGAATAAAAAATACTCCGGATTTTCATCCGGAGTATTTTTTTATACACAAACCCGACCCTTATCAGTCGGGTTTTCTTTTTTAAAATTAACCCTTACTCTTTTAATAGGTTTCTCAGGTTTTGCCTATCCCTTTTCTCTACGAAAATGAACGATGTAAAACATATTTTCTTTAATTCCCTACAAAACAATATTTTAACCAAATATTTTAAATAAATTTACCTTACAAAAAAAGGGTATTTTCCCCCTTGCCTGTTGTAGGAATTTAAAATAATTTTGCTCGTAATATTTTATTAAAAACATATTTACCAATTAATTAACCAATTAACTATTAAAATAATTATGGAAAGAGAACCTGGAAGACCAACTCAATTAATTACAAAAAAATTCGCAAAGGAATTACATTTGAACTTTATGAAATATCGCGCTCGCATAATTGCTAAATACATTAATAAGGAAGACGCAAATGCTGTTTGGTTTTCTGTAGAGGAGCTCGAAAAATATATTCATTACATCAAGGCCAAAGGCGAAAGAACCGGATATAATGTAAGCGGGGTCCGTTTTTACTTTGGAGTATATCCTGATGAAAAAAAATATGCTGAAAAAGCAGGTCTGATGACAGTTTTTTTAACAGCCACGGGTAAAAAAATTAAAACAGCTACAAAAGGTGGTGTACAGACCTTTGCTTTAGTTCTTGAAAATGATGATGCTGATATAGCAAGTATCGAACCAATGAATTATGGAAGTATTGGAAGACCGCCAAGCTTATCATATTAGAAAATTATGTTTGAATTTTTAAGATTTTATACTGTCTATTTAATTTTATTTTCCGGAATTATTGGGTTGATTTCATGGCACAAACTTCCTGTCAATAAAGCTAAATTTTTAGTAATTTTAATTTGGCTTTCTGCCATAATAGAAAAAGTTGGATATTATTTTACTGAGTGGACAGGCATACTAAATTACCATGTGTTTAATTTTTACATGCTCGTCAGTTTTTGTGCCTATATCTTACTTTTAAGGAGTCTTTTATTAAAAACAAATTACAGGATAATAGCAATTCTCTTTTTGGTGCTGTTTATAATATCCTTTTTTATGAATATTTTATATTTCAAAGAAGATGTAAATCGTTCATATACATATAGTTTTGCCATTGGAGTTCTGTTAATTATGATATTATCCTGTTTATATTTGGTAGAAATTTTTAATTCAGACAAAATATTAAATTTTAAAAAATCAGTCTTTTTTTGGTACATATTAGGAATATTAGTCTTTCATGTGCCGTTTGTACCCTTTATGCTTGCTTTAAATTGGTTTTTGATCAAACACGACGAATCCGTTTTTAGTTTAGTAGTGTTTATTTTAAATCTCCTTGCACATGGCTGCTATGTTATCGGATTTTTATGGAGCGAAAAGAAATACAATTATTAGTCATTTCGTTAAGTATAGTTTTTTTAACTTTACTGATTATTTTGCTTGTCATATTCTTTTATTTTTTAAAAAAGAAGAATAATTATCTGGTTGAAAAAATGGAATCAGAACTGTATTTTCAATCTGAATTAATTAAGACCAGAATTGAAATTAAAGATCAGACTCTGAGTGAAATTAGCAAGGAACTCCATGACAATATAGGCCAGATAGTTTCTGTTGGTATTATGCAGCTCAATATCTATCTCGATAGCGGAAAACCAATTCAGGCGAATGAACTGAATGATCTTAAAGGAATATTAGCCAAATCACTAGACGAGATCCGGATTTTATCCCGAATCATCAATAAAGATAATCTATTGCAGAGCAATTTCATCGAAGCCATAAAACAAGATCTTGAGCGTATAAAAAAACTAAAAAACATTCAATACAATTATAATCTTACGGGAGAAATACCCCAGATTAGTCAGGAGCATGATTTATTTATTTATCGAATTTTTCAGGAAGCAGTGCACAACAGCCTTAAACACTCGCACAGTGATTTATTTGAAGTAAATATTAATACAACTGATACCGTTTTTCGATTAAAAATAAAAGATTTCGGAATTGGTTATGATACAAATCAGATAAATTCCGGATTAGGTTTAAACAACATGAAATTAAGAGCCAAGTTAATTGGAGCAATCTTAATAATGGAATCAGATTCATCAGGAACAACCGTAACTTTGGATTACCCCTTAATCAAAACAAATGAAATCTAACACTAAAAACAAAATTATTATTGTAGATGATCATCATCTTTTTTCACAATCACTCAAACTTTTAATCGATAGTTTTAAAGATTTTGAGGTGATCAATCACTTTGAGAATGGTAAAGTATTTATTTCGTACTTACAGGAAAACGTCGATACAGAAGTCGACTTAATTTTATTAGATGTCAACATGCCTGTTTTAGACGGCGTAAGCACAATGAAATGGATTAAAGAAAACAGGCCCAATTTAAAAGTGATTGCCCTTTCACTAAATGATGACGAAGAAATTATCATAAAAATGATCGCTAGCGGTGCAAAAGGTTATTTATTGAAAGACACTTCCCCTGAAATATTTAAAGAAGCCATTGCTTCCGTAATTGAAAAAGGCTTTTATTTTACAGAATTAGTTTCAGGAATGCTGGTAAAAAAAGCCAATGACGATTCTAAAAAAATCAATTTAAAAGAAAAAGAAATCGTTTTTATAAAACATGCCTGTACCGAAAAAACATACAAAGAGATTGCCTCAGAAATGTGTTTAAGTCCAAAAACAATTGATGGTTACCGGGAATGTTTATTTGATAAACTGGAAATTAAAACCCGAATCGGATTGGTTTTATATGCCATTAAACATAAAATTGTCTTGGTGTAATACTATATCTCATTTTTGACAAAATTATTACAAATTACAACTCTGATTAATCATCCCTAACCAAAAACAAAATACTGAAATAAACACTTGACAATACACAAGTTAAATGCAATATTCAGAAACAGGAATACAAAAAAACCTGCTCAATTTCTCAAGCAGGTTTTATTATATATTTATATGAGTGTCTCTTTTTAAGAATTCTTACTTTACAAATTCAATTTTTTGAACTTCTTCTTCATTAACACTATCAAAGAATCCTTGTTCATTCATCCAGTCATCACTAAATACTTTACTCATATAACGAGATCCATGATCTGGAAAAATAGCAATAATATTACTGTCTTTAGTAAATTCTCCTTCTTCGGCATATTGTTTAATAGCCTGCATTACTGCTCCCGAAGTATATCCTACAAATAAACCTTCTTTTCTGGTAATTTCTCTGGCTGTATGTGCACTTTCTTCATCAGTTACCTTGATGAATTTGTCAATAATATCAAAATCTGTAGCTGATGGAATAAGATTCTTTCCTAAACCTTCAATACGGTATGGGTAAATCTCTTTATTGTCGAATTCTTTTGTTTCATGGTATTTTTTCAATACTGATCCAAAAGCGTCTACACCCAGAATCTTAATATTAGGATTTTGCTCCTTTAAGAATTTTGCAGTTCCTGAGATTGTTCCTCCGGTACCGCTGCAAGCAACAAGATGTGTGATTTGACCTCTGGTTTGTGCCCAAATTTCAGGGCCTGTAGTATTATAATGGGCATCAATATTTAGCTGATTAAAATACTGATTAATATATACAGAACCTTTAGTTTCTTCATGCAAACGTTTTGCAACGTTGTAATAAGATCTTTCATCATCTGCAGAAACGTGAGCCGGACAAACATACACTTTCGCGCCTAAACTTCTCAACATGTCTATTTTATCCTTGGATGATTTTGAACTTACTGCCAATATACAGTTATAGCCTTTTATAATGCTTACCATAGCTAAACTAAAACCTGTATTCCCGGAAGTTGTTTCAATTATGGTATCACCTGGAGATAAAATTCCTTTTTTCTCTGCTTCTTCAATGATATATAATGCTATTCTATCTTTTGACGAATGTCCCGGATTAAAAGCTTCTACCTTTGCGTAGAAATTTCCTTCTAGCCCTTCGGTGACTTTATTTAGCTTAATAAGTGGGGTGTTACCTATTAATTCTAAAACATTATTATAAGCATTTATTTCTTCTTTCATAAAAAAATAGTTAATCAAAGGTATTTTTAAATAACCCTGATAGGTTGCAAATTTAACAAAAAATTTCTAATTAGCTTTTAATTTTCTCTAAATCTAATAAAAAACTAAATTCCTTTGCTAAGTCTTTTAGTGCTTCAAATCTTCCTGAAGCTCCACCATGTCCAGCATCCATATTGGTGTCCAAAAACAAAAAATTGTTATTTGTTTTCATCTCTCTTAATTTGGCTACCCATTTGGCTGGCTCCCAATATTGTACCTGCGAATCATGCAATCCCGTAGAAATATACATATTAGGATATTTCTGTTCTTTTACATTATCATAAGGTGAATACGATAACATATAATCATAATATTTTTTATTATTTGGGTTTCCCCATTCGTCATACTCCCCGGTCGTTAACGGAATAGTATCATCCAACATTGTTGTAACAACATCTACAAAAGGTACCTGGGCAATGATTCCATTGTACAATTCCGGAGATTCATTTGCTATAACTCCCATCAATAATCCTCCGGCCGATCCTCCTTCTGCATACAAATGTTCAGGAGAAGTAAATTTTTCGTTAACAACAAATTTAGAGCAATCAATGAAATCTGTAAAGGTATTTTTCTTTTTTAACAGTTTTCCTTCTTCATACCATTCTCTTCCTAAGTCCTCACCCCCTCTAATATGGGCAATTGCATATATAAATCCGCGATCTAACAATGAAAGTCTTGTTGATGAAAAATAAGCATCCATTGTGATTCCATACGAACCATAGGCATAAAGCAGCAACGGATTTTTACCGTTTTTATGCAGTCCCTTTCGATAAATCATCGAAATTGGAACTTTTACCCCATCTCTGGCAGTTGCCCAAATACGTTCTTCAACGTAATTTTCTTTATCGAATTTCCCTCCTAAAACTTGTTGCTCTTTTAAAATTTCTTTGGTTTTAGTCTTCATATTGAAATCAATAACTGAAGATGGCGTTCCCAGCGACTGATAACTGTAACGCAAAATATCGGTATCAAAATCAATATTGGTTGTAGTGTAAGCATTATACGTTTCACTTCCAAAAGGCAAATAATAATCAGGTTCCCCGTTCCATGGTATGATACGAATGTGATTCAATCCGTTTGAGCGCTCTTCAACGACCAGATAATTCTTGAAAATTTCAATATCTTCCAACAAAACATCTTCCCGATGCGGAATAAGATCTTTCCAGAACTTTTTCTCCGTTCTGTTTTCAGGCGTTTTCATCAACTTAAAATTTGTCGCTTTATCTTTATTCGTTAAAATATAAAACGAATCTTCGTAATGCGAAATACTATACTCCAAACCACGTACACGATGTTGGAAAACTTCAAATTCTCCATCCGGATTATCTGAGTTTAGAATTCTGTATTCAGTCGTTAGAGTACTTCCTGAACCTATCACAATATATTTTCTTGATTTTTCTTTACTTATTGAAACATTAAAAGTATCATCGGTTTCATTAAAAACCAAAACATCATTTTTAGAGTCAGTATTTAATTTATGTCTGAAAACTTTATCTGCTCTTAAAGTAACTTCGTCTTGTTTCGTATAGAAAATAGTTTGGTTGTCATTTGCCCAAACCGATCCACCTGTAGCATTTTCGATTTTATCGGATAAAATTTCTCCTGTTTCCAGGTTTTTGATCTGAATGGTATAAATTCTTCTTCCAACAATATCAACACCAAAACTTACAAACTTATTATCCGGACTTACACTTAAACCTCCTAATTTAAAGTAAGCATGTCCTTTTGCCATCTCGTTGCAATTGAATAAAATTTCTTCTTTTGCTGAAAGGCTTTCTTTTTTTCTGGAAAAAATTGGGTAATCCTCTCCTGTTTCAAAACGAGTAATGTAATAATAACCATTATAAAAATAAGGAACAGATGAATCGTCTTCTTTAATTCTCGCTTTCATTTCTTCATACAAAGCATTCTGAAGATCTTTTGTATGTGCGGTCATACTCTCGTAATAAGCATTTTCCTGATTTAAATAATCAATAACTTCAGGGTTCTCACGGTTATTCAACCAAAAATAATTATCTATTCGGGTTTCTTTATGCTTTTTCAGGTTCTTTGGAATTACTTTGGCTTGTGGAGCCTTTATATCGTTTGGCATGGATTTAAGCATTAGTTTTTTTAAAATACGAAGCTGCAAAAGTACTATAATCGCAATAGAACAGGAACAATTTTTTCTTAAAATATTGTATTGATATAATACAGCAATATACTAATTTTGTATGAAATAATTTAAAATCAACAAAAATGGATTTAATGGGAATGATGGGCAAACTTAAAGAAACCCAACAAAAAATTGAAGATACAAAAAAGCGCTTAGATACTGTATTAATCGATGAACAAAGTGCTGATGGATTATTAAAAGTGACGTTAACAGCTAATAGAAAAATAAAATCAATCTCTATTGATGATTCTTTGTTAGAAGATAAAGAACAATTGGAGGATTACTTAATTGTAACGCTTAATAAAGCTATTGAAAAAGCGACAAGCGTAAACGAAAGAGAACTTGACGCTGTTGCAAAAATGGATATGCCAATGATTCCGGGAATGGATAACTTGTTTAAATAAGATTTATAAAAAAGGTTCAGAGTTTTTTTAAAAAAAAGGTCCAAAGGTTCAAAGATTTTTCACATTGTGAGTAACTAACCTTTGGACCTTTTATTATCTCTGAGCCTTGTTTTAAAACTTCTGAAGCGTTTCAATCACATACGTATGCATAACCTCCCTGTAATCCAAATGTGTTACGATACGAAGCTTATTATGTCCCATTGAACTTATTGAGATATTTTTTTGTTTCAGTTTTTCTATTAAAAGCTGATCACTATATCCTTCCGCAAGCGAAAAAATCAAAATATTGGTTTCCACAGGTTCTATTGAAGCTACCCAGACCTTTGTACTCAAAACGGCTGCAATTTCTTTTGCTCTTCGGTGATCTTCTGCCAGTCTTTCAATATTATGGGCCAGGGCATACAATCCGGCTGCAGCCAAATAACCAACCTGACGCATTCCGCCCCCAAGTATTTTCCTGATTCTCAACGCTCTGCGAATATCTTCTTTAGTTCCTAATAAAACAGAACCAATCGGAGCACCTAATCCTTTTGATAAACAAACCGAAATAGTATCGAAAATAGCCCCAAATTCTTTCGGATTTTGCCTTTTCGCAACCAAGGCATTCCAAATTCGGGCACCATCCAAATGAAATTTCAGATTATTAGCATCACAAACTTTTTTTATTTCTCTTAAGTCGTCTAATTCATAACAGGCTCCGCCTCCTTTATTGGTCGTATTCTCAACACAAACCAAACTTGTTAACGGACTATGATAAAATTCAGGATCATTTATTGCAGAAGCCACCTGACTGGCCGTTATCATTCCTCTGTCCCCATCTAACAAGCAGCATGAAACACCGCTGTTAAAAGAAACCCCTCCTCCTTCATAATGATAAACATGTGCATATTTATCTGCAATTAACTGCTCTCCGGGCTGTGTATGTAATTTAATCGCGGTTTGATTAGCCATAGTTCCAGAAGGGAAAAAAAGTCCCGCTTCCATACCAAAAAATTCAGCTACCCTCGTCTCCAATTCAATAACCGTCGGATCCTGTCTGTATACATCATCGCCAACATGAGCGTTAAACATATATTGCAACATTTCGTTTGAAGGCTTGGTAATGGTGTCGCTAATTAAATTTATTTCCATATTCTAAAAACTATATCTTATTTTTGTACCAACAAAATTACGTATTACTAATAGTTATTCCCTGAAAGTTTTATAATTTTTCACTGTGAATTACTTTAGAAACAAAATAACGTAATATTTATAAGAAACATATAAAACTACTATTAATTTATGACAACTACCGAACAAATAAAAGGTATTGTGGAGCGCCTTGGTGCGTTGAGGAGGTATCTTTGACGTTGATGCCAAACTAATTGAAATTTCAAACGAGGAAGAAAAAACCTTCGCGCCCAACTTCTGGAACAATGCAAAAGAAGCTGAAATCATTGTAAAAAATCTTCGGAACAAAAAAAAATGGATTGAAGATTACAACAAAGCCATCGAACTTACAGATGAATTACAACTTGCCTATGATTTTTATAAAGAAGGGGAACTTTCTGCCGAAGAATTAGACGAGCATTACACTACAACGCAGTCCCATATTGAGAACATTGAGTTCAAAAACATGCTTTCAGACGAAGGCGACAGCCTTAGTGCCGTGGTACAGATTACTGCCGGAGCCGGTGGAACCGAAAGTTGTGACTGGGCAGGAATGCTGATGCGTATGTACATGATGTGGGGAGAAAGTTATGGTTTTAAAATCAAGGAACTGAACTTTCAGGCTGGTGATGTTGCCGGAATCAAAACCGTTACCTTGGAATTTGAAGGAGATTACTCTTTTGGGTATTTAAAAGGAGAAAACGGTGTACATCGTTTAGTCCGGATCTCTCCTTTTGACAGTAATGCAAAGCGCCATACATCATTTGCATCAGTTTATGTATATCCGTTGGTTGATGACAGTATAGAAATTGATATTAATCCTGCCGATATTGAGATTACAACTTCCAGATCCAGTGGGGCCGGAGGACAAAATGTAAATAAGGTTGAAACCAAAGTACAATTGGTTCATAAACCGACAGGAATCCAGATTCAATGTTCTGAAACCAGGTCACAGCAAGACAACAGACAGCGTGCCATGCAAATGTTACGATCTCAGTTATACGAAATTGAGCTAAAAAAACAACAGGCACAACGCGCTGATATCGAAGCAGGAAAAATGAAAATCGAATGGGGTTCGCAAATACGTAATTATGTAATGCAGCCCTATAAATTAGTAAAAGACGTTCGTACCGGTTACGAAACCAGCGATGTTGACGGTGTAATGAACGGAAATATCGACCCTTTCCTAAAAGCATTTTTAATGATGATGGGGCAAAGAGAAGAAGAATAGTTTTCTAAATATTCAGTCGCAGTTTTTCAGTTAACTGTGACTGAATACCGAAACTGAATACTGAGACTGTAAACTAAATAAAAAGGTTATGATAAAGTGGGCAGATGTAATTCATTTTACAAACAAAGGAAATCCGGCTCCTGAAAAAAGAGTTGAGAAAACAGAAGAAGAATGGAAACAGGTTTTAACTGCTGAGGAATATCAGGTAACTCGTTTAAAAGGTACCGAAAGATCTTTCAGCTCTGAACTTTGCAGTTTATTCGATCCTGGAATCTATGAGTGCAAATGCTGTGGCACCCTGCTTTTTGATGCAAGCGAAAAATTTGAATCAGGAACAGGCTGGCCTTCTTTTACGCAACCAATTAAAGAAAATGCCATTGCATACCATGCTGATAAATCATACGGAATGATTCGTGTTGAAGTCGTTTGTAATACCTGTGATGCACATTTAGGACATGTCTTTCCAGATGGGCCACAGCCAAGCGGTTTACGTTATTGCATCAATGCCGTATCCTTATCCAAAATAAAAGAATAATTTTTTAGTTATTTTTGAAAAGCGATTCCTTTAATTAATCAAAAGTGAATCGCTTTTTATTTTTAATTCAATTTCAAACATGCAAACCTATATTGCTTTTCTGCGTGGTATAAATGTAAGTGGTCAAAAACTCATTAAAATGGAAGTTTTAAGAACCATTCTTATGGAACTTCCCATTCAAAATTGTAATACTTATATTCAAAGTGGAAATATTATTTTTAAAAGTTTACTTACTAATACATCAGAATTAGAAAATCTAATTACAAATGCCATCGAAAAGCATTTTGGATTTCAGGTTCCCGTACTTATCCTGACCCTTCAGGAATTGCAAAAAAGCAGCCTGCAAAATCCTTTTCAGAAACTGGAAGACCCTACTCAGCCATATGTAACTTTTTTATCTGATATCCCGGAAAACACAAGCATTAACACCTTTAAAGCAATTGATTTTAAGGAAGATAGATTCTTTATCACCAATAAAACAATGTACATTATATATGCCAATCCAGGCGGAAATTCTAAACTAACAAATGCTATTATAGAACGTAAACTAAAAGTTCGGGCAACCACCAGAAATTGGAAGACCGTCAATAAATTAATAGAATTAATGTTAAATTTGTAATATTTTAGTCGTTATTTAAAATACTATACAAAAAACTTGACATTAATATTAGGTAATTAAATTCTAATTGAGTTTATTTGGCAAAAATTCCCTCAATAACTCTATTAAATTTACTACATGAAACCCTATTCAATTCAAGAAATTAACGAAGTTCTAAATGGTGTGATATATGGAACAACTTCCCAAAAAATTACTGCCACAGAGCAATTAGAAAAAGCAACTGCTTCGGAGATTTCTTTTATTGGCAACAAAAAATATGAAAAACTTTGGGGAGGATCAAAAGCATCAATTGCAGTTGTTAATGAAGATATTTCTATTGAACCCGGAGAAAATCGTGCTTTTATTAAAGTAAAAAATGCCGATTTGGCTATGTCTCAAATTCTGACGCTTTTTGCTCCGCCTACTCCAATATTTCATACAAACATTCATAAGACAGCGACAATTGACGAAACTGCAATCATTAGTGAAGGTGCCCGAATTGGAGCCGGTTGTTATATTGGTCCAAAAGTAGAGATTGGTATCAATGCTACGATTTATCCAAATGTTACTATTTTAGACGAATGTACTATTGGAAAAAATACGATTATTTGGTCAGGAACTGTAATCAGGGAGCGTTGTCATATTGGTAACGATTGTATTATCCATCCTAATGCAACTATTGGTGCTGATGGTTTTGGATTTCGCCCTTGCAAAGAAAAAGGTCTGGTAAAAATTCCGCAAATTGGAAATGTAATTATAGGAAACGGAGTCGAAATTGGTGCAAACTCATGTGTTGACCGCGGAAAATTCAGTTCTACGGTTTTAGGTGACGGATGTAAAATCGATAATCTGGTTCAGATTGGACACAATAGTCAATTAGGTAAATTTTGTATTATGGCCGGAAATAGCGGTTTGGCCGGTTCTGTAACTTTAGGAAACGGAGTTATAATTGGCGGAAGCGCCTCTATTAAAGATCATACAACTATTGGAGACGGAGCTATTGTTGGTGCCGGTTCCGGTGTTACTGGTGATATTCCCGCAGGAAAAACAATGTTAGGCTATCCGGCAGTTGAAGCTCGTGATGCATTGAAACAATGGGCAATACTAAAAAGAATGGTCTGCGATTCTAAAAAATAAATTCCAAAATTTAAGATATATACTAAACAGAAGTTCGCTTCTGTTTTTTTTGTCCTTTAAATTTTAATAAAGCATAAAATCTAGTTTTAAACCATTTGGTTTGTCTCATTTATTTCAATTGATTTTGTAAATTAGCACACATTATTTTGTAAAAACATCAATATCTTATGGATTTAAACTTCAATAAAAACGAAGATCACAATAAATTATTACTTTCAGAATTAAAACAAAAATTTGCTAAAGTTAAATTAGGCGGAGGCGAAAAACGTATTGCAAAACTTCATGCCGAAGGCAAAATGACGGCACGTGAACGTATTGATTATCTATTAGATAAAGATTCTAAAAATATCGAAATTGGAGGATTTGTCGGAGAAGGAATGTATGCTGAACACGGTGGCTGTCCATCTGGAGGTGTCGTTATAAAAATAGGATATATAAAAGGAAAACAATGCATTGTTGTTGCTAATGATGCAACAGTTAAAGCCGGTGCATGGTTTCCTATTACAGGAAAGAAAAACTTACGTGCCCAGGAAATTGCAATGGAAAACAGGCTGCCAATCATTTATTTGGTTGACAGTGCCGGTGTGTATTTACCTTTACAGGATGAGATTTTTCCGGATAAGGAACACTTTGGGCGTATTTTTAGAAATAATGCCCAAATGAGCAGTATGGGAATCACTCAAATAGCTGCTGTAATGGGCAGTTGTGTTGCCGGTGGTGCCTATTTGCCAATTATGAGTGATGAAGCCCTTATTGTAGACAAAACCGGAAGCATTTTCCTTGCGGGAAGTTATTTGGTAAAAGCCGCTATTGGCGAAAGCATCGATAATGAAACTTTAGGTGGTGCCACAACACATTGTGAAATCTCAGGCGTGACCGACTATAAAGCAAAAGATGACAAAGATGCTTTAGACAAAATAAAAAACATTGTAGATAAAATTGGCGATTATGACAAAGCCGGTTATAGCCGAATCAAAGCTGAGAAACCTGCTTTAGACCCGACAGCTATTTACGGAATTTTGCCAAAAGCCAGAAATGAGCAATATGATATGATGGAAATCATCAATCGCTTGGTTGATAATTCGGAGTTTGAAGCTTATAAAGATGGTTATGGACAGACAATAATTACCGGGTATGCAAGAATTGATGGTTGGGCAGTCGGAATTGTAGCAAACCAAAGAAAAGTAGTTAAAACCAAAAAAGGTGAAATGCAGTTTGGTGGTGTTATTTACTCTGACAGCGCTGATAAAGCCACCCGTTTTATAGCCAACTGTAATCAGAAGAAAATTCCATTGGTTTTTTTACAGGATGTTACCGGTTTTATGGTCGGATCAAAATCGGAACACGGTGGCATCATAAAAGATGGTGCCAAAATGGTAAATGCCGTGAGTAATTCGGTAGTGCCAAAGTTTACTGTAATTGTGGGTAATTCTTATGGAGCCGGAAATTATGCCATGTGTGGAAAAGCTTATGACCCGAGATTGATTTTTGCTTGGCCAAGTGCAGAACTTGCCGTTATGGGCGGAACCCAGGCTGCAAAAGTACTGGCACAAATTGAAGCTTCTTCGCTTAAAGCTAAAGGAGAAATTGTAGACGAAGCCAAAGAAACAGAGTTATTCACCAAAATAAAAGCCCGTTACGATGAACAAACTTCCCCATATTATGCCGCTTCAAGGCTTTGGACAGATGCTATTATTGATCCTTTAGATACACGTACATGGATTTCAATGGGTATTGAAGCTGCCAATCATGCCCCTATTCAAAAACCTTTTAATTTAGGTGTCATTCAGGTTTAGCTTTTACAAATCAATAAATACGTTAAAAAAATAGTAAAAAACTTATTTTCAGTTACTTAAAAATAAATATATCATAAAAATTCAGTAACTTTAGTATAATTAATTTTTTAATCACGTAGCATCATGGAAAATGTAAAAAGTTTGAATAAATGGGCTAATTCGCACACTTATTTACCAGTAGATTTAGTACGTATCGTATTGGGTGTTTTTTTATTTATGAAAGGAGTTTCTTTTGTAACTAACGTTCAATATCTACATGATTTAATTTCTCCTATTGATCAATTTGGAGGCGGAATGTTCCTCTTACATTACATTGCGCCAGCCCACATGATTGGAGGGATTATGATTTTCTTTGGGCTTCTTACACGTTGGGCGATTGCAGCACAATTACCAATATTATTTGGAGCAGTCCTTATAAACTTTATGGGTCATATGCACTCTGAAAGCCTGGTTTTAGCAATAGTAGTATTATTAGTTTGTATCTTCTTTCTATTTTACGGAGGCGGTAAACATTCAGCTGATTATTATTTCAAAATGCAGCAATAACAAATATTATCCTCAACTAAATAAAGTTGAGGATAACTTTTAAGAAGTAATTAGCACTTTAAATTTTCTTAATTATGTTTTATGAGTTAAATTCGCAGCTATGAATTGGATTCGTAAAACCGTTATTTTTCTATCACTTTTGGTCATAGCTTTCTTTGCTTCTCAGGCAAATGAAATTTCTGTACAAAAAACGGAAACCCAAAAAACGGATACTACTTTTTCTGTTGAAAGACCTGATTCTTTAGCATTTATACAACCTCAGGCAAGTTATCAATTTACAGCAAATATAAAAACCCACTATCCCAACATAGTTAAATGGTTTGATACAATTTTGATGGTAATCCAAAGTCATCAAGCTGTAAAATCAGTATCAAATTTTGCTGACCAATATTCAAATCAGAGTAAAAAGATACTGCTCCTCCTCTATCCTTTCCATTATTTTTGGTAATTAATTTTTGAAATCTTAACCGGAAGAAATATTTTCTTCTCAAGTCATTAAACTATTTTTCAAAGAGAAAACTGTTTGATATTTCATTAATTAAATTTTAAAACAAAATGGATACAAGTGTAACAATAATTGGTATTGTGATTGCAGTCATAGTAGCTATTCCCCTATATTTTTCTGCAAGGGCAAATGCAGTTAACAAAGCAAAAATTCAGGAAATAAAAAAGAAATTCAATCCTTCTAATCTTTTTAATTTTGATCAAACTGAATCCATCAATAAAAAAGTTCTCACAATTGATCAAAAAAACAGAAAATTTATCCTGATGAATTTCAATCCAAACCAGCAGGAAGCAACCTATGTAGATCTAAAAACTGTTTCATCCTGTAAATTGGTCCTGACTTCTGACTCTGATTCAGATACAATCTTAAAAATTGATTTTGAATTTCAGGAAAAAGAAACTGCTAAAAAAATTATAATCCCATTTTACGATTTTGATGATGATCGTATCAAACAAATAAGTGTTTACCAAGATCATCAATTTGCAAAAAAATGGCTTAAAATCATTCAGGATTCTATTTAGTGTTAGTTATTTAATTCGGTAAAAGAGGCTCATTTTTGAGTCTCTTTTTTTATGTTACTATATGATAATTATCATTTTGAAAATAAAGCTTACTTCTTACTTTTGAGTCTTAAACTAATTTTATGAAAATTTCATTAACTCAAAAATATAATGTTCCGGGACCAAGATATACAAGTTATCCAACGGTGCCTTATTGGGATGAAACTACTTTTACAACAGAAAAATGGATAGAATCATTTCAAAAAACCTTTTCAGAAAGTAATTCAAAAAACGGAATTAGTTTATACATTCATTTGCCTTTTTGTGAAAGCATGTGTACTTTTTGCGGATGCAACAAACGAATCACCAAAAATCATTCAGTTGAGGAAAAATACATACAAGCAGTTTTGAAAGAATGGAATTTATACTGTGGATTACTTCCTGAAAAACCAATCATAAAAGAAATACATTTAGGCGGAGGAACACCAACATTTTTTTCAAAAAATAATCTGGAGCAACTCATAAACGGCATTTTATGTTATGCCAATAAAGCTGAAAGTTTTGAATTTAGTTTTGAAGGACACCCAAATAATACAACTTACGAGCAGCTTAAAAAACTATATGATTTAGGCTTTCGCCGAGTGAGCTTTGGGGTTCAGGATTATGCTGAAAAAGTTCAGAAAGCCATTCACAGAATTCAGCCTTTTCACAATGTTGCGAAAGTCACTTTCTGGGCTAAAGAAATTGGATACACTTCTATAGGCCACGATATTATTTTTGGTTTGCCTTTTCAGACAATAGAAAATATAGTCGATACTGTTGAAAAAACAAATTCGTTAAAACCTGATCGTTTAGCATTTTACAGCTATGCACACGTACCATGGATCAAAGGAAACGGGCAACGAGGATTCAATGACGAAGATATTCCAAAAGATGCTGAAAAAAGACAGTTATATGAAACAGGAAAGCTTTTACTTTCTAAAAACGGCTATCACGAAATTGGCATGGATCATTTTGCTTTGGCTTCTGACAGTTTGTATACCGCAAGTCAAAATCAGGAACTACACCGAAATTTTATGGGTTATAGTGCTTCAAAAACGCAGTTGATGATTGGATTGGGTGTTTCCTCAATAAGTGACAGCTGGTACAGTTTTGCTCAGAACACAAAGAACCTGGAAGATTATTATCAGATATTGGAATGGGATAAACTCCCTATTGTGAAAGGTCATATTCTTACTGATGAAGATTTGATTATCCGAAAACACATTCTGAATTTAACCTGTCAATTTGAAACTTCCTGGAATGACAAAGATTTATATTTTGATGAAATTCCTTCTGTTTTATCAGAATTAAAAGAAATGGAAAACGATCTGTTAATTGTAATTGAAGAAAATAAAATCAGAATTACTGAAGCCGGAAGACCATTTGTCCGAAATATTTGTATGGCTTTTGATTTGCATTTAAAAAGAAAATCTCCGGAAAATAATTTGTTTTCGATGACTGTTTAAATTGAAGAGTTATTTTGGTAATATTTAATGGACATTCTCAGTTAATCTATGCGATGTGTATAGTTAGCTATAAAATTTACATAGTATTAGGCTAAAAACTAATAAAATTGAGCTTTGAAAGAAAAAATAAAACTACTTCAAAACGAAAAGCTAACCATTAATAAAAAATCCATTTGATTATTTGTAAGAATAAAACAATATATTTGAAAATAAATATTATGTGATACGAATCACACATATCTGCCCTCATTTGGATGGCTTTGTGTGATTTTGTGACACATATAAACAAGTTAGCGGCAACTGTACACGAATCGTATAAAAATCGACAAATAAATAATGAAAGCAGAAATAAAAGTAGTACTGGAAGAAAACGCTTCAAATAAATCAAAAGGTAATTGCTTTGAAGATTTAGTTAGAAATTTATTGTCGATTAATCAATATGAAATTAAGCAAAATATCAATTTTGCTGGATTAGAAATAGATTTGGTTGCAGAACATAAACATAATAGAGAAAAATTATATGTAGAATGTAAAGCAAAAGAAAAAGTTACATCAGATGAGCTTTCAAAATTTGCCTTTAATGTGTTTCATAAAAAAATTGATAAAGGTTATTTCTTTAGATCTCAAGAATTACAAAGTCAAGCTGGTGCTTTGCTAATTGAAATGAGAGAAGATGAAAGATATAAAAATCTAACTTTTTTTGAGCCAAAAGATATTATCAAAATGTTATCTGATGGAAAATTAATATTTGAACCTTTAGATAAACTAACCAGTTATACTATTTCAAAAAAGATTTTAGCAGTCACTTTTTTGGGTGATTATTTTATTTACTTAATAAATGAATCAAATGCTTTACCTACAAAGTATATTTTGATAAATGCTAAAAAAAATAGTGAAAAAATTGAAAAGGAAGTTATTACATTACTTCAATCAAGAATCAATGAAATATCGAATTTAGAATTAATAACTCGCATTGAAAATTACACAAAGAAAGAGGAAAATTTAAACCATAATATTCCAATTGAGACAATATCTGAAGTTCAAGAAAGTGAAAACTGGTTCGATTACAAACCTGCTTCTTCGATAAAAAATCATTTTGTTGGACGAGATGAAATCAGAACAAACATATTACAATACTTCAAAGAAATTAGGGAAAATAAAACAAATAAAAGAATTTTTTATCTTAACGGAAAGTCCGGATGGGGTAAAAGTTCTTTAGTTTTAGAACTAAAAGGTAGATGTACAAACAAGCATTTTAAAAATAATTTTTTTGCATTAGCAATTGACACAAGGAGTGCTAATTCTGAAAATTTTGTTGCACTTTCTTTTAAAAAATTAATAACCCAAGCAATAGAAAATAAATTTATTAATTTAGATTTATTTCATAACAATATTGAATTTACTTCAATCGTAGATTTACTTTCATCAGAAAGTGTTATTGCAATTTTGAAAAAATTAAAATTAGAAAATAAATTTCTAGTTTTAATTTTTGACCAGTTTGAAGATGTTTTTAGAAAAAAAGATTTTTTTAAAACTTTTTATAAATTCCTTTCAGATGTAACAGATGGTAAACCAAATTTAATAATTGGCTTTTCTTGGAAATCAGATTTCTTTTTACAAAGCGACGATTCATCTTATCATATTTGGCAACAAGCCAAAGACCAAGCAAGAGAATTTACTATAACTGAATTTGGTGAAAAAGAAATAGATGGAATAATTAAGCAATTAGAAGAATCTGTTGGACATTTAAATAAATCAATTAAAGATAGAATAAAAGAAAGTTCACAAGGTTTACCTTGGTTAACTAAAAAACTGTGTATCCATATTTTCGACCAAATTCAACAAGGAACTGCAAAAAATGATTTGTTAGAATCAAATTTAAACATTCTAGACCTTTTCAAAAAAGATGAAGAAAGATTAGATGCAAACGAATTAAAAGCAATAAAATTAATAGCAAAAAGAGCTTTTGATGGTAATTTTTTTGACGAGACCGAGGTTGGTGAATTAATTGATAATAAAACTATTGGGGACTTAATTAATAAAAGATTAATTATACGTTCTGGAGCGAATTATAATATTTATTGGGACATTTATAGAGATTATTTAGTAACAGGTAATATTCCTGTTATTGGAGAAAGTTATTTGTTAAGGCAAGGTGTAAATTTATGTTTTGAGGTTTTCCAATTACTGGAGCAAAATAAACCTGAATCTTTAGAAGATATTTTACAAAAACATCCAAAAGGAATTACACAAGAAACATTGTACAATATTCTTATAGAATTAAAAAATCTTGGTTTAATACAAAAGGTTGATGAAAAATATATCGTTAATCAAGATGTTATAGCTAACAAAAAAGGTTTCATAGAATATATTACAACCAAATTTCAAAATTACACACCTTATTTAGTATTAAATAAATTAAAAACCAATAAGATAAATAAAATAGATGTAATACAAATGCTTAAAGCAAACTTTAAGCAAGACTTTCAAGAAAACACTTGGGATTCTTATGCAAAGCATCTAATTAGCTGGTTTTTATTTTCGAATTTGGATATCAAATCTAGATTAATTGAACCAACAAAAGGAAGAGGAAATAGTATTAAATTAACGATACAAAGTAAAGAAACTTTATTACCTAGAAGTTCTGTAAAAGAATTAATTGCAATAATTCCATTATTAAACGATTTAGCAACTATAAATAGAAAATACAATAGAGATTTATTGATTTTTGACATTATTGATAATGAAAAGAAGTTAACACAATTTGGGCAAGAATTATGTTCAGTAGAAAGTAAATTATATTATGATTTATTAAAAGAGAAAATATTAGTCTTACCAAAAATGATAACACTAAATTCACTCATCATCAAGAACCCTAAATTTAAAGCAAAAGAATTAATTAAAGCATTGCCAGATAATTTTTTTGATGGAGCAAAAGAAAGTTCAAAAATCATTTATGCTTCCAAAGTAATGACTTGGCTAAAATAACAGCAGCCGCTAACAGCTTGGCAAGATTGGGGTTTTAGGCTTAATTTAAAGATGGTTTTGTGTTTGTAAAATTTGTGTTTAACCGAAAAATCTCGCTTCTTTAATCCCCAACCTCGCCAAGCGCCGGAACGTTAAAATTTAAAAGACATTTTTTTTTAATGACAATTAGGATTTCCCTTCACAAACAAACTCATACTAGAAGGAGAAATATAAGGAATTCCCAATCCTAAACCTCTAAGAATAAACAGAATCCCAATAATCACTGCTACATACGGAACTGCTTTTTGAATTTTATTTCGAAATGGCAGTTGCAGCATCGAATTAATATAGACAACAGCTGTCATTAATGGTACAGTTCCCAATCCGAATAAAATCATATATAAAACTCCAAAAGAGGCACTTTGCATCGCGATGGCGCCAAATAAAGCTACATAAACCATTCCGCAAGGCAAAAATCCATTGAGCAACCCAATAGTAAAAAGTGATTTATAACTTCTGTTTCTGAACTGGTTTCCTAAGCTTGATTTTATGTTTGAAATGATTTTGAAAACCGGTTTGGAGAAATTGTATTTTGAAAATATTTTTTCAGGAGTCAGAACAATTACAATCATCATTAATCCAATGAAAATAGACATTTTTTGTTGCATTCCTGCCAAAAAAAATCCTCTTCCCAACAATCCGAAAACTAAACCAATTGAAGCATAAGCTGTTAATCTACCTATATGATACGTTATGATTTGGGTTGCTTTTTTGGTTTCATTCTGCCTGTCTACGGGCAACATCATAGCGATTGGCCCGCACATCCCGATGCAGTGAAAACTACTGATTAAACCAAATATAAAAGCTGTATACAACATTGTGTTTGTTTTTTAGCCACAGATTAACCGATTAAAAGGATTTAAAAAAATCTCCTGAATCTGCTAAATCTGCGTGAAAATTTTAGCACGCAGATTTAGCAGATTATGCAGATTTAAATTTGAAAATCAGTTTGAACTGTGTACATCTTTAATTAACGTAAATCACTTCTTTCGAAAGGTATTTTTTCCCTTCGTATTGCCATTCTATATTTACATTCCATTGCCCTTTAATTAATTTCTTTTTTGGAATTAACAAAGTAGAATTACTCAAAGCAATTGGTGTATTGAAATCAAACTTTTTATTGGATGCGCGATACAACAATACATTTCCTTTTATTTTATCACTTTCAAAAGTGGTAGGGAAAATAACTCTCACACCTTCTGAAATATATTCAACGGATAGTTTTTGCTGTAAATCATGAGCATTTTGAATACGTGTCATTTCATCCTGAAAATGCGAATCGTGTTTATAATATTCTTCGACAACCAAATCGTTATCATACTTACTATTGGATTGTACTTCAAAAACAAAATATAAAATAAAGGTCATAAACACCCCAAAAGCAATGACTATTCCTGTTCCCCAGTTGATTTTCATATTTGTAAATTTTATTTGTTAGTTGTCAAATATGGTATCGCCTTTTAATTATTTGTTTTTGTTTCACAAAGTTTTATTAGTGGCGATTTCATAATGTTGATATTTAATGCATTGGGTGTAATTTTTAACACATAGAAACATAGATTTTATTAACTTTAAAAGACGTTTCACTCGCATAAATGCACATAGCATTATGTGATAGAAACTAGTTTCTTTTTACTGCTCTTTTTACCAAATCAAAATCTATGTTTCTAGCCTGCACTGAGCGGAGTCGAAGTGTGTTAAATATTTTTTCATAATACACCCAAAACGGGTTAATTCTTAATTAAAACTTCTTGGCCCTAAAAAATTCGTAGCGGTAGTTTCCAGCAATTTATTACCGTTGTAAACACCTATTTTCACTTTTGTTTTATCACTTTCCAGCAAAACTTCATCAATTTCTATAAACAAGGTTCCCTGCGAAATTCCTTCTTTTTTTATTTTAAAATGAGTATTTCCAACGTTTTTGATTTTGCCTTTCTGATTGATTAACTCAAAATGAATATCGCTGTAATCTTTCATTGTTTTATTGACGATTTTATAGGTGTACACATTACTGATTTTGTCTCCTTTGTGTTGAAAAAGCTGTCCTGGCAAACGCAAAATAATAGCTTCAACATCAGTTCTTAAAAATAACATTCCGATAAAAACACTCATTAAAATCAGCAAAACTGTGGTGTAACCTTTCATTCTTGCTGTGAATTTAAAAGGTGCTTTTTTCTCGATTTCATCTTCGGATGCATAACGAATAAGACCTTTTGGCAAACCAACACTTTCCATAATGGTATCACATTCATCAATACAGGCAGTACAGTTGGTACATTCAAGTTGTGTTCCGTTTCTGATGTCAATTCCCATTGGACAAACGTGCACACATTGATGGCAATCGATACAATCACCTTTTCCTGTTAGAGTTCTGTCTTCTTTCTTGTTGAATTTAGCCCGGCCGACTTCTTTTTCACCACGTACAAAATCATAGGCAACATTTATTGATTTGTTATCTAAAAGTACGCCTTGTAATCGTCCGTAAGGACAAGCAATAATACAAACCTGCTCTCGGAATGATACAAAAACAAAGTAAAAAACTGCAGTAAAAATGAGTAATGCGACAAAATTTCCGGCTTGCTTTATTGGTCCCTGTTCGATCATTAAAAATAAAGAATCACTACCTACCAAATACGCCAGAAATACATTCGCTATTCCAAAAGAAATCAGAAAAAAAATGAACCACTTCAGAAGTTTTTTTTGGATTTTACCAACATTCCATTCTTGTTTAGCCAAACGTAATTGTGCTCCACGATCTCCATCAATCCAATATTCGATTCGACGGAAAACCATTTCCAGAAAAATAGTCTGCGGGCAAATCCATCCACAAAAAATTCGTCCAAAAACCACGGTAAAGAGAATAACAAAAACAACCCCAACCAACATTGAAATAACAAACAGGTAAAGATCTTGTGGCCAAAACGGAAAACCAAAAATATTAAATCGACGCTCTAAAATATTGAACATCATAAACTGATTTCCGTTTACTTTTATAAACGGATTGGCAATTAGGATGACTAACAAAACATAGCTCACCCATTTTCGATATTCATAAAATTTACCAGACGGTTTTTTGGGGAAAATAAATTTTCGCTTACCACTTTCGTCAACGGTTCCAATGGTATCTCTAAAAGCTTCGTCTGGTAAATTTGACATGATTCTTATTTTTTGACTTCTGTACTATCTGCTGGTTTATTCGCTGCGGTATCATTTTTAGGTGTGTTTTCATCAGCCCAAATTTCACCATCCGGTGCTTTTGGATCTTTTGGATTACTGCTTTGCAGAGACAAAATATAACTTGCAACTTTTTGAATTTCTTTAGGTTTTAAAGTTCCTTTCCAGGAAATCATTCCTTTGCCATCACGACCTCCATTGGTTATGGTGTGAAATAAGTTTTTAATTCCACCACCTAAAATCCAGTGTTTATCCGTTAGGTTAGGACCAATTTGTCCACCTGCATCTGCCCTGTGACAAGCGGCACAATTAGTTGTAAAGATTTCCTTTCCAGCTGCTAAACTTGGTTCATCAGTAAGCAAAACAACAGTTTTTTCATCCATCAAATCGGGTGCTGTTTTCAGGTATTCTTCAACATCAATTTTTGCCTGAGCCATTTCTATTTTTAATTCAGTTTCTTGATTTTTACCTCCAAAAACTTCATAATAAGCAAAATAAATCACTCCGAAAATAATTCCGATGTAGAATAAATACAGCCACCAGGGCGGTAAATTATTATCCAATTCTTTAATTCCGTCATAATCGTGATCCATCAACAAATCGCCTTCTTTTTCTATTGGCTCTGTTTTGGTCAGCTTGTGCATCAGGTTTTTGTACCAATCCTTTTCTTTTAAAGTCAGACTGTCATCATATTCTTTTTTGGCTTTTTCCTCAGGAGTCATTAACTGATACATTACCCGATTTACAGCTTTCAGCGTAATTTCGATAGCAATTAAAACAAACAGAAATACAAACAGAAATAAAGAAACCATAGGAAACTTGATAAATGCAGGACGATCTCCTGAATCTATAAAATATTCCATCAAACCAAAAACGGTCAAAAAAATCAGCGGTACTCTTATGTATACAAATACTGGAAATAATTTTTTCATTCTATTTTTCTTTTGAAATTAAACTACACCCATCTGCTAAAGGTATTTCGCTCATTTCCTGAATTTTATCTTTTTTATAGGAGAAAACCCAAAAGCCTAATCCTACGAAAAAGAAAAAGAATATCAGGAGAGTAATAATCGGGTAAATTTCTATACCCGATATATTCTCCATATTGTGTTTTATTTGTTCGAACATAATACTGTTATTTAGAGGTTTCTTTTACTTTTATATCAGTTCCAAGTCTTTGTATGTAAGCAATTAAGGCTACAATTTCCCTTTCGTTCATTGGAATGAATTTTTCGCCTTTGGCCGCAGCTTTCTTTTTGCTTTCTTCATAACTTTTCACAAAATCAGGGTCGTTTTCGAGACTTTTTTCTATCGAAACAGCCTGTACTCTCAGATTCTTTAGTCCATTCGCAACTTCAGCATCCGAATACGGAACTCCTAGTGATACCATGGCTTTCATTTTCTTTTGGGTCAATGAAATATCCATTGGTTTATTATCAAATAACCATTTGTATCCCGGCATAATTGATCCGGCAGAAATACTTTGTGGATTCCACATATGATTAAAATGCCAGTTATCATTATACTTTCCACCTACCCTTTGTAAATCAGGCCCCGTACGTTTCGATCCCCAAAGAAATGGATGATCATAAACAAATTCTCCAGCTTTTGCCTGTGGACCGTAACGTTCGACTTCGCTCCTAAACGGACGGACAGATTGCGAATGACAGCCAACACAACCTTCACGGATGTATAAATCACGACCTTCCAGTTCTAAAGGTGTATAAGGCTTCACGCTGGCAATTGTCGGAATATTTGATTCGACCATAATTGTCGGTACAATTTGGATAATTCCTCCAATCAGAATAGCAACTGTAGCTAAAATGGTTAGCTGAATTGGTTTTCTTTCTAACCAGCTATGGAATTTTTCTCCACTAACCCTGTTTTTACTTATTCTTTGTAATGCTGGTGCCTGAGCCAATTCATCTTCGATTTTGCTGCCTAATCGAACGGTCATAATGATGTTGTAAACCAAAACGAACATCCCAATAAGATACATTGTACCACCAATGGCTCTCATCCAATACATTGGCATAATCTGCGTAACGGTTTCAAGGAAATTACCATAGGTTAAAGTCCCATCAGGATTAAATTGTTTCCACATTGAGGCTTGCAGAAAACCTGCTACATACATTGGAACGGTATATAAAATGATTCCTAAGGTCCCAATCCAGAAATGGAAATTGGCTAATTTATTCGAGAATAATTTACTTTTTGTCATTCGTGGAATCAACCAATAAATAATACCGAAAGACATAAATCCATTCCACGCCAAGGCGCCTACGTGTACGTGAGCAACGATCCAGTCGGTGTAATGTGCTATTGCGTTTACATTTTTCAGCGAAAGCATAGGACCTTCAAAAGTTGCCATTCCGTAACCAGTAATCGCTACCACAAAAAACTTCAAAACAGGTTCTTCGCGAACTTTATCCCAGGCACCTCTCAATGTTAACAGTCCGTTGATCATTCCACCCCAAGACGGTGCAAGCAGCATAACTGAAAAAGCAACTCCTAAATTTTGGGCCCAGTTTGGCAAAGCCGAATACAATAAGTGGTGCGGTCCAGCCCAGATATAGATAAAAATCAATGACCAGAAGTGTATGATAGACAAGCGATAAGAATACACAGGACGATTAGCGACTTTGGGAACAAAATAATACATCAATCCTAAAAATGGTGTCGTCAGAAAAAATGCTACTGCGTTATGGCCGTACCACCATTGCACCAAAGCATCCTGAACACCTGCGTAAACAGAATAACTTTTCCAAAGTGAAACCGGAATTTCGATATTATTGAAAATATGCAAAACGGCAACGGTAACAAATGTGGCGAGGTAAAACCAAATGGCAACATACAAATGACGCTCTCTTCGACGCAGCATCGTACCAATCATATTGATTCCCATTACAACCCAAATCAATGCAATCGCAATATCAATTGGCCATTCTAACTCAGCATATTCTTTAGACGAAGTATATCCCAGAGGCAGCGTAATTGCTGCTGCTACAATAATAAGCTGCCAGCCCCAAAAGTGAACATTACTTAAAAAGTCGCTGAACATTCTGGCTTTCAGTAATCGTTGTAATGAGTAATACATTCCGGCAAAAAAGGCATTTCCCACAAAGGCAAATATTACTGCATTGGTATGTAAAGGTCTTAATCGCCCGTAGCTTAACCATGATATTCCATCAGTGATATTGGGGAAAAGGTACATAACCGCTAAGGTCAGTCCGACTAACATTCCGACTACCCCAAAAAGAATGGTAGCGTAGATGAATTTCTTTACAATTTTGTTATCATAATAAAACTGTTCCATTTCCATAAGTTCTTGTTTATTGTTTTTCTTCGGTTGTTGATTGATTATTTTGGGAGGTTATTTTGGTTTCGTCATCAAAAAGCATTCTGACGGATGGGGTGTAATCATCATCATACTGCCCCGATTTTACTGCAATTATAAAAGCAATAAAGAATCCAATTGCAACGAAAATACTGACTGAAATCAACAGGTAAATGACACTCATATTCTTAATTTATATAAACAAAATTAGTACGTTGCGGATTCTTAAAATATGATATTTATCATACAACAAATACATATTATTCTATTTAAAATTATTGATATGCTGAATACATTAATTGAATTGCCTTCAGCTTTAAGCTGGGGGAATAGAAGTTTGATAATTTGAATGGCTTTAGCCAAAAATTCTGCTATTTTGGCTAAAGCCAATACTACATCAATTCACATTCCTCCAGCTAAAGCTGGAGGCTATTGAAAATTATAAATATGCTGAATTACTTTATTTTTTATTGGCATAAAAATTACTCATCAGTGTTACAAAACTTACAATAGTAATGGTACTCAAAGGCATAATGATAGCTGCGACCAGCGGAAGTAAATTTCCTGTGACAGCAAAGCTTAAACCGACAACATTATAAAGCAGTGAAAGCACAAAACTCATCTTGATTATACTGATAGCTTTTTGAGATAACTTCAGGAAATAATCCAAATGTGAAAATTCACTGGCATCTAAAATAGCATCACAGGCAGGAGAAAATACATTGACGTTTTCTGAAATTGAAATCCCTACATTGCTTTGTGCCAAAGCCCCGGCATCGTTTAAACCATCGCCAACCATCATTACGTTTTGCCCTTTTTCCTGTAATTTTTTGATGTAATCAAGTTTTTGTTCCGGCTTTTGATTGAAAATCAATTCTGTATTTTTAGGCAAAATAGTTTCCAGATTAACTCTTTCACCATCATTATCTCCCGAAAGCACTTTTATCTGATAGTTTTTGCTTAAATCAACAAATAGTTTTTCCAATCCTTTTCTATATTGGTTTTCAAAAATAAATTTGCCGTAATAAATACTATCGATTTTAATATGAAGTGCTGTTTTTTCTATTTCTACAGTTTCTGAAATTGAAGCGTCAACGAATTCTGCCGAACCCATTTGAATAGCTTTATTATCAATCATACCCTGAATTCCCTTGCCTGTTATTTCCTGAAATTCATCAATCTTAATACTTTTTGTTTCAGGCAAAAAATCATATAACATTCGGCTTAACGGGTGGTTCGATGCCCGAAGCACATTTTTTATAAGCACATTATTTTCTTCAGAAAGCGGATTCCCTTCATAAATAATATTTGACTTTTTATTCGTTGTAATGGTTCCGGTTTTATCAAAAACAATCGTATCAACTTTTGCTAATTGCTCGATAACCAATGCATTTTTAAGATATAATTTCTGCTTGCCCAGTATTCTTAAAATGTTTCCGAAGGTAAACGGAGCGGTAAGTGCCAATGCGCAAGGGCAGGCGACAATCAATACAGCAGTAAAAACATTAAAAGCGGTATTGGCATCAAAAAATATCCAGTAGCCAAATCCTGCAAAAGCAATCAGTAGTAAGATGGGCGTAAAATAACGGCTTATCGCATCTGTAATCGTTTTGTGTTTTTGAAATACTTTTTTCTGAAATATTTCATTGCTCCATAATTGCGTCAGATAACTTTGTGAAACCGAATGCAGGACTTCCATTTCGACAACCTTACCAATCTGTTTTCCTCCGGCAAAAACTTTATCGCCTGATTTTTTGGTAATGGGAACAGCTTCTCCGGTTACAAAACTATAATCGATTTCGGCTTTTTCACTTATCAGGATTCCATCAACGGGAATCAATTCCTGATTGCGAATCAGCAATCGGTTTCCTTTTATAATATCATAAACAGGCACATTTTCTTCGGTAGTATCCGTATTGATTCGGGTAACTGCAATAGGAAAATAGGATTTAAAATCTCTTTCAAAACTTAAAAAACTATAAGTTTTAATCTGAAACATTTTTCCCAATAACATGAAGAAAATGAGCCCAGTCAGGCTATCAAAAAAGCCGGGGCCATAATCCATTATAATATCAAAAGTACTGCGGACAAACATTACGATAATTCCCAAAGCAATCGGAATATCAATATTCAGCATTCCTGATTTAATGCTTTTGTAAGCTGAAACATAATAGTCTTTGGCAGAATATGTAAAGCTTGGCAAGGAAAGAATAAATATTAAAGCCCTGAAAAAAGGTTTGTAATTGTCCAGCCAGAATTCTTTGATTTCAAAATATTCCGGAAACGAAAGAAGCATGATATTTCCAAAACAAAAAAAAGCAATTCCTAATTTATAGGTCAGGCTTCTGTCGATATTTTTTTTGCCTGTTTCATAATTCTCTAAACTAATATAAGGTTCGTAACCTATGGAACTCAATAAACAGACAATTTCTTTGAGTGAAATAATATCAGAATTGAATGTAATTCGGACTCTCTTTTCGGGAAAATTAACCTGTGAAGTACTAATTCCGGTTTGAATTTTATTCAGATTTTCTAAAATCCAAATGCAGGAACTACAGTGGATATATGGAATATTTAACGAAACAATTGCCGTGTTTCCTTCCTGAAACTCCAGTAATTTTGAAATAATAGCTTCGTTTTCTAAAAAATCATATTTGCCCTGAATGTCTTGCGGACTTGCTCCCGGGGATTTTTCAAAATCGTAATAAGAAGTTAAATCGTGAAGGCTGAAAATTTCGTAAACCGTTTTACAGCCATTACAGCAAAACTTCTTTTGATCAAAATCAATTTCTTCATTTTTAAGAATGGTTAATCCGCAATGAAAACAACTTTGCTCACTCATAAAATCTGTTTTTTTTACTCTACAAAGATTATAAATAGCAAAAGGTTATAAATATGACATTTATCATATGATGTATATTATAATTATTTAAAATAAAGCAGGTTAGCTATATAGAAAGATTATTTTCTATGATTTTTTTAGCAATTATTAGACGTATCGGTTCAAATTATACTTAATTTTGTGCCAAAGAATTTTACTATGAACAAATGTGACCAATGTATTGTAAGGCAGCTTAGCTCACTCAAAGCGCTTAATAAAGAGGAAATCATACAATTAGCTAATAGTAAAACGACTCATACCATAAAAAAAGGAGAATCTATCTTTGAGGAAGGAGAAATAACGAATGGCGTTTTTTGTGTAAAAGACGGTATTGGTAAACTTTCTAAATTAAGTGCGAACGGAAAAGATCAGATTGTAAAATTGGTAAAATCAGGAGAACTTTTGGGACAACGCTCGATGATTAGCAATGAACCGGCTAATTTATCAGCAAAAGCTGTTGCTGATATGGAAGTTTGTTTTATTCCGAAATCTGAAATCATTCATTTTTTTAATAACAACAATCAGTTTTCGATGAATTTGATGCAATCTATTTGTGAGGATTTAAAAGATTCTGATAATGATAAGATTGCATTGGCCCAAAAAACAGTAAAACAACGATTGGCCGAAACCTTATTATACTTACACACTACTTTTGGCGAAGACACAGACAAAGCATTAAAAGTACAGCTTACCAGAGAAGAATTAGCAGGAATCATTGGTACTGCTACCGAAAGTTGTATCCGATTATTATCTGATTTTAATAAATTAGAATTGATTGAATTGGTTGGTAAAAAAATTGTACTTAAAAATGTAAAAGCATTAAAAAAACTGGCTGAATAATTACAGTTTTTTCGCTTCGTTCCAAAACACATCCATTTCTGCCAAAGTCATATCCATTAAAGGTTTCCCTAATTCACCTGCCTTACTTTCTAAATATTGAAAACGCTTAATGAATTTTTTATTGGTTCTCTCTAAAGCATCTTCAGGGTTTACATTTAAAAATCTTGCATAATTAATCATCGAGAATAAAACATCTCCAAATTCGGCTTCTATTTTATCCTGATCTCCGGCTTTTACTTCTATTTGTAATTCTTCTAATTCTTCCTGAACTTTATCCCAAACCTGATGTGGTTCTTCCCAATCAAAACCTACGCCTTTTACTTTATCCTGAATTCGGCTTGCTTTTACTAAGGCCGGTAGACTTCTGGGAACACCTTCTAAAACAGATTTTTTGCCTTCTTTAAGTTTTAGTTTTTCCCAGTTCTGTTTCACTTCTTCTTCATCTTTCACCACAGTATCACTATAAATATGCGGATGACGATGAATTAGTTTTTCACAAATTTCATTGCATACATCAGCTATGTCAAAATCATTGGTTTCGCTTCCTATTTTAGCATAAAAAACGATATGCAACAATAAATCTCCAAGCTCTTTTTTTACTTCATTCAAATCATTATCCAAAATAGCATCACCTAATTCATAAGTTTCCTCAATGGTAAGATGTCTGAGAGTTTGCAAAGTCTGCTTTTTATCCCATGGACATTGTTCGCGAAGCTCATCCATAATGATTAATAATCGTTCGAAAGCCTGAAGTTGAAGTTCTTTACTCATTTTGAAGTTTTTTGTTGTAACTGAATAATGTAAAAGTAAAAAATCCTGTCAAGAAACATCTCAACAGGATTGGTATATTTTGAATATAGATAACTACTATTCTTCTTTTTTAGCTTTTGCTTTTTTAGCAGGGGCTTTTTTTACCGGTTCTTCAACAGCAATTTCTTCAGAAGTTGAAGTTGCAGCAGGGGCTTCGTCAGTAACTAAACCTTTTGCCTGAAGCATATTATACCAGTTTAATATTTTTTTAATATCTGAAGGATAAACTCTTTCTTCATCATATTCAGGTAGGATTTCCTTGAAATAAGCTATTAGTTTAGCATTATCTTCTTTATGTGAAATCGCCTGACCTTTATTTTCTTTAACCGCAATACGCTGCATTACTTCTGTCAAAGGTTTTTCGCCTTCATATGTGTAAATTGAAATTTCCGACAATAAACTTACGTTACTTTTTAAGTTTACGGTAATTTTTTTTCCATCTAACAATGATTCTGCCACAAAACCTGTACGTGTTTGCACTTTCAATACATATAAACCCGGTTTCCCAGAAATGGCTAAAATTTTCTCTAAATTCATGTTTATTAAATTAGTATTAAGAATTTGGTTTATTATATTTTATCTTGCTTTTTTAGCAGATGCAAATCTCATTCTGTACTCTTGAAATGTTTTCCCCTCAGTGATATTTTTTAATTTCCCCTGAATTAAACGCTTTTTTAAGGATGATATTTTATCAGTAAACAAAATTCCCTCTATATGGTCATATTCATGTTGAATAACTCTTGCAATCAAACCATCAAAAACTTCAGTTTTCATAACAAAATCCTCTTCACAATATTCAATCGTTACGGTTGGTTTTCTATAAACATCCTCACGAACGTCGGGAATACTCAAACAACCTTCATTAAAACTCCATTCCTCTCCTTCTTCTTTTACAATTTTAGCATTAATGAATGTTTTTTTGAAACCTTCTAAATGTTTTTGTTCTTCTTCTTGTAAATCTTCATCATCACTAAAAGGTGTTGTATCAATAACAAACAACCGAATGGCAATACCTACCTGCGGTGCAGCAAGTCCTACTCCATGAGCATTGTACATCGTCTCGTACATGTTTGCTATTGTTTCTTTTAAGTTTGGATAATCTGCCGTAACTGCCTCACCCACTTTTCTTAAAACCGGATCACCATATCCTACTATTGGTAAAATCATTTGTATTATTTTATATATTTATCTGCTGAAAACCTTAATCTAATCCTACGAATTCAGGAAGCAAAAATAGTAAAAAATAGTCAATGACCATTTGAAAATGGTATATTAAATCTCATTTTTTTGCCTGCATATCAAAATCTGCACTATAATTATGCCAAATTAATTCGTACAATTCTTACCTTTGCTGGTAAACCAATTTATATGTTAGATCGTATTGCAAAATTTACCAACAGCACTTCGTTTTTGAATGCCACAAAAGTAACGATTGCCTCTGTAGTACCTGTTCTGATATTTCAACTTTTAGGGCATTTTGAAATTGGTTTCACAATTGCTTTAGGAGCATTTTACACCTATCCAAGCGATATCCCAAGCACTCTGAGCCATAAAATAAAAGGACTGATTGTAGCATCTTTTATTGTATCCGGAGTTAATTTATTAGTAAACCTTGCTTATCCCTACCCTTTTATATTTTATCCTTTCTTAGGGTTTTTACTTTTTTTATGTTCCATGATATCCGTCTATGGACAAAGAGCTACTTTAGTTTCCTTTTCTGCCTTAATTTCTATTTCTTTATCATTTGGACATTTACATGAAGGCTGGGAAGCATTTGAATATTCAAGCTGGATTTTTATTGGAGGAATTTTATATTTAATTGTTTCTCTTATATTTCATTTTGTACAGCCTTATAAATATATTGAACTTGAAATTGCTGAGGGTATTAAATTAACTGCAAAATATTTAAAACTAAGAGGTGATTTATGGAGCCCGGAAGCAAACAGAAAAACAATTATCGAAAAACAGCTGAACATTCAGGTGGAGCTCAATTTGATACATGAAGACCTGCGAAAAGTACTTATTGGCAACCAAAGCAGTTCAGCAACAACACAAAACCGAAAAATGTTGTTGGTTTTTATCACTTTGGTAGAAATTCAGGAATTGGCTTTGTATACTTCTTTTGACCACAGTAAAATTCATGAAAAATTTGATAAGCACCCTGCAGTTTTAAGAACTTATCAGAATGTGGCCTATAAACTCGCTTCGACCTTAAAAAAGCTATCTAAAAATGTACATCATATTACAGCTTATATTGACAAGAATGATTTAAAAAATGAACTTGACGCTCTGGAATTTGCCATTTTTGATTATGAAAAAACATTAGGAAAAGAAGAAGCTGCCGAAGGAGTTTTGATGTTGACCAATATGCTGAAATATGCTAAAAATCAGGTCGGAAAAATCAAAATCATACAACGTGCATTTTCGTTGGCCATGCAGTCATACAAACTAAAAGACAAAGATAAAGAGTTAGAAAAATTCCTTACTCCACAATATTACCCTCTGCGTACATTGATTGAAAACTTAAGTTTTTATTCCCCTATTTTCAGGCATTCCGTACGGTTAACCATTACAATTCTGATTGGTTTTATTGTTGGAAAATTTCTTCCTTTTCAAAACGTGTATTGGATTTTATTGACCATCATTGTAATAATGCGGCCCGGTTATGGCTTAACAAAAGAACGTTCATACAATCGTATTTTCGGAACTATTTTAGGAGGATTACTTGCATTTGGAATTGTTTCTCTTGTGCAAAACCATGTTGCTTTGAGTATTTTTTCGATTATCTGTATGCTTCTTGGAATTTCTTTTACACAAATCAATTACAAAATCAGTGCGACTTTCGTTACTATGTATGTGGTTTTTATTTATGGAATTTTAGTCCCAAATGTTGTCGAAGTAATTCAGTTTAGAATTTTAGATTCTTTAACCGGTGCGATTTTGGCCTTTTTGGCTAATCAATTTTTATGGCCTGCCTGGGAGTTTATAAATACGGCCATCCATATTGAGAGTTCTATACGGGCAAATCGAAACTACCTGAAAGAAATAGCAGACTTCTATAACAAAAAAGGGGAAGTTCCAACTTCATACAGGCTTGCAAGAAAAAATGCTTTTATAGAAATTGGAAGTTTAATGACCTCGTTTCAAAGAATGATGCAGGAACCTAAATCGAAACAAAAAACACTTCCGCTGGTCAATAAATTAGTTGTTTTAAATCATTCCTTACTTTCTGCCTTAGCCTCTTTATCAACGTATATTCAATCACACCAAACCACATCAGCATCAGAGTCATTTAATTATATCATTAAAACCATTTTATTAAATTTAGATCATTCCATTTCTATTTTAAAAAATGAAACTATCCTGGTCGATACTTTTTTTGATAAAGAAGATGTGACCTTGCAATTTGAAGAAATGAAACGCAAAAATTTCACTCGTCTGGCAACAGATGAAGAATTGGATAAGGAAACACGGCAAGCCAAAATGCAGGAAGCCCAAATGGTAATTGAGCAATTGATCTGGATGAGTAATTTATCTGAAAAAATATTAAAAATCACAAAAGACTTTAAAACAACAAATCCAGATTAATACATCTGGATTTGTGTTTATAATAAAATAAGATTGATTTATTTCAGCTTCAATACTTCAGAAGTATGTTTTCTGATTTCCTCTAAAAGTTCCGGTTTATCATTCAGAGTTTTTCCGTAAGATGGGATCATATTTTTTAATTTCGCTTCCCATTCCGGTGTTTTAATCTGATCTGCAAAACATCTGTCAATCAAATCGATCATAATTGAAACTGCAGTTGAGGCTCCAGGAGAAGCTCCTAATAAAACTGCTAAAGTTCCGTCATGAGTATTTATAACTTCTGTTCCAAACTCTAAAACCCCGCCTTCTTTTTCATCTTTTTTGATAACCTGAACACGTTGACCTGCTTTTTCTAAAACCCAATCCTTAGATCTCGCGGTTGGCAAATATTCACGTAAAGCCTTAATTCTGTCTTTTGGAGACTGACGTACCTGCTCAATCAAATATTTTGTTAGTGGAATATTATGAAATCCCGCTGATAACATCGGAATCAAATTGTTTGTTTTTATTGACAAAGGCAAATCTAAATAAGATCCATTTTTTAAAAAACGAGTTGAAAATCCTGCAAAAGGGCCAAAAAGCAATGCTTTTTCTCCATCAATTACACGTGTATCAATATGCGGAACCGACATTGGCGGTGCACCAACACTTGCTTTACCATAAACTTTTGCCTGGTGTTTTGCAATAACTTCCGGATTTGTACATTTTAACCACTGACCACTTACCGGGAAACCTCCATAACCATTTCCTTCAGGAACATTTGCTTTTTCTAATAATGGTAACGAACCTCCACCAGCACCAATAAATACAAACTTAGTATATGCTTTTCTCTTTTGGCCAGATTCTAAATCGGTAATTTTAATACGCCATGATTTATTTTCCAGCTGTTTTAATTTTTTAACCTCATGATTAAAATATAAAGATACACCGTCTAATTTTTCTAAATAATTAAACATACTTCTTGTCAAAGCACCAAAATTCACATCGGTACCAATAGCCATTGAAGTTGCTGCCAATTTTTCATTTGGCCCTCTTCCTTCCATAACAAGTGGCATCCATTGTTTTAATTGCTCAAAGTCTGTACTAAAAAGCATTTCTGCAAATAATGGGTTGCTTTGTAAAGCTTCAAAACGTGTTTTAAGATACTGAACATTTTTTTCACCCCAGACAAAACTCATGTGAGGCACACTTTTTATAAAATTTTCAGGGGAAGGGACCTTATTTTGCTGTACTAAATACGACCAAAACTGGCGGGAAACCTCAAAAGATTCAGCAATACTAATGGCTTTTTTAGGATCTACTGAGCCATCAGCTTTTTCCGGTGTATAATTTAATTCACAAAAAGCAGAATGTCCTGTTCCGGCATTATTCCATGCATCAGAGCTTTCGGCTGCAGCAACATCTAATCTTTCATAAATTTCTATCTTGATATCAGGTTGTAATTCTTTCAAAATTACTCCAAGAGTGGCACTCATAATTCCAGCGCCAATAAGCACTACTTCACTATTTGAACGTATGGTTTCGTCGGGCATAACACTATTTTATTTTAAAAATGCAAAGGTACTTTTTATAATTTCAAAAAAAAAGGATTTTAAGCATGATAAAAGTTAGAAAATTATATTTTTTTCTAAATAAAGTGAAATTTATAAGCCTAAAACTTAAAAACGATTAGAAGAAAGATAGTCCTGAAGCATAATCGTTGCGGAAATTTCATCAATCAATCCTTTATTCTGACGTTGTTTTTTGCTTAGTCCGCTATCGATCATGGTTTGAAAAGCCATTTTTGAAGTAAAACGCTCGTCTACACGAACGACTTTCATATCCGGAAAAATATTTGAAAAATGCGTTACAAATCCTTTTATGATTGAAGCACTTTCTGATGGCTGTCCATTCATTTGTTTGGGCTCTCCAATTAAAACCGCTTCTACTTTTTCTTTGGCAAAATAATCTTTAAGAAAATCAATTAAAGTATTGGTTGGAACCGTAGTTAAACCTGAAGCTATAATCTGCATTTCATCTGTAACGGCTATTCCGGTACGTTTTTGTCCGTAGTCTATGGAGAGAATTCTTGGCATTTTTATAAAGCAATTTTATGTTTTATGAAACCGAATACTGAAATTATTTGTTGGTCTATATCGATGTAATACACAACAGTATATCCTTTAAAAACATAATCTCTAATGTTTTCGTCTTTATAATATCTGGATTTCTTAAAATGAAATGGTCTTTTTAAATCTTTTTTAATGTTTTTAATTAAATCAGCTTTAAATTTTCTGGCGGCAATGGGTTTGTCTTTTGAGATATATCTAATCTGACTTTCTAAATCTAGTTTAAAATCTTTAGTGATTTCAATTTTCATATTCAGAAATAGTCTTTTCTAAATATGCATCCAACTCTTCCAAAGAGCAACTTTCGGCTGTTCCGTTTTTTATCTTAGCTAAAGCGGCATCCAATTTTTCCTTAGTTACATCAAAATCAGACTCTTCCTGAACAATTTTCAATTGATCAGAAGAAAATGAACTCAATAATTCTAAAATTTTCTCTTTTATTTCCGGCTGAAACTCTAATCTAATCGCTTCCATAATACTTTCATTTACAATACAAATATAAAACTTTTCAGCCTATATTTTCCGGATTTAACTTCCCTATTCTCAATAACAATGGAAATGTAACTTTCTGATCATTCTTTTCCCACGAAACCTTCAAATCATTGTAAATTAAATCTATTGGATTTTGTTTATTTTTTGAAATGTAATGCTGTACTGATGACCATGTCTGAAGATATCCAATAAGAGTTTCAAAAGTCCAGGTAAATTGATTTTCAAATTTCTTCGTTGGAATTTCTTCAAACGGAAACGGAATCGTTTCATAATTTTCATCTAAATATCTTCGTTCAGCATCCCAATAAGGACCAATAATATTATAATAAAAATGTTGCAAAATTTTATCCGAATCAGTATTTGTAAAAAATAATCCATAACCCAAAACAGCAAAAATTCCGTCTGGCTTCAAAATTCTGTAAATCTCTTTATAAAAAACCTCAAAATCAAACCAATGTACAGCTTGTGCCACAACAATTAAGTCAAATTTTTGATTTTCGAAAGAAGTATTTTCAGCAGGTTCCTTACTGTAAATTACATTTTCAGCCTGAATTGCATTATCCAGTTGCTTTTGACTTATATCTGTCGCATATACCTTTTTAAAATAAGCAGAAAGTTTATGTGCTACCTGACCATTTCCAGTGGCAATATCAAGTGCTGTCGATTTATTATTAACAAATGAAATGATGTATTCTATCATTTCCTGAGGATATTGCGGGCGAAATTTAGAATAATCAACAGCTTGTTTCGAAAAATTATCTTTCATGATTTCTTATTTTATTAGCTAATAAAATTAAATACAGTACAAGTTATATCTTTTTCCAAATTAAAAGCAATAAAAAATCCGCTTTGAAAATTTCAAAACGGATTTACCCAAATATTAAAAACTAAAAAAAAAGTCAATTCCATTTACCTATTAAACAATCTTTTAAAAAACCCTTTATGTTCCTCATCCTCCTCTTCTGTTTCATATTGAGCAAATTTTGACTGTGCTTTTTCCTGTTCATAAATAAGCTCTTTGATATATTCAACATAAGTTCTCTTTTTTTCTTCCAGGAAACCAATCAAATATTTCTCGCTAAACTCAACCCCGCTCGCTGCTTCAATTTGAAGTAACTTTTTATACAGTGGCTCAATATGCAACGAAATCACTTCCTGTGGTACAGATTGTCGTCTTGCAAAATAATTTACAATCACTCCGTTTTCATCTTTAGCAATTTCAAAATCAGTAATTACCCAATAATACCTTCCTGACTTCGCTAAATTTTTTACAATGGCGTGAAAGTTCTTTCCTTGTTTCAGATTTTCCCAAAGCACCTTAAAAATTACTTTTGGCATATCCGGATGACGAATAATGTTATGTGGCTGCCCCATTAATTCATAGTCTTCATAACCTGAAACATCTACAAAAACTTCATTGGCATATTCTATAATACCAAAAGCATTTGTTTTGCTCATAATTACTTGTGTTTTATCCCACATGACTTCTTTATCAATAACTGCAATTCGGTTTTGAAGCTGATTTTCCTGATTCATTTTTCTGATTATATTTATTCTAAAACATGTTGTTAATTCCTCTTCCCTATTTCAGGAATCATGATGCAAAATTAATTAGAACTTAAATTATGAAATCTGATTTTTATCATATGACGGCATCAAAAAAATTACATTTTTAGAAGTTTTTCAAAGGCTTATCCAGTTTCTCAAATTAAACACAAAAAGTTAAATTTGTAACATTTTCAAATTGATTTACTTTTTTGATTTTATTCAAATACCCTATCTTTGCCAAAAATTTAAACATATGAATTCTTTACAGACTATAATTGAACAAGCTTGGGAAAACAGAGCTTTATTACAAGAAACAACAACTACTGATGCCATCAGAGAAGTTATTGCATTGCTTGATGCAGGAAAATTACGTGTTGCTGAACCGGTTGGTGAAGGTTGGCAGGTAAACGAATGGGTAAAAAAAGCAGTTGTTATGTATTTCCCTATTCAAAAAATGGAAACTTGGGAAGCAGGGATTTTTGAATACCACGATAAAATGGAATTGAAAAAAGACTATGCAGCCAAGGGAGTTCGTGTAGTTCCGGGAGCTTCTGCCCGTTACGGTTCATTTATTTCCAGTGGAGTAATCATGATGCCTAGTTATGTAAATATTGGTGCTTATGTTGATGCAGGAACCATGGTAGATACCTGGGCAACTGTTGGCAGCTGTGCTCAAATTGGAAAAGATGTTCACTTGAGTGGTGGTGTTGGTATTGGCGGTGTTTTAGAACCATTGCAAGCGGCTCCGGTTATTATCGAAGATGGTGCCTTTGTAGGTTCTCGTTGTATTGTAGTAGAAGGAGTTCACGTAGGTAAAGAAGCTGTTTTAGGAGCAAATGTATGTTTGACTGCCTCAACAAAAATTATTGATGTTACCGGTGAAACTCCAGTAGAAATGAAAGGATTTGTTCCTGCCCGTTCGGTAGTAATTCCGGGAAGTTATACAAAGAAATTTGCTGCCGGTGAATTTCAGGTTCCTTGTGCATTGATTATTGGAACTCGTAAACCATCAACTGATTTAAAAACATCTTTGAATAATGCGTTAAGAGAGTACGACGTAGCAGTATAAATTCTAAATTCCAATATTTTAAATTCCAAATTCCAATTGTTGTTATAATTGGAATTTGGAATTTTATTTTCTGCCTATTTTTCTTTTTAGGTATTTCTTTTTGGTAATTTTTCTTTTGAATTGAATTGTTTTCTCCAACAAAATGGCGTGTAATTTTTCCTCGGGTTCATTGCTTAATTTAGCATAAGCTTTGGCAATCACTTTTACCATTGTTTTAGACAACCACATTTTCTTAAAATTGTCCATTCGCTCTTCAATAGACAAGTTTTTGAAATTCATTCGGTTTAAATCTATCAAATAGAATTCATATTTCTCAGTATCTTTTTTCACAACTAAAGTATTTCCCGGAGAATGATCCAAAAAATTAACTTTTGCTTCGTGCATTTTGAATGTAAATTCGGCAAATTGTTCTAAAATAATATTACGCTCCGGAAACAATGGATCATGAATCAGTTCACGGATCGTAAAATCATAATCTATTTGCTCAGAAATGTAATAGCTGTCTTTCAAAAGCCCCAATCCACTTCTGTTTTCGATATAGGCAATCGGGAAAGGTGTTAAAATGTTATGCTCAATCAAATAATTGGCATAATCAAAAGATCGTTTGGCTTTGGTACTTCTAAAAAAAGAATAAATAATCGATTTGAATATTCCCGGTTTTTGAAAAAATTTAATATTTACTTTTTCCTCAGCAAGAAAATTAGACTTGATTGTATTTCGGGCACCGGCAACGATCAAATCACCTTCGTTAAAAAAATTAGCAACTAATTGAAGAATAGCATCTTCTTTACTTTTATATTTCGAATGGATGATTATTGACACAGCTTACAATTATAATTTGGTTTAAAAGTATAAAAAATAGTACTTTGCGCCAAGGAATACTAACAAATCAGTAAAATAAATTAGGATGAAAGTTTTAATCATACAAAACAAGAGAATTGGCGATGTTTTAATCAGTTCGGTAATTGCCAATAATTTTAAAGCAAAATATCCTGATAGCGAAGTTCATTTTATGGCTTACGATTTTACTCACGGAGTCATTTTGAACAATCCTAATATTGATAAAATTATTTCCATTAATGACAAAGAATTAAAAAAACTTCCTGTACTATTTAAACTAATCCGTCAGGTTAGAAAAGAGAAATACGACATCATTTTTGATCCTTATTCAAAGACACAAAGCAAACTGATTTGTAAATTCTCTAACGCCAAACAAACTATTGGTCACAAAAGCCGAAAAAAACTAGGTAATTGGGGCTATTACACTAACCCGGTTACTATTTCTAAAGAAAAAACCAAAATTTGCGGCAAAGCAATTGAAGACCGAATTCATCTATTAAGTCAGGCAGGAAATTTCGAACCTATCGTTTATGAACCAAAAATATTTTTAACCGAAGAAGAAAAAAAGAAAGACTGGTTAGGTAAATATGCTGATAAAAAAGTTATAGTCCTTGGTGTTTTGGGAAGTACTCCACAAAAATCGATGCCTTATGAATACGTTGCCGAAATGGTTGATTTTATTGCTTCCAATTATGACGTAAATATTCTTTTTAATTATGCTCCGCATCAAAAAGAAGAGGCTCAGAAAATCTATGAAATGTGCCAAAACAAATCCAGTATCATTTTGGATATTTATGCCAAAAGCATTCGGGATTTCATTAAACTAATGAATCAATCTGCACTTTTAGTTTCTAATGAAGGCGGAACGGTACACATTGCCAAAGCGTTAAACAAACCTACTTTTACTATATTTTCTCCTTATGTAAACAAAGACCATTGGGCTAGTTTTGAAGACGGAAAATTTCATCACTCAGTTCATTTATTGGAAATGAAACCCAATTTATTTGATAGTTTTACTTTTGAAGAACGTAAGAAAATAGAAAAAAATCCGGATGAATTGTATAAACAACTAACTCCTGAAATGATACTACCGGAGTTAGATATTTTCCTGAAAAATAATTTATAGGGTTTAGAAAATAAAAAGAGTAAGCTTATGGTATCACCTATTTGGGTGTATGAAAGCCATCTTATAAACAAGTTAACTGTGATTTTTTGAAACCACATTTATGAAAGGAAAACAGTGGGATTGCATAAGTACATTTACAGGGCTGCTCTTTGTCGCATTTTTGATATTTATTGCTTTTAAAAATTTTGGTTTTCTATTGATTCCTATTGGAGTTTTTATAGGAATTATAATACACATATTTAAAGATGACAATCCTAAGAAAATTTCTCAGATAAATAGCAAACCAATTGAAAATGTAAAAATTACCAATAATCTCTCAACTGATACACTACTGCTTAACAAAATTAGAATTGAAGATTTTAATATTTTTTTAGGAATGAGCAGATCATCATCAAAGCATGTCGTTTTTAAGATATTTGGAAAACTAGTACACGAAAAAACAACACCAGTAAATATTGGACTTATAACTTGTGGAGATATAATTCATATCACTTATAATAAAACATTAGGATTAGTAAGAAGTATTCAAATACAAAAAACTGTTGATTTTGATATTCTGCTTAAACAATTAAAAATTGACGACCCTAAAATCAACTTTTTAGGGAAGAGTAAACATTACATTCTTGAGTATTTTGAAATACCAACAAGTGAATCAACTGATTTTATTTTTTATGAAATCAACAAGCTAAAAGTATCCTTTAGAATAGTTAATGATAAATGTGTTACATTAACAGTATATCATAATTAAAACTTCAGCTAATAGGTTACGAGCCATACACCTCCTCGAAGCAGCGAAACATTATGTATAACCTTTATTTACAAACAATGCCTAACCGAAGTTTTTGCGATGAATCACACTCAAAAAAAAAGTCATAAAAAAAGCAACCTTAAGTTGCTTTCTTCTTTTCTATTCCAAAATCAGTCCAATTTTTCTTTTGGATTTTGGTTTCTTTTCGGATATTTTTATTCTTATTGATTGATTCCGGAGTCGCATAACCACGAGGATGATCAAGATGCAGACAAACCGTACTGTATCGAATTTGTTTGGGTTTTATACCATAATTGACCAATCGTTCGCCTAATTCCCTATCCTGTCCGCCATATTGCATACGTTCATCAAAACCATTGATTGCCAGAATATCTTTTTTCCATCCCGAAGCGTTATGTCCATTCCAGCTTGGCGTTGTTGGTGTCAAAAAGTTTAGGATTGAACTTTTTAAACCCGTCGAACTTACTTTATTATTTTTGAAAGAAGATTTCATTCCGTTTTTCTTCAACCAGGAAACATCAAAACACTTCCCTGAATAAATATCTTCTTTAGTAATATTTTGGGATAACTCCAACGGCAATTTATGATAGCCTCCGGAAAGGAAATAGCCTTCTTCCCTAAATTTAATATGTTGTTCTACAAAATCCGGACGCGGAATACAATCACCATCGGACATCATTATGTAATCAGTCGTACAGGCAATTATAGCTTTATTTAAAATTTGAGATTTCTGAAAACCATTGTCTTCATGCCAAACGTGGATAATCGGATAAAAAACTTCCTTTTTCAATTCTTCAATTAAATCGAAAGTATCCTGGCGTGAACCATCATCGGCAATAACCATTTCGAAATTACGATACGTTTGTGTGTTATATCCCCAAATGACTTTTTTAAGCCATTCGACAGAATTATAGGTGCTAATTATAACGGAAATATTCTTTTGCATAATGTCGCAAAGGTAACCTAAAATTATTAATTTTGTTTTTTCTTAAAATAAAAAAATGAGCAAATTAACTGTAATAATTCCTACTTACAACGAGATTGATTATATCGAAGATGCTGTAAAATCAATTGAATTTGCCGATGAAATTATTGTAATTGATTCTTTTAGTTCTGACGGAACCAAAGAAAAAGCAATAGCATTGGGATGTAAAGTACTCGACAGAAAATTTGATAATTTTTCCAGTCAAAAAAACCACGCGATTGCTGAAGCCACCGGAGACTGGGTTTTGTTTATTGATGCTGATGAACGTGTTTCCCAAAAACTGAAAATTGAAATTTTATCGGTTATCGAAAATGGAAAACACCAGGGATATAAACTTCAATTTCCTCATTTTTACATGAATCGTTTTTTATACCATAAAGTAGATAAAGTGGTACGTCTGGTAAAAAATGATTCTATTTCTTTTTCAGGTGATGTCCACGAAAAACTCTTGTTTAAAGGAAGTGTCGGCATTTTGAAAAACTTTATGATTCACTATACCTACAAAGGGCTTTTTCATTTATTACAAAAGAAGGATTCTTATGCCTGGTTTCAGGCCAATACTGCTGTAAAAAAAGGAAAAAAAGCAGGTTATTTTCAATTAATATTCAAACCTTTTTATCGTTTTTTCTCTTCTTATATCTTAAAAAGAGGCTTTATGGACGGTATTCCGGGTTTGGCGTTGGCCAGTATTAATGCTTATGGTGTTTTTTCGAGATATGCTAAAATCATTTTAATTGAAAAAGGGTTAAAATAATTTCAATTTTCCGAAGCGTAATTTCAGTTTAAATTTTAACATATTGTCTTCTCCTTTAATGTCAATTCGCTGAATTTCATACGGATTTTTAAAAGGAAATTTATTAATTCTGTTCCCTATTCTCAATCCTGCTTTTACATTGTTTTGTTGTAAAACAGTAGTAAATATAGATTTATTGGGTTCTTTTTTAGGATAATTCCCGTAAGGATACGCCAAAGCATTGTAGACTTTTAGAGCACTTTGTTCTATAATTTCAAAACATCTGGAAAAATCGGTATTGATTTCAGCTTCAGTTAAAGATGCGTATCTTTTATGTGCAAATGAGTGTAACCCCAGCTCTACTCTGTCATCCAATTCCTTTAATTGTTCAATGGACATAATTTTTTCTTTGCCTGAATTCCATAAATCTACATTTCCAATATAGGCAAACGGGATAAAAAAAGTAGCCTTCAAATTATATTTTTCAAGTAAAGGAACTGCATAATCCAATTGATTCTCAGTCACATCATCAAAAGTAATCACAACACTTTTAGAATCAATTACTGTTCTGTTTTCTAATTCAGAAAAATGGTAAGTCGTATATCCTTTGTCGTTCAAATAGCGAAACTGTTCTTCTAAATTGTCCGTAAAAATAGTAAGCCCGTTACTATTCTTATCATTAGAAACATTATGGTACATCAATATAGGTAAACGTGTCATGTCTTTAAATTGCATTTAAATGTAAAATTATTACATTTGCACTTCATAAACTTCTTTATGCAGGAAAATAATTTCTTTTCAAAAAAAGGTATTGGTTTTGACGAGTACAATTCGCAGTTAACATTAGAGGCCCAACAGCTTGCTGACCAATTGTATGAAAAGAAAATCAGACCCAATTACTTTCATTTTATTGCAATTCCTTTTGGAAATTTTATTAAAAATTATTTTTTCAAACTCCAAATCCTTAAAGGAAAGGAAGGCTTTATTATTTCTTATATACATGCCTTTTCAACCTTTAAAAAATATTTGTTTTTATGGATGAAGTATAGAAAAATGGAATAAAAAATTAACAAACAGTTATTTTGTAACTAATACTTATCTAATATTGGTTTCCAAAAATCAATCACTTTTGGTTTATTTATTCCATGACAGCCAAAAGGAATTTCATCATTAATTAATTTAAAAGCAATTTTTGGCTTACGGTCTATTGCAAAATGCAATGCTTCCTTATACCCTGGAATTTTAAAATCTTTACAAAATTCAGGAGCTTTCAAAGACCAAAAAACATCTTCTATTGCATAAATCGCTTTCTTTTCTGTTCTTAAAAAATCAGAAATAAAAGTTTCCTGTTCTTTTGCAATTTTATAATGTGAACTTACTTTACGCAATGAAAAACCTCCGTTTCCAACTTTATAAAAAATTTGCTTTCGTTCCTTTTTCTTTTTGGAATCAAAAAGAGCAAGGATTTTCGTTACATTATTATGTTTAGTCGCAATCCACGGGGCACCAATATAATCGTATCCTTTTTTGCACCATTCTTTTAAGGTATCCTTAAAAACAAAAGCATCTAATTGATAAATTAAAATAAACTCTGAATCTAAAAAACGCTCATAAAAAGAAGAAGATAAAAGCAGTTCGTTGTAACCTGAAATGTTTTCAAAATAATCTTTCGAAAAATTCTCTACTATAACATTCGAAAAATTCTCCGTAATATAAGTATTATCAAGTCCATCTGGCTGAACCAAAACAACCGGATAATCTTTTAGAACATTCATACACTGCAAAAAAGATTTCTCTTCAAGATCTCCGAAGTAATTTTTATATATAGGTATTACAACTTTTACTAAATGCTCCATTCCGTTTTTTTGTTACTTATAAAACTTAAATCTATTATTTCTCCAGGTATTAAATTCCGGATTTAAAAAATTATTCGCAAAATTAATCTTATAATGCAAAAAAGCTTCATTATTCAACATTAAATTCAAATTCATTACTTTTTAAAAGAGTAATCATCTCATACTAAATGAATTTAAAAGCTTTGAACCTAAAGATTTAATGAATCTGTCTTAACTAATCTTTAAAGACAAATTCATTTAAAAAAAAACTAAATTTGTAACTATTATTCTATCAAATTTAAGTTAAATATATTTGCAGAAGCGAAAAAAAGCCGAAAGGGATACAAAATGCTGATTTAAAAGCGTTTAAAAAGAAATACATTCTTTAAACGCTAATTAATAAATCAATTAATTAAAAGAAAATGAAAATATCTGTAGCATTATGTACTTATAACGGCTCATCCTATATTGAAAAACAATTAAATAGTATTTTAGATCAACAAGATTTTAAAGTGAATGAAATTGTGATTTGCGATGACAATTCTACTGACGAAACTTTAGAAATATTAAATAATTTTAAGGCAAAACACCCTTCTGTATTTTCCATTCATGTCAATGAATATAATGTCGGAAGTACAAAAAATTTCGAAAAAGCCATATCTCTCTGTTCTGGAGATTATATTTTTCTGGCAGATCAGGATGATATTTGGAAAGAAGATAAAATTAAAAAAACTTTAGCTGTTTTTGACAAAAATCCAAGTGCTGAAGGTGTTTTTTCAAATGCAGATTTAATAGATCAGGAGGATAATCTTATACCGTCCGTAACCATTTGGGATTCTGTATTTTTTTTGGAAAAAGAATTACCAAAACCTATTGACTTTTTTAATGTTATTACAAAAAATGGAAACGTAGTAACAGGTGCAACTTTATGCATAAAAAATATTGTTAAGAATTTTATTTTCCCTTTTACAGATGATGTTTTACATGACGAAAAAATAGCAGTTATGCTAGCGTTGCGGAAATCACTTTTTTATTCAAGAGAAAACCTAATCTCGTATAGAATACATGATAAACAACAAGTTGGCATGAAAAATATTTATAAACTTGTTTCTAAAAACAAATTAAAAAGGGTAATTCTTGATTTAGACAAGCCATCAAGTTTTCAAGAATACCGGGAGTTGTCTAAAAAACAATATTTAAAATTTCACAAGTGCAAAAAATATGAACATTCTGCTTTCTTAAAAATTGATATTCAGGACCTCATAACAAAAAGCCATCGTGAATTACACTTACTGAATATCAAAATGAAATTAAAATTTCCGACACGATGCAGGTTTGCCCTGCTAATTGATAAATTATTAGATAAGCGTAGATAGTTCACAAATAAAAAATATTCCTGGTTATAGTAGAATAACTAACATTTAACTTCCTAATAACCCGTTGGGTGTAATTATTTTCAACACACTTCGACTCCGCTCAGTGCAGGCTAGAAACATAGATTTT
>NZ_AKJZ01000021.1 GCF_000282055.1 Flavobacterium sp. CF136
CTTCGACTCCGCTCAGGATGACAATGATTTCTGGAAGTAGAAAAATGTTTTACTCAAATTTATATTTTTTAATCTATTTGTTTTATACCAAATAAGAGTTTCAATCAACTAAACGGGTCTTTTATTTGATTTTAAAAGAAACTCCCTCTACATGTTCCCCTATAAAGAATCTGGCCATATCAGAAGTTTTATACCATTTTGGCTTTCCTTTCATTTCATCATGTATCAGAACTCCGTTTATCTTAAGGTTTTCAAATGTAACATTCTTAATTTTTCTTTGCTCATTATAACCGGCAATTATAGAAAGATTTGCATTATTGCCATTATATTCAATATTACGAAACACTACATCTTCAATACCTAAGCCTGGTGCTGTACAATATTTTGTATTGTAGTATACTCTCAAATTAAGCAGTTGTCCTTCTCTAAAATCTTCTACTCTTATGTTTTCAAAAAGCACGTTTTTAGCCAGGTTATTGTCTCCTACATTGATGGCCAGACAACCCTGATAATCGACCTGCATTTCTTTCTGGTCCAGAATATCAATATTGATATAATTAAGGTTTTCAAGAACATCCGGTTTGTCACTATTGCCATGTGTCCCTATCAAAATTGGGTGACCAACATCTGCCCAAAGTGTAGAATTTTGCATGGTTACATTCTTGCATCCTCCTTTAAATCCTTTTCGGGTACCATATACAGTGGTACAATCATCAGAAGAACGAACAAAAACACCATCATAAAACACATTATTACTCGCCATTACATTCATGCCGTCTCCCCAACCAAAAAAACTGATTGTTTTGACATTGTTAATTTTTACACCATCAGATCCGCCTGTAAAACACTGCGAGGCAAAAACACCTTCTACATTTACATTTTTTGAATTAGCAACACTAATTCCAAGTTTAATTTCCTGATCAACTATTCCTCTACCCAATATATTTACATTCGAGACGCCGTCTAATGCAATCTGCCCCTTTAGTACAGTCCCGCCAGCCAAATAGACCGTTTTGTCAGAAGGTACTATTAACTTTTGATTAGGTACCTCATGAATTCCGGGTCCAAAATAGATAACATTAGGGTCTTTCGAATCCGGAATATTTTTTTCAATTGGATTAGCGAACAAATGCAGGTTATGAAAAATATCATCATTTATTTCTACCGATAAATTTGCTGGATTTGACAAGGTGAAACTTAAAGTATTTCCTTTTATTTTTGATTTTATACCATAAGATAAAGGTCTTATCCTGGCTTTATTTATCGCGCCGTTATTTGAAGTTACAGCAACCTCAACAGTTCCTGAGAAATCAAAATAGGCCATCGAAGCTTTCTGTACCGAATGTCCTGAACCTACTACTTGATCAACTTTTACTCCATATTCAAAAAGCTCTTTCCATTCTCCGCCCGGTTTCCTGACTTTTACCGAAAAATCATTATTGTGCATGGTGTTTACAATATCCTTTGTTGCATCATAAACTACTAAATCCTGAGCCGACATTTTAAAACTCATACTCAATACAAATGCTATTGCTATTATTTTTTTCACGTTCTTTTATTTTTTTAATCTTTAATTAATTTCAATTTTTACTATTTGATAAGCTAGTGCAGGCAGTTTAAAGCTTACCGTTTTTTCTTTTTTATTGTAAATTCCTTCATATACAACTCCTGCAGTATCTGTCAAAGCAGCGTTCTTTATTTTCCCTGTTACTGAAACTTTTAGAATTGAGGCTGTGTCGGCACTAAAATACATTGTTCCTTTTTCGCTTTTCAATACAGCTGAAACAATTTCATTCCCCAGATCAATGGCATAATTTCCATTAGAAATATTTTTTCCATTGCCTAGAAAAAGTGTGAAATCATCTGCTTTTTTACTGATTATACCATAGGTTCCCGTAACGGAAAATTGATTAAAATTTAATTTTTCATCAGCAGCAGTATTCGAAAAAATAAAATCTTCTTTCCCTGATTTATTGATAACATGAATCCCGGTAAATTCATTCTTCCCAAAATAATCAACCGATTGTATGTTAGTTGTATTATTCAAAGCCGGTTCGTAAATAGCCACAAAAGGTCTGTTCCATGCTTCTCCATTTTGTCTCACAATTAATGTTGGTATAGGATTATTAATGATATCATCCGGTAACAGATCATGACTCAAAGCAGTTGATTTTGGTGAAAGGACCGAAAATACTTCTCTGTCAGCTTGTCCCTGCATCCACAGATTCATGTTTACCGTTTTATCTTTTAAAACCAAATTAAATCTGCCTTTAAAATCCTGACTGGTTTCAATTGATTTTTTGTCCCACATATAGTCATAAGCCATCAAATCACCATCGCCAAAAGCTAATTTGGAAGTAGGGTTCAAATTTAATGGAGTTCCATCAGTTGCTGTCAGCTCTAAGTTTTGTCCCAGATTGTGAAAGAAATATTCATTTTTTACATTATCCCCTTTATTTTGCGTTGAACGGAAGATGTCTACATAATAACCTTCATCGGTATTATTTTTTACAATTCCCATAACCCTGCGTTGGTTGCTGTCAGTTTCAGGTTCTAAAAAAGAAACATCCGAAAAAGTAATTCCGGGAACAATTCCTTCATTAACACCACTTTTAGGATAAGCTGCATTTAAATTGAAAGCATGATTGCTTTTCATTTCCGGATATTTCGACTTCCCATTTACAATCACGGTATTGTGAGCAGGAAATTGGGTGTAATATTCGGCATATTCTATTGAAAAATAACTGGAACCATGCCCCATTTCAGGTGCTAATGGCAAACCCTGACCATATAATTCCATTGCGATTCCGTTAGAATGCATGTGATTTCCCAATGAACCTATCTGACTGATCATTAATGCCGAATTTCCTTCACCCTGACGCTGCACCAGCCAGCTGTTGTGGGGTACATAAAACAACGGATTCGTAAAATCTGTTAGTTTTCCGCCGGTAATTGTTTTATCAAATATGAATGCTTTCTCTGCAAAAAGATCCTGGAAGTTTTTCCCTGTAAATTTACCTTCGCTTGCACTATCGGTATAAATAGTCTTGTACATTTTGGTGAAATAATCCTCATCTTCCTTATTTCCATATTTTTGAGCATTTTCAATCATATATAAAATAGGCTCATTGCGTAATTTACCATAATGCCCGTCTCCAAAAGAAACCATATATTTATTAGGGTACAGGTATTGTGCACTTGACTTTACCGCCTGTTTCAATATTGGAATCTGCTTTAATAAATCAATATTAAAATTGTGGTCATAAAACTCTGCAAAAGAAATAAAATCACTCAAAACATTCATGGAATATCCCGGGCTTTCATTCCAAATTCCTGTTTTTTTATCATACCCATAATCAATCAGTTTGTTCATCGACCATTGTCTGACAGAGGTTTGGTTCATGATTTGATCCAGGTAATATTGTGCTCCTTTACCGTTTTTGTAAGCCGAATTATTTTCTAAAACCAATGCTATATGCGAAATGTGAGCTGCCTCAAGTAAATTCCAATTATTAAAACTTACTCCGTTCATTATGATTAGGTCTGCCCATTTTTGCAGAGTTTGCGCGTACAAATTCATTCGTTCAGGATGCTGTTTTTCGATATATCCATAAAGAAAATCGTATCCCTGACTTATTTCATTTAGAATGTGTTCCTGAATTACCTCAAAAGAAGTGTAGCCTGCCAGGGTTTGATGATGGCCATGGCTGAGGTCAATAGGCTCTTTACGGTAATAAATCCCTTCCAGATAGGTATCAAAAACGGAATAAGCCAGGTCTCCATAAACTTGTTCTCCGGTGTACCAATACATAAATGCAGCATCTCTGGCAATACCCATTATTTGGCGATTGATATTTTCTACAACTTTCCCTGATTTCGAAATCCCTGTCCATTCCCATTGCGCAGAACGGTCTCTGCGCTGCAGGTATAAACCACGGGGATCATCCATATACGGTAAAATATTTTCAATCTTTGGTGTTAAATAATCTGTTGTATGATTACGGGTCCCGGGATATTTTACTGTTGCAACAGGAGCTTCTCCATCGGCGTGGTCATAAGTTCCTCCATTGATATATACTTGGGTCGATTTGGTTTTCCAATACATCTGAAGCCTGGAAACCAGCCATGTCTTATCTGTTTTATAATGGTCAATATAAGGTACTAAATTATTTTTGGTCTTTGTGATAATGGCTGCTGCCCACTCTTCATTTTTTACTAATTCTTTTGTTTTTTCCAAAGACATATCTTTTCCAAAAACACGTGGATGAACTGCTCCTATATCCTGAGGAACGGGCAGGTTTTGAGATTCTGCATTACTTACAGAAAACAATAAAAAAAGAAGTATTAGGATTTTATTTTGCATGTTACTCATTTTTATTTCAGTAAGTTACAAAGAATTTGAATACTGGCTGCTGACAGCACATCAGCAGTTATTCCAGTAATCAAAACTAACTTCAAACTAACCAAAACTTGCATTTTTATTCATTTAATTTAGGAATAATGAAATGCATCGAATTATTATATTTTTTTATTATCAAACAATTTTAAATGTTTTTCAATATTACTAAGAGTATCTTTTATTTAGAATAAATTATACATCATTTTCTATAATTTATAGTTCAAAAAGACTTAAAAGCCTCTTGTGTCGAGTTTTTATTCATTTAATGAAATAATTCACTTAACTATTAATTCATAAACATCATTTTTACGGGTAGGAAAACTAATAGTATAGCCGTCAGCATCTTTAACAGCGCTGGTTTTTATTCCTTTAATCACAAATGGAAATGATGATCTTAGTATGCAATTCTCTCCGTTTACAGACTTAATTCTTGCGGATTTCAATTTTCCATCAGACCACTTTATATCCAGTTCAAAACCATTTCTTGCCCTTAAACCTGACACTTTCCCATTTTTCCAGGCTTCGGGTAATGCCGGTAATAAATGAATAAATCCGCTTTGACTCTGTAATAACATTTCTGTCATACCGGCGGTAGCTCCAAAATTCCCGTCAATTTGAAAAGGAGGATGGGCATCAAAAAAGTTGGGATAAGTACCTCCGCCAGTTACACCGCTTGCACTGCTATTAGTATATTTCAGAATATCACGAATCATTTTATAAGCATGATTTCCATCAAAAAGCCTTGCCCAAAAATTTATTTTCCATGCTTTACTCCAGCCTGTTCCTTCATCACCCCTTAATTCTAATGATTTTTTACAGGCGTTTGCAAAGTCCGGAGTCGTAATTGGTGAAATCTCAGCACCTGGATGCAAACCGAATAATTGAGAAGCATGACGCTGTTTGGGTGTAGCTTCTTCAAACTCTTTATTCCATTCCAGTAATTGGCCTTTGCTTCCTATTTTAAGAGGAAATAATTTTGCTTTCTTCACTTCTAATTCTTTACGGAAATCTTCATCAATATTCAGAATTTCTGAAGCTTTGATAAGATTGCCAAACAAATCCCTGCAAATAGACATATCCATTGTTGAGGCAACAGTTACCCCATAATTTTTACCATTAATGTGTATTTCATTCTCCGGTGACGAAGAAGGTGCTGTTACTAAATACCCGTCTTTTTCCTGTAACCAATCGAAACTAAATAAAGCAGCTTCTTTCATCACCGGATATGCTGTCTTGCGTAAAAATTCTTTGTCTCCTGTAAAAATGTAATGCTCCCAAAGATGTTGACATAACCAGTTACCTCCCATATACCAATTCGCCCAGGTTGGACTTCCATCGCCTTTGTTGCCGACAGCATTACTTAATGCCCAAATATCAGAATTATGGTGAGCTACCCATCCATTTGCATGATAATATTCTGAAGCTGCTGTTCTTCCTGTTTGAGAAAGATTTCCTATCCAATCCAGAAGCGGCTGATGCATTTCTGAAAGATTGGTTTGTTCTGCAGGCCAATAATTCATTTGTGTATTGATGTTTATCGTATAATTTGAACTCCATGGAGCACGCAGCTCTTTGTTCCAAATTCCCTGTAAATTAGCTGGCTGTCCACCGAGCCGCGATGACGAAATAAGAAGATAACGGCCGTATTGATAAAAGGTTTGTTCCAGTATTGGATCTTTTCCTCCTGCTGTATATGCCTTTAAGCGCTCATCCCAAGGAAGTACAGAAGTGTTTTTATTGGTATTTTCTTCTTCTAAATCTAAATTTACACGATTAAAATATTTCTGATAATCAGCAATATGATCCTTTTTAAGTGATTCATATTTTTGTGCGGTACTGTTTTTTATTATACTGTCGGTAATTACTTTTTCATTCTTTCCTTCGGAATCAGGGCATTTATCAAACCCATTGAAACTGGTGGCTGCAGCAAAATAAAGAATTACTTCGGTAGCATTGGTGACGTGTATTCCATTAGCATCTGTTTTTACAGAACCATCTTTAAGTGACGCTTTTAAATCCATTCTAAAACGCATTCCATTACATCCTGTTGTATCTTCCAATATTATTGGCTGACGATTTTTTTTATTGTAATAACTCGGATCTACACGAGCAGGTGCTTTTCCATCCAATACCAAACGATCATCTGCTAAAACTGAAACAGAATTAGTCAAAACACTACTAAGTTTTGCATCAAAAGTCAATGCTCCTTTTTTGGATGCTTTCATTTTAACGATCATTATATTTGCAGGTGCTGAAATGAATATTTCCCTGGAGTATTTCACTCCTTTTACTGTAAAATTTGTTGTAGAAACAGCCTGATCTAACTTCAAATCACGGTAATAATTTTGTGATTTGTCACTGCCAAAATCATGATGGATTACCAAATCACCCATTGGCAGAAAACTTTCAGAAAAATATCCCTGCATTTTACGGCAAAGCTCATCCGCTTTTTGAAAATCTTCTGCATATAAGGCTTCACGAAGTGGTTGTAAATATTGATATGCTTTCGGATTTACATTTTTTTTCATTGGTCCGCCGGACCATAACGAACCTTCATTTAATTGTATCAGCTCATCTTCAACACTTCCAAACACCATAGCTCCAATACGTCCATTTCCTAATGGCAAGGCTTCAACCCATTGAGCAGCCGGTTTATCATACCATAATTTAATATTTTTTTGTGCCTGAGCGGTTAACCCGGTAATTACAACAATGGTAAATAATATTAATTTTTTCATTTTATTTTTTTAACTATTCTATAACTGTTCCCGTTACTTCTATTTCTCCCAGCTTAGCATTTTCAGGTTTTTCAAAACTAACACGTATAACGCCGCCTGTTATTCCTTGCAGGACAATCTCTTTTGAACTTATTTTCTCCTGATTATTTACAAAATCGCCAACCAGTTTCCAGTCTTTACTGTTTTCTGAGACCTCAACCCTAAAACGATAAACATCTTCTATGGGAAAAGTAAGATTGATTTTCAATAACGATAATCGTTTTTCGGTGTCCAGTATCCAGTAAGGATTACCATCATTAGGAAGGGGTTGCCACCAGCTTTTTTTGTTACCATCTGCAGCAAAGCCTGTTGGATGATTACTATTGAACGAACTGGCAAAAGTTGGGTTGTTTTGACCAAATTGTTGTGGTATTTTGGAATTAACCTGTCTGGTAAAACGCAAATAGGGATGCTCTGCAACTTTTGGAGTCACTCCTTCCACATACGGTATTTCTCCTTTAAAGTCTATTGTTACTTCAGCAGGTAAAAGTCCTGGAGAAGTGGCACGTATAACTGCTTTATTGGCATACCATGAACGGCATTCGATAGCTGCCTGACCATCTAAAATTCGGATATCGCTTTTTTCTTCAAATTTAATGGTGCTTCCCGTAGGAAATTCGGCTGAACCTGAAATTACCTGCAGTTCTACCGGTGGGTTATTACTAATTGCATTCCCTGCAGCATCTAAAACTGTTACTAATAATTTCACATCTTCTGTTCCATCCGTTTTTGAGGTCAGGCGGTCAGCTTCAAGACGCAACCGGACTGGCACACCTTGTTTCGGCCACTCAGGAGGGGCAATATGGGCATATTCGTTGCGATACCAATACCATGCTCTTTTTGGAATTCGGAAATAATCTACGAGTCCCATTTTTCCCAAACGGGAACCTGCAATCGAACCGTGGTCAAAACCGCACCAAATGGCCTGCCCGCTTCTCCATTCGTGTATTGCTTCTCCATTTTCCCTGGATAAGTCTCCCCATCCGGGTTCATAGTTACCCGGTCGGTCAGCAGTTGTACTTCCATACTCCGAAACTAATGAAGGGAAGCCCGGGTTTTGAAATGCAGGAATCGTTCCTCCATCTCCATTATAACCTGCCACATCTCCAATATTATCAATACGCGTTTCATCTAACGGTCGTTGAGATCCTCCTATTGCCGCCGCTCTTGTAGGGTCTGCTTCGTGAGAAACAGCAACCAGTTCTTTCAGCAAATTGCGCATGGCAGGAACTGTTTTTGTTGCCGTAAAAAAAGGCTCATTAGACATACTCCACGCAATAACGGAAGGATTGTTTCTATTTATTCTGATCATTTCGCGCAACTCGTTTTTAATACTTGCTTCAAAGGAATCAATATCGGCTTCTTTAGTCGGATATGCACTGGAATTCCAATAGCCTTCCGGCGTACTGGCACTACCGCCAATTCCCCAAAACGGGTTTTCAGACCAAAATAGCATTCCTAAACGATCACAAGCTTCAACAAAAGCAGGATCGTGTGGATAATGTGACCCTCGGATAAAATTGAAACCCGCATCCTTCATCATTTTCACATCTCTGTAAAATCCGGCATTTGTAACCGCATCTCCCCATCCTGCATGATCCTGATGAACATTTGCCCCCAATAAATAAACATGCTTTCCATTGAGAAAAAAACCTTTGTCTGCAGTCCATTTAACGGAACGAATACCAAAATCTGTATGAAATTCATCCTGTTTCTTTCCATTAATATAAACCATTGAAACGGCTGTATATAAATCAGGATGTTCTGTGTCCCAAAGCATTGGATTTAATAATACAGGAGAGGTTTGATTGAAAACTGCCAAAGTTCCAGCATCTAAATTCCTGGAAGACATAAATGAAGCTACTTTTTTACCTTTGGGGGAGAGGATAATTGTTTTTAACTTTACAGAAGCAGTGGAATTACTGTTGTTTTCGATTTCCGTTTTAACATTCACTTTTGCCTTTTCATGGGTTACTTCTGGAGTGCTTACGAAGGTTCCGTTCCAGGAAACATGAACAGCCGAAGTCGACACTAAATATACATCACGGTACAAACCTCCCGAAAAAACATGCTCCCCTGCACGAGGTGCCAGACCAGAATCCCAGATATTGTTTAAACGAACAGCTACCGTATTTTTACCAAAATTTATTGCCTTTGTTATATCGATGGAAAAACCGGTATATCCTCCTTTGTGTCTGCCAACTTTCTTTCCATTTACAAAAATCTCAGCATCCTGAAAAGCTCCTTCAAATTCAAGAAAAATACTTTTCCCCTGATAAGAAACCGGAACATCAAATTGCTTTCTGTACCAGCCATACCCTGTATAAAAGTCCGGCGACATAAAATAAGGAGTGCTGAAAGAATGTGGCAAACCAATATTTTGCCATTGCGTATCGTTGAATTTTGGTTCCTCAGCTCCTTTATAATCTCCCAATTGAAATTTCCAGTCACGGTTAAAATTCAATTTTTCTCGTTGAAAACCGGTCTTTTGAGCCAAAAGCAGTACAGGGGCAAGTAACAATAAAATCCATTTTTTCATTTTTAATTTTCTAATTTAAATTTCTATCTGAAATTATTTGTTTTAAATCTTATCAATATTATCAATAATTAATTTTATTTAAGATAAATCATAACCTATTTACTATAAATTATAGCTCAAAAGGGCACGTGACTATTTCAAAATAAATATTTGATCATTTTATTACATCTCCAAACTATTAACATAATTAATATCTGTTTTTTTATTGGGAAATATAATAGCCTTCCCTATTTATAAATAAAAAAACCGGCTCAAGTATTCACAAGAGCCAGCTTTTTCATCAATTAACTTTTTTTATTGTTTAATAACCTTCTTCATAATAATATTATCTCCGTTTATAATGTGCAATATATAAATACCGGATGGCAATCCTTCAAAAGACATTTCCTGTAAAGTATTTGTCAATCGCTGAGATTTTATTTTCATGCCTAAGGCATTGTATAATTCAAGTTTTGCACCGGTATATACTTCATTTACCTTTATATTTAATGTATTTACAACCGGAACAGGATAAATAACGGTTTCACTTGTTTCCTTAAGTTCAGTTTCTCTATTTGTAATACCAAGTGTTGCAGTACTTTCAGCAATCTCAGAAGCACTTAATGCTCTGCTGTAGATCTTGAATTCATCAATCGCTCCTTTAAACATAGGGTCGTTCCATTGGGATTTTCCCAAATAATTTTGATTAGTACTACCTATTGCTGACGGTTTTATAGTAATGCTTGTAGTAGTTGCGACTAAAGCACCATTGATATATATACTACAGGTATTTCCTGACTGGGTAACGGCAAAATGTGTCCAGGTATTAAGCGGAGTAGCAAAATTATAAGTTATTCCCTGTTCAGAGCTACCATTTTTAATGGCATAACGAATTGAGCCTGCTGTTCCTGTCTGAACTGAAAAGAACAGGTATTTTGAAGTACCGGTACCAAAGTCAAATATTCGCATCCAGTTTGCCAGGGCATCCATTTTTACCCAGGCCGAAATAGTAAAATCATTCAATGTGCTTACAATCCCTGTCGGAAGCGTAGCATAAGAATTGGCTGTACCATCCAGCTGAAGGGCTTTGCCATATTTCCCGATACTACGGCTTGCTGTACTTGCCAATGTTCCGTGATTTGCACCCCAGCTATCAATACCTTGTGTACCGCTTATTTCATCAAATTTCAGGTATGTAAACTGCCCAACATTAGGCTTTGCTGCCACCTCTGTACTATTTGGATTTTCCCCAATAGCATCCACAGAAGAAACTACATAATAATAAGTATTCCCATTAGTAACAGCTGTATCCGTATATTTTGTTCCGGCAGCAGTTCCTATAACAGTATAAGGTCCTCCTGAAGTTATTGAACGCTTGATCTTATAACTAAAATCCTGAATAGCCTTCCATTCAATAATGTTTTTAGCATCTCCAGAAGCAACAATAACACCCTCTACTGTTGTACTCTGCACTGTTAATGTTAGAGTTGCTGTACCGGTAGTACTACCATTTGAGGCCGTTAACGCAATACTGAACACACCCGATTCTGTAGATGTTCCGGATATTATACCTGTATTGGTATTAATAGTTAAACCTGCAGGAAGTCCCGTAGCAGTAAAACTATTTGGAGATTTGATAGCTGTAATAGTATACGTATAGGATCTGTTAATCAGAGTTATATCTGTCGAAGCACTCGTAATGACAACAGGCAGGGTACGGTCATCCAATAATTGGACATCGTTACCTGTTCCTCCTTTATAAGTAATACGGAAATCATAACCTCCAACGCTTATCAGAGCCATTTCCGGTAAATCCTTAAATGTTCCCGTTATTGAGCCTGTCCCGGTATTATCCAAAATGGTGAATGCTGTTCCAGATGGCAATGCTCCCGAACCAATGTTGTTCAATATTAATTTAGATTGGTTTAAAGAAATATTAGCTGCAATTACCTTGTCACAAGTAGCTGCCGAATTATTCACATCAACTTTATAAGTAGCATCGGTATTAAGTGTAGCAAGTCCTGTTGTAGTGAAGGTACCGATTGTTCCGTCAGCACCGGGTACTAATATAGCACCTGTACCTGAGCCTGTACCAATTGTTACTGTATTTGTAGCTTTTCCATTTCCTCCCAATGCTCCGCTCTGAGCAATAATAGGACTATTATATGTACCTGTTGAACCATTATTATTCAATAAAAATGTTCCGTTTAATATAGTAGTCGCTCCGCCAAAAGTGCTGTTTCCTGAAAAAGTCAAGGTTCCTGTTCCAACTTTTTCTACTGATAATGTTCCTGATGCATTGGCCATTGTTCCACTAAAATTGGTATTGGTATTCAACGCCCCGATTCTGATAACAGGTGTTCCTGCAACATTGCAGCGAATCCCGCCTCTTCCTGAAAGTGAGCCAAATTCAAGCGCTCCGGAAGTAAACATAATTCTGTGACAATCGACACCTTGTGCGTCTAAAAGCCATGCCGCATTTGCACTTCCTGATTCAGGAACCATAAATGACATACGATGGTTACCACTTCTTAATTTGGTAATGAATGTACCTGTAAAACCACTATTATTCCCGTAAAGGCTAATATTGGCATAGTTATCTGATCCATCATTGGTAAATGTACCTCCTCCTAATAGTTTTCCATATAAATTTAAAGGTCCCTGACGCTCGTAAAAGAAACCATTTTTACCTGTTGCTACTTCGATGTCATTGTATAAAGTGGCAGTTGCTGTATTTATGCCTGTGTATAATGCACCGCCGTCCATGATGATTTTTCCTGTTCCTAAAGGACCGGCAGTAGGAATACCAGAAGTACCTGTTCCAATACCCAATACCTGAATACCATCGGTTGAGCCCCATCTATATCCGGTTGTCCCTCTAATTATTGTATTGCCTGAATACGTATTCGCTCCAGACATTATAAGTGCTGATGTTCCTGTTTTAAGTAAACTTCCTGTTCCGCTTACAATACCGCTAAGTTCCAAACTATTGTTTTTTGAATTTACATTCAGTTGTCCGTCTAAAACAATAGGTAAACTTAGTGTTTGATTTTGGGTTGAATTATTAATTAAATCACTTTTCAGGTTAATACTGTTTCCTCCAATAGTGTAGTTAACAGCATCCTCGGCAAACATGATTCTTGAAGCAGTTAAGCCTGTTACATCATTGCTAATCGCACTTGTTTCCGTATTTTTAAAAGTCAAAACGGCCGGACTTACCGGAACAGCATTTTCTACCCAGTTAGCCGCAGTATTAAAGCCATTACCTGCAGGCTCACTACCCCAGGTTGAACTGATTGTACCGGGATTACCAAATACTTCTGATGAAATTGTGCTTTCTAAAGTAGTTCCTTTTGAAGTAATCACATAGTAATAAGCAGTGCCATTTGTAACATTATTATCGGTATAGGCGTTGCTTGAAACTGAAGCAATTTCAGTATAAGGTCCACCACTGGTCATAGCACGTTTTATTTTATATGTTGATGCTCCATCTGCAACATCCCATGTTAAACTAACCTGACCATTGTTACTTACAGCAACAAGATTGGATGGTACTGCAGGAGGAACAGATCCAAATACCTCATTGGATACTGCACTTTCGTTTTCACCTATTAAAGCAGTGACTACATAATAATTATTAACTTCATAAGCAGGCGCCGGGTCAATAAATGAATTCCCTGTAATATTTGTTTGAATAGCTGTATATGGACCTCCGGAGGTTAATGAGCGTTTAACGGAATAGCTCGTTGCATTAGCTGTTGCGGTCCATGTAAGTTTAATGGCAGAATTAGCAGAACTTACCGCTAAATTGTTAATAGCAACTGGAGCCTGATTACTCATAACATCAATAACAAGTGCGGCTTTTCCTGTCCCATTGGCATTAGTAGCTTCTAAAAGCACTACATTTTTACCAACAGTAACAGGTGTTCCGGAAATAACACCGGTCGCAGAATCAATAGTTAAACCATCAGGTAAAGCTGTTGCAGCATAAGTTGTTGGAGAACCATTGGCAGCAACATTAAAATTAAAGGCTGTTCCTAAAGTTCCTGTTGCCGAAGTTGCACTATTGATTTCAGGTGAACCAACAGGAAAGGTATTATTGATAGCCACATTGCTAAACGTAGCTGTGTTTAATGCTGAAGTATTTCTTGATGCTGTATAAAAACCAATATAGGCATCAGCAGGAAGTGGAATGATGAACAAAGCAATATTTGTCCATGTGTTTCCATCTGCCGAATGATAAGCAAATACTCTGTTTCCAACTCGTTCCAATTTGAGCCACCATGATGAACTCGTGCTGTAATGGGTATAGCCACCATTTGAAGCTGTAGCTCCCAAACCGCTTACATTGATTGTTCCCGGCGGATTAAAATTGATAGATACATAGTTTGATGTAGTAGACAGCGATTCACGGATCATCAATCCTGACACCGCATTACTAATAGAATTATTTTCAATTTTAGCTACGATGGCCGCATCCCCTTTTACAGGTTTAAAAGTAAAATTATTGGAGCTGGCAGCTGATGAACCTGCTCCCTTCACTGTCCAGGTTCCTGCGTTGGAAGTAACACTTCCTTTAATACCGGTAATGCCAATATCTGTATTGCTAAAATAGCTTGACGGCACAGCACTTTCAGAAGGATAAACAATCGGAGTCATGGCTGTTGCCGTTGAATTATCCGAAGATTTTAAGTATAAGAATGACCATGCCCCTTCACCAACTAATGTACGCATCTGATCCGTATATGGAGTTGGAATACCTTTACGGAGTGAATAGGCTGCCTGTATAATATTATTGAATGGATGTTGTTTACGAGAGCCTGTCGCTATTCCCCAACCATTAGTCCAATATACTGAGTATCCACCATAAGGTGTAAAAGTCAGTCCTGTCGGATCTATCGCATAATGATTATATAGTTCCCCAACTGCTAAAAGGCGATTGTTCATTTCGGCAAACATATCCACCCCTTGTTTAAAAGCAACTTCGGCATCCCAGGTCAGTGCCCAGGCCTGCCCAAACCAGTGATCATCACGACCCGAATCACCTACTTGTCCTGATGGCAAGCTATTACGCAAAGCAGCACCCGCTTCCATTCTGTATGATTCTATGGATTGATTCCACTTTACTTCATCATCTAAAAAAGCAGCTATACCCAAGGCAATTTGTAATTGGATTGCTCCTTTATTACAATCTCTCAGCGGATTAGGAACCCAGGAAGCAGGATATAGTACATTGGCAAAATAATTATTCACATGTGTCGTATTATCGGCCGTCCACCCGGGATAGGTACTCTTTAAAATATCGGCAGCGGTTATAAAATACGGCGCATAATCACCAATATCCAGCATATTCTCTCCACCACCCCAAGTGGTATTGGTTACAGCCCAGGCGTCTAATATTTGAGTAGCTTTGGCAGCATAGGCAGTGTCTCCTGTAAAAACATACATAAAAGTTAAGTTGTGAATAGCAACCATGTCTATTTTCCATGGGCTATTGTTCAGATCCGGTGAACGTGTTACTGTTGCAAATGGTCCTCTCATAGTGAAAGAAAGTTGAGATCTGTAATCGTCTTTTAATGCATTATAACCTGAAAGCCAAGGTTCTTTGGTAATATTTACTTTCAACTGATCCAAATCAGATTGAGTAAAAGGAATACCCGGATGGACAAATGTCTTTTGCGCTGAAATAGTCTGGATAAACCCAAAAAACAGCAGCAAGATTCCAACTAATGAAATTGAATTGAATTTTCTCATTGATTTAAAAAGTATAAAATTTGTGAAGTTTCGAACTATGTATTTACTGTTTCCCTTCTGAAAATAGTAAATAAGAGTTGTTTGATTTTTTCATGTCCTCAATAAAAGTGGTAAATGGGACTGAAAAACGTAAATTAAAATCGTGGTATTTTTAATTTACAAGCCTATTCATTAAACGTTTAATCCATAATTTAAACATACATTAAACTGGATTCATAATATTTTCTTTAATGAATTAAATGAAGCTTTGAGAGGACTTCTTCCGGATCAATATCTATCAGTTGTAAAAGATAATATAAGCCAGTCTTACGACACAAAATATCCTGTCTTTTTGAAAAAAAAGGATAATGAGGATAAAATATAGTAGTTTTTATTTCATAGCATAATAGTCTATATTAGGTTTGGGTTAGATAATTAAAATCTTAAGATTAATTAAAAATCCTTGGTGCAATCAAATAAAACAATCACAACCAAGGATTTAACTACAAGCATATTATATTTTTTTCCGCAGAGCTCTATTTCTGCTATATTTAACTGATTAAAGTGTTTGAAATTACAGTTTGATTCCAGGCATAAACAGGCAATACTGAAATATCGGCAAGCAAAGTGCCTCCTCCTTCGCGTGATCGTCTTTAATCCCTTTTACCATTTTAAACATTAACTATAAAAAACTAATTTTTAACCAATTTTATATAGGATACCCAGAAGTAGTTATTAGCTGTCAGATTACCTAAGAAACCGATAGAAACCACTTGAGGAGAAGTGATATTAAACGTTAAAGTTTTAGTTTCCGTAGCGCGAGGCTGACTCGTTCCAACAACTGCTGGATTAGGAAGCGCCACTGAGGCTATTGCTGTAGAAAGATTCGCCAAAACAGGAATACCAGTTCCACCTGCAGCTACCACACAATAAACTGAAGAATTAGTCTGAATTTCAGAGTAAACTTTAAATGTTATAGTATAACTCCCTACTGACAAAGGCATCGAAGTAGGCTGATATATTATTCCATCAATAATAGGAGTATTCCCATAAGTTTCCCAACAGATATTACCTACAACATTATCTGCCTTATCAGCAGTATATCCTCCATAAGTACCTGATTTATTTTTTCCTGCTGCATTGGTAATCCATGGTGCGGCAAGAGTTCCCCATCTGCCACTTACGCTTGATTGAGTGAAACCAGGCCCGGTATTTTTTAAAAAATATGGTGTAAGATCACCAGCTGCATTTGGATTTACTATTGGTGAAGTACTCGAAATGGTTAAACCTCCCATTGTAATTGAAATAAAACCAGTAGCATAGTTTGCCGGTGCCATCACAGTAATCTTATTGTCTGCAATGGTTTGTATCGTTGCTGGAGTTCCGCTAAAACTTACCGCTACTTTTGATGCATCGGTGCCAAAATTAACTCCATTAATAGTTACAATATCAACTTCAGGTAAAGCAACAGGATTCAACGCATTAGCTGAAACAACTGATGTGATTGCCGGAGCGGGCAAAACTGTAAATGATCCTATAGTCCCACTGTCATGAGTCCATATCTTAAGGGTTACATCAGCTGACACTGCATTAGTTGGAACCTGAACGACAATTTTAGTGTCTTCACAAGACACGACGTTAGCCAAAATAGTTCCAAAATATATTTTTACAGCATTTTTTAAAACACCGAAATCTTTACCCGTTATGGTAACATTTATCCCTGGATATCCAGCTTGAGTACTCATTCCGGTAACAGTCTGCTCCGGATATTCATATATTTTAAAATTTGCATCCTCTTCACAACTGCTAAATGCAATTAAGCAAATTGCAAACAGCATAAAACTGATACTGAGTTTATATAATAATTTCATATTTTTAAAATTAAGTTATCTGATTTTATTTTGTTATAAAAGCTGGCAGGATCAAAGAATAATCTACCGGCCAGCTTTATCATATTAATAACCAGGGTTTTGTTTAAGATTAGGATTTAAATTACGTTGGCCTTGAGGTATTGGCCACAAATAATTTTTCTTTGAAAAAACACGGTTTGTCTTACCGTCTATAACAATACATTTCAAAGGTCCCTTACCTGTATTGACAATTTCTTCACCCCAAACATAAGTTGATGGTTTATATGCTGCAGTCGCAGCACCGGTAGCATCTCTATAAGGGGTAGTATATGACGCATCTCCTACTACCTGACCACAAGTAGACTGATTAAGTTCTGCTTCGGCAATGCCCCAACGTTTCAAATCGTCATAACGGAATCCTTCACGGTACAATTCTAAAGTGCGTTCCCTTCTTATTTCTTCTTTCATACTCAATCCATTAGTCGTAACCAACGCATTAGTCAAAGGAGCAACACCTGCTCTGGACCTGATTTTATTGATTGACAGATTCAAATCAGCATCTGAAATGGTTCCGTCTTTTTCAAACAAAGCTTCTGCGTACATTAAATATACTTCTGCTAATCTAATAATCGGATAATTGGCAGATTCCTGATTGGCATTTCTGTAAGTACCATATTTATAAGCAATAAATTTTCTGTTTCCGTAACCACCGCCGCCATTTACTAAAGATGCGGTTGTAGGTGCAGCTCCCATATATCCTAATATTCTTAAATCCCTGTTTTTAAATTCATCTCCCACGGCATGATATCCCTGGAATAATGGAGATTTGGAAGGCGGCAACCCATCGGTGCATAAAAACATATCCATCATTTTTCGGCTGTTACCTGCATTCCCTGAGGTTAGTGATAAATTTTGATTCCCTGTTCTTAAGGTTACATCATACACTCCATAAAGAATAAACTCATTATTACTGGCTTTAGTCAAGCCTCCGGGATTACTCCCCGCATCTTCCAGATTAAACAAATAGTAATAACTCTCGTTTATCATTCCTGCAGTACTATTATAATTCCACAAGGAATATCCTCCATTATCCATTATTTCTTTACACAAACTGGCAGCATCTGCTAAAAAGGTATTGACCTGATCTGAAGCAGGGCCTGCAGAACCATCGAAATCTGTAGATGTACCATTGTATTTTCTCCAGGTAGCCTCATATAATTCTACCTCAGCTTTTAATGCTTTCGCAGCCCATTTACTAATACGTCCTTTATCTGTAGGTGTAATTGCTGATTCCAGGGGCAAATTTGCTATTGCTTTATCCAAATCGGATAAAATCTGAGTAACAACCTCATATCTGCTATTGCGGGGTGCATACAATTCAGGAGAGTCAACAGTTAGAGCTTCACCAACAATAGGCACACCTCCAAAAAATTTTAACAAAGAATAATAAGCATTTGCCCTAAAGAAATAAGCCTCAGAAATATAGGGTGCAATATCATTTTTATTACCCGGATAAGCTGCTTCTTTAGATAACAGGATATTAGTTTTACGTATCCATGCATATGGATTAGTCCAGCGGGCATCACCAGCCCCTACACCTATTGTACCACGTCCGACATCTGCTTGGAAATTGAAATAAACTGATAGATCTGATGAAAAATCCATGTGTTGATAAATCTCATTGCCCCCGTACGGTGATCTCCAGCCCATCAATTGGCCATAAAAATCGGTAGTATACGCTTTAAAATCAGAAGCTCTAACAAAATAAGAAGCATCACTAAAAGCATCCTGAGGTTTCAAATCCAGAAAATCGTCCTGACAAGAAAAAAGACCTAATGTCAATCCTCCTATAAAAGTCATATATATTAACTTTTTCATATTGTATGTTTTTACTATTTATAAATTACTTATAAGCTTACATTTATACCAAAAGACAAGGTTCTATAATAAGGATAGCCTGCATTTTGAGAAGTTTCTCCCATCTCCGGATCATAACCGTCTTTTATTTTAGTCGCTTCCCATAAATCATTTCCTGAGAAATACACCCTAACTCTATCTAATTTAGCTCTGCTTGTAATGCTCTTTGGTAATGTATAACCAATGATTAATGATTTCAAACGGATATAAGCATTATTCTCCAACATAAAATCATTAGAAGCATAATTCCAGTTTGCCCGATTTGAATTAGTTGTTAAACGAGGGAATTCGGCATTAGGATTATCAACAGTCCAGGTTCTCCCTTCAAAATTAGTTGGCTGATTGGTAGAAAGAACCGCAAATGGATACGCTAAATAGCCTGAACGCATAATTTGCTGTTTACCAACTCCCTGAAAAAAGGCACCAAGATCAAACCCTTTGTATGAGCCTCCTAAATTGATTCCGAATATATAATGTGGATTAGCATCACCCATATACTTAAGGTCACTGGTTTTACTGCCATTCCCCGTAATAACTCCATCACCATTCAAGTCAAGTCTTTTAGTATCTCCCGGTCGTAATTGAGATGCCGTTCCAACAACAACTCTGTTCATTTCTTCTTTTCCTGCAGCATTAGCAGCATAATACGCATCAACCTCTGCCTGATCTTTAAAATACCCATCTGTTTGAAACAAGAACCAGGAATTTAATGGATATCCGTTTACATTATTTTTACCGGCACCATAAGTATCAGCACCTTCTTTATGTTTCAATAAGCTTTTGGTATCACTTATATTAAAAGAAACATTATAAGAGAAATCATTTTTGTGGTCTTTCCAGGTAATTACAGCTTCCCAACCATTTACATTCAGTTCTCCACTATTGGTTTTAGGAGCTGTAGCACCTAATACAGCCGGATAAGCAACATCTGTTAACATTCCTTTATTATCTTTTATAAAATAATCGTATGTAGCTGATAATCTATTATCAAAAAAAGCAAGATCAAGTCCTATATTTTTTTGATATACTCTTTCCCATTCTCTATCCAAACTTACTAAACCACCTCCTGCTAAAGAAGCACTTGTTTGGTTTGCCGGAGTCTGACCTAATACAGCTGTACCAAGATTAACCGTTGAAACATAATCATAATTCCCAATACCTGTATAATTCCCGGAAACTCCTGAAGAAACTCTGATTCTGCCAAAATTCCAAACAGAATTATCTTTCAGGAAACTTTCTTTACTAAATACCCATCCTAATTCGACACCCCAAAAATCCTTAAATTTATATCCCGGAGCAAAATTGGATGCTCCGTCATGACGTCCTAAAAGTGAAATAAGATATTTTTCGTCATAGTCATAATTGAATTTGGCTAAATAGGAATAGTTCCCAAATTGGCTTTTTCCTCCTCCATTGAATGAAGTTGTAGGATCTGCAGTATTTAAATCGTACACTCCCAGATCTGTAAAAAAGGCACGTGATCCGGATAAGGTTTGAATTTGTGTTTTCTCAGCGTTAACACCTGCAAGGGCTGAAAAATGATGATATCCATTAAACGTTTTATTATATCTCAGCAAAGCCGAATAATACTGATAAAAAGAATTGTAGTCTCTTGAAGTATATCCTGGATTACTTGCACTCTGAATTGTATTGGAAAGATTCTCAACAGATTTATTTCCATACCAATCGTACAATTGAACTGGTATTATATAACGCTCCTGATTAAAATCTTCTTTCTGATATGAAACCAATCCTTCTAAATCCAATCCTTTTAATATATTGAAAGTAGCTTTAAAATCTAACCTGCTGGTCAAAGACTTTCTATTATCTCTACCACCATCAGTTGTTGCTGCCGCAGAATTCCTGTTCCCTACGTTTCCAAAATTGGCATTCCATTGCCCATACGGATTTTTAGCAGGAAAGAAAGGCATATCCTGAGCATATAATGCTGCATCGAGTCCCACAGAAGGTGTTTGTGTAATAGCATTTATAAAGCTGATACCCGTTTCTAATTTTATTCTATCCGATAATTTATAATCATAATTAAAGCGTGCATTATACTGTTTTTGGCCATCATAAGCCGTTGCCAGATTTCCCTGATTATCAGCATATCCAAGAGAGAGACGATAACCTGAAGTCTCTGTTTTATTGGAAATACTTAAATTATGCTGGTACGAAAATCGTTGTGCAAACATTTCATCGATACGATTCCCTTTCCCGATAAATACATCTCCCCAAAATTGAGTCGGATAAATTCCCTCAACCCCGGCTGCCATTTTTTCCATGTTTTCCTTAGTACTCCAACCCCACCAGTTTGGTGTTGTTTCTTCTGCATTAGCAGCGAGCCATAAAGAGGCATATTGTTGTGATGTTGCTGAATAATTTGTAATTCCATTTTGTGTAAAACGTAAATTACTGCTATAATCTATTTTCACTTTTCCTTTCCCTTTTTTAGTAGTAACCAGGATTACTCCATTAGCAGCACGAGATCCATAAATAGCTGCCGAAGCATCTTTTAATACACTGATACTTTCGATATCATCCGGATTCATATTCTGGAAAGAAAAATAATTAATTGCAGGAACTCCATCTATAACTACCAGCGGTGTGCCACCATTGATAGAAGTTGCTCCACGTATCTGAAAAGCAATTCCTTCATTGCCCGGTCTTGAAGAAGTTCTGGTTACCATTAATCCCGGTGTTTGTCCTTGTAATGCCAAACCAACATTAGTCACGGCCCTGTCTTCAAAAACTTTACTGGTAATTTGCTCAACGGCTCCGGTTATTACGGCTTTCTTTTGAGTTCCATACCCCACAACCACAACTTCGTTCAATGATGAAACATCAATTACTAAAGTGACATTGATAGTTTTTTGGGAATCTACACGAACTTCTTTAATTTTATAACCCACAGAACTAAAAACCAGTACTGCATCAGAAGAATCTACATTAATACTGTAGCTTCCGTCAAAATCGGTAGTAACACCTCCTTTTACTCCTTTTACTGCAACATTTACTCCGGGAATTCCTAAATTATCTTCTGCAGAAACTACTTTTCCTGTTATTGTTATTTGTTGCGTTGTTTTATTTTGCAAATCGTTCCCTGAAAAATTTACCTCAGTTGTGTTTAAAGCAAACAATTGGGAAGAAAAGCAAATAAGAAAAGACAAGACCAAGGATGGTTTAAACCTGGTCCAAATATTCTTTTTCTTCAAGACATTTATTTTCATAATGAATTGTTTTTGTTGTTATTAATTAAATTTGTTTTTGGCTTTTGTTTTTGGTTGTATCCTATATTATAGAATGATAAATCATGATTGCGCAATTTGTAATTTCACATTTAATGGTTTTTTGTGTTAATAATTTTTATACTCGTAATTTTAAACTGGTTTAATTGTTATATCACCAATTAGTACAGTACAATATTAAATATTAAAGAATATCACCACTATAATTCACCGTTCAAAGACTATAACTTATCATCCATTTTAGTATTTGCGCTTGTATTTCCCACAAACTCGCACTTATAAACTATTGAAAAACAACGAGTCTCATAAAAAACACTCTTTCCTTTATTCCAATAAACTTATTTTATATTCACAAGATATATGCTCACTCAATTTTAGGCTGAAGATTGATAAAGAGAAAAATAAAATTAAACCATACTATTTTTATGATTAATTTTAATACATAAAAAAAGCCTGATTTTAAATTTAAAATCAGGCTGATTGGTTCAACTTTTCATATCAGTACAAAATATATTCTACTCCTTTTTTTCTTTTTGATCCTGGATATATTGAGAAGGGGTAACTTTAAAAACCTCTTTAAAAGTTTTTGTAAAATAAGCTGTAGAATTAAAACCACAACTATGCGCTACTTCTTTTATAGAAAAATTATTTGTCAGTAATAATTCAGATGCATATTTTAATCGAATGGTCCTAATAAAATTACTCGGGTTTTGACCTGTCAATGAACTGATTTTTCTGTAAAATTGCGACCTTCCCATACCCAGATTTCCAATTAAATCATCCAGGGTAAAATCAATATTACTCACATTAGCTATTACAATCTTGGTTGATTTTTCTAAAAATTGCTCGTCCAGGGAATTAATAGTCATATCTGACGAAGGAACAATTCCTCCAATAGATGAAAAACGATCTCTGGATCTTTTTCTGGCTTCTAAAAGATTAGCTACTCTCGCTTTCAAAATATTCATATTAAATGGTTTTGAAAGATAGCCATCAGCACCCGTTTGATATCCCTGAAGTATATCTTCGTCCAGATTTCTTGCAGTTAATAACAAAATTGGAATATGACTGATTTCAAAATCATTTTTAACCTCATGACACAATTCAAATCCATCCATCTTAGGCATCATCACATCACTAATTATAACATCAGGGAAATATTTACGTATTTTTTCCAACCCTTCAACACCGTTAGACGCTTCCTTAACCCTGAACTGGTCACTTAATTCATTTTTAATATGATTGCGAAGCACTTTGTTGTCTTCAATTAACAGTACGACCGGTTTATTCCCTTTTTCTTCTTCTTTGTTTATATCATGCAGGATATCAGATTCATCAGTAATAGCAATTTCATAGGCAGCTGATTCTATGCTGTTCATTTGATTATTGGGCAAAATATTTAGCTTAAAACCTTTTCTGACAAGCTTGCCATCTGTTTTTATATCTGTTGGAATCTGAACCGTAAATGTGGATCCGGATTTATATTTACTTTCCACCGAAATTTGGCCCTGATGCAATTCGACTAAACTTTTAGTATAATTCAATCCTATTCCTGTACCTGTTTTTGAAGAATCAGCATGGAAAAATCGTTGAAATACTTCTTTCAATTGTTTCTTTTTAAATCCAATTCCTGTATCCGTAATTTTAATCTGAATCATTTTTTGAGAAGTCACAGGACTAAAAAACAGCCATTTATATTGTTTTTTTAAGCTTTCCTCTTCGGAAATAGAAATCTTAATTATCCCTTTATTATTTGTAAATTTGACAGCATTTGATAACAAATTAGCCAGTATTTTTTCAATTTTATCCGGATCAAACATACCATAATACTCTTTTAGAGAAGACTCAAAAACAAACCGAATATCTTTTGTCTTTGCCAAATCTTCAAACAAATAGAATATATCTTTAGAAAATTTAACTATATCAAGATTAGTAACTTCCAAATACGATTTCCCTGATTCAATTTTTCTAAGATCCAAAAGCTGATCTACCAAATACAGCAGTCGTTTACTGCTTTTTTGAATTAAATTAGCCGATTTTTTTACCTCTTCAGCATCATTTACCTGAGATAATATTTTCTCAACAGGATTTAATATCAACGTAAGCGGTGTTCTGAACTCGTGTGAAACGTTGATAAAAAAACGAAGCTTCATCTGATCCAGTTCATGTTCTTTCTTTTCATTTATTTTTTTAGCATAAAAATTCAACACAAACCATACACCTCCTATAAGTAATAAAAAATAGAATAAATAAGCCCACCATGTTTTCCAAAAAGGAGGCAGCACCTTGATCAAAAGACTTGTCTTTCCCGCACTTTTCCATTGCCCGTCTATTGAAGCTATAACTTCAAATTTATAGGTCCCGGGTGCTAAATTGGCATAATTAGCAATTCTGTTTTTATTTACGTTAATAAAATCATTATCCAAACCGCTCATTTTATAAGCATATTTGACACGTTCAGGGTTTTGAAAATTTAAAGCAACAAAACCAAACGAAATATAACCTTCATTATGCTTTAATTCTAATTCCTCCAGATTTGATATCGATTTATCAAAAAGCACCCTTCCATTTATAGCATCCCCGGCATTTATTCTTTTATTAAAGACCTTAATATCAGTAATAATTGGTATAACTTTATTTGAATTAAGGGAAATATCATTAGGATAAAAAATATTAAACCCATTTATCCCGCCTACAATAATTTTTCCATCAAAGGTTTTTGCAATGGATTTACTCTGAAATTCCACTCCTTGCAATCCATCATGGACATTAAAGTTTTTAATATTTTGAGTTTTGGGATTTAGTAATGACAATCCGCTTTTGGTACTAATCCATATATTTTTATCATTATCTTCCTGAAGCCCCACCACTAAATTATTAGGAAGTCCATTATTAGAAGAGTAAGAATGTTTTAATTTTAAATTCTGGTCTAATTGATACAATCCCATATCGGTACCTACCCAAATATTTCCCTTATAATCTTCCGTGATATGATTGATCCGATTCCCTTGAATATTCTTAATTTTTATCTCTTCAAAATTAATATTGCCAGGAATTCTTTTATTTAAGCTGCTTAATTTTACATAACAAAGCCCTAATGAAGTTCCTACCCATAAACGATTTTTAGAATCCGTAAACAAAGAAAAGACAAAATTACTGATCAAGCTTTTCGGATTATTTAAGATATTTTTAAATTGAAAAAACTTTTCAGTTTCACTATCAAATAAATTCAATCCTGCTGTTGAGGTTCCTAGCCATATTCGTTTTTGATTATCTTTTGCCGCACACCAAACTGTATTTTGACCAATTGAAAACGGGTTTGCCGGATCATTCTCATATCTTTTTACCAATCCGGTGTTTGTATCGAATCTATTAAGTCCTTTATCCCAGGTACACACCCACAAAACATTATTTTCCCCTTCTAATAAATATAGAATCTTGTTGGAACTTAAAGAATTTGAATTTCCGGGAATTGTTTTAAAATGCTTAAAGGATCCGTTTTTATCATCGAATAAATCTAACCCTCCGCCATCGGTACCAATCCAAATTCTTCTTTTACTGTCTTCTGTTACAGATTGTGCAATTTTAGTACTGATACCTTTATCACTGTTGGGCTTGTAAAAATGATGTCCGAATGAAGATTTAAACAAAGCTAATTTATTGATCCCTTTATTATATGTAGCAATCCAATAAATACCGTCTTTATCCTCCAGAACTTTTGAAGGCTGGTTATTTGGCAATGAAAACGGATCATCCTGGCTTTGTACCAAATGCTGAATCGCTCCTTTGGTTTTATCCAACAAATAGATTCCACTGCCATCTGTCGAAGTCCAAATTAACCCCTTCTTATCCTGAAATAAATCAAATATTGGAATAGTATGATTTACCGGTGCAATTTTTCTAATTACCTGTTTCTCAATATCAAAAACATAAAGATGAGCCAAATCATTTCCAATCCAAAAATCACCATTTTTATCAATAAGAATTTGCTTTGGCAAATGATCTAAGTACTGGTTCTTTTCAAAAACAATATTAACCCTGTCAAAAGAGTTTGATTTTGAATTGTATTTATTTAGATAACTCCCATTTGTACCTGCCCAAATATTTCCATATTTATCCTGAACAATACTCGTAACATTATTATTATCTATAGATTTTTTATTCTTTGGATTATTTACATAGCGGGTAAAATCTAAATTATCAAAAGAGGGCGTAATTGAAGAAGTCAAATTGATTTTTAGCAATCCATTTTTAGTACCTACCCAAAGCAAGTTTGTTTTTTTGTCAAACAATAAACTATTTATTTCTTCCCTTAAATTTAATTTTTCAACGTTTTTGCTATAAAGATTTACCCTGTAAAATTTTTGCGAATCTTTATCGAAGATATTCAGCCCATTGCTTGTACCAACCCACAACAGACCTTTACTATCTTCAGTTATTGTATTAATCCTATTATTACTAATAGAATGCGGGTCATTAATAATTGGCCGATAAATTTCAAATTCATAACCATTATACATATCCAAACCATCTATCGTTCCAAACCACAAAAATCCTTCGCTATCCTGAAAAATTTCAACACTGGTACTGCTTGAAAGACCATTATTTGTATCAAAATTTTCGAATTTTAAGTTCGCATATTGAGCAAAAGCAAGTTGATTGAAAGAAAATAAGGCCAACCAGATAATTATTGAATTTTTCATTAATCTGAATTAAATATATTATTTGCCGTTTCTTTTAAATTTCGACATTGCATCAAAATTAAAGAATAAAATACATCTCGGAAATAAAGAGTTGCTTAAAAACAATATTTTCACTAAATAAACATATAATCCATAAAAAATCACACACTTAAATAATAAATATAAAATATTTCTGCCAAAACCAGAATAGCGTTTTTATTCAGGAATCATCCAATAGTATCAATCTTTTTTGAATAATGTAAAAAAAATATGCCAGAAAACCATTTCCGGCATATTCTGTAAAATAAAAACACTTGGAAAACCAACCCAAATACTTTATAATTATTAAAATTGCAGTTGCTTGCTCAGAGCATTTCACAATTAATAATCTATGCGACAATATTAAATTATTTAAGATTTATAATATAAAACTTAAAAATCAATATATATAAAACATAGACCATTTTTAGTGTACCCTCTGACTTTTCTGTAGTAAAAAATATTAAACTAATTGTAATTCAATAGGTATCAGGCGGAGTCGAAGCCCTTTCCATGTAAAACCTTCTTTAATAATTCTATTTTTTAAAAAGTCATTTTTCCTGAGGATAAATTAAATTGGTTAATTTTCAGCAAACGCTAAACCATGGGTTAAATCCAAATGTGATATAAACTTCTTTCTTAAACCCTTGCATAAATAAATGAGTCAATTTAGCTGTAAACTGAATACGCAAAGGACACTTTCTGATTACTAGTAAAATATATTTAAAATTACTAGCCGAAGATTTGTAAAAGTAATTTTAAACCCTATTTTTACAATAAATTCTTACTAATGGTTTAAATAAATAATTTATGGCACATTTTCAAACAAGTTCATATAACAATTAGAAAGTAAAAGGAATTCAGATAAATAGTGAAGATAGTGAAGACACTATAAACAAACATGCCAAAAAGGAATTACAAAATAATAGTGCTAAAAAATCTAAACCCCATTAGTTATGAGTAGAATACGAATTGTTGGAGGTACAATAACAAAAACTACTAAAAGGGCACATCACATGTATTCTGAAGAAAGTATCGTTTTTAATTCAGGAAAAACAATAACTGAAGTAGGTGAAGAAAATGGGATTATTTTTGAAGAGCCAAAAGATGCTCCGAAAATAACAGAAACGAAGGATTTTGACATCACTTTAGAATTAGATAAAAATGAAAAATCGGTGGTTCCATTTGGAATTTTAGATTTTAAAAACAATCCTGAAAACCCATTTTTCAGTTTTAAATATACTTTAAAAAACAGTAATGTAGATTTTTTGAACTTTAAAATTATAGATGAAAATAATGAGATTATTTATCAAATGGGATATTTAAAGCCTATAATCATACATGCTCAAAAGAAACCTTTGATACTATTTGAGACCAAAAAACCAACAGAAGGACCACTCATTTCAAAAACATGGGATTATCTACAAATATTTGAGCCATATGTTTTATCTGAACCTGATTACACCAAAATGGGAGAATACCACCTTAATTGGGATGGTTTTGATAATAATGAAATGTATGACAGTGCCAGATTTGCAGGAAAAAAGCTAAAAGCACAAATTACAGCTACGAAGGGAAATAAAATAAAAACAAAAGAAATTGAGTTTGAAGCATCATACAAAGAGGTAAATTGGGTAGACGTAAAAATTGACCGAAAAGCAAAACGCATTGATATAACTTTGAGAGTTGATCTGCAAGATGGTGGAGCTACAGGATTGGATTGTAATACTTTTACCACAGCAGACGAGATGAGTTATGAAACTTTTACTCCTACAACTAAAACGGAAGATCCGTTTAAAGGTAGTAAAATTACAGTATGTGATTGGGATAAGATACCACAATCTGAAATAAACCCTAGCCATCCTATTATTAAAACAAGAACTCGTAGTTTTACAGATTTAGAAAAATTAGCTTTAGAGGGTATAAATTATCATTGGGGTAGAAATAAAAATCATTTTATTGCTAAAGATATAAAAGTGAATAACGAATCTTATGAATTATATATGAATTCCATAAATGCAAAGGAAAAAGCAATAGGAGGCATAGAATTAGTTTATAATACAAATGGAAATTGGATGAGATCTGGGAATCCAGGAACAATAAAAGATCCCATGAGTGCAGTAGGAAGTATAATATCTAGACAAGCTATATGTTATAATGTAGGATACATTTATTATTTGGATTGGTACGAATTTTATAAAAGTAAAAATTGGAGATATCGCTTTGAAACAGATGAAGATATTGACTTCAAATTTACTTCAGCTCATGAAACGGGGCATGAAATTTTAAAGAAATACGGTGGTACAATCTATTCATATGGACATAAAGGAAGTGTGAATTCTGTTACACAAAAAATGAAGGATGATGCGCCTTCATATAAAGTAAATAGTGAAATTGATATTATGCCTTACTATCCAAATTCTCCCAAAATATATTTATTTAAAAACTTTGTTGCCTCAGAAAAAGATGTGTTAGGGCTTATTTGGTTGACTAAAATTGAAATGAAATGAAAAAAATATTAATGATATTTTTTTTTACAGCAGTTGGATGTACAACTTCTATAAAAAATCATGAGGGATATATTTATGATTCTAATACTAAAATGCCTTTGTCAAATATTAAAATATGCCCTGAACGTAATAATGAAGATTTGAAATGTGTGAAAACAGATAAAAAAGGTTTCTTTAAAACACATCGCATTAATTTATCACAGTATTTATACATATATATAAATGAAAAACTATCAGATTCTATACAAACAGTTTTTACTAATGGAGGTGAAAAATACAATGAATATTTTGTAAATGGAAGAAAAGATACTGCCTTTATAGATATGAAACTAAAAAAAATAATAAGACAGTGATATTGACTTAGTTTTTGTTAATTCTAATTGAGAAAGATATAAATCTAGCGAGTGTAAAAAAATGTTCAATCATTTTTTACAAATTTAGTTCAGAATATTCCATAATGGAGAAATTGATTTAATGCCATATTATACGGATTGGTTGGACTATAGCCAAAGAAATAGGATAGCAGCTTCTGAGAGAGACACTCTAAGTTTAATATGGTTAACAAAACTTAAAGTCAAATGAAAAAAATATATTTATTAATAACAGTTATATTAGTTGTTAGTTGTGCTGGTTATGAAAGTACTAAAAAACAGTACGAAGGCTATGTGTATAATGAAAAAGGAGAAGCTCTTGCCGAAGTAACAATCAAAGAATTTGATATTACGTCATCAAATTCAACACAAACAGATAAAAATGGTCATTTTAAAATGAATAGAGCTTTAGAAAACAGAGTTCCAAATTTAATTTTCAAAAAAAATGGTTACGAAATAGACACTGTTGATTTGACGCGAGGCACTCATTCAGGAAAAATATCTGCTTTTTTCTTAAGAAATCAATCAGACACTTTAGTAATGAAAAAAAGTAAGTTAATTTTGTAGAAGAGTTCAAATAGTGAATGGTAATATTGTAGATCTCATTCATAAAGCGTTAGATTGTGAGATTGGTATTTGATATGATTTTGATGAAAAAGAAAATTAGAAAAAATAAAGAAACGAATTTAGACTGAAGCATTAAATTACTATTATTTTCAAATTTTACTTCTACAGATAGGTTTTATCATGAGAGAAGAGGTTAAAAACGCCATATAAATAAAGATAGTGTCTCACAAACTGTGTAAGTGAGACACTATTTTTATTTATTCTTAAAATTGGATTTCATTTTTTCAAAGTTGTAAGTATCTTTTTTACTGCTAACAATACTCACTACTACCACCACTAAAAGTATCAAATCAGCAATTCCTAAAACCCAAACTGTTATTTCAGAGTCCAAAACAGCATTTATATTCATCTTCCACATAGTTATATTTTTTTCAATCATTCAATTTTAAGTTTTGGCAGTCAGTTGTAACCCTGCATTTTATAACATCTTATCTACTATAATTACATATATTTCTTTAGTAAGGATTCAATAATTTTCACGATATGGTTTTAGACATATTGATTTGTTTACCGCCATCTAACTTTCGCTATTTTTCTTTAACTCTTCACAATCTTAAAACGCATTATAGCCGAATTAATTTTAAAATATTAAGTTATAATATTCAAAAACGTGTCATTTTTTCATTTTTTCAAAAACAGTTTCCACTTTCAGGACAATATCCCGATCCATTAATTGACAATTCCAAAATCTCTTTAACTTAATTAAATCAATATCGGGATAATGAAATTGCATAATAGCTTTTAATGCATCAAACGATTTAAAGCCCATTACGAAAAACTGACATAAAATTTCAGAACATTTATTGAAGGTTGTAAACCTGTTTATAGTCTCAGTTTCCCTAATTGTCAATTTAGATTTAGTTTTCGTATCTTTGTTAGTCATAATAAAACATATATATGTTCATTTGAAAATAAATATATGCAATATTACACAAAATAAACAAATAAAAAGAAATATTTCTTCTTTAAAAAAGAAATAAATACATAAAACACACATTATGAATGCATTAGAAATCAGAGAAAGTAGAAAAAAATTGGGTTTCACGCAGGCAGAACTGGCAAAAAAACTAGGAGTTTCGGTTAAAACAATATCAAATTACGAAAATGGTGAAGTAATACCTGAATCAAAAACAGATTTATTACACAGCATATTAAGCAATAATACACTTAACGAATCGGCAGCTGAATATCATAATCCAAATGTTTTTCGCGAAAAGTTACTGGAATTACAAGAAAAGATAAAAGTCAGAAAAGATTATTTACTTGATTTACAAAACATTAATCCAAAAAATACATCAAAAATTGAACATCAAAAAGAAATAATCAACGTATTAGAAATGAGACTTGATCTTATGATGAATTCAAATAAAGAACTACAGGAAGACCGGGAAATTATTTCACCAACTTCAAAGGATGAAGAAGAAAATTAATTATAAATGCAATTTAGATTATTTTCGAATGTTATAGAATATGATCTCTTTCTCATTAAAATATATTTAACCCGAAACGAAAGTTTCGGGTTTTTGTTTACTAATTACTTTCCTTTATTTTCATAAACAAATAACATCAGCCAATTTCAGGTTTACAACAACACATCTTTTTTAAATTGAGTATAAATCTCACAATAATCAAACAAAAACATTAATCTAACCTTAAACTAAAAGGTAAATTTGAGTCAGTTTTATTTTTAGCAGTTTTAGCAAAAATATATCAAAAACTATTTTATAATTCAAAAATACTAATTACAAGTATCTTAAACGTCATTTTTAAAAAAAGCAATTACAAAAAAGAGAATCATTGTTGTTTTTTTTTAAAAATAATGCAGGTTTTTAGTTAAAATTATTTTTATAAGAAATAACTTCTGTATAAATAGGTTTTACTTGCGAAAAATCAGATTTTATATTTGTATATTTGGAATAACTGGATAATATGGTGATTTTTTTATGCATTTTATTGATTAATTCATATTACAAAATGGGTTTTATTGTGTAGCATTTTTTTGTAAATAATTTAGCAATTAACATCCTTTTTTATATTCTGAATAAATGATTTCACCACGTCCTTAAATATGCTAAGTATCATTTCTGATTTAATTTCTGTGAAAGATTGCCTCAATTCTAAAAATTAAACCTATGAAAAAAATCTTAATCTTAATAGTCCTGGCAAGTTTCACAACTTATGCAGGTCCCACTCCACCCCCTCCGGGTCTCCCTCCTCCAGCCGTAACAATAGATCGGGAAGTTGAATTATTACTCACAGCAGGCGTCTTTTTAGGTGTATATTGGATTCGTAAAACAAGAAGATGAATTTATACTTGTAAAATCATTCAATAATTATAGTCTGATAACAATAATTAAAAACTAGTACAAAATGGAAATTATGAAAAAAGCAATACTAATATTTCTGGTACTGATCTCTTCAAAATCTGTTTCCCAAATTTATTTTGGTACCAACGCATCAATGTATGTTAAAAATCAAGTACTATATGTAACACAAGATGTAAATTTAGCTACGAGTTCAAATTTATATTTGAGAAATAACTCTCAGCTTGTTCAAGGCACTACCGGAACTTCTACTAATACAGGAGCAGGTACTTTATCTGTTTATCAGGAAGGGACTTCTGATCGTTTTGAGTATAACTATTGGTGTTCCCCTGTTGGAGTAGCGTCTGCTTCTTCCGGAAATGCAAATTTCGGAATTACAATGTTAAACAGGCCTACAACTTCTACCGCAGCTACACCCGCTACTATTCTGGGTGCAGGAATTTATGACGGATATGCAAACCCTCTCTCAATTGCATCAACCTGGGTTTATAAATTAGTGAATTCCAATAATTATTCGCAATGGGTTGCTGTAGGCAGCGCAACAACTATTGCACCGGGAGAAGGTTTTACCATGAAAGGAACCGATGGAAGTGATTCTGTTGATCCCGAGGGTACCAGTATAACCAATAATCCGGGTAGTGCTCAAAGATATGATTTTAGAGGAAAACCAAATGACGGAAATATTACTGTAACGGTTGGTATCAATAACTCCACATTAACCGGAAATCCCTATCCTTCAGCATTACACCTGAACGCATTTCTTTTGGACACAGACAATACCGCATCAGGCGGTGTGGCTTATTTTTGGGAACAGGATAAAACGGTAAATTCACATTACCTTACCGCTTATAGAGGTGGCTATGGCTCTTATTCACCCGGCACTTTAGGTTCAAATGGTGTTTATGTACCCGCTACTTTTAATTCTTATACCTCCACTGGTGCTTTAAATACAACAGGAACATCATCCGGACTGGTAATAGAGCGTAAATACTCACCAATTGGTCAGGGTTTTATAATTAATGCTACCGCAAGCGGAACCCTTACATTCAAAAATTCCCACAGGGCATATTACCAGGAAAATAGTGGGTTATCAAAATTTGAGAAACCGGCAAAAACAAATAAAACAGCTAAAAGTGCAGAAACTAATGAAGATATTGTTGAAATTTCACACTTTAAATTGAATACGATAATCAACAATCAATTTACCAGACAACTGGCATTGGCTTTTTTGCCCGAAGCTACTGATGGAGTAGATTTTGGTATTGATGCTCAAAATATTGATGCTGACCTTCCCAATGATGTATCTTTTTCGATTGCAAATGGTAATTACGTTATTCAGGGAGTAAATTTTGATCCTTCAAAAAGAATACCATTAACAGTAAAGGTTACTACCAGTGCTACTTTTAAATTTTATGTTCCTGAAGTTGTAAATTTTGATTCTTCAGAAACTATTTATTTGTATGACGGGCTAGACTCCTCTTATCATGATATAAAAAACGGAACATACGAAGTAACTGTTTCGCCCGGAACCTATTCAGATCGATTTAAAATTACGTTTGCAAATCAAACATTAGGCACTCCTAATGAGGCCATAAGCAATTTCTTCATTAATCAGGATAACATTAATCACAATTTAAAAGCTTCAAACCCTAATCATTTAGCAATAAAATCATTTAGATTATATGACATGCTTGGCAGAGTAGTATTATCCAAAAAAGATCTGGGGTCTGATCCAAATTACGTTTTTTCAACCAGCAGTATCAGTCACGGTGTTTATATCGCAGAATTCTTAACAATAAATAATGAAAAACTGACTCAAAAAGTTTTTATTTCAAATTCAGGAAACTGATAATTGATTTAAAAACAAAACCCTGACTATCCAACCACCAAATGCGAGTTTGGTTCTTGATAGTACTTTTACAACTCAGGGAATGTTAGCACCCGGAATGACAACCGCCCAAAGAAATGCAATAGCATCTCCTGCGGATGGTTTAATAGTTTATGATATTTACTTAAAATCATTTTATTTTTATGTAAGTACAACTACATCATGGACACCTCTTAACAGCGGCGCTGCTATTTCATAATAATTTTGGACATTGGCTGTAAGGAATTTATAAAATAATAAAACACTTGTAAAAACATCGCAAGTGTTTTTTTTTATTTTTTTTTATAATTTTTTGTCCAATTCTGAAAGTTCAGTTGTCATTAGGGTATAACATTTAAAATTATACAACATGGAAACTAGAATTAATGTATTCGAAAAAGGTCAAAAAGCATTAGGAGCTTTATTTGGAATTGCCGGTTATTTGAAAAAAGCTACAATCGAAAAATCTCTTTTAGAGTTAGTAGATTACAGAGTTTCACAGATTAATAATTGTGCTTATTGTTTAGACATGCATTCCAAAGAAGCTTTGGCTAATGGTGAAACAATACAGCGCTTATGCGGATTAAGTGCCTGGAGAGAAACTCCTTATTTTACACAACGCGAAAGAGCCGCTCTTGCCTATGCAGAAGCCGTAAATGCCTGTAATGTTCCGGACGAAATTTACAATATCGCAAAAGCTGAATTTTCTGATGAAGAACTAATCGATCTTACGTTTGCAATTGCCACAATTAATACCTGGAATCGTATGAACATCGCTTTTTCTAATACTCCGGGAGCCTACAGAGTGGGACAATTTGGATAAATAAACCGGCTGTTTTTATACGGTAAAATATTAAATTTATACCTTAATAAAAACAGCCTTTATTTTAATTATTTAAAATGCAAATTGATAACTTATAAAACATAAAGAAATGAATGAATTTTTATTAATTTTCAGAAGAGATTTTACATCAAAAGAAATACAGCCTTCTCCGGAAGAAATGCAGCAGCATTTTCAGCAATGGCAAAATTGGTTTGGAAGTTTAGCTGCACAGGATAAACTCGCAAGACCTTTACAACGTTGGGACGGACAAGGTAAACTGGTAAGTTCTGATAAAGGCATCACAAATGGCCCTTATGCCGAAATTAAGGAATCTATTGGCGGATTAGCTATCATCAGGGCCAAAGATTATGATGAAGCTGCCGAAATTGCCCAGGGCTGTCCGGTTTTGAATTTTGGTGGAAATGTAGAAATACGAATGGCCGTTTAAACTTGAAATGATAAATATTAAAAATGCCTTTGTATCTTTACTTAGGCATTTTGCTTTATGATATGGATAATAAAGAACTTATACCAAACTTATTCAGAACCGAGTATCAAAAAATAGTTTCGGTTCTCTGTAACCTGTTTGGAATTCATCATATTGAAATTGCTGAAGATATTGTGAGCGATACTTTTCTGGCTGCATCAGAAACCTGGGCCATAAAAGGAATACCTGAAAACCCAACGGCATGGCTTTATACCGTAGCCAAAAATAAAACTAAAAACTATTTTAAAAGAAATAATGTTTTTGAAACAAAAATAGTTACCGAAATAAAATACAATACACCACTGAATACTCCTGAAACAGACATTGACTTATCAGATCAAAATATTGCTGACAGTCAATTGGCAATGATTTTTACCGTTTGTGATCCTTGTAATTCTGACGAAGTCCAAATTGCACTGGCTCTTAATTTATTATGTGGTTTTGGAATAAATGAAATCTCCGATGCTTTCCTTTCCAATAAGGAAGTCATTTATAAAAGAATCAATCGCGCCAAGGAAAAACTCAAAGAAAAAAATATTAAAATCCAAAATCCAGGCCCTTCTGAAGTAAAGAACAGAATGAATACGGTTTTGAAAACAATATACCTTCTTTATTCTGAAGGCTACTACTCTATTTCGCAAAACACAACTTTACGCAAGGATCTTTGTGCCGAAGCGATGCGGCTTGCTTACTTATTAATTCAAAATGAAACTACAAATCTGCCGGAAACCAATGCTTTGATGGCTTTAATGTGTTTTCATTCTTCCAGATTTGAAGCCAGGACATCTGAAAATGGTGAAATTATTTTATATCAGGATCAGGATCAATCGCTTTGGAATCAGGAATTAATAGATAAGGGAACTTATTTTCTGAGTAAATCATCAACAGGAAATACGCTTTCAAAATACCATCTAGAAGCAGGAATTGCTTATTGGCACACGAAAAGAGAAGATACTGTTAAAAAGTGGGAACATATTCTCGAATTGTACAACAATCTGATCATTTTAGAATATTCCCCGATTGTGGCTCTGAACAGGACTTATGCTTTATCAAAAGTAAAAAGCAAAGAAGAAGCAATCACAGAAGCCGAAAAACTCAATTTAACCGACAATCATTTTTATTATTCCTTGCTCGGAAATTTATATACTGACTTTGATAACAAAAAAGCATTACAACAATTTGAAACCGCACTCGGCTTAGCCAAAACATTAGCCGATAAAAATATCATCAGCAAAAACATAGAACAACTGAGCTCAAAAAACTAATTTAAAGATAAAATCTCTTATAATGAATAACCATAAATATTTCGAATCCAATTATAAAAAACTGGGTTTCCTCGTTCTCAATCAGGATTCTATTGATGAAATTAATGGTGATTATTACAAACCTTATATCAAAGTACTTTATTTGCCCGAAGATTATTCGATAACAATCGATTTTAAACATTATAAAACCACAACTCCTTCCCTATTTTTTATCAACAGCAATCAATATCTGCAAATTGAGAAAGAAGGAAAAAAACAAGGTTATTTCATGTATTATAATCGTGATTTTTATTGTGTACAAATTCACGACGCAGAAGTAGCCTGTGATGGATTGTTGTTTAATAATATTTTCGAAATGCCAATGACGGCTTTACCTGATAAGGAAATTTTATTTGTGGAAGGAATTTACAATCAGATTCAGGAAGAATTTGACTCCCCCGATTCTTCGCAGGAAGAAATGATCCGAACCTATTTGAAGCAACTTATTATAAAAGCAACCCGAATCTGGAAAGTACAGCAATTAGGTATGCTGAATGATGAACCTACAAAAGAAATGGATTTTTTCAGGGACTTTAGCCGTTTGGTCGAAATTCATTTCAGAACCAAACATACAGTTGCAGATTATGCGGATATTCTTGGTGTGGCCCCAAAAACATTATCCAATAAATTCAATCGTTTGGAATTAACCCAGCCTAATGATATTATTAAAGAACGAATTATTCTTGAAGCAAAAAGGCTTTTAGGACACTCTTCTTTAAGCGTAAAAGAAATTGCCTATCAACTCGGATATGAAGATCCGGCCTATTTTAACCGGCTTTTTACAAACAAAGTTGGCGACACTCCTTCAAATTTCAGAAAAAAATACCTTCAAGGGAAAAATGTACAATTAGAATAGACTTTTGTGTATTTTTAGAGCTTTACTACCACCATATCTTTGTACTATCAAATTATAACTGATAAAAATTAAAGATATGAAACGTAAAGCACAAGCCGTTTGGAACGGTAACATTAAAAACGGAAACGGATCTCTAACTACAGACAGCACCGTATTAAACAAAACTCAATATTCATTCAACAGCCGTTTCGCTGATGGTATTGGAACAAATCCCGAAGAATTGTTAGCAGCCGCTCATGCAGGTTGTTTCACCATGAAATTAAGTTTAGACCTAACTACTGCAGGTTTTGCCGTAGACACATTGGCTACAGAATCGACCATTACTCTAAACGACGGAAAGATTACTCAATCTTTATTAGTACTAAATGCAAAAGTTCCCGGAATCTCAGAAGAAGAGTTTTTGAAAATCGCTAAAGGCGCCGAAGAAACTTGTCCGGTTAGTCAGGCTTTTTCTTTTGAAATTGTACTTCAGGCAAATCTTATTTCTTAATTTAAAAAAACAATAATCATGAAAATTATAAAATCAATACAGCAAAGTTTATTTATAATTGCATTTCTAACACTAAACACAATCGTTAAGGCGCAAGAAAGACAATACAAAGGAGAAAATGACCCACAGGTTTTTACAGAAGTCCGCAGCTTTTTGAAAGCATTAAATTCCGGTGACGGCAAACCTCTTGAACAATTAAGTGTAGCTGATGCACGTGGTGTATTGGTTGGTGCTCAAAAATCTGTAGAAGTAAATTATTCAGGTATTGAAGAATCTGAAAAAGTAATTTCACAAAACGGATATAAAGTAAAAATTCATATCACAAAACCAAAAGGAGCCAAAGCAAATGCTCCGGTATTTATCTTCATTCACGGAGGCGGATGGGTTCTTGGAGATTATCCGACCCATAGAAGATTAGTGAGAGACTTGGTTGTAGAAAGTGGTGCCGTAGCAGTCTTCCCTGACTATACGCCTTCTCCTGAAGCGCAATACCCGGTAGCAATTAATGAAATTTATGCAGCAACTCAATGGGTCGCCCAAAATGGAAAAGAAATTGGTGTTGACGGTAAAAACCTTGCTGTAGTAGGAAACAGCGTTGGCGGAAATATGACTGCGGCTATTACCTTAATGGCGAAAGATAAAAAAGGCCCTCAAATAAAATTACAGGTTTTATTATGGCCGGTAACTGACGCTAATTTTGAAACAGAATCTTATAATTCTTATGCAAACGGAAGATTCTTAACTAAAAATATGATGAAATGGTTTTGGGACAGTTATCTTCCTGACACTAACAAAAGAAAAGAAATATATGCTTCTCCATTACAGGCAAGCTTAGATCAGCTTAAAGATTTACCTCCTGCTCTGGTACAAACTGCCGAAAATGATGTTTTGAGAGATGAAGGTGAAGCTTATGCAAGAAAATTAAACGAAGCCGGAGTTCCGGTGACCCTGACAAGGTACAATGGATTAATTCACGATTACGGACTTTTAAATCCGATTGCAAATGTCCCTGCTGTACAAACTGCTGTTGAACAGGCTGCCGTAGTAATTAAAGCTACACTGAAATAAGAATTTCAAAAATATTCAATAACCAAGGATAATAAAAACATAAAAAGACATACGTTCTGTATGTCTTTTTATGTTTTTACGAATAAGCTATTTTAAATAATAAACTTAATTATTTAATGGCTCCAATAATATCATATTTAGTAATGATATGATGGTGACCATTTTCTAAATCAACTAAAACAGCATCATTTTCTTTGGTAAAAAGTTTAGAAACTTCTTCGATTGGAGTTCCTGGCTTAACAATCGGGAATGGTTTCCCCATTACTTCCTTAATAGGTTTTTCAGCTACATTTTTATCGGCTACATAACTTCTGAACAAATCGGTTTCATCAACAGAGCCAACAAAACCCGTAATATCAACTACCGGAATTTGAGATATTTTATATTTACGCATACGTTCAATAGCGTGCGAAACCAGTTCTTCGGTACGAACCACAATCAGTTCTTTATCAATATGGTCTTTAATAACATCTTCTGCCTTTGTAATATTTTCATCCAGAAAACCACGCTCACGCATCCAGTCATCATTAAACATTTTACCTACATAACGGCTTCCTGAATCGTGAAATAAAACAACAACAACATCTTCAGGTTTAAAATGTTCTTTTAACTGCAATAATCCCTTAATACAAGCTCCTGCTGAATTCCCGACAAAAATCGCTTCTTCCAAAGCAATTTTTCTTGTGTAAACCGCCGCGTCTTTGTCTGTTACTTTTGTAAATCCGTCAATTAACGAAAAGTCAACATTTTTAGGTAAAATATCTTCTCCAATTCCTTCGGTGATGTAAGAGTAAATTTCGTTTTCGTCAAAAATCCCCGTTTCATGGTATTTTTTAAAAACAGAGCCATAAGTATCAATTCCCCAAATTTTAATATTTGGATTTTTTTCTTTTAAATATTTTCCAACACCCGAAATAGTTCCACCCGTTCCTACCCCAACTACAAAATGTGTAATTTTACCATCTGTTTGTTTCCAGATTTCCGGACCTGTTTGCTCATAATGTGCCTGAGTATTCGATAAATTATCATACTGGTTTACATACCATGAATTAGGTGTTTCTTCGGCCAGACGCTTTGAGACCGAATAATACGAACGAGGATCTGTTGGTTCAACATTTGTAGGACAAACAACTACTTTGGCACCAACAGCACGCAAAATATCCATTTTTTCTTTGGATTGTTTGTCTGATATCACACAAATCAATTTGTATCCTTTTATAATTGCCACAAGTGCCAGTCCCATTCCGGTATTTCCGGAAGTTCCTTCTATTATAGTTCCGCCGGGTTTTAAACGTCCGTCAGCTTCAGCATCTTCAACCATTTTCACAGCCATTCTGTCTTTAACAGAATTTCCGGGATTAAAAGTTTCGACTTTTGCCAATACCAAAGCATCAATTTCAGCAACAACTTTGTTGAGTTTTACTAATGGTGTATTTCCAATAGTTTCTAAAATATTATTTGAAAAGTCCATTTTTTTGAATTTAATTTTTTTTGCTTAAGATAAAACAGCTTTCTTTCTATTGAAAGAAATTCCAAACTAAACCAAATCGGATAGTGAAATCACGATATGGATTACCCGGCGCTGAATAAAGTTTGTTTTCTGAAAAAGCAGCATTAAAATGTTCTGCTTTTAAATAAATTCGGGTCTGGCGAATCCTTCCATTAAGAAAAAAATCAAAAGTTGGATAACCTCCAATTTTTTTCGTATCCTGAACGAAAAATTCTCCAACTACCGGATTGTAATCATTTCCGTAATATTTTGTAAAATAATTAAAAATGATTCCTGTCTGAATATAAAGTGCTTTTTTAAAGAAATAGGTAGAATAATAAAACGTATTTCGGGTTACAAAATCCGGTACATTTAAGATTAAATCTGATTGTGTTACTTTTTGATACAAGAAAGTATTATCTAAACCAAAATCTCCAAATTTAAACTCTCTATTTGCCTTTACGGATAAATAATTAATGGTATTGCCGTATTGTTCCGGATTTATAATCTGAGTCTGATTCGCCTTTTGATCAGCAGTAGCAACATCCTTAAAATACAAATGATCATTTAAAACGGAATATTGTACTTCAGCATTTAACCAGGGAGTAAAAACATTGGCGTTAATTGAATTAATTTTTTCGTTTTTAAAATCATTGGACCAATTGTATTCTATATAACTGCTTTGGTATAAATTATAGTTGTTATTGGGCAATTTGTTGATATTTCTGTAACGAAAATCAAATTGTATTTTATCATTCAGATGATACCTCAACTTAGCATCTAAATCGGAAAGTGATTGTTTTGTAATAGATCTTGAATACATGAATCGTCCATTCCATTTGTTTTTCTGATATTCATACTGACCTCCAAAACTATTAATTTGCCGAAACAGATTATCAGGAATAATATCTCCGTCATCCTGAAAAATAATACGGTTGTATTTGTAATTTGACCTGTAATCATCAATAAAGAAATTAAATTTTCCAAGCAGCGAATTTTCATAAGCCAATCCTACTTTATTGTATAATTTTTCGAAACGGGTCTGATCTTTCATATTACTGGAAACATAAGATTCCCCAAATCTTTCAACAGAAGTACTGCCAACTGTTGACAAAACCGTAGGCTGCTTATATTCGAAAAACTTGTTCTCATAGTTAAACTGATGCGTAACATATAAATTGTTATTTCCCTGTTTAGGATTTATTCTGAAAGCATGATCAAAAAAAAGCCTTTTCCCTTTTAAGAAAGATTCGGCATCTGTGAGATAAACTTCCAATCTTTGGCGATTATCAAAATTTGCATCTCCACCTTCAAAATCTTCCGCTGTTGTAATTCCCCCATTTTCTTCGTTCAAAATATCCTGATAGGTATAATGGAGATATAAAACATAGCGCTTATCAGTTGTAAAATAACTGGCTCCAATTTTAAAATTCCCAATACTTGTCATCTGATTAATATACTTCCCTTCTGAACGCAATCCCCTGTAACCTGCAAAAAAGTTAAGGTTTTTTGATGTATTCAAAGTAATAAACGAATCAACGTTCTGCCCTTTACCAATGGATGTATTAAAAAACAATTCAGTCAAAGGTGTTGCCACAGAGTAATAATGAATTTCATTGGCTTCTAAAAAATTAAAATGTTTCCCTTTAAAACCGATGTCCGGATATGGCGAAAAATCTGTCAGGCTATATTGTAAAGTATTGTAAGTTTGTCCGATATTAGAAAAAGGTAAAAGTCCAAAATTATCCCTTCGGAGATAATTTTGCTTATAAGCACTTTTTAAGGTTAACGAAGTATCAACAATAGTAGTGTCATGTTCTAGTGTAATAATTTGATATTGCTCAATCTTGGCAATCAGGCTTTTTTTCTTTTTTACAGTATCCGTAATACTTGAATATTTCGAATTCATATCTAAATTATTTTTAGGAACAGTTTTTTCCTGAGAGAATAAGAAGGCTGGTACAACTAATAGATATAGAAAAAAAAATATTCTCATTTGATAGCTTTATATATGTATACTAATTTCAATAAAATTGGTCAGGCAAAGGTAAATTATAAATATGTATAAATAAAAAAACACATCAATTAGTATTTATAAAATTTTAAAACCAGTATAAAAAAAACTGCCCAAAATTGGGCAGTTTCTATACATTTTATTAAAAATGATTATAATTCATTTTGTACAATTAATGGATTAGCATTGATTTCTGCTCTAGGAATCAACCATTGCCATCTTTTATCTGTTACAGGTACATTAATAACTCCATTTACAATTGCTGAATCATGATTAGCTCCGGATCTGTCTAAAGGAGAATTTGTTCTCTTTAAATCATAAAATCTAAACCCTTCACCCCATAATTCAATTCTTCTTTGAAATAAAATTTCATCAACCAAAGCTTGTCCTGTGTTTGCAGACAAAACATAAGCCGGATTTCTACTGCTAACCAATGTAAAAAGAACTGTTTTTGCGTCTGCCAATCCTAATCTTGCTTTTGCTTCTGCTTCGATAAGATACATTTCAGCAACACGCATATAAGGAACATCACATCTACTGTCACCAGTACTTATTGATAAGAATTTCTGACTTGTGTAAGGAAATTTAGCATATGTTGTAGGAAGAGCCAATGCTGTATGAGCACCCGTTTTATCAAATAATTTTGAACGGACATCTGTTGTTGGAATTAAATTATAAAGTTTACTATTAATCGCCTTTGGACAAGAACGGATAACTGTCGAGTTATAATTTCTGGACATATAAGCTCCAAAATTACCAAAATAATCTGTTTGAACTTCATTAATATGGCTTCCCCACATCCATTCTCTATTTGTAAAGTCATTAAAACCTTTTACATATTCATCTACAGACATTAAAGCGATACCAGTTTTAGCCTTAGCAGCATAATCTGCAGCAATAGCCCAGTTTCCTTGCGTCAATGCAACTCTGGCTTTTAATCCCTGAGCAACTTTTAAATTCAAATGTGAATTATTTGGTTTTGTGTAACCAACTAATAAAACATTCGCTTCATCCAGGTCTTTGTTAATTTGAGTATAAACTTCTTCTACAGTTGAACGAGGATAACTTTCATTATCAACAGTTAAAATAACCGGAACACCAAGTTGAGAATTTACAACTCCGTTTTCATATCTTTTTCCAAACAACTGAACCAATTGGTAGTGAGAAAAAGCTCTGTAAAGCAATGCTTGCCCTTTTACAATTTTTTTATCAGCATCCGTACCAACAGCTGCATCAACGGCATTGATAATAGTATTTGCATTCCTGATTATTCTATAATAAGTTCTGTATGGAAATCTTACATCTGTAGAGTTTTCATTTGCCGCACCAGTCCAGTTGTAGCTTGCTAGAAACCAGCCATTTGTTACAGGAAAAACTATATCATCCCCGGCAATATCTACCTGCTGCATTAAACTCCCTAATCCATTCATATTTTGAGTATCATCATACCTGATATACAATGATCTGTGAATACCATTTAACAACGTCATTAAATTGTCTGTTGTTGCCGTAGCACCATCATAATCAACAAATTCAGTTGGTTTTTGATCTAAAAAATCATCTGAACAAGAAGTAAGCAATAACAATGATATTGCAAAGAATACCTGTTTTATATAATTTGATTTCATAATATTAAATTTTAAAAGTTTAAGTTTAAACCTAATGTAATAACTCTTGAAGGAGTAAATCTGTTCTGAGTAGTTCCATTAAACGTTTGACTTGGATCTGATCCCTGACGTTTAGTGAATAACATTAAATTTTCACCATTTACATATAAAGTAGCATTATCTATTTTTAATTTTGAAATTAAATTAGATGGCATTTTATACGATAAGTTAATTTGTCTGAAAGATAAATAATCTGCACCAATCAACCATCTGTCAGAAGCAGCAGAAGACTGGGTATTTCTATTAATATCTAATCTTGGAACATCAGTAATATCTCCCGGCTTTTGCCATCTGTTGTAAATATCGGTACTCAAAGCTGATCCATAATTATTACCTGTATGCATAAGGGCAGCATAATTAGTATCATACATCTTTCCGCCTATTTGGTATGCAAACAAAACTTCTAATTTTAAACCTTTGTATTCAACATTAGTTCCAAAACTTCCGTATAAATCAGGAATTGCTGAACCGGAATAATGATATAATGCTTTATTTTGGTCAGTTGTTACATTTACACCATTTACAACTCTTTGAGTTGTATCGCCGGCAACAATTAAACTAGGATCTGAAACATACAAAGCATAACCATCTGCAGGATCCACTCCATACCAATCTCTTAACCAAAAATCATAACGAGATTGTCCAACAGCTAATTTTTTTGTTCCATCAATAATCTCTTTTTGTGGCAACTTAGTAATTTCGTTTTTAACTGTTGAAGCATTGATATTTAGCCCCCATGAGAAATCAGGTGTTTTTATAATTGTCCCATCTAATGAAACTTCAAATCCTCTGTTATACATAGAACCAATATTTTCATATCTGTTATCTAATCCTGAAGACAAAGGATTTGGTACTAAAAATATTAAACCGTCAGTATCTCTGTTATAATACTCTACACTACCTTTAAGTCTGTTTTTAAACAACCCAAACTCAATAGCAATATCTGTTTGTGTGTTAACCTCCCACTTCAATTTGTCTGCTCCGGCAGCATTCGTAATAACTCCGCCTTCACTGCCATTATCAAAACCTAAACTAAATGTCGATTGACTTACATAAAAAGGTAAACTTGCATTATCATTGTTACCATCATTACCTACTTGTCCAACCGAAGCTCTTAACTTCAAATCATTTACCCATGAACTATTTTCCAAGAAACTTTCTCTTGAAATTACCCAGGCTGCTCCAACTGACCAAAAATCACCCCAACGAATATCTTTGGCAAATTTTGAAGAACCATCTCTTCGGAAAGACGCTGAAGCAATATATTTATCTTTATAGCCATATTCTATTCTTGAAAAATAGGACTCTGTACTATACCCTCTGGTAAAAGAGTTTAAATTAGTGGTAGTCGCATAATTAACAAACTCCGGATTATCAGGCGAAACCTGTCCTGTCTTAGTACCTGTAGTCCAATTTCTTTCGTAATCATAACTCTCATGACCAAATAAGGCAGATATATTGTGATTTCCAATTTCTTTAGTATAATTTAATAATTGGTTATAAGTTACACCTGTCAAAATCCTGTCTTCTTTTGATATTAATCCTGTAGGCGCCCCATCTCCAATTTCTGTATTATAGGTATATGTTCTGTTATAATACGTTTTATCTAAAGAGGCATTAGTTGTAAACTTGAAATCTTTTAAAAATTTAATTTCAAAATATGTTCTGCCGGACAAAGCCAGGCCTTTTTGATTATCCGTATTATGTAATGTTTCATAAACAATATTTCTACCACTTGAAGCTCCGGAACCTCTAGCAGTCGAGTAAACTTTATTCCCTAATCCATCAAGTACATAATCTCCATTTGCCGTATGATCGTACACAGGATAAATTGGCCCCATATATCTGATTGTTCTGAATGCATTATTAAAAGAACTTGTATTATCTACCCCATCAACAGCCAAATCTGAATTGGTAGATGTTGCTGATAAATTCATTCCGGTTTTCAACCAATCATTCAAAGAAGTATTAAGATTCAAACGGGCTGCAACTCTTTCATAATCTGATTTTCGAATGTAACCTTCTTCATTTAAATATCCTATCGATGCAAAATAATTAGACTTTTCCGTTTTACCCTGATAAGAAAAGTCAGTATTTTGACGAACTCCGGCTCTTTCCAGCTCCCTTGTCCAATCTAAATCGTTCGGATATAATAATTGAGCATTTGGATTTAATTTACCATCAGTCCCTACAACCTGATTACCAGGAACATTAAAAGGATTTGTTATCAAAACAACCGGAACTCTTCCTGATGCATATAAGTTTGCAGCATCAATTTGAGTTTGATTTGCCATAGGGCGGCTATTTCTGATTGCTTCCCATTCTAAAGGGTAGTAATCCAAAGCTCCCACTCTGTCATATTCCTTAATCAATCTGGAAGTTAAACCCTGGCTAACATTCAATGTGAACTTATCTTTTGAAGACTTACCCATCTTTGTAGTAATAATTACAACACCATTGGCTGCTTTTGAACCATATAACGAAGTTGATGCTGCATCTTTTAAAACACTTAAGCTTTCGATATCATTTGAATTCAAGTTACTGATATCACCAGAAAAAGGAACTCCATCCACAACATAAAGAGGGCTGTTTCCTAAAGTTATTGAACTAAAACCACGTATTCTTATATTTGGAGCTGAGCCTGGTTGTCCGGCAGCACTTTGAATTTGAACACCGGCAGCACTACCTTCAATAACAGACAAAGCATTCGTTAAGGATCTATTCTCAAGTTGTTCCGCTTTAATCTGAACTGCTGAACCAGTATAAGAACTTTTTTTAGCTTTACCATAAGCAACAACCACGACTTCTTCCAAAGCCTTTCCTGAATCTGCCATCTTTACGTTTACTTTAGATGAAGGGCCAACAGTAACCATAACGTCATCCATTCCAACATAAGAAAAGACCAGTACATCACCTGGTTTAGCTTTAACAGAAAAGCCTCCGTCAAAATCTGTCTGGGCACTATTTTTTGTCCCCTTAACAACAACATTAACACCAGGAATAACCCCTGTATCACCAGAGACAACACCAGTAACAATTCCCTCTTGAGCAAAAGAAAACTGCATAGACAACGCTATCAATAGCGTAAAAATCCATTGTAATTTTAATTTCATTTTAATATATTTTGAATTAGTATGAAGCAAACATCTTAATTATTTCTTAATATACCAAACAAAATTTAATATCATATTTGTATTTTTTTAATATTACTTTAACATGTAATTGTAATTTGCTATATTTTAATTGCAAAAAATAGATAATTCTTAAAAATAAGCTTTATTTTTAATTTTTACACAATGCTTCATTTTAACATTTTTAAATCTAAAACATTTGAAAATTATTCATTAAACAAATAAATAGTTAACAATTTATTAAAAAACCAAAATAAACCACACTTCACAAAATAATCACAAAAGCAATAATAATTTTTAAAAAAATATTTTTAATATTTGCAATAAAAAAGTATATTTCACCAAATGCTTCAAAAAAATTTTTCAGGATATGTTTTCGAAACCGGGACCGATGAAGCCGGACGTGGTTGCTTAGCCGGTCCTGTGACAGCAGCGGCAGTAATTTTACCCGCTCATTTTGAACATTCTGACCTGAATGACAGTAAACAGCTTTCAGAAAAAATAAGGGAACTTTTAAAACCAATTATAGAAGAACATGCCATTTGTTATGCTGTAACCCATTTACATCCGAATGAAATTGACGAAATAAACATTCTCAATGCTTCAATGAAAGGAATGCAGGAATGTATATTGAAATTAAATCAAACACCCGAATTTATTATTGTAGATGGAAACCGCTCTCTAAATGCCAAATTAGGTTTGAAAAACACTTTTGGAAAACAATTTTCTATAACCGAAATAGAATTATTAAAATCAATTCCGAATCAAAGTATTATTAAAGGAGATTCTAAATTCTTAAGTATTGCAGCAGCTTCAGTTTTGGCAAAAACCTATCGGGATGAATATATGAATCAAATTCATGAAGAATTCCCAATGTACAACTGGAAACAAAATAAAGGTTATCCCACCAAAGAGCATCGCGAAGCCATCAGAAAATATGGCCCTACAAAATATCATCGAATGAGTTTCAGGCTTTTGCCGGAACAACTCGAATTAGATTTTTAAACAAAAAAGACTTATCACATTTGATAAGTCTTTTTTGTTTTTCCTAAAACTGAATTTTATATTCAATATCCGTCAAAAGCAGATCAGATTCTTTTAATTTTTTTATATTTTTCGTTAAACGATTATACTATCTGAAAAATTAAACAAATTCAGCTTCAAATAAATTAGTCATATGTTTTACGATTTTAGCTTTCACCTCATTCTCATCAACCTTATCAACTCCTAATTCTACATGCAAAGATGTAACCCCTTTGCCACGAATTCCACACGGAATAATATTATCAAAGTAACCCAAATTTACATTCACATTTAAGGCAAATCCGTGCATGGTTACCCAACGTGAAGCACGTACACCAAGCGCACAAATTTTTCTGGCAAACGGAGTTCCGGCACCAAGCCAGACTCCGGTTTCACCTTCGCTTCTGCCGCATTCCAAGCCATACTCAGCCAATGTCAGAATAATAGACTCTTCCAAAAAACGCAAATATTTATGAATGTCCGTAAAAAAATTTTCCAGGTCTAAAATCGGATACCCTACAATTTGTCCCGGTCCGTGATACGTAATATCACCACCGCGATTAATTTTATAAAAGGTTGCGCCTTTGGCTTCAAGCTGTTTTTCGTTTAAAAGTAAATTTTCAAGATCACCGCTTTTACCCAAAGTATAAACATGTGGATGCTCTACAAACAACAGATAATTTGGAGTTGGCAAATCGAGTTCTTCTCTTCTGTTTTTTATTTTTAAGTCAACAATATCCGCAAAAAGTTCTTCCTGATATTCCCAGGCTTCCTTATAATCTTTTTGACCTAAATCCTTAAGTTGAATAGTTTTATTCATTTTTATTATTTTTCAAACTCAACTTCAAAGTTAAGTTTGTCGGGATTGTCCATATAATCCGTGAATGGATATTGAATTGTAATCGTTTTTCGATCTTCGCTAAATAAAGCATTTGGATTAGATACTTTTTTGATTTTTTTCGGAAAGTGGTATTTTAAAATATAATTTGACGAAGCAAAAATCATTTTAGACATATCAGCTGCCGAATCATTCACTTTTTCAGCAAGTTTTTGCTTGTCTATTATTGCTTTTCTGATAAACTTCTTTCCGTCATAAGCGTAATTTAATTTACTGTTATTGTTACCAAAATTACCCCCAAATGGAGTTGCTGTACCACCACCCTGTTCTAATTTCTGAAAAGTGCTCATCGTCTGCAATATGTCCTGCAACTCGTTCACATTTTTAAAATCGGTAGAAAGTGTCATTAGAAATTCTTTCTTTTCACTGTTCATTTTGGTGTTTATCACAAAATTTTCCAGTTTTTTAAGTTCTTTTTGAGCTTCCGGAGAAAGCTTTGCGATACTGTCTTTTTTTTCTTCCAGTAATTGTTTGAAAGTAAAAGTAGAATCGATATTTTTCTTCGCATCAGCTCCCATTTGGCTGCCAATTTGATCTCCGGCCATTGCCATTAAGGAAGAGCCGTCCATGTCTACTGAAAACTTTCCGGCACCGTTATCATTTACGTAAATATTTTCAGTGAAAGTACAACTTGTAAGAGTCACCAATAAAAAAGAAAAACTAAGCAATTTATATATTTTCATCATAATTTATTTTTTCTCAAAGATACGGAGTCTATTTTAAAATATTTAATCGTTGAATCGTTTGTTGAAATAACAAAGCTTAAAAGACTTTTCACTCCAAAACCACTTCTAGACTTGCACTTTCCGGATTTTGCAGACAATCTGAAAGCTGCAAAACCAATTTGAGTGACTTATTATCGGAGCAAATAATTGCTTTTTCATTAGAAACTGATTTTATTTTTCGAGGAAAATGGTAGTCTAGAGTAAGAGTCTGAACTAATTTAAATCCGGAAGTTTTCTTTTTAAATCCCTCAATCTCGTCTTGTTTTTTCTTTAATTCTGCCAAATCTGTAACTTTTACAACTCTTTTAAAAGTTGTCCCGTCAAAAGAAAAACTAACATGATAATAATGTTCTTCGGCACTTAAGGCGTAATTGTGCTTCAAATCATCGGCATATTCTACAGTTTTATATAAATCTGCAATATCTTCTGTTTTATTAAAACTCTGTGTGAATGTATTTTTAACTTCTTTCTCGAAGGAACTTTCTTTGAGATGAACTTTTACATCTTTATATTGATTAAAAACTATTTTTTCTGATGCAGGAAGTTTTGCGAAATTTTCAGCATATTTTGTGATGTATTCCTGAAAAACGTAAGTGGTATCCCGAAATATTTCTTCTTTAGCATAATTTTCTCCGGACAATTGCATATAACTGTGCTCGTCGCGAATTGCTATGGTTTCTATATTTCCGCTTCCGTCCGGGTTTAAATGAATCGTTTCGGTAATTTGACAGCTTGTTGTGAGAATTAGAAATAGCAGGATTGATAAGTATTTCATTTTTTTGAGAAAGATTCTGAGGTTGTGAGTTGCTAAGATACTGAGTTTTTATCTCAATTTCTTATAGAAATATTTTTGTTTTTTATCATTATTGATAAAGAATTTACCTCAACAAAACCTTCCAAATATGAGCCGTTCCTACGGAACTGAATTGGAAAACGTTTTATTTTTCAACGGATTGAAATCCGTTGCTACAAAATAAATCATTCCTCCGGAATTTTGCCGAAAGAGTTCCATAAGAACAAAGCATATTGCAGGGATGGATTTTAATCCGTCCTTTTTGATATGCGGATTTTATAAACACCCTCAACCAAAAGGTCCTTTAAAAACATAAATATCTAATCCAGCCCCGATAGAAGTGGTATCCTTTTTTGCTTTTTATGCAAAAAAGATATAACGGATAGCGGGACAAAAGGGCATTGAAACTTCTTAATTTTCTGCTACAAAAAATCTAAAATCTGCATTCTGAAATCTGCATTCTTTTCTTTATCTTTGCGCACTTAAAAAACAGTATATAATGGCCTTATCTGAACAAGAAATCATCCGAAGAGAGAAACTTCAAAACTTACGCAACTTAGGAATCAATCCTTATCCTGCTAATCTTTTTCCTGTAAATCATACTTCAAAGCAAATTAAGGAGTCTTTTGAGGAAGGTAAGAAGGTGATTGTTGCCGGACGTTTGATGAGTGTGAGAGATCAGGGAAAAGCTTGTTTTGCTGAATTGCAGGATAGTGAGGGACGTATTCAATTGTACGTTAATCGTGATGTTTTGTGCGAAGGTGATGATAAAACTTTATACAATCAGGTATTTAAAAAACTGACCGATTTAGGAGATTTTATTGGTATTGAAGGTGAATTGTTTACGACTAAAGTGGGTGCCCAATGTATTCGTGTTGACGGATTTACTTTTTTGAGTAAAACATTACGTCCGCTTCCTTTACCAAAAGTTGACGAGGACGGAAATGTACACGATGCTTTTAATGATGCTGAATTGCGTTACAGAATGCGTTATGTAGATTTGACGGTGAACCAAAACGTAAAAGAGACTTTCGTAAAACGTACGAAATTGTTTAACGCAATGCGTGACTTTTTTAACACTGCAGGTTATCTTGAGGTTGAAACTCCGGTTTTACAGCCAATTCCCGGTGGTGCTGCAGCGCGTCCGTTTATTACACATCACAATTCACTAGACATTCCGCTTTACATGCGTATTGCAAACGAATTGTATCTAAAAAGATTAATCGTTGGTGGATTTGAAGGTGTTTATGAGTTCTCTAAAAACTTCCGTAACGAAGGAATGGACAGAACACATAACCCGGAATTTACCGCTATGGAAATATATGTAGCCTACAAAGACTACAACTGGATGATGAACTTTGCCGAAGATCTTTTGGAGCATTGTGCTATTGCCGTAAACGGTACTTCGACTGCTGTTTTTGGAGAGCACACAATCAACTTCAAAGCGCCTTATGCCCGTGTAACGATGACAGATTCTATCAAACATTTTACCGGTTTTGATATTTCCGGAAAAAGCGAAGACGAATTGTTTGAAGCTGCCAGAGGAATGGGAATTGATGTTGATAAAACAATGGGTAAAGGAAAACTGATTGATGAGATTTTTGGAGCAAAATGCGAAGGAAATTATATTCAGCCTACTTTCATTACGGATTATCCTAAAGAAATGTCGCCTTTGTGTAAAGAACACCGTGACAATCCGGAATTGACAGAGCGTTTTGAATTAATGGTTTGCGGTAAAGAAGTAGCGAATGCTTATTCTGAATTGAACGACCCGATTGATCAAAGAGAACGTTTTGAAGACCAGATGCGCTTGTCTGAAAAAGGAGATGATGAAGCGACAGGAATTATCGATGAGGATTTCTTAAGAGCTCTTGAATACGGAATGCCGCCAACATCCGGAATGGGAATTGGAATGGACCGTCTGATGATGTTCCTTACAAATAATGTTTCTATTCAGGAAGTATTATTGTTTCCGCAAATGCGTCCGGAGAAAAAACAGATTCAGATTGAATTATCTGATGAGGAGAAATTTATCGTAGATTTATTGAAAGGAAATGAAAATAAAATGGATTTAACGCAATTAAAAATTACTGCAAATTTAAGCGGTAAAAAATGGGATGCGTCTATGAAAAACTTATCTAAACATGGTTTGACCAAAGTGGCTGTTGAAGGTGATTTTAAATTTGTGGAGTTGGTGGGGTAATTGAATTTTCATAATAAAACAATAAAAAAGAGCTTCGATTTTGAAGCTCTTTTTTATTGTTTTGTTATTTTTGATTTTCTAAATAAATAACCAATTCATCAACATTCGTAAAAGGATTTAAATTAAAAACTTCAACACCATCATTATTTTGAATAACCGACAATCTGGTCTTTTCTGCATTTGATTTCCCAGTAGTCATTTTATCTTTTAGAATTGAATAATGTTTAAAGTTATTCTTTTCATAACTCTCCATTCCTATACATTTCTTTAATTCTTTTTCTAGTTCTGCTTCGGAAGCAAAAGCTTTTGTTGAATTTTTGTAATGAAACAGGAACCACAATTCAAAACAAATACTTGAAAAAATTACATCGGCATTTTTACTAGAAGCAAGTTTAAAAACATCACCTCTTTTTGGAAAATTATCATGATCAAAAACTACGAATATTTTTTCAAAACCATCTTTCTTTGCATTTTTTAAAACATCAGTTACATCACCTTTACAATCAACTATATTTACTGCAATTGTTTTAGGTAAACCTAAATCTTCTTTCAGCGCATTAAAGTAATTTTTCTCCGTTAAACCTTCGCAAAGAATTAAAACCTTTTCCTTAAACGATCTTGTTTTAAAATTATTAATTGGTCTCTTAGCCATTATTTAGAATTTATAAATTCAATTAATTCATGTCTAAAAGTTTCTCTAGCAATATTAGGCACTGCACCCAATCTTCCTTCGATATACCATTTTTCAAAATTTCCTTCTCTAATTCCTTTAATATCAGAAACAGTATATAATTCTGTTTCTCCTTTTGAATTTTTCTCTACTAAATTAATTTGATCTCGTCGTAAATTATTTTCAGGACTTAATAAAGTTGTATCATGAGTTGCGAAAATAAATTGTGCCCCTTTTTTATTTATTTCAGGATCATTAAACAATCCTAATATATATTGTGCAATTTCAGGATGCAAACTTCTTTCAAATTCATCAACAATTAAAACTTGTCCTGCTAATAAAACATGTAATATAAAAGGAATAAAAGCTATAACTCTTTGTGTTCCAGAAGACTCATCTTCAAAATCGAACTCTATTTTCTCTTTTTTACTATTCAAATGAAATGTTTTAATCCCACCTTCTTTTTCTTCAAAATCAACTACTTGTGTATCAATTTTTTGAATTAGTGATTTAGATAATTTCAATATTTCTCCCCAAGCACCTAAATTCCCAAACATAACCTTACTAAACTGCTCGTTAAATTTATCCGAATGCAACTTATCTGTGGTAAGAATAAGCATTTTAACGAACTTTTGAAAAACATCTTTTGCAATTTCAACATTCTCTAATGCAGCCTTTCCTAAAAACAATTGATTTTCATTTGTACGTTGCTTGATACTCTCAAAAATCCCCTCATATCCGTTTCCTTTACTAAATTCTTGGCGATGTCTTTCAAAAATTTTCACTTTCAATCCTTTTGGAAAACTAAACAGGGACTCCTTTAATATTTCATTTCTAAAAACTTCAATACTATAAACATACTTTATTTGATTAACTAAAATATCAATTGAAAAACAAGAAGGTTTATGTAAACTTTCTTCATTTAATTTAAAAGGCTCATACAAATAAATAATTTCATTTGGCTTATTATCTGTTGATGATTTAAAAAAGATTAAAAAATCACTCAAAGCTCTAATAATATTGCTTTTCCCACTTGCATTTGGTCCATAAATGGCTGCAGAAGTTAATGCATAGTAATCTTTATTTTTAGTAGCATCCGGATTTGTCTTCTTGATTACGTTTATTAGATTTTTTAAATCACTTGGCACCATCGACAATTCAACCATTTCATTAATGGATCGAAAATTAGATACTCTAAAGTTTAACAACATCACTTAAGGGTTTAATTTGTAAATAAATTACAAATATACACACTAATTAACTCTATTATACATTTTCTTCTTATTATTTTCTCTATACCAACAAAGCCCTCTTATTCTCAATATCATTCTCGCTCAACAAAGATTTTATATTACCAAAAGTCACCAAAGCAATCTGCGTTAAAGCTTCAGTGGTAAAAAAAGCCTGATGGGCTGTAACCAGAACATTCGGAAAACTCATTAAACGCTGAATCGCATCGTCCTGAATAATATCTTCTGATAAATCTTTAAAAAACAATTTCTCTTCCTGTTCATAAACATCGATTCCTAAATAACCAATTTTACCTTCTTTTAAACCTTCAATTACGCTGGCAGTTTCAATTAATCCTCCTCTGCTTGTGTTGATAATCATCACATGCTCTTCCATCAAGGCAATTGATTTTTCGTTGATGATATGTTTGGTCTGTTCATTTAATGGGCAATGGAGTGAAATAATATCGCCTGATTTAAAGATTGTTTCAAGAGATACAAATTCGACTCCGTCTTTTTCCATTTCAGGATTGGTGACAATATCATATGCCAGAACTTTACAGCCAAAACCTAAGGCAATTTTTGCAAAAGCTTTGCCTATATTTCCAGTTCCTATAATTCCGATTGTTTTTCCGAATAAATCAAAACCCAATAATCCGTTTAAAGAAAAATTCTGTTCTCTTACTCTGTTGTAAGCTTTGTGTGTTTTTCTGTTTAAGGTTAAAATCATCGCCATTGCGTGCTCTGCGACTGCCTGAGGCGAATATGCGGGAACACGACAGACTTTTAAATTGTATTTTTTGGCTGCCTCTAAATCTACATTGTTAAATCCGGCGCAGCGCAAAGCAATAATTTTTACGTTTTTTTCTGCCAACTGCTTAATCACAGCTTCATTGACAATGTCGTTCACAAACACACAGACAATAGAAGCATTTTCAATTAAAATAACCGTCTGCTGATTGAGCTGCGTTTCATAAAAATCCAGTTCAAAACCAAACTCATTATATTTATTAAAAAAAACTTTGTCGTAAGGCTGAGTTGAAAAGAAGGTAATTTTATTGGTTTCAGCAGCTAAAGTCATAGACTATTTATTTAAAAATTTACTTCTTATTATTATTCCCTGTCGGCAAATAATACATCAGGCTAAAACCTATCAAAAACAATATCAGGGAAGCTATAAAAGCCGGAATAAGAATTTCTTTATTATTATCTAAAGCGTTATTCAAAGAAGCATACAACAACCAAATCTGAATAGTTACATTCAGTATTAGTATAAAAATTAAGGTAGAAAGTATTGCATTCAGTTTATTCGGATTAGATTGATTCTGACTTCTTCTAAAATTACTCATACTGATATTTATTTTACTGATTTATCCTAATTTTTCTTCCTCAATTGCTGCCTTTACATAAATATCGTCTCCTTTAAAAAAAACATCTAATTTAGGTAATGCTCTTGGAGGCGGCCCGGCAATAACATCTCCCGTTTTAGCATCAAAAGAACCTTCGTGGCACGGGCAGTGAATTATACCAGTGCCTGGCTTATAAAAAACGGAACAAGAAAGATGAGTGCATTTCTGTTCGTATGCTTTAAACTCCCCGTTTTCCAGATGAATTAATATATAAGGAATTGTGCTTCCTTTTATAACGAAAGCCCTTGTTCCTCCTGATGGCACTTCGCCCTTTGTGCAAACAAAATGTTCTCCTGCCACTTCTTCTTTAGGGAAAAGATGAGTCTTAACTGCTACCAAACCGCTGCCAACCATCAATCCACCGGAAACTAAAGTCAGGAATTTAGCAAAATCCCGACGACTTACATTGGTGGCTTGTTGTTTCTCAATTGGAAAATCTTTCTTCCAGTTTTTATTTAAATTATCTTCTTTCGACATCAATTTATCCGCTAATAGATTATTAATTCGCTACTGCCTTTTGGCATCATAATATTAACTTTGGTATTCACTACTTCTTTCCCAAAAATAAAAGAATTTACCGGTGTACTATTTGGGCGCATTTCCTGGATTTCCTCTCTCGTCCCATAAAACAAAGCTCCACTTGGGCAGACTGTGGCACACATTGGCTTTTTACCTACACTGGTCCTGTCGTAACACATGGTACATTTCATCATCAAATCGTAATTCTCTTCTTTCTTTGGTACACCAAAAGGACAAGCCATTACACAATTAGAACATCCTATACAACGTTCTGTATTCGCTGTATGAACAATCCCGAATTCATCTTTTGATATGGCATCGGCAGGACAAACATTGGCACAAACAGGATCATCGCAATGCATACACACCTGTACTGTTGTTTGTACTGTTGTAGCACGATCGATGTAATTAACATGAATCATGGATTCCTGACCGTTAGTTTCGCATTCAGAACAAGCCAATTCACAGGCTTTACAGCCAATGCAGCGTTGCATATCTACAAAAAATTCTTCATTTTTATTGAAACTCGTATAGTTCATTTTTTATCAATTCTTAATAGATTAAACACTTGCATACGCCATTGATTCACTTGAAGGCGGTGCTATTTCATTGAGCGGTTCCAAATGGCAGGCACAGACCTTGAATTCAGGTATTTTAGAAATCGGATCTAATGTTCCCGGTGTCAATTGGTTTGCTGATTTTTTTCCGGACCAGTGATACGGAATAAATACAGTATCTTCTCTAATAGTTTCTACAATATTCGCAGGAAAGATCCCTTCTCCTCTTCTGGTTGAAACACAAATTAATTCTCTTTGTTTAATTCCGTATTGTTTAGCCAAATTCGGATGAATTTCCAATAGCGGTTCCGGATACTGATCTACTAATTTTCCAATTCTGCGTGTTTGTGTCCCACTTAAATATTGAGAAACCACGCGTCCCGTAGTTAAAATCACCGGATATTCGGCATCCGTTACTTCACCCGGAAGTTTGTATGGCGCCGGATTAAAATGAGCTTTTCCATCTGGTGTTTTAAATTTCCTGTCTTCCCATAAACGCGGGGTTCCAGGATGTCCTATTTCTGGACATGGCCAAAAAACCCCCATTTCGTCTTCAATTCTTTGGTAGGTAATTCCATAATAATCAGCAGTTCCTCCTTTGGAAGCAATACGCAATTCGTTAAAAATGGCTTCACTATTTTCATAAGTAAACTTATCTTTTACACCCAAACGTTTCGCTATTTCCAAAATAATCGAAGTATCTGTTCTTGCATCTCCCGGAGGCGTAACTGCCTGACGAATACGAATCACACGTCCCTCGGCAGAGGTAGTTGTACCTTCTTCTTCTTCCTGCAAAGAACCCGCTAAAATGATATCAGCATGGCGGGCAGTTTCGTTTAGGAAAAAGTCAATACAAACATAAAATTCCAGCTTTTCCAAAGCTTCCCGAACATAATTACTATTCGGCAAAGAAACTAACGGATTAAAACAAATAGACAATAATCCTTTGATTTCCCCACGATGAATGGCTTCAATTATTTCGTAAGCAGATAAACCTTTTCCTGGCAAATCTTTCTCATTAATACCCCAAACTTCTGAAATATATTTACGGTGTTCCGGATTTTCTATATCCCTGTTTCCGGGCAATTGGTCACATTTATGACCGTGTTCTCTGCCTCCCTGTCCGTTTCCTTGTCCTGTAATGGTTGCATATCCACAGTATGGCTTTCCAATTCTTCCTGTTGCCAAAACCAAGTTGATACATCCTAAAACGTTATCAACACCTTTAGAATGATGCTCTATTCCTCGGGCATGAAGCAAGAAACTGGTATTGGCTTTGCCCCATAACTCAGCTGCCTGTTGTATTTTTTCTTTCTTAATTCCTGTAATTTCTTCAGCCCATTCCAGCGTATTGTCTTTTACCGCATCTAACGTTTCCTGAAATCCGGAAGTGTGATTGTCAATAAAATCGTGATCGAGCATATCGTGATCCACCAAATATTTTAACATTGCACCATACAAAGCAGAATCCGTTCCTGGTCTCACATCTAAATAGAGATCAGCTGTTCTGGCCAATGGAATCATCCTTGGATCAATTACTATTAATTTGGCCCCTCTGTCTCTGGCTTTCCAAATCCAGTGTGTTAATGTTGGAAAGGTTTCACTGATATTGGCTCCGGCCACAATAATCACTTCGGCATATTCTAAATCTGAATAATTATTAGAGCCCCGGTCGAGACCAAATGCTTTTTTATTTCCCGCTCCTGCACTTACCATGCATAAACGTCCATTATAATCTAAATTTTTAGTTTTCAAAGCTACACGGGCAAACTTACCCATCAAATAACTTTTTTCATTAGTCAGCGAAACTCCGGAAAGAACTGAGAACGCATCGTTTCCATATTTCTCTTGAATTCTTTTAATTTCCGAAACCGTTTTACTCATTGCGTCATCCCAGGATGTTGGAACAAATCCTTGACCTTCCACCCTTTTTAATGGACTTAAAAGTCTGTCCGGATGGTTATTTTGTAAATAGCGCTGCACTCCTTTTGGACAAAGTCGGCCTTCATTGAAAGGAAATTCCATCCAGGGTTCAAAACCGACTACTTTGTTGTCTTTTACCGACAATTGAATACCACATTGCATTCCACAAAAACAACAATGTGTTTTTACCAATTCATCCGGTTCGTCCCTCCCTTCAAAACCTTCCTTGGGGCTATAATTTTTATGTGGCCCAAAATGTTTTATAATATTTTCTGCTGAAACAGGTAATTTTGCCATGTTTATCTCCTTTGTTTTTTAACTATCCAAATAAATTTCCTCCTGCCTGTCTTGCCTTCAAATGTGCCTGGGCCAAACGGGCTCTTTTTCCTTCGGGACTTAAATCCAGATGTGACCCTCCATCTTCCATTGAAAAGTCAAAACCCAATTTTTTAGTAACTATTTTAAGATCGTCAATATGAAGTTTGGTTGCAAATTCTTCTCCGGTATGTTTGCAGACTGCCATACCTTTCTTCTTTCCTACCTTATTATAAATGTGTGCACCAATTTGTGCCGGACGCTGAATAATGTGGAAAAACTTCCCAAACGGGATCCATATCAAAAACATAATTACTGTAACGGCATGAAGTACCGCCAGAAAGTCAAATGCAAACCCCTTCATGAATTGATACGAATATGTCAATCCCAATCCTGTAGCCGAAATAGCTATTAATAATATAAGAGGCAATAAATCACCTTCAAAAGTCTGAGTTGCAATCAAGCCCGGATTAGTCAGTCGTCTCCTTAAATAATACAATGAACCAAAAATCACCAAATAAGAAGACCAGTTTAATGCGTGAAATGTCAGGAATGCCATGATAGAATCCAATTTAAAGTCCATCACTTTAAATCCGAAAAAATGTGCTTCATAGACCGATATTGAATTGGGGGCCATAGTAAAATGAATCCATCCAAATGTAAGCGGAATTGTAATCAAGAAAGCTGATGTACAACCCAATGCTATCATAAAATGCGCCATCCAACGGTACTTCCCCCTTGGATAAATAAATTTTTGAAAAGCAATATTTTCTATAGATTCTTTAGAAGCAAACCAAAAATGAGAAAAAACTTTTCCTGTAAACAAGAAACAAATTCCTCTTTTAAAATAAATCCATGTAGGTGGTCTTTGCAGCCAAACGGTATAACGATAAACGATTCCAAAAAAAGCAAACACAGTTCCGAACAGATACGTAATCAGCGCCGCATCAAAATTTTGCAATTCCCTCGATCCATAAAATACCAAAACGATCATAAATACAGAAAGTATTGTAGCAATAAGTAATGCTTTTATATTGTATGTTCTATTTTTCATTTTAGGTTATATTAATACACGCTTATAATTATAAATCTACCCTATCAATTTTAATTAAAAAATCGAGATGGTATTTCTTCGGGAGTAAAATTAAATAAAAGAAAAACTAAGTAATACTACTTAAGTATATTTTTTCTAACACAATAAATGCTATTATGTTATAATATTTGGTAAATGCTAATTTACAATAATAAAAATCAAAAAACTTCATTCAACATGAGTATTTGAACAACATATCGTTACTTAATATTTTCCCGAAACTCGTTTTTATACTTAATCAGCGATTAGCTTATTCTTTTCTATCTATATCCTGGGCAAACTCAGGTAATTTTTCTCTTGTCATTTTTACAATTACGCGATGCATCCAAATCAGGCAAACTATTGATAGTATAAAAATAAAGAGCCAGGAACTTGTCCAGAAACCAGTAAAAGCAAGCAGGTATCCAAAAACTATCGGACCTGTAAATCCTCCTAAACCACCAATCATTCCGACCATTCCTCCTATTACCCCTACCTGATTTGGGAAATATTCAGGAATGTGTTTGTAAACTGCTGCCGAACCAATTCCCCAACAAGCCCCTATTAAAATTACCAAAACCAAATAGATCCACATATTTGCCTCAAAATGAATTTGAGTAATTCCGTCAGCAATCAATTCTTTTTTCTGTACTTTTTGATTTTCGGCAACTACTACTTCCTGCCACGTCGTTTTAGATGGAAAAAATTTACTAGACTCTACATTAGAATCTTTTTGATTTATCTGATATTCTCTTTTTCCAATAACAACTTTTGATGGTGACACCTGAGTTACCGTTCCTGCATTCCCAGCCAATAAACCACTCCCTGAAGTAGTAATATTCATTTTAGGAAACAATAATAAAAAACTCAACACCACTGAGGAGCTTAAAACCCAATACATTACTTTTCTGGCGCCAAACTTATCCGACAAAAATCCTCCAAAGGCTCGAATAATACCCGCCGGCAAACTAAAACAAGTAGTAAACAAGCCCCCAAAAATTAAAGTCGTGTGGTAAACATTCATAAAATTAGGCAGCAGCCATTGAGAAAATGATACAAAAGAACCAAACAGCAGAAAATAATAGGTTCCAAAACGCCATACTTGTACTTTTTTGAGTGGCTGCAAAAGTTCTTTAACCGATTTTGGTTTTGCGTCTATTTTTTTTGTTTTTGAAAAGAGAATAAAAACAACTCCCATAAGCAACAAGGCAGCACCATAAATTACCGGCAAATATTTCCAACCGTTTTCAGGATCTAATTCTGTAAAGTATTTCAACAAACTTGGTGCTATAAAAGGAGTAATTGAAGCCCCTGCAGTACCCATTCCGAAAATACCAAGTGCTCGTCCCTGCCATTCTTTCGGATACCAAAGCGATGTATAAGCTACACCAATGGCGAAACTTGTCCCTACCATTCCAAACAAAAAACTCAGGAAAGCAAACATCCAGAAATTAACCGCAAACGGCAGTAAAAACAAAGGAATTGAAGCCAGAATAAGCAAACCGGAATATACTACGCGGCCTCCAAATTTATCCGTTAAAATTCCCATTGGCAATCGCATGAGTGAACCGGTAAGTATCGGAATACCTAAAAGCCATCCTATCTGAACTACATTCCAGTCAAAAATTCCCTGATCTGCCAAAAATGTAACCAAAACCCCGTTTAAAGTCCAACAGGCAAAACAAACTGCGAAGGCAAGTGTATTTAAAAATAATATCCTGTGTGATTGTGATAAATTGCTCATAAATTTTAAAATTTAACTCAGTATAAAGATAGATACGTCCTGCGCCTTAAAACATGATATAAATCAGTTTGGTTTAAAAATCCCTAAAATGATTTATCAATTTACAAATTAGTTACTATACAAACACTGGATAACAAGCAAATTATTTGACCTTCAGATAAATAAATAATAAAATTTTGTTAAACCATTAAACCCTTCGTTTGATTTATTGTCTTACATCTATTAATCAAATAAAAAACAAATCATGAAAAAATTATTTATTGCAGCATTATTATTCGTTGGAATAGCAAGTTTCGCACAAGATGCGGATGTGGATCAAAAGCCGCCTCGTGAACAAAGAGAGCGATTAACCCCGGAACAACGAAACGAAAAACAGTTAAAAAAACTAACTTCTGATTTAAGCTTGGATACTAAACAACAAGAACAAGTAAAACAATTGTTGGCAGAAAGAAGCACTAAAGCTGAAAAATTTAGAGACGCCAGAAAAGAACAAAAAGAAAGTGGCACCAAACCTACTGCTGAACAAAAAGAAGCTTTCAAAAAAGAAATGATGGCAGAAAAGGATGCAAATGATGCCAAAATGAAAGGAATTCTAACTGCTGACCAATACACCAAATGGAAAGCAATTCAGGAAGAGAACAAAGACAAAATCAGAGAAAAAATGAAAGAACGCAGAAACGATAATTAATTTTAGTACATAAAAAAAGGAAGGAAAAAAGCCCTACCGTCTGGACACAAGTATAAAAAACAACACGAATTTCACGAATTTGCACAAATTTTAATGGGATAACCTACGTTTGTGAAATTAATTTCACAAATGAATTAGTGGCAATTTGTGAAATTCGTGTTCAAATTGAATTATAATATTTGTGTCCAGACGGTAGGGCTTTTTTTGTTTCTTCGGTATTCTCTATTTTGGATTAAGTATCAAATCTATTCTTTTGATACAATCTTCATAATGATATTTTGTTTCGGTATTTACAGCCATCACTTTTGCTGTTGAAAGTGATTTTTTCAACGTATTCAATTCACCACGTACTAAAGCCCTAAGATCTGACTGAGATACGTTATAATATATTGTCGATTTATCTACCGGCTTAATTTCTTCTGTCATCAGATATCCCATTCGATCAATATAAGCACGCTGCAGGTTTCTTCTGTAAATGGTTACATTAGCCGCTGTATTCGCTTCTTTCCAAATTCCTTTACGAGTATCTTTAAACAAATCTAAAGCTTTATACGTATCAGCTCCAAGTATTTCATTATCCATTAATCTGCCAATACGTCCTAAACTCAATAAACTGTTTAGGTGTCTAACCTGTAGACTTCTAAATATTTCTGTATACCCTGAAAAATTTGTATTTTTTAAAGTATTCATATTTACAATCCATGTCGGAGAAGCGAAAGCATTAGTCTGAAGCCAATTCATTGCTTCTATTTGTTTTGCTTTGGGAACCACTTCATAAACATTTCCAGGCTGGTTTGGGTTTTTAGTGTTCTCATAAACGCCTCCTACATTTGTCACTACATGTCCAACATATCGGCTCCAAACCTCTAATAATTCTTTATATAATTCATCTAAATCCTCATAATTATTACTAACACTGCTTGTCCATTCACTTAAATGATTAGCTACATATTCCAGATTTTTAAGTCCGTATGAACTTGCTTTCATAGAATTATTCCCAATATCTTCTGTTTGAGATGAAGGATCAAAAGCACTGCTTTGTTTCCCAAATTTATAAATTGGGTTTCCTGCTTTTTCCAGAATCCATTTATCTAATATGGGTAATTCGTCCTGCGCTGATTTTACATTCGGAATCACTCTGTAACCCCAATTTAATGCATAATGATCGTATGCGCCCATTTTACGGATAAAGCGAATATTTTTATCTCCCGGTTGTGCAATATAATTAAAACGGGCATAATCCATTATACTTGCTGAAATTCCGTTTTGCTGAGTAAATTCTCCATTTCTGTAGCTTTCTGTATCATAAGCACAGCTTGCCCCCATATTGTGCGGAAAACCTAATGCATGACCCACTTCGTGCGCAATTACCATTTGCATCATTTCGCCCATCTCCTCATCACTTGTCTGCAAAGTTCTTGCTGATGGATTTGATGCTCCGGTTTCTAACAAATATCTGTTTCTATACGAACGCAAATGATTGTGATACCAGATTACATCACTTTCTATAATTTCTCCGGTTCTGGGATCTGAAACACTTGGCCCGACAGCATTTCTTGTTGTACTCGCCACATAACGAATTACAGAATACCGAACATCTTCCGGACTAAAATCAGGATCTTGCTCTTTTGTTGGAGCATCTTTTGCAATTATTGCATTTTTAAATCCTGCTGTTTCAAATGGTTTTTGCCATTCTTCAATTCCCTGCTTAATATATTTTTTCAATTTTTCAGGAGTGGCAGGATCCAAATAATATACAATTGGTTTTATGGGTTCAACCAATTCTCCTCTGGCATACGCTTCAGGATCTTTAGGCTCTAATCTCCAACGGCGGATATAGGTTTTAAGGTCTGATTTTAATTCATTGCTTCCATAATCATACTGACTTAGCGTAAACCATCCTACTCTTGGATCTGCCAATCTTGGTTTCATCGGAATTTCAGGCAATAAAATCATTGATTGATTCATCTGAATACTTATCGATTCGGTTTCTTCCAGCATTGAAGGCTTTGAGGCATTATAAGTCATATCCTGAGTAACTTCGATATTCATCGGAAAACTTTTCATTGTATTAATAAAACTTCTGGAATCATCCAGTCCTTTTACTTTGTATGTTTCCCGCATTTCTGCAGATATTCCGCTGATCGCTTTTACATCTGTACTATAAAATTTAGTGACATCAATAACCGTATTTGCCGAATCTTTACTAAAAGCAGCAATATCAAAAGCAAATAATGTAGGCTCATAATTATTTGATTTAACCGAAATACTTATTGGTAAAGTATCATTTGCAACAGCATTATATGATTTTGATTTTATAAGAATCTTATCCTGAAAACGCTGCCAGACAATTAATTGTTCATTTGTTTCTGAACCCGCATTTACATATCCTCCACCCAAATTAGAAGGCAGTTTGGATAATCTGCTTACCAAAAGCATATCTTTATTTAAATATTTATTCGGAATCTCGAAATAATATTTTTTATCAACTTTATGTACTGTAAAAAGCCCATCATCAGAAACAGCATCTTTGGTAATTACTTTGCTGTACTCTTTAATTGTAGATTCTGGTTTTTTTTCCGGAGGAGCGGCCTCAGTTTCGCCTTTTTTGGATTTTTCTTTTTTAGATTGCGCAAATTGGCTTGCCGGAAACAGCAAAAAAACTGTTACTACAACAAAAATGTAAAATTTATTCATTTATCAACAAGATTAATAGTAATTTGATAAACAAAAATAAATTTTGACTCTAATCTTTCACGAAATCACATTTTATTTAACTTTTAATTAACTGTTAAAAATTAAAATCTAATTCATAAAATAAGGTTTAACTTTAATCAAAGCTAAACCTTATAGTTTATAATTTTGCAGTATTTTTAGTTTAAAACGTCTTTGAAACCTTATCAATAGCATTAATCGTAAAATCTAAATCCTCGTATGTTAATGCATCAGTAATAAACCAGGTCTCATATGCTGATGGCGCAATATAAATTCCTTCCTGCAATAATCCGTGAAAGAATTTCCTGAAGGTTTCATTATCCCCTTTTGCAGCAGTTTGAAAATCTGTAACAGGATTTGCATCAAAATGTACAGAAATCATTGAACCTACTCTATTAATGGTAAATACAACATTGTTTGCTTTTAGAACTCTGTCAATTCCTGCTTCTAAATAGGCTGTTTTTTCTTCTAAACGATCAAAAACAGCACGATCATTATTTAATGCTTGTAACATTGCCAACCCGGCAGCCATTGCCAACGGATTTCCTGATAATGTTCCGGCTTGATAAACCGGGCCTAGTGGTGCCAGATAATTCATAATTTCTGCACGTGCAGCAAAAGCGCCAACCGGTAATCCGCCGCCAATTACTTTTCCGAAAGTTACGATATCAGCATTAATATTAAACAATTCCTGAACTCCGCCGCGAGCCAAACGGAAACCTGTCATAACCTCATCAAAAATTAATAAAATTCTGTTTGCAGTACACAAATCTCTTAATCCTTGCAGGAAACCTTTTTGTGGCGGAATACAACCCATGTTTCCGGCAACCGGCTCAATAATAATAGCTGCAATTTCATTTTTATTGGCCTCGATTAAAGTCTTTACATTCTCTAAATCATTGTATTTTGCCAACAAAGTATCTTTTGCAGTTCCTTCTGTAACGCCCGGGCTATTTGGAGATCCAAAAGTTACGGCACCACTTCCGGCCTGAATCAAAAATGAATCAGAATGTCCGTGGTAACAACCTGCAAATTTTATAATTTTATCTCTTTTCGTAAATCCGCGAGCCAAACGAATGGCACTCATACAAGCCTCAGTTCCTGAATTTACAAAACGAATTTTATCTATATTCGGAACCATAGAAACTGCCAAAGCTGCAATTTCTGTTTCTAATTCAGTTGGCATTCCGAATGAAGTTCCCAGTTTTGCTTTTTCGATTACGGCATCAACAACCGGCTGATAGGCGTGACCCAAAACCATTGGACCCCATGAATTGATATAATCGATTAATTTATTTCCGTCTTCATCATACAAATAGGCTCCTTTAGCACTTTTTACAAAAATAGGAGTTCCTCCAACTGCTTTAAAAGCTCGTACTGGTGAATTTACCCCTCCCGGAATTACTTTTTCTGCTTCAGCAAAAAGCTGACTACTTCTTTTATAGATCATTATGATTTTAGATTTCTGAATTTAGATTTTAGATTATTTTAAACTGAAAACTGCGACTGAAAACTACTTAACTTTCAACTTCTGTCCTACTGAAAGCGCATTATCTGTAAGGTTGTTTTTTTGTTTTAAGTCATCAACCAATATGTTGAATTTTTTTGAAATCGAATACAATGTATCCCCTTTTTGAACTTCATATAAATCAGGATCGTTTGAACCGGAATTTGAAGATGAACTTCTGGCGGGAGCTGATTTATTAATTGCCGTATAAGTTTTCCCGGTAACCTGACAATCATATTGATGCAGATTATAACGTTCGATATAACTAATTAATTTATCCGGATAATTAGGATCTGTAGCATATCCAGCCGCTCTCAGTCCTTTTGCCCACGCTTTATAATCGTCTTTTTCGTAAGTAAATAAAGCTGCATATCTATTTTTTCCGACTAAAAATAAAGCGTGATCCCTATAAGATTCTGAAGCTTCATTATATTTCCTAAAACATTCCTGAGAGGAATCATCGTCATGACGAACGCTTTCTCCCAGCCAGTCTTTATGACATTTTATTCCGAAATGATTGTTTGCTTCTATTGCTAAATCCCCTCTTCCCGCTCCTGACTCTAAAATCCCCTGCGCCAGAATGATACTTGCCGGAATACCATATTTCTGCATATTACCCATTGCAATATCTTTGTATTGCAAAACGTAATTATTTATTAAATCACTAGTTACTACTGTTCTTGATGTGGATTGAATTACTTCGGTATTATTTGTAGTGGGATTTTTAGCAATTGGCTTAGAATACGTTCCTTTTTTAGTTGAAGCTACTCTGGGTTTCTGAACCGCCGCTGCCTTTCTGGTTGTTGCAATTGCAGGTTTGCCGGAAGAACAGCTTGCCAACGCTGCAATTATAAAAAGTATTGCTATTTTTTTAAACATTCGTTTTTAGTATTGGTAATTTCTTCTGCTTCAATTTTAAATTCATTCCTTCAATTCCCTGCAATCCGCCGGTATGAATGAGTAAAATTTTTGAATTTGCAGGAAAATAGTTTTTATGGATTAAATCTATAACGCCAAAAACCATCTTTCCTGTATAAATTGGGTCTAAAGGCACTTTATTTTCATCAAAAAAAGAATTAATAAATTCAATTAATTCCAAATTTATCTTGCCATATCCTCCAAAATGATAGTCAGAAATTAAATCCCAGTTATCTTTTTTTGCAAAAATACGAATTTCATCCTTTAAAAAATCACCTTTTAACGCCGGAAACCCTAAAATTTTCTGATTTGGAAAAGCACTATTTATCAATCCGGAAATAGTTCCACCTGTTCCTACAGCGCAGCAAACATAATTAAAGACAGTGTCTTCAGTAGTCAAAATTTCTTCACAGCCTTTTACTGCCAATTCATTTGTTCCGCCTTCGGGCACTAAATAAAAATCTCCAAACTTTTCTTTTAACTTTTCTAAAAAAGAAATTTCACTTTTAAGGCGATAATTCTCTCTGGAAACAAATTCAAATTTCATTCCATTTTCCTGAGCGAATTTCAGGGTTGGGTTTTCTTCAATTTTATCAAAAAGCTCTTCTCCGCGAATAACTCCAATTGTCTTAAAACCTTGTTCTTTTCCCGCATAAGCAACCGCTGCAATATGATTCGAAAAAGCACCGCCAAAAGTCAATAATACTTCTTTATTTTCGGCTTTCGCCTGAAGTAAATTATATTTTAGCTTTCTAAATTTATTCCCGGAAACAAACGGATGAATCAAGTCTTCGCGCTTTATTGTCAAAGAAATATCGTTAGGGAAATCGATATGAATTTGTTGGTTCAAAATCTATTTTTGTTTTAAAGTTAAGTAGTTCCAGTATTGAAAAAGGGAACGTTTTTTCAAATAATCATAATTGGTTTCGTTTGAATATGCTTCTCTCTCAAAACTAATATTCCGATACGCCAATGCCGCATTTTTATATTGAATCAAACGCACCAAATATTCTAAAATATACCAAATAAAAAACGGAATTACCAGCATTTCCAGTTGCTGTCGTAAATGAATTTTTTCGTGATTTACAAAAGTCTTATTCACTTTATCAAAATCATATTTCATCAAAATGAAGGGAAACACAGCCATTCCACGATATCCATTCGGAATTAAATATTTAGCAACAATCAGAAACATTGGCTGTAAAATTTATAAATTTGTAGAAGCAAAATTGTTTATTTTCATTAAAATCACAATCCAAATAATATTGATTTTGATTTTAAAACAAATAGATATTGCACAGAAATTACCATTATGAAAGAGCAAAGTAATGAAAATAAATTAACCGAAGGCGAAGATTTTTATTATACCCCCGAAGGTTATAAGTGTTTTACCGAAAAATACCACCTAAAACGTGGTTATTGCTGCAAAAGCGGCTGTCGTCATTGTCCGTATGGGTTTGATAAACGAACAGGGGAAATAAGAAAGAAAGCTAATTAGTCAATTTGAAAATGTGTCAATTAGATAATTTTGTCATCCTGAGCGAAGTCGAAGGACAAATCTAAAATCATCAATCTAAAATCTAAAATTATAAATGGATATTCTCTTGCGAAAATTTAGGATTACGATCCACAAATCCTATCACAGGTCGGATATTCGTTATCCTTAGTCATTTTAATTAGAAAATGTGCCAATTTGAAAATTAGATAATTCAAATCTAAAATCTAAACTCAGAAATCTAAAATAAAAAAAATGACTTTTAAAGAACAAATACAACAAGGAATTCCTTCCATATTACCTCAAAAAGCAGCATACGATCCGACTATTAATCATGCTCCAAAGAGAAAAGAAATACTTTCGGCAGAAGAAAAAAAACTGGCTTTAAAAAATGCATTGCGTTATTTCGAATCAAAACATCATGCCGAATTAATTACTGAGTTTTCAGAAGAATTAGAAACTTACGGACGCATTTATATGTATCGTCTTCGTCCGGATTACAGAATGTATGCGCGTCCAATTGACGAATATCCCGGAAAATCATTGCAGGCAAAAGCCATTATGCACATGATTCAGAATAATTTGGATTATGCTGTGGCGCAACATCCACATGAATTAATTACATATGGCGGTAACGGAGCAGTTTTTCAGAACTGGGCACAGTATTTATTGACAATGCAATATTTGTCTGAAATGACAGATGAGCAGACTTTAACCATGTATTCCGGACATCCGATGGGATTATTTCCTTCGCATTCAGAAGCTCCAAGAGTTGTGGTTACAAACGGAATGGTAATTCCGAATTACTCCAAACCGGACGATTGGGAAAAAATGAATGCATTGGGCGTTTCGCAATACGGACAAATGACGGCCGGAAGCTATATGTACATTGGTCCGCAGGGAATTGTTCACGGAACCACGATTACCGTTTTGAATGGTTTTAGAAAAATAAAACAAAACCCTGAAGGAAGTTTATTTGTAACTTCCGGATTGGGCGGAATGAGCGGTGCACAGCCAAAAGCCGGAAATATTGCAGGCTGTATCACAGTTTGTGCCGAAGTAAATCCTAAAATTACTAAAATTCGCCATGAACAAGGCTGGATAAATGAAATCGTAACTTCGACCGAAGAATTGGTTAAGAGAGTAACTTCGGCGAAAGCCAATAAAGAAGTGGTTTCGATTGCCTATTTAGGAAACGTAGTTGATGTCTGGGAATGTTTCGATAAAGAAAACATCAAAATCGATTTAGGTTCTGATCAGACCTCTCTTCATAATCCCTGGGCGGGCGGTTATTATCCGGTTGGAATTTCCTTTGAAGAAGCGAATGAGATGATGGCCAATAATCCTGAATTATTCAAAGAAAAAGTTCAGGAAACTTTGCGTCGACATGCTTCAGCCATCAATAAACACACGGCTAAAGGAACTTACTTCTTTGATTACGGAAATGCCTTTTTACTTGAAGCTTCGCGTGCAGGTGCAGATGTAATGGCGAAAAATAATATAGATTTTAAATATCCTAGTTACGTTCAGGACATTATGGGACCAATGTGTTTTGATTATGGTTTCGGACCTTTCAGATGGGTTTGTACGTCCGGAAAACCGGAAGATTTGCAAAAAACCGATACAATCGCTTCTCAGGTTTTGGAAGAAATGGCAAAAACGGCTCCGGATGAAATTCAGCAGCAAATGCAGGATAACATTAAATGGATCAAAGGTGCACAGGAAAATAAACTGGTTGTGGGTTCTCAGGCACGTATTTTATATGCAGATGCCGAAGGGCGTATTAAAATTGCAGAAGCTTTCAATCAGGCAATTGCGAAAGGCGAAATTGGAACCGTTGTTTTAGGACGCGATCATCATGACGTTTCCGGAACTGATTCTCCGTACAGAGAAACTTCAAATATCTATGACGGGTCTCGTTTTACGGCTGATATGGCGATTCAAAATGTGATTGGGGACAGCTTTAGAGGTGCTACGTGGGTCTCTATTCATAATGGCGGAGGAGTTGGCTGGGGAGAGGTTATAAACGGCGGATTTGGTATGGTTCTTGATGGTTCTAAAGAGGCTTCAAAACGTTTAGCATCAATGCTTTTCTGGGATGTTAACAACGGAATTTCAAGACGAAGCTGGGCCAGAAATGACGAAGCTATTTTTGCCATAAAAAGAGCTATGGAAGTGCAGCCTTTACTAAAAGTAACTTTACCTAATATAGTAGACGAAAGTTTATTTTAGCTAATAGTGTCATCCTGAGAGAAGTCGAAGGATGATGAAAAAAAAAAGGGCTTCAACTAAGTTTATCCTAAGCGAAGATGAATGGACTCAGCCTGACAAAAAATTGTGAACATTAAATCTTAAACATATGAAAACATTCAAATTAGTACCGATTTTTCTGCTTTTAATACTAACTTCATGCAGTACCGTTAGTGTTTATTCTGATTATGATAAAAACGTAGATTTTGCACCTTATAAGACTTATGCTTTTTTTAAGCCCGGAATTGATAAGGTCGAGATTTCTGATTTGGATAAAAGACGTATTCTTCATGCAATAGATACTGAAATGCAGGCTAAAGGGTTTACCAAAAGCGAAAACCCGGATTTATTAGTAAATATTTTTACCAAATCAAGAGAGCAGGTAAATGTAAACCAATTTAGTGCCGGATGGGGTTACGGTTGGGGTTGGGGATGGAATCCTTACATGATGTACGGAGGACAGCCTATGATTTCTACTTCTACCGAAGGGACATTATATATTGATCTCATTGATGCCAAAAAGAAAGAAATGATCTGGCAGGGTGAAGGTATTGGAAACCTGACTAAAAACGTTAATAAAAAAGACGAAAAAGTAGCCGAATTTGTAAACAAAATTTTAGCGCAATATCCACCCGTAAAAAAATAGTTTTCAGTCGCAGTTTTCAGTTTTCCAAAAAAACTAAAAACAGTTTCTGAATTCTTCTAAAAATAATTAATACATTTGTTTTTCTAACAAAACAAATGACAAACTTAAACAACAATAACATCATAATTAGCATTATTGCAATTCAGCAATAATGGCGAGGTGTTATATAAATTTAAATCAATATAATTTATTAAACCTCCCAAATCGGGAGGTTTTTTTATTTAATGAATAATTAAAAAACAGCCACGAATTGCACGAATTAACACAAATTATTTTTTGCTATTAAATAAAAAAAATTAGAGCAAATTTGTGTAATTCGTGGCAAAAACAAACATTATGAATCTATTTAACGAAGTACTGAATGCAAAAAAGCAACTCGAAAATGTAGTTGCCGCTACTCCGCTCACACAAAACCTGAATCTTTCTGACGAGTTTAAATCGACTGTTTTATTAAAAAGAGAAGATTTACAAATTGTCCGTTCGTATAAAATCAGAGGAGCATACAACAAAATTTCTTCGTTAACCGATGATGAAAAAGCAACAGGAATTGTATGTGCCAGCGCAGGAAATCATGCACAGGGCGTAGCATATTCCTGCAACTTGCTTCATATAAAAGGCAAAATTTATATGCCGAAAACAACTCCGAAGCAGAAAGTAAAGCAAGTGCAATTATTTGGAAAATCATTTGTTGAAATCGTTCTGACCGGAGATACTTTTGATGATGCTTATGCTTCGGCTACTGCGGATGCCATAAAAAATCATAAAATTTTCATTCATCCTTTTGATGATTTAAAAGTTATTGCAGGTCAGGGAACTGTTGGTTTAGAAATCCTGGACAGCTGCAAAGAACCAATTGATTATGTTTTTGTTCCGATTGGCGGCGGCGGACTGGCTTCCGGATTATCTGAAGTTTTTAAACATTTAAGTCCTAATACCAAAATTATTGGTGTTGAGCCTAAAGGTGCTCCATCAATGAAAAATTCTATTCAGGAAAATAAAAATATAGCACTAAAAACCATTGATAAATTTGTTGACGGAGCCGCCGTAAAACAAGTTGGCGATATGACTTTTGAAATCTGCCGTGAAAATCTTGACGATATTATTTTAGTTCCCGAAGGAAAGGTTTGTACCACGATTTTGAGATTATACAATGAAGAGGCAATGGTTGTAGAACCCGCCGGAGCTTTGACAATTGCAGCTTTAGATTTTTATAAAGACAAAATAAAAGGTAAAAACGTAATCTGTGTTGTAAGCGGAAGTAATAACGACATTGAAAGAACTGCCGAAATAAAAGAACGCTCCTTGCTCTACGAAGGATTGATGCATTATTTTATGATTCAGTTTCCGCAGCGTCCGGGAGCACTAAAAGAATTCGTTAATAATATTTTAGGACCTGATGACGACATTACTTATTTTCAGTTTGCAAAGAAAACCAGTCGTGAAATGGGTTCAGTTGTAGTTGGATTAGAACTGAAAAACAAAAAAGACATTCTTGCCATTAAAATGAATATGACAAAAAATGGTTTTGAATTTCAATATCTGAATGATAATCAGGATTTGTTTACGCAACTGATTGGTTAAAATTAATTCCGCTTTTTGTTTTTAACTTTGAGATTCTCTGTGTAATCTTTGTGTAACTTTGCGTAATTGCTTTTTCACAGAGATTCACAAAGTTTTCGCAAAACTTCACTAAGAAAAGTAATTATTCTTATTCTAAAAAACATGGCGACTCAAGATATTTCCAACATTGAAGACATTAAAATTTTAGTAAATACATTTTACGATAAGGTACAAAAAGACGATTTAATTGGCCCAATATTCAATCAGAAAATGATGGGAAGATGGCCAGAACATCTGGAGAAAATGTATCGCTTTTGGCAAACTATTCTTTTAGAAGAACATACTTATTCAGGAAGTCCTTTTCCTCCACATAAACAATTACCGGTAAACCAATCTCATTTCAATCGATGGATGGAAATTTTCACCTCAACTGTAGATTCTTTATTTGTTGGAAAATTAGCCGAAGAAGCAAAGGTCAGAGCAGCAAATATGGCGTATATGTTTAATTATAAAATTGAATATTTTAGGAATTTGGAGAAATAAGTAAAAATCCGCTCAAATTAATATTTGCTTTCAATACCAAAATATGATTACTTTTAAATCAAACAAAAAGTCCCATAACCTGTAAAAATCTCATTTGAATATGAAAAAAATTCTGTTCCTTTTATTATGTATTTTCTTTTTTAGCCTTGCTAATGCACAATCTTCTGCAAAAACCAGCTTATATAAAGGTACAGTTGACGGAAAAACACCAGTAACATTTTACATAAAAACTGAAGAAAACCCATGTACAGCTGATTTGATGTATACCGCAATTTATCGTTATGACAAATCAGGGAGCTGGATACAATTAGACATTACTCAAAATAAAAAAAGCGAAAACAAATTTGTATTAGTAGAACATGGATTTACCGGCGTAATGATCCTAAAAAAAGAAAGCAATACTTTTAGTGGTTTATGGATAAGTCCTGACACTAAAAAACAATTAAAAATAGACGTAAAGGAAGTTCTTATGACTAAAAAAGAAATTGAAAATTACGAGAAAAAAATGGAGAAAATAAATTATGAAAATAATGACTGTTAAAAGACATTTGTTTTTCCTTGCTTTTGAGATAAATCAATGAAAAATGTAACAAAAAATGGTTTTAAATATTTTTTTTGTAATTAACAGCAAAAAATAGCGTCTGAAATTCGTAATTTTACATTCTAATCTACAACGATTTTCAAAATGAATCCAACAATTGAAACAAATCCGTTATTAGAACGATTGCCAAAACATTTAAAACAATTTATTAAGCCTCAGGATTATAGTGATTATACTCCAATCAATCAGGCGGTTTGGCGTTATGTGATGCGTAAAAATGTGGATTATTTATCGAAAGTTGCACATCATTCCTATTTAGAAGGTTTACGAAAAACAGGAATCGAAATTGATTCGATTCCGAGCATGTATGGCATGAACCGAATTCTGACCGAAATCGGCTGGGCTGCCGTTGCTGTTGATGGGTTTATTCCGCCCAATGCTTTTATGGAATTTCAGGCGTATAACGTTTTAGTTATCGCATCAGACATCAGACAATTAGAACATATCGAATACACACCAGCTCCGGATATCATTCACGAAGGTGCCGGTCATGCCCCTATTATTGCGAATCCGGAATATGCAGAATACCTGCGCCGTTTTGGAGAAATTGGCTGTAAAGCGATTTCATCTCATAAAGATTATCAAATGTATGAAGCGATCCGGTTACTTTCGATTTTGAAAGAAGCCGAAGATACGCCACAACAAAAAATTGATGAAGCCGAAAAAGCGGTTGCCGATTTACAAAATAATATGGGCGAATTATCAGAGATGGCTCAGATTCGAAACCTGCATTGGTGGACAGTTGAATATGGCCTGATTGGAACTGTCGAAAATCCTAAAATTTATGGTGCCGGATTGCTTTCTTCAATTGGTGAAAGTGCCTGGTGCATGACAGATAATGTAAAGAAAATTCCTTATGATATCTCAGCTGCGAATCAGAATTTTGATATTACCCAATTACAGCCTCAATTATATGTAACACCAAATTTCTCTTATTTAAGTTTGATTTTAGAAGAGTTCGCCAACAAAATGGCTTTGCGAACCGGAGGGCTTTCGGGGCTTAATAAATTGATTCATTCGAATGCTTTAGGTACAATTGAATTAAGTACAGGTCTACAGATTTCCGGTGTTTTTACCAAAGTAATTGAAGAAGAAGGAAAACCTGTTTACATTCAGACAACCGGAAAAACCGCTTTATCCTATCGCGAAAAAGAATTAGTCGGTCATGGTACCCTGACACATTCTGAAGGATTTGGAAGCCCGATCGGAAAACTGAAAGGCTTTAATTTAGCCATAGAAGACATGAGTCCAAAAGACTTGCAAGCGTACAATATTGTTGAAAATGAAACTGTAAAATTAGAATTTGAAGGCAATATTATAGTTGAAGGTGAAATCATCACTGGCTCCAGAAATTTACATGGAGAAATTATCCTGATTAGTTTCAGGAATTGTACTGTAACTCATGGTGAGGAAGTTTTGTTTCAGCCAGAGTGGGGAAATTACGATATGGCGATTGGAAAAAAAGTCGTTTCGGCATTTTCCGGTCCTGCCGATGTAAATAGTTTTGACTTAATTAATACAGTTCCTAAAACTACAACTATTAAAGCAAAACATACTGACAAGCGTGATGCTCTGGAAATTTTATATCAGACCGTACGCATGATTAGAGAAAATAAAGATTCTAAATCAGAACTAAAAGCTGTTTTTGAAAAAATAAAAAAAGATCATCCTGCCGATTGGCTGCTTTCTGTAGAAATTGCAGAACTTTTGAAGGATTCAGATGAAAAACAATTATTATCGGAAGTCCTGGTATATCTTGACCAGCTAAAAGAAAAACGTCCTGAAATAGCGCATTTAATTTCCGGCGGATTGGATTTGATTTTTGTGTAAAAACAATACTACAAACATGTACTGAACAAAAAATAAGGATATTTATATTCCTTACTATATCCCCGCATTTTCAATTTATTAGTTCCCTACTTATAAGTTAGTTATAACAAAACGTTTAAGTTAAAAATATATTTTTAACTTATTTTTAATTTATATTAATTATTAATCTTCTTCTTTTTTATGATTTTTTTTGTCAAATAAAAAATATACTTTATACTTGTGGTCAAATTAACCATTAGAAAAACAGGTGTCATTTGTAATTGAAATTCTTGCAATGTGAACCTGACTTACTAAAACTATAACAAATTATTTAACCATTTTTTTATGACACTTAAAAACTACAAAATTTTTGCTATTCTATGCATAGCATTATTTGGAAATCTTGCTTGCAGTAAAGATTCACTTATTGAAGAGCAGGAGGCAGCTGCAAAACAAGAGATTGCAGCCCAGACTACCATTTCAACAGCAAGGTTCCCTAATTATAATACTAATCCATTGCCGGCAGACGCTAACGGAATGGGAAGCAATGCACAGGCTATTGCATCCAATATAAAAATTGGGTGGAATATCGGAAATACTCTGGAAGCAACTGGTGGCGAAACATCCTGGGGAAATCCAAAGGTCACAAAAGCTTTAATTGATGCAGTAAAAAGCAAAGGTTTTAACGCTATTCGTATTCCTTGTTCGTGGAGTAACAATTTAGCCAACTCTGCTACTTTGAAAATAAAATTGGAATGGCTCAACAGAGTAAAAGAGGTAGTTCAGTACTGTACTGATAATAATATGTATGTGATAGTAAATATCCACTGGGATGGCGGATGGTTAGAAAAGAATATAACTGTAGCCAAACAAGCTGAAAATAACGAAAAGCAACGAGCTTTCTGGGAGCAAATAGCCACCCATTTACGTAACTTTAATGGACATTTGCTTTTTGCCAGTGCCAATGAACCTGATGTAAAAGACGCAACCGAAATGGCCGTTTTAAAGTCATATCACCAAACTTTCATAAATGCAGTACGTTCTACAGGAGGGAAAAACGCTTACAGAACATTAATAATTCAGGGACCAGGTACAGATATCGGGAAAACAAATCAGTTAATGACATCATTGCCTACCGATAAAATAGCTGGAAGAATGATGGTCGAGATTCATTATTATGCGCCATGGAATTTTTGTGGATTGACTAAAGATGAGATCTGGGGAAAAATGTTTTACTATTGGGGTTCAGGTTTTCATTCAACAACCGATACTGGCAGAAATGCTACATGGGGAGAAGAAACCGCTGTTACTGCCGATTTTAGACTTATGAAAAAGCAATTTATAGATAAAGGAATTCCTGTTATCATGGGAGAGTTTGGCGCTATGCGACGTACTTCATTAACAGGTACAAATTTGACAAAACATTTGGCTTCCAGAGCTTATTATTTAAAATATGTTGTTAAACAAGCAAAAATCAACGGTTTGGTACCTTTTTATTGGGATGAAGGAAGCTTAGGCAACAATGGTTTTGGAATCTTTAAAAGAAGCAATAATACTGTTGGTGATACCCAGGCTTTAAATGCCTTAATGGAAGGATTAAAATAAATTATTTCTGTCCCTCAACCCTTATAAAAGATAGCGAATTCCACAAATTAACACGAATCGATCTGTTCTAATTTGTGGAATTCGTGTTTTTATTTTCTTTACAACTTCAAATCCTGATTAAAATCGCTATCGGATTCAATCGCTTTACCATTGTATTGTAATTTCCATCCCATTGTATTGGTCAAAATCAAAATTTTGGACAACTCACTGATTAATCGATTTTGAGCATTTGTTTTTAATGAAGATTTTTCAATCTTTTTGGCCAGGTTTGCCTTTACCGATTTGTTTATTTTGTTGTAATCATCCCCTGTAAACGGATTTAGTTTGCTTTGCTCAACATCATAAAACTGAATATCCGGATTGATCGTAATTTCTTCTTTTGGAATATTGAGAATCGTAATTGTTTTATTTTTTTCATCAATATCGTATTTCATTTTATGCAAATCATACGCTACCGTAACATTTGCATTCACGACAATAAGTGCTTTTTTCTCAAAAGAAACCATGTCCATCAAATATTTCTGTTGATTTTTATAGGTCAGTACTTCGGAAAAATGCCCTTCGGTAACCACTAATTTTCCAACATTCAAAATTTGCTGCTGTATCAGATTGGTATTATAATCGATTGTAGAATCGTCATCTTTTTTGAATTCACAATATTTGAAAGCAAGCACAATTATAACGACAATCCCGATACCGGCTAAAATTCTTTTAAGCATAATTTTGATTTAATAATGAAACGCATAGCTAATTTAGTGTTTTTTTTTTAGAAGAATTCTTAAGTTATTCTGAACCCTTTTTTTAAATCAAAAAAGAGCGATTAATTCCAAACATTGAAATTATGTAAGATTATCAGCTTTTTAAATAACCTTTAAAACAACCTTTCGCATAATTTTGTGAAAAATGATTTTTAAACCTCCTAAATGAAAATGTCATGATCGAAAAAATTAAAGAATTACCACCGAATATGATTGGTTTCAAAACTGCCGGACACATTATTAAAGGCGATGTTGATTTTGTTACCTCAGAAGTAAGACTTTTAATTGAGGACACTCAAAAACTTAATTATTTACTCTTTTTTGACAATTCTCCGACCGATTTTACTTTAGGCGCCTGGCTGCATGAAGCGTTACTCAGCATTAAAAACATTACAAAATGGACACGTGCAGCAATTGTAACTGATTGCCAGAGAATGATCAATTTTACGAAAGTTTTTAATAAAATAATGCCCGGGGAATTTAAAGGATTCAAAAAAGAAGATTATTTGCTGGCCGTTGACTGGACTGCAGAAAAAATTGATTTGGATTAAATTTAAAAAATTATGTCATGAACGAAAATTTAAATAATAAAGAAGCTGTCAATAAATTGATCGAATTGGTAAAAGGCATACATATAGGGATTTTTTGTACTGAATTAACAAAAACCCCAATTCAATCAAGACCAATGAGTGTTGAAGATGTAGATGATCAGGGTAATTTATGGTTTATTAGTTCTGCGACAAGTAATAAGAATTTCGAAATTCTAAAAGACGATCAGGTTCAGCTTTTTTTTGCTAATAATTCGAGTTCACAATATATTTCTATCTATGGTCATGCAACAATATACAGGGATCAGGAAAAAATAGATGAATTATGGAACCCGATTGCCAAAGCCTGGTTTGAAGAAGGACAAAGAGACCCAAACGTTACTATTATAAAGGTTACACCTTCTGATGCATATTATTGGGATACGAAAGACGGCAAAATAATTTCATTGCTTAAAATGGCCGGATCGGCACTTTTCGGCAATAACCCGGATATTGGTGTTGAAGGGAAATTAAATTTATAAAAGAAAGAGACTCAAACGAGTCTCTTTCTTTTTATTTTAAAACAACATTAGTTTTTATTTAGTTCATCGATTACTTCTTTTGTAAGCTTAATACTTTTTAATTTGGCATGATGGTCAAAAATAGGGCTTGTTATCATGAGTTCATCAATTTTAGAATATTCAATAAACTCCTTTAAATCAATTATGAGTTGTTCTTTACTTCCCACAAAAGAACAAGCTGTCATCTGATTTACATGAAACCGCTCTTCTTCGCTCATAATATCATCAAGAGAATCAACAGGTGGTTGCAGTCCTTTACGATCATTCCTGATTAAATTTAAAAACATTTGATACAAACTCGTTGACAATTTTTCGGCTTCTTCATTTGTGTCGGCAGCAATGATATTCACACATGCAATAGTTTTTGGTTTGTCTGCAACGGCAGAAGCCTGAAAATTATCCCTGTAAAATTCAAATGCCTGTAACATTTGGCGAGGTGCAAAATGTCCTGCGAAAGCGTACGGATAACCATAAGAAGCAGCTAAAGATGCACTTTCCATACTTGATCCTAAAATCCAGATTGGGACTTTTGTTCCTTCAGCAGGAAAAGCCCTGACTTTTGCAGTCGCATTTTTTTCTGAAAAATATTCCTGAAGTTTCGCTACATTTTGCGGAAATCGCTGTGCCTGTTCAAAAAAATCTTTTCGGATAGCTTCCGCTGTTGGCTGATCAGTTCCCGGAGCTCTTCCTAAGCCCAAATCAATCCTGCCCGGATAAAGAGTTTCAAGAGTTCCAAATTGTTCGGCAACGATCAAAGGTGAATGATTCGGAAGCATAATTCCGCCGGAGCCCACCCGTATGTTTTGAGTCTGACTGGCAATATATCCAATCAAAACCACCGTTGCCGAACTTGCTACATGTGCCATATTATGATGCTCGGCAAGCCAAAATCGTTTATATCCTAAACTGTCTGCTAATTGAGCTATCTCTTTTGTTTTTTGTAAAGTTTCAGACGCATTACTATCCTGTGTAATAATGGCGAGTTCTAATATGGAGATTGAAATGGAGTCTTTCATGTAAATATTTGCTATTGTGCAAAATTAATCCATTTAAAACGAAAGCTAAATTCTGTGGTGTTAATAGAATTATAATATTTGAAATGAAACATATTAATCCATAAAAAAACGCCTTATTTATAGTAAGGCGTTTTTGGGTTTTATAATTTTATTCTTTTGGTTTCGTCAGATAATAAACCGGGATTCCGATCAGCATAATCAAAATTCCCCATCCACAGGTTGAGAACTTTGTAAAAAGAAGTGATACACAAATCGCTGAAGCAATCACAATATATAATAATGGTAAAAATGGATATCCAAAAGCTTTATAAGGTCTTTCGACGTCCGGCATTTTTTTACGCAATATAAAAATTCCGTAGATCGTTAAGATGTAAAAAATCAAAACGATAATGATTACAAAGTCCAATAAGTCCCCGTATTTTCCTGTCAGGCATAAAGCCGAAGCCCAAATACACTGTGCCCATAAAGCCCATGCAGGTACACTAAACTTATTAAGTACTGCTGCTTTTTTAAAGAACAAACCATCGTTTGCCATCGTATAATATACTCTTGCTCCGGCCATAATCAAACCATTATTACAGGCAAAAGTCGAAATCATAATCATAATGGCGATAACCAAAGTTCCGATATCACCAAAAATATATTGCGAAGCTACCACCGCTACCCTATCTGATTTTGCCGTAGCAATTTCATCTAACGGAATTACCGCCAAATACATCAAATTTGTCAAAACATAAATAATGGTAACGATAAAAGTCCCTAAAAACAAACTTAAACCCACATTACGTTTTGGATTTTTAATCTCTCCGGCAATAAAAGTCACGCCAACCCAGGCATCACTCGAAAATAGTGAACCCACCATCGCTGCCGAAATTCCTGTAATCAACGCTTTTCCGCTGATAGGAAGCCATGAACCATTATCTGTATTATATGATCTTGGTGTCCAGGCATCTGCCCAGTTAGCATCCCAAACCGATGCTTTTGCTGCAAGCGTTAATCCAAAAACGATTAAACCCAGCAAGGATAATATTTTAATAATCGTAAGGACTGTTTGTAAAATTTTTCCGTTTTTTACACCACGACTGTTAATGTATGTCAATAAAACAATAGTTACAATCGATACAATCTGAGCTCCGTTGAGTTTAAAAGAACCCAGTTCAAACAATATATTTTCATCGCTGAGAGGTTCATAAAGATATGCTGCAAATTTTGAGAAAGCCACACCAACGGCAGCAATCGTTCCGGTTTGGATCACCGCAAAAAAGCTCCAGCCGTATAAAAAAGCAATCAGTTTGTTGTACGCTTCTTTCAGGTACACATATTGTCCGCCGGCCTTTGGAAACATCGCACTCAGCTCACCGTAACTTACCGCTGCAATAATGGTAATTAATCCTGAAATTAGCCAAATTAGTGTCAGCCATCCTGCCGAACCAACTTGTCTGGCAATATCGGCGCTTACAATAAATATTCCTGAGCCAATCATAGAACCTACCACAAGCATGGTTCCGTCTAGTAATCCGAGTTCTCTTTTAAAATTTTCCTGATTGTTTTCCTGCATTATTTTGGTTTTTTGGTTGGTTAAAGATATACTTTTTTTGGAAATTTTAGATTTAGAATGCAGATTTTAGATTCTTTAAAATTATTTTGTGTGTGTCCTTCCGGAGCGGGATTTCATTTTCATGAGAAAATAAAATTATTCAATAATTCAAAGGATATTTATACTTTAGCAGTAATAGACTTGAATCTATGACAAGACCTTCAGAGAATAAATTAAAAAGTTGTTTTTTCACTACATGAATTTAAAAGAAGAACTAATCAACAGGATTGCTCAAGATAAAATAGATTTTAATGTTGGTATAAAGCTCTTATTAGAAGATACAGAATGTAATTTTAATGAGCTTTTTTCAACTTTAAAAAATCATATAATCAATTCTATTCCAAACAAAACAGATTATAATTCAGAAGCTTATCAAAAAGCATTAAGCACAATTCCATTAAAATCAACTTTCACTCCAATTGTAATTCTAAAAAACAATCCGACAAAAATTGCATTTAATAAATTAGCAGTACTTCCTGAAAACGAAAATAAAAAAACAATAACAGCATTACTTTGGATCTTTAAAATAACTGATACCGAAAGAAGAAATACTGAATGTAAAAATGGTTGTGGGCATTTTTGGCATGAGCTCGAATAATTTTAAATCAATAAATATCAATTTTATAATTATGTCAACAGCAATAAAATATAAAAAGTAAATTCTGTTTTTTTTATTAAATTTGAATCAAGTATTATTTTGGTTTAAAGTCAAGCATTTAATTAACAATTGTTTAATTTCTCAATTATTCATGCCTGGGAATACCAAGGAAGCATCTTTTCTTCAAAAAAACTACAAGACTTGAATCAAATTATTAATCTGCAAATTCAGAAGCTATGTCTAAATTTCAAGTTTATAAGAAATTACGTTTCACAAATATTTTCATTCTTCTCTTAATTGTTTTTGTTTCTTGTGCCTTGCTAATTTGTATCAATTTTTTCACCATTAAAACCTTGTCTGCAAACAGAGCCTATATAAGCGGAGAATCATATTATTCAAAAGGGCAAAAAGATGCTTCCCGTCATTTGATAACATACCTATATACTAAAGACGAAAACCAATGGAAATTATACCTTGAAGAACTCAAAGTTCCACAAAGTGACGGAATGGCACGAGTAGCATTATTAAAAGGAGGAGATGAAGAAATTGCCCGCAAGGCACTACTTCTGGGCCGAAACCACCAGGAAGACTTAAACGATATTATTTGGTTATTTGTTAATTTTAAACAGGTTTCTTTTTTAGCAAATGCTATTAACGAATGGGAACAGGCTGATGAATTAATTTTTAATTTATTTATAACAGGACAGCAAATCAATACCAAAATAAAAAATGATATTTTAACTGTTGCAGATCAACAAAAATTCCTTCAGGATATTAGTGCAATCAGCGATAAACTCACTATTAATGAACGTAACTTTTCGAATACACTGGGCGAAGGAGCCCGCAAAATAAAAGACTTGCTTATTTTTACTAATGTATTTTTCATTCTGATTATTATTTGCAGTGTTAGTTTTTATTATTCAATAATGGTAAAACACCTAATTGCTTCTAAAAAAGAAATCGAAATAAAAAATGAAAACCTAATACTGGCAAATCACGAACTTGACCGTTTTGTCTACAGTGCTTCACATGATTTAAGATCTCCAATAACCTCATTAAAAGGCCTGATAGAAATTACTCAATTTGAAGATAATATCGATCAAATTAGGGAATATCTGTCTTTAATGCACGAAAGTTTAGCCAGACAAGATCAGTTTATTATCGACATTATTGATTATTCGAAAAACAAACGAAAAGAAATCATCATAGAACCTGTTAGCTTACACGAACTAATTGATGAAGCCATATTGCAGCTTATGCATTTTGAAAATGTCAGCCAAATTGAGATTACAAAAGAATTATTGGCAGATGAAATTCAAAGTGACAGTTTACGCCTGAAAATCATTATTTCGAATTTACTTTCAAACGCTATAAAATATGCTGACAATAGTAAAGAGCAAATGTCTATATCCATTAAAACTTATATGGATAATGATTTTTATAAAATTGAAATATCTGATAATGGAATTGGAATTAAGGACGAATTTAAAGATCATATTTTTGAAATGTATTTTGGGACAAACAAAAACAAAGGATCCGGACTGGGACTGTATATAGTAAAAGAAGCAGTTGAAAACATTAAAGGAAACATTTATATGACCTCAGAAAATAATATCGGAAGCAAATTTATTGTAACAATACCAAGGTCTTATGGAATTTAAACCTGTATTTTTATTAATTGAAGACAATCTTATCGATCAGCTTGTTATCAAACAGCTCATAAGAAAATCTCTTGATATTGAAGTAAATATTACTAACAATGGCAGGGAGGGTTTACTGTGGCTGCACGATCACGAAAATTTAAATCAGTCTGTAATTATTTTGCTGGATATTCAGATGCCCATAATGAATGGGTTAGATTTTTTGGAAGAGTTTGATAAATTAAGTGAAAAATTCAAAAAAGAAATTCAGATTTATGTCCTTTCATCTACATTAGACCCCGATGAAATTAAACGAATTAACGAAAATAATTATGTAACTGAATTTTTAAACAAACCTTTACAAATTGAGGATTTCATAAAGAAAATTCACCTTTAATTCTAAGACACGATTTACCTGCGAGAAAGTTATTCGCGATTGAAAATCTTTTTTATTATTTTTGAAAAGAGAGCAATACAAGTTACCAGTTACCTTAAAGAAACAATAGTGAATAATAAGATTTTAGCATTAGAAAAATTAAAAAACAAGGAAAAATTCTCTAACGAAGAATGGGAAAATCGTGGATTGAATCCTTCAGAAAAAAGTCTATGCATTAAACTTGAAAAGTCTTTTAATGATTTAATAACAAATTTAATTTCTTCCAGTAATACAAAAAAATCGCCTCAAGAAATTGAAACCATATTCGAAAAATACTTTAATAAAATTAAATCTGATGAATTAGATACAGAAGAAAGAGAATTTGTTGTGGACTATTTTGACGAGATTGCTAAAATTTTAAAAAGCGATAGTCTTAATGAAAAACTAAACTCTTGGACATACGGAACTGAAGCTTATGACTACGAGAAAGCTGTTAAAAAACTTTCGGAGAAAATACTAGAAGAAGAAAGAAAAAGACACGAGATTATTTCTATGGAATGCTCGAAATGTAGAACACAATTGGAAACTTTTATATTAGAAAAAGACAATAGCATTCCTAGTTTCGAGTTTGACATAATTAAATGTGTAAAATGTTCTGAACTTAATATTCTCGATAAAGGTTGTGGAATAAAAAGATATCGATTCTTAAATTATGAACTAATAGAAGAGTTACCAAAAGAGGAATACGATTTATCTAAAGCTTTACAAAGATTAGAACAATTAAAAACCCAGTAATAAAGGCAACTGGTAACAGCTACTACAACGAATTTGGGTAATTGGCTTAATGGGAAGTTAGTTTTGTACCAAACCCGTTGTAGTACCAGAACGTTAGGCGTCATTGTACCTCAGAAAGAAGAAAAAAGAACTAAAATTCAAACCAAACGAAACTAAAAATTGATGTCAGAAGAAAATCAAATTGAAATACCATTAAGTAAGCAAAAATTATATTTAATGTTATTTGGTTCAATAATATTTGTTGGAATTGGAACTTGGTTGGTAGTAAATCCACCTAAAAGTAATCATCCAATTTTTGGAAATCCAATGATAATTTTAATAAGCGGAATATCTGCAATTGTATTTTTTGGATATATTACGTTTACCCTTTTTAAAAAATTACCTGACAATAAACCATGTTTAATAATTAATTCCGAAGGAATAATTGATAATTCTAGTGGAGTTTCAGCAGGAATCATTTTGTGGACAGATATAATCGAAATTTCAACATCGAACGTAATGAACCAAAAATTCTTAATGTTTATTGTAAAAAATCCTGAAGAATATATAAATCGTCAAAATGGAATTGTTAAAAGAAAAGCAATGGAAATAAATTATAGAACTTACGGTTCGCCAATTAGTATTTCTGCAAACACATTAGACACAAATTTTGAAGAATTATATGAATTGTTACAAAGAAAATTCAACGAAAATACATAGAAAAACAACGAACGACTAACAGCTACTACAACGGATTTGGGTAATTGGCTTAATTTGGAAATGGTTTGTATTTGTAAGTATTTATTTGATCCGAAAATAAGGTTTAATTTAACTTCAAACCACTTGTAGCAAGGGAACGTTATAGACAACGTTAAAAGACAAACGACACATATGAGAAACAATACATTGATTCTAACTTTGGCTTTTTTATTTTTTGCTTGTAATTCACATACAGAAAAAAAAGCAACAATTATTCAGACTGCTGACAATTCTGGCGTGACTTTGGTAAATAAAAAATCAGAAAGATTTATTCCTGAGACAAAGAAAACTGAAAAATTTGACACAATAATAGCCGACAGAAAGATACATATCACTATTAAAAGAACAGATCTTGACAGTTATGTAATCAATGAATATGAAGAAAATGGCAACAAGCAAATTGACAAATACAGAGACGCTGAAATATCGCTGACAATTAAACGAAATTCACAAATACTTTTAGACACAATATTTATAAAAAAACAATTTTCAAAATACGCTGACAATGGATTTATGGATATTGCAATTTTCCATAACTATTGGTTTAACAAGTTAGACAAAGATAAAATTGAATTTTTTGGATCTATTAGCAAACCAGAAACCGATTATGCTATTGACTTTTATCATTATTTTGACTTGACAAATAGAAAATTGACTTTTATTCAAAAACCCGAAGAAGACGAAGAATAGAAAAGCAACCCATAACAGCATATGTCTTAAAACGAGAAATTTATTATTACTCAAGATCAAAACATTGGACTTAAAAAACATTATTCCAAAATACGATTTACCTGAGAAAAAGTTCTTTCATAGTAAGGCTCTTTTGTTGAAGAAATCATAACACCTCCGTGGGTTGAGGAATGAACAAATTTAATTTCTCCGTCAACAACTTCTACCACCATTCCTACGTGATTAATGTGATGCCTGCCATTGGTTTTAAAGAAAATTAAATCGCCTTTTTGCGCCTCATCAGTGTTAACTTTCATCCCAATTCGGGATTGTTCGATTGAACTTCTTGGGAGCTTAATATCAAAATTTCCAAAAGTACAGTACATTAATCCTGAGCAGTCAAAACCTGCTTTTGTTGTCCCTCCGGAACGATAACGGGTTCCTATATTTTCAGTAGCATTCGATATTAGTTGATCTATTAAATCATAATGGTTACTCACTTTTATTAGTGCAGCAGAATCATTTTTAACTATTACTTTATCATATGATTGCTGAGGAGATCCTAAAGTATCTTTTATTACCTGAGTTGGCTTTGAAGCCTGCAAAGCATCTGCTTTTTCTTTTGAGACATGGATTTTTAAAATATATCCCAGTGGCAGTTTCTTTTTAATTTCCGGATTTTGCTTTTCTAATTCAGCAACAGAAATTCCAAACTCTTTTGCTATTCCATATTTCGTTTCTTTGGGCAAAACTTCTCTTGAAACTTCCACATCCGTAGATGTTTGAATACTACTTTCAATTGTTTTTTCTGAATCTGAAACTGCAATTACATTCGATGGAATCGTAATTTGCTGTCCTATTTTTAGCCCTTCGGTTTCTAAAAGTGGATTGGCTTTTTTTAAATCCTCCACGGAAATATTATATTTTTTTGAGATTCCCCATAACGTTTCTTTTGCCTGAACTTCGTGTAATCCGGGAGTTGTGTTAGCAACAGTTTCATTAGGTTTTATTGTTGCTGATTGATTGGTATTTGGAATTAATAAAACCGAATTTAGTTTTAAAATTTTAGGAGCGTTTGGATTTGCTTTAATTATATCTTTTGGTTTCAGTCCGTATTTCTTAGCAATTATGGTAAGGTTTTCACCTTTTGAAATGGTGTGTTTGATATATTTTTCCTGAGAAAAACCTGCTATACTAAAAAAGAATATTATGATGGCTAACCTAAAAATCATTTGGGGGGATTTTTTTTATTTAACTGTGTATGATGTATTTAAGAGAATCCAATAAAAACAATGCATACCTATAAAGCGAATTTAACTTTTTAAACTAAAAAAAGCACTTTTTTTAACAAGTTTTTAAGTTCTGCTTAACATTTAAAAATGCTTCTGGGATAACTATTTTTTAAAATATTCATGATAAAACACATAAGCCCTAGCCCAGATGGAAGCGGCATCCTTTTGTGGCGGAGTTCGCCACAAAAGATATAGCGCACAGCTGGAAATAGCTTCTAACAAAAAACGCCCTGTTTTCACAGAGCGTTTTGAATATAATTGAATCTTAAAGATTAAGCTTTTCCCGCAGCAATTAAATTTAATGCTGAACCTGCAACGAACCAGCCAATCTGACCTGCGTTGTAAGTATGGTTTGCCAAAATGATATCTTTAGAACCATCTGCATGAACGAATTCTAACGTTAATGGTTTTCCCGGAGCGAAATCAACTAAATCAATGAAGTTAATTGTATCGTTCTCCTGAATTTTATCGTAATCAGCTTCGTTGGCGAAAGTTAATCCTAAAAGACCTTGTTTTTTAAGGTTTGTTTCGTGGATACGGGCAAATGATTTTACCAATACCGCTTTAACTCCTAAGAAACGCGGCTCCATTGCAGCATGCTCACGAGAAGAACCTTCACCATAATTGTGATCTCCTACAACAATAGAGGGAACTCCGGCTGCTTTGTATGCACGCGCTACCGCAGGAACTGCATCGTAAGCTCCTGTCAATTGATTTTTAACAGAGTTTGTTTTTTGATTGAATGCATTTACGGCACCAATCAGCATATTGTTAGAAATATTATCTAAGTGTCCGCGGAAACGTAACCATGGTCCAGCCATAGAAATGTGGTCCGTAGTACATTTTCCGAATGCTTTAATTAACAATTTAGCACCAGTAATGTTTTTTCCATCCCAAGGGTCAAACGGCGCTAATAATTGCAAACGGTCAGATGTTGGGCTTACCACTACCTGAACTCCGGAACCGTCTTCAGCCGGAACCTGGAAGCCCGGATCTTTAACATCAAATCCTTTTGGAGGCAGTTCGTCTCCTGTTGGAGCTTCAAGTCTTACTTCTTCTCCATCTTCGTTGATCAAAGTATCTGTTAATGGGTTAAACCCTAAATCACCTGCAATAGCCATAGCGGTAACCAATTCCGGAGAACCTACGAAAGCCAAAGTGTTTGGGTTCCCATCTGCACGTTTTGAGAAGTTACGGTTGAAAGAGTGAACAATGGTGTTTCTTTCTTCTTTCTCTGCCCCATCTCTGTCCCACATACCAATACATGGTCCGCAGGCATTAGCAAAAACAGTAGCTCCAATTTTTTCGAAAGTATCGATAAATCCATCTCTTTCAATTGTATAACGAACTACTTCAGAGCCTGGAGTAATTGTAAATTGAGATTTAGTTTTTAAGTTTTTAGCACTTACTTGTCTTGCCAAAGAAGCAGCACGAGAAATATCTTCGTAAGAAGAGTTTGTACAAGAACCAATTAAACCAACCTGAATTTGTAATGGCCAGTTATTTTTGATTGCTTCTTCTTTCATTTTTGAAATTGGAGTAGCTAAATCCGGAGTAAAAGGGCCGTTTAAATGTGGCTCTAATTCAGATAAGTTGATTTCGATAACCTGATCGAAATATTTTTCCGGATTAGCATATACTTCAGGATCTCCGGTTAAGTAATAAGCAACTTTATCTGCAGCATCAGCAACATCAGCTCTGTTTGTAGAACGCAGGTAACGCCCCATAGAAGCATCATAACCAAAAGTTGAAGTTGTAGCTCCAATTTCTGCACCCATATTACAAATAGTTCCTTTTCCTGTACAGGACATAGAAGTAGCACCTTCACCAAAATATTCAACGATAGCACCAGTACCACCTTTTACGGTTAAGATACCGGCAACTTTAAGAATAACATCTTTAGGAGCAGTCCATCCTGATAATTTACCGGTTAATTTTACTCCAATTAATTTAGGAAATTTCAATTCCCAAGCCATACCGGACATAACATCTACAGCATCAGCTCCTCCAACACCAATAGCTACCATTCCTAAACCACCTGCATTTACAGTGTGAGAATCGGTACCAATCATCATTCCACCCGGGAAAGCATAATTTTCAAGTACTACCTGGTGAATAATTCCGGCTCCCGGTTTCCAGAAACCAATTCCGTATTTATTAGAAACAGAAGAAAGGAAATCAAAAACTTCGTTACTTTGTGTTTTTGCTCTGGCCAAATCGGTTGCAGCATCAACTTTAGCCTGAATCAGGTGATCACAGTGAACTGTTGTTGGAACAGCCACTGTTTTCTTTCCGGCATGCATAAATTGTAATAAAGCCATTTGCGCCGTTGCATCCTGACATGCTACGCGATCCGGTGCAAAATCAACATAATCAACACCTCTTCCAAACGCCTTCGTTGGATTTCCGTCCCAAAGGTGATTGTACAAAATTTTCTCAGTCAATGTAAGTGGACGACCAACAATTTCTCGTGCCTTATCAACACGACCAGGCATGTTGGCGTACACTTTTTTTATCATTTCAATATCAAAAGCCATATGATTTAATTGTTTTTGTTAGTTTTTTTCAACATTCTAAGATACGAAAAATTGAGTAGTTACATAAAAAAAAGCCTGAGTTTATGACTCAGGCTTTCAGAATTATGATTAAATTAACTAATCATTGATTATTTCACAAGTAATTTATGAGAAGGTGCAAACTTGGTTAAATTAATACCTTTCACCGCTGTTACGTATTCCTCTATAGTAGGAGTTCTGCCCAATATTGTAGAAAGAACTACAACCGGAGTAGAGGAAAGAAGCGACTCTCCTTTTTTACCTTCAGTATCTTCAACTACTCTTCCCTGGAAAAGACGTGTAGATGTTGCCATTACCGTATCTCCCTTAGCAGCTTTTTCCTGGTTCCCCATACAAAGGTTACAACCAGGACGCTCTAAATATAACATGTTTTCGTATTCTGTACGCGCTGCACCTTTAGGAGCATCATCATTAAATTCGAAACCAGAATATTTCTGTAAAACTTCCCAATCACCTTCAGCTTTAAGCTCATCTACGATGTTATAAGTAGGAGGCGCTACTACAAGAGGCGCTAAAAATTCTACCTTTCCTTTTTGCTCTTCTATATTCTTAAGCATTTGAGCAAGGATTTTCATGTCGCCCTTATGAACCATACAAGAACCAATAAATCCAAGATCTACTTTTTTATCACCTCCGTAGAAAGATAACGGTCTGATTGTATCGTGAGTATATCTTTTAGAAACATCATTATTATTTACGTCCGGATCAGCAATCATTGGCTCTGCAATCACATCAAGATCAACCACAACTTCAGCAAAATATTTAGCATTTGCATCAGGAGTCAAAGCTGGTTTCTCTCCAGTTTTAATCTCTGTAATTCTCTTATCCGCTTTATTAATCAATCCCTGAAGAACATGTTTATCATTGTCCATTCCTTTATCGATCATGATTTTGATTCTGCCTTTTGCAATTTCTAATGATTCAACTAAAGTATCATCTTCAGAAATACAGATAGAAGCTTTTGCTTTCATTTCTGCAGTCCAGTCCGTAAAAGTAAATGCCTGGTCAGCAGTCAGCGTTCCTAAGTGAACCTCAATGATTCTACCCTGGAATACGTTCTCACCACCAAATTGCTTAAGCATTTGAGATTGTGTAGCATGAACCACATCACGGAAATCCATGTAACTTTTCATATCTCCTTTGAAAGTAACTTTTACAGATTCCGGAATTGGCATTGAAGCTTCTCCGGTAGCAAGTGCAAGAGCAACTGTTCCTGAATCAGCACCAAAAGCAACACCTTTGGACATTCTTGTATGTGAGTCACCACCGATAATGATCGCCCACTCGTCTATTGTAATATCGTTAAGTACTTTGTGAATTACGTCCGTCATTGAATGATAAACTCCTTTCGGGTCACGAGCAGTGATTAGACCGAAGTCGTTCATGAATTTCATCAATTTTGGAATGTTTGCCTGCGCTTTTTTATCCCAAACTGAAGCAGTATGACAACCTGATTGGTAAGCACCATCCACGATTGGCGAAATTACTGTAGCAGCCATAGACTCCAATTCCTGAGCAGTCATAAGACCTGTAGTATCTTGCGATCCTACAATATTAACTTCTACACGAACATCAGATCCGGCGTGTAATACTTTCCCTGGAGTCGTACCAACAGCGTTTCTGTTGAAGATTTTTTCAACAGCTGTAAGTCCTTGTCCTTCAATAGAAACTTCTTTCGATGGAGCAAATACAGTAGGAATATTGATACCTAAAAGTTTACATGCAAATGTTTGTATTTTTTTACCAAATACAATCGCATATGACCCACCAGCCTTAATGAATTCCAATTTCTGAGGCGTAAATGCCTTAGAAATGTCAATCAATTCCTGATCGCCATTATATAGTTTTTTCTTTTTTGTGTTTATTGTAAGAACTGTCCCGGTAGCAACAGAATATGTTTCTTCCAGAACCGGATCACCACTTTCATTACGAATTAGGTTGCCATCTGCATCCAATTTTTTAACCCAGTTTTTAAGGTCAATACCAATACCACCAGTAACATCAACAGTTGTTAGGAAGATTGGAGAAATACCGTTTGTACCTCCAACAATTGGAGCAATATTTACGAATGGAATATATGGGCTTGCTTGTTTACCTGTCCAAAGAGCCACGTTGTTTACACCTGACATTCTTGATGAACCTACACCCATGGTACCTCTCTCAGCAATTAACATCACGCTTTTATCAGGATGTTGTGCCTGAAGTGCCTTAATTTCGTCTTGTGCCTGAGGAGTAATCATACATTTACCATGCAATTCACGATCTGAACGTGAATGAGCCTGGTTACCCGGAGAAAGTAAATCTGTCGAAATATCTCCAACTCCAGCGATAAAGGTTACAACTTTAATTTCTTCCGCTATTTCCGGAAGTTTTGTAAAAAACTCAGCTTGTGCGTAACTTTCAATAATTTCTCTGGCAATTGCATTACCGCTTTCGAACGCTTCTTTAAGACGATCTGTATCCGCATCATAAAGATACACTTGTGTCTTAAGAACTTTTGCAGCTTCTTTCGCAATAGCAGCATCATTACCCAAAGCTAAATCAAGAAGCACTTCAATTGAAGGACCACCTTTCATATGTGATAATAATTCAAAAGCAAAAGCAGGAGTAATTTCATTTAAAACAGATTGACCTAAAATAATCTCCTTTAAAAATTTGGCTTTTACACTAGCAGCACTAGTAGTTCCTGGTATAGTGTTGTAGATAAAAAATTTAAGAGAATCTTCTCTGTATTCATTATTTACATCTTTAACTTGAGCAATAATTACACTTAACAAATCGGCACCATCAATTGGTTTCGGGTTAAGTCCTTGTTCTTTACGCTCTTCAATTTCTTTAAGGTAATCTTTATAAATAGTATTATCAAAAGCCATAGTAAATAGGTATTTTTATTTTTTTGTTCGCAAATTTAGGAATTAAAGCCGACAATTAAAAAAAATATAACAGATGTAGCTTTTTCAAAAATTATTATTGCAAAATAATGAATTACACCACTTTTTATTGTCAAAAATTTAATTTTGAATTCAAATAATAAATTATCAATAATTTAAAATCTATTCTTTAACAAAGTCGAAATTTAATGTTACAAAGGAAGTGGGATTTTACCCCGTTTTTAAGGAAGAACTTTTCTAAATAAGCAATTATAACGTTGTAGTTTCTTCTTTCAATGTTACTTTCTACGTAATACTACTTAAAATTTTAAAAAAAAATTAACTGAATTATTTCGAATTTTCTATTAATTCAAATCTCTGAATGTTTTTCTGAAAAATTTTATTAAAAATAAAAAAACCTAACAGACTTTAAAATCTGTTAGGTTTACATAATATATCTTTTTAGTTCTACATCAGTTTCTGAATAATAATCTCTTCTGTGATTCCTTCAGCATCAGCTTTGTAATTTTTAATAATTCTATGACGAAGAATCCCGGTTGCAACTGCTTTCACGTCTTCAATATCCGGCGAAAATTTACCATTAAAAGCCGCATGTGCTTTAGCAGCCAAAATTAAATTCTGTGAAGCTCTTGGTCCTGCCCCCCAATCCAGATAATTTTTTACAAAATCATTTGATAAAGGATTATCAGGACGCGTTTTACTTACCAGGGTCACTGCATATTCAATTACATTATCTGCTACAGGAATTCTGCGGATTAAATGTTGAAAATCTATAATTTCCTGTGCTGTAAACAAAGGATTAATTGTCGTTTTTATATCTGAAGTAGTTTGTTTTACTACCTGAACTTCTTCCTGAAAACTCGGATATTCCAGTTTTACGGCAAACATAAAACGATCTAACTGAGCTTCGGGCAAAGGATAAGTTCCTTCCTGCTCAATTGGATTTTGGGTTGCCAATACAAAATAAGGTAAATCCAGCTTATGATTTTCTCCGGCAATGGTAACCGAACGCTCCTGCATTGCTTCTAATAAAGCGGCCTGTGTCTTTGGTGGTGTTCTGTTAATCTCATCGGCTAAAATTATATTTGAAAAAATTGGTCCTTTGATAAATTTAAACTGTCTATTTTCATCTAAAATTTCACTTCCCAAAATATCCGAAGGCATTAAATCCGGTGTAAACTGAATTCTTTTAAAATCCAATCCCAGTGCCTGAGATAAAGTATTTATCATTAAAGTTTTTGCTAAACCCGGAACACCAATTAAAAGAGCGTGTCCTCCTGAAAATATGCATAATAAAATTTGATCTACAACGGCATCCTGGCCTACAATGATTTTTGCTATTTCGGTTTTTAATTCGTTTCTTTTTTGAACTAAATTGTGAATTGCTGCTACGTCAGACATTTAAATATATTTTAAAATTGAAAAGAGTTAGCTCTATGAATTCATAAAACTAACTCTTTTTATTTATTTTATAAAAATTATTTTTTCAACCAATTATTTGTAAAAGTACAATCTCTGTATTCTCCAATAATTTTTATGTATGTATCTTTTATTTTTGCATCAAACCATTTAGCAATAGCATTGATTTGTTTTTCTTTTAATGCTAATTCTTTAATTTTAGTGTAATCTTTAGCATAATCAGCAGTATGCTCATCGATTCTGTTGGTAACAGTAATTAACTTATATGTCTTTTTTCCTTTATCATCTGTATTTAAAAGAGGCTGGGAAACTTCATCATCTTTCAAATTTGAAACCTGGCTGTACAATGTCGGATCCATTTTAGTTAACTCAAAACGAGTATCCTGCGTATTCGGATTCACTAACGTCCCTCCGTTTGCTCTGGTTTGTTTTTCATCAGACTCTGTTCTGGCAGCATCAGCAAAAGAAATTTCTTTGCTTACTATTTTATTTCTGATATTGGTAATTCTCTCTTTAGCTTCTTTTAATGCATCTTCAGAGACTGTTGGCGATATTAAAATATGTCTCAACTCTACCTCCTGCCCTTTTATTTTATCAACCATTATGATATGATATCCATATGTAGTTTCAAAGGGCTCAGAAATTTCACCTTCAGCCAAACTAAAAGCAACATCCTTAAATTCTTTTACAAATGGAGTCTTTCTGGTCATTTTATAATATCCTCCATTCGGTGATGAACCAGGATCCTGAGAATATAAAACGGCTTTCGTAGCAAAACTTGAACCATCCATTACATCTTTTTTGATACCATTTAGCCTGTCAATAACCTTTTGTTTGTCTTCTTTTGAAACTTTTGGTTCTACAACAATTTGAGCTACTTCCATTTCAGCTCCAAAAGTTGGTAATTCTTCTTTTGGGATTTTTTTAAAGAAATTACGAACCTCCTCAGGTGTAATCTCTACATCTTTAACAATTTTATCTCTCATTTCTGAAGATAATTTTTGCTCCTTTAATATATCAGCAAAATATGTTTTAAATTCTTCAACAGAGTTCTTTTTATAATAAGCTACCACTTTATTAATGTCACCTACCTGCTGTAACATATAATTCAGCCTCTCATCCATCATATTTTTCACCTCGGCATCACTAACTATAATGCTATCCTGAATTGCCTGATGTGCATATAACTTGTCTTCTAAAAGTTTTCCAAGCATCATACATCTTGTAATATCTTTTATAGAACCTCCCTGACTTGAAATTTCTAAATATCCTTTATCAATATCAGAATCTAAAATAATATAATCTCCAACAGTTGCAATAATACCGTCAATTTTTTGCTTGTTGATTGAAGTCTTTTCTGCAGGTTTTTCGGCTACAGCATCTTTAATAATTTCCTGAGCAGAAATAAATGAGTTGAAAAAAAGTAAAAAACATATTGTCAGAACGAACTTATAATCAATAGTTTTTAGCTGTATTTTTTTTAATAACATTATTTTAAATTTAATTTTTGAATGTAAAGTCTTGTTTTTTAGCGTTTTATTTAAAACAAAAATCAATTAAATGAATATTTTCAAAACTTTAGAAAATATAAAAAAATTGCATCCGGTTTTTTTACAACTTATAACGAACAAAAATAACAATTCAATTACATAATACAAGTATCAGCTATACTATTAACAAAAAATTATAGGATAGTTCTAAAATCCAACAAAATAAGTGCTGGTATCAAATGAAACCTTATAAAAACTAAAAAATTTTTGCATTTAGAAATATCATAAAATTCCTTTATCACTTTTATTTCTGATGAGTTCGTGAATAGCTATTTCAGAGTCAAATAAAGTTTTCCATACTACAACGTTTTCGCTGTATAACTATTTTCTTAAAAAAAATTACCAAATCAAAAAACATATAATTTAGATAGATAATTAACAATTATAAGTCTATAAATTACGAATAATTCGTTTTTAAAGGCTTAAAATATGTAATTAAAATATTATCTAACCTAAACCAAATCATTATTATGAAAAAATCTAAGCTACAGATTTATTTAATGGCTGTCATCACAGTATTTTTTTACTCGTGTTCTCAAAACGAAACAGATGTTGATACAAAAGCTGAAAGTCAGCAATTTAAAATCATCAATGTTACGAATCACGACGGTAAACCATTCAATACAGGAGACACAAAATCATCTTCTACAGGGAAATATGTTGATAATCCCGGTGGCGGAGTTATGATGCAGGCCTTTTATTGGGATGTTCCTGCTGGTGGAAACTGGTGGAATACTATTAATGCTAAAGTAACAGACTGGTCTAATGCCGGAATTGGCTCAATATGGCTTCCACCAGCTTCAAAAGCTCAAAATGGAGCATTTTCTATGGGATACGACCCTACAGATTATTTTGATTTTGGAGATTATAATCAAAACGGAACAATAGAAACCAGATTTGGATCAAAAGCTGAACTGGAAAGTCTAATTACAAAAGCACATACCGAAAACATGAAAGTATATGCAGACATTGTAATTAATCACAATAGTGGAGGACAATCAGAAGCCAATCCTTTCACCGGAACAAATACCTGGACTAATTTTAATGGTATTGCTTCCGGAAAATTCAAGCGTACTTATAATGATTTTTATAAAAACAGCTACGGAAATAATGATGAAGGATCTTTTGGAGGGTTTCCGGATTTATGTCACGCGAATCCATATGTACAGGATTGGTTGTGGATAAGAGCAGATGGAGTTGGTAAATATTACAAAAACACCATGAAGTTTGATGGTTGGAGATTTGACTACGTAAAAGGTTTTGGACCATGGGTGATAAATGCATGGAACGCTAATGTAGGCGGATTTTCGGTTGGGGAATATTGGGATGCAAATGTAAATACACTTGAATGGTGGGCCAATAATGCCAATAGTTCTGTATTTGATTTTGCCTGTTATTACAAAATGAATGATGCTTTTGATGGAAATAATCTTGCCCTGTTAAACGACGATATGATGTGGAAAAGAAATCCATACAAAGCTGTTACTTTTGTCAGTAATCATGATACTGATGAGATTTCAAACAAATTATTGGCCTATTCATATATTCTGACCCATGAAGGATATCCAACAATATTCTACAGAGATTATGAAGAATGGCTCGATAAAAACAAGTTGAATAATCTAATCTGGATTCACAATAACAAAGCAACAGGAACAACTTCAATATTATATTCTGATAATGATGAGTATATCGCAAGAAGAAATGGTTATAACGGCAACCCGGGATTAGTTGTTTACATTAACAACTCAACTTCATGGCAGGAAAGATGGATTCAGACTAATTGGGCCAATACTCAAATCAAAGATTTTACAGGAAACTCAACCTGGTACCCAACTACTCAGGCCGATAAATGGGTAAAAATACAATGTCCTCCAAAAGGATATTCAGTTTGGTCGATTAATCAGTAATTCACATAAAATTACATTTCAAGGCTGTTGTAAAAAACAGCCTTATTTTTTTCTCCATATATAAAAGGAAAGACTTCCAAATTAAGAAGTGAATATTTTTATTACCACTTAATTAATAGTACTTTTGCATCCTATTTATACAAAATATGAGTTTTTTAAAAGAAATACAACGCAGAAGAACATTTGGAATTATATCGCATCCTGATGCCGGTAAAACAACATTAACTGAAAAATTATTGCTTTTCGGAGGTGCAATTCAGGAAGCAGGTGCTGTTAAAAACAACAAAATAAAAAAAGGAGCGACAAGTGATTTTATGGAAATCGAACGCCAAAGAGGTATTTCGGTTTCAACCTCTGTGCTTGCTTTTAATTATAAAGATAAAAAAATTAATATCCTCGATACTCCTGGTCACAAGGATTTTGCCGAAGATACTTTTAGAACTTTAACTGCTGTTGATAGCGTTATTGTAGTTGTTGACGTTGCAAAAGGGGTTGAGGAACAAACTGAAAAATTAGTTGCTGTTTGTAGAATGCGAAACATTCCGATGATTGTTTTCATCAATAAATTAGACCGTGAAGGAAAAGATGCTTTTGACTTAATGGATGAAGTGGAGCAAAAACTTGGTTTAAAGGTAACGCCCTTAAGTTTCCCTATCGGAATGGGTTATGATTTTCAGGGGATTTATAATTTATGGGAACAAAACATTAATCTTTTTAGTGGAGACAGCCGTAAAAATATTGAAGAAACTATCGCGTTTTCAGACGTTCAAAATCCGGAATTAGAAAAAATTATTGGTCAAAAACCAGCTGATAAACTTCGTGAAGAATTAGAATTAATTGACGAAGTATATCCAAAATTTGATCGTCAGGATTATTTAGACGGAAAAATTCAGCCTGTATTTTTTGGTTCTGCCTTAAATAATTTTGGGGTTCGCGAATTATTAGATTGTTTCGTCTCTATTGCTCCTTCTCCAAGGCCTAAAGATTCTGAAACCCGTCTGGTTGATCCAACGGAAGAAAAAATGTCAGGTTTTGTATTTAAAATACATGCTAATATGGATCCTAAACATCGTGATCGTTTAGCATTTATTAAAATTGTCTCCGGAACTTTTGAAAGAAATAAGCCTTATTATCATGTTCGCCAAAAGAAAAACTTAAAATTTTCCAGCCCGAATGCATTTTTTGCCGAGAAAAAAGAAATTGTTGATATTTCATATCCAGGTGATATTGTAGGCTTACACGATACAGGAAATTTTAAAATTGGCGATACTTTAACGGAAGGTGAATTAATGAGTTTCAAAGGAATTCCGAGCTTTTCCCCTGAGCATTTTAGATATATAAATAATGCGGATCCAATGAAGGCCAAACAATTGGACAAAGGAATTGATCAGCTAATGGATGAAGGTGTTGCTCAGTTATTTACATTAGAAATGAATAACCGTAAAATTATCGGAACAGTTGGAGCGCTTCAATACGAAGTTATTCAATACCGTTTGGAGCATGAATATGGTGCAAAATGTACGTATGAAAATTTCCCTGTACATAAAGCATGCTGGGTAAAACCTAATGATCCTAAAAGTGATGAATTTAAAGAGTTCAGAAGAATCAAGCAAAAATTTCTGGCTCATGATAAATATGGACAATTGGTTTTTCTTGCCGATTCCGATTTTACAATTCAGATGACACAAAGTAAATATCCAAATGTAAAATTATTTTTTACTTCGGAATTTGAATAAGATCTATTTACATAATACCAAAAACGCCAACTTAAAAATTGGCGTTTTTTGTTGAAATAAATCAATGATACCCTGCATTGTAAATATAAACAATATTTTCAGCGAGTGATTACCTATCTGATTCTGTTTAAAAGGACGTTGTTTTAAAAAATAAACGTATTATTTAATTAGTCAAATCCAAAAGTAAATCTTTAAAATGGCAATCAAAACTGACAAACTTTTACTAAAGCAAATCGTTCTCCTGTTTAGTCTTTTAAGATGTGTTCTTAATGTTAGATTCTTCCTTTCAATATGGTTTGTACCAAAACGTTTTACAGAATGTAATTTCTCATTAATCAGATATCTGTAGTTTTTTAATCTGTCTGTAAATATCTTTTTTGCTTCTGATAATTTTAAAGAATCTAAAACACGGCTTAATGTTTTATTGGTTCGTTTACCGACATTAAAACTTACTACACTTTTTGAATCTTTTTCTAAAGCATAAACCAGCCAGATATAATTTTTCTTGTGCCTAACGTAAGTACACAGTTCATCGACTTCATAAGTTTTGCCTTTGCTGATAATTGGCTTGATAATATTTCTGGCGATTGACACAATCCTTTTCAATAATGTTGCTGTTGAAATTTTTAATATTCTAGCAGTGCTTCTTATTCCTAAACCTTCTTTTGTTAATTGAATGATACTTCCATCAATATCAGGTTTGTAAGCTTGATAAGTATAATTTTCAACTCTTGTTTTCCTGCATAGCTTACAAATATATCTTTGATTACCAGACTTTGTTTTCCCGTATTTTATCATGTTTCTAATGTCACCAACACATCTGCAACACCAAGTCTGGTTTGAACCCATTTTTTTCAATTTAAGACATTATATAATAAAAAAACAACCCGAAGGTTGTTTTAATTTTGTTGCGATATTACTATAAATCATTGATTATCTGCAAATGTTAGATGGAATAATTAACCACCAACACATCTGATACATTACCCATTCCATCTGGGTCAATAAAGTAAACAGGATTATCCATTGCATAATTATATGGTGACCATCTACGCCCTTTCTCTGCTAACGGATCCATATTCATCCAACGACCAAGTGCAGGATCATAATTACGTGCTCCATAATCATAGAAGTTAAGCCCCAACTCGTCCTGCAGTTCCTTGCCGTTGTATTTATACTTTAGGGCAGGGTTTGTTGATTGTATTACAGGTCCATAACCTGTATGTTTTAATCCAAAAGGATAGTAGTCATTCTGTTCGAGAATCTCTGCAGCAGCGATACTTCCATTGCCGTCACTGTCTTTGTAGCTCAGTCGTACATTTCCCAGATGGTCCTTGTATTGATATACATATTTAAAAGAACTTGCCGTAACTGCTTCTACATAACCTTCAGCAGTAGGAAAAAATTGCAAAACGGTATTCAGGTATTGATACCCTCCTAAATAGTCGGTTGTTGTAGTGCTGGCTGGAGAAGTAATTGTTACCACTTTTTGCACTTTTTGCCCGGCTGCATTGTAAATGTACACAATGTTTCCGGTTGTGGCAAAAGTTATTTTGATTGGCAGGTTAAGATGATTATAGGTAATGGCCGTAATATTTTTGTTATTGTCCTTGGTCATGTTTCCATTGGCATCGTAGGAATAATCATCAACACTATTGGCCGCACTATCAACAAATCCGAGCGTCTTGTTGCTGCTGTCGGCAACTTTGGTCAACTGGTTTGTGGCATTTGTTGGGCCGTAACTATAAACAAGGTTATCGATTGCTGTGGCTGTTTCATTGGTTCCGTTACGCACAATAGAGTATAGGCTGTGCTTATTTTCTTTTTTCAAAATAAGTTTCCTCTTTCTAACTTTTCGGTATATTTGTAAACATCAGTAACGAAAACTACAATTTCGCCTAGCGGCATAAAGTTTACAGCATTATTCCACACGACTCTTATGAAACAATTCTTAAAAATTCAAATAGTTCTTCTAATTGCAATTCTCTCAAGCTGCAATCAAAAAAACTCACCTGAAAACAGAAAAATTGACACTTATCAAAATATAAAAGAAGAACTGAAAGATACAGAGCTTAAAAAAGTAACTCCAAAAGCTAACATTGAAGAATTAGAAATGGAAATTAATAATGGCGGATTCCTTCAATACTTCTTCAATACTTCTGGACAAAATTGTTTTGCAACATTGAAAGCGTTAAAAAAAAATGGAAAATCAAAGACGGCAAAACTACTTAAAAGTGCAATTGATTTAATTAATCCAAATCAACTTTCAGAAAGAGAACTTATAGAAAAAATTAGAAAAAGGGAAGTTGAAGAACTCGATGATGAAAAAGTAAAAGCCGGATTGGAAAAACTTGATGAAATGTTTTATAAATATCCAGATGGAAGTTTGGATAAAGAATAAGGGTTTATCGACAAGCATACGGTACATTCTCAACTTCCAAATTATAAAAAAAGACGACATAATGTCGTCTTTTTTTTATTTAAGCGTTTTATTTATTTTGTTGGTATATACCAATCTTCTTTATCAATTTTCGATTTTACAAGTTTTTCCCGTAATTCTTTTTCTACAAAGATTCTTTTAAAGGCTAAAGCACCGCTACCAAAATACTCATGACTTTTAAAAATAGGTGCAATAATATCTTTGGGCATCGGATAAAAGCCTTGTGGCATTGCTAGGTATTTAGTTCTCTCACATACATTACAGATTTCGGTCGGGTATCCTTCTAGATTTAATTTTTCTTGGGTTTCTTCCAGAACCAATTGCACTGTATTTTCAAAAGGAGTGTCTTTTTTATACTTTAAGACTTCTCTGCATTTAATTCCTAACGGTTTAAAAATTTCTTCATAAACTGTTTTTTCAACAAACAATTCATCAAAAACCCAACCTAAACTAAATATTTGCTTTTTACCTGCTGGCGGAACATTTTTAAGTCTAAATGCATCTTTTTGTTTAAACCCTATGCCACAACTAGGACAGTAATCACTTAAATCATAAGTTAGTTCTTTATATCCAAAATCCATATCAGGCATTGGATAACCATGAGAAAAAGCTGTTTTTTTTACAGACAATAAGGATTCCTTTATTTCTTGTTTTGTGAATTCAGGATAACGTATACCGTCACTACCAGCCCATTTATAAATATAATCTTTAACCTTAAAATAGGTTTCTTCACCCATTTGAACAGCAGTATGTCCTTTAACAGGATAAATACCAAACTCATTCATAATCTTTATCTGAGCATCACTCCAATCAAGTGCTACGTGATACATTATTTTCATAATCCTAAAGCTTTTAATATTTGAGGGTAATCTTTATATATTCTTTTAGCAGCACTATATATTTGCGTCTTTGAAGCTTCTAATGTTGTTGTCGTGGCTTTGGAACCTTCATATCCTATTTCTGCTCGCCAAGCATTAGTAAATATCTGATGCTCTTCAGCTGTTACAGCTATAGAACTCATACTTCCTGGTGTGACTCCTAAAGTTCCAGCAAATCGTTGTTCTATTAAATGATGCGCTTGTAAGCCTTTGCCTTTAAGCAAGGTCTTTAAAGCTGAATATGATTTAATCCCATATTTTTCCGCAACTGATAGTCCTCCATATTTACCTGCTTGTTCAGCTGCAGCAACTTCTACTCCGGCTATAACTCCAGCTGTACCAGTTTTATATTTGTTAGCGGTCCCAAGAGTAAACAAATCCATAACTCCAGCTCCAAAACTTAAAGCTGCACCTAAATAGTCACCTTCTCCCATTTTGTCACTACTGTCAATGGTAGCTCCCAAAACAGGAACAGCCAACAGAAATTGCTTAAATAAACCTGGTTTCTTTTTCGGAGGGTCGCCACCATCATCTGATTCACTACTATGACTTGCAATAGCTTCCTCAGCTGTCACTGTTGCACCAGTATCTTTATTTTTATACTGTTTTTCATCCCAATCATAATAATTTCCTGATTGTCCAGCTTCTGCTTGCATGCCATCCGGATCAACAAAGAATACAGGACTATCAAGAGCGTATGTATAAGGACTATATCTCCTCATTTTCTCTGCCAGCGGGTCAATGTTCATCCATCGTCCTAATGCAGGGTCATAATTTCTCATCCCATAGTCGTAAAACCCAAGCCCTAGCTCGTCTTGCAGCTCTTTTCCATTGAACTTATACTTATTCTCTACACCACTTTTAACATTATTATATCCTTCCTGTTTCAAACCAAATGGATAGAAATTACTCTCTTCCTTAATAGCAAGAGTTTTATCATAACTCAAACGAACATTACCCAAATGGTCTTTGTATTGGTATACATATTTATAAGAACTTCCTGAAGGTTCTACATAACCTTCTGCGGTTGGAAAAAACTTCAGTAAAGCATTATCATATTGATAACCACCCAGATAATCTGTTGTTATGGCTGCTTTACCTGTTTCGTTTACAATCTTTTGTACTTTTTGTCCCGTTGCATTGTAAATATAAACAATGCTTCCTGTTGTGGCAAAAGTTATTTTAGTTGGCAGGTTAAGATGGTTGTAGGTTATGACTGTGATGTTTTTGTTATTGTCTTTA
>NZ_AKJZ01000022.1 GCF_000282055.1 Flavobacterium sp. CF136
TTGGGGCATGTTCATTAAGAATGGCTTTTTAAAATTATTTAGAAAAGTAAATTATAGTTTACCTTCATATTTAGAACCAATGTGTTTGATTTCAGTTCTTCTGTTTTGAGCTTTACCTGCAGGAGTTTTGTTACTTGCAACTGGTTGAGACTCACCAAAACCTTTAGAAACTAAGTTATCAACGCTAATTCCTCTTTCGATTAAAGCATTCATAACAGCAGCTGCTCTATCTTCAGAAAGTTTTTGATTCAATTTATCAGAACCATCGCTATCTGTGTGCCCTTCGATACTGAATTTAGCATTTGGATAGTTAATAAGAATTTGTTTGATAGCATCTAATCTAGCTAAAGTTTCTTGATCTCCTGTTTTGAAAGTAGCTTTACCTGAGTTAAAGTATACTGCTCTTGCTTGAACTTTAAGTTCTTCTAAAGCTTCACTAGTAACTTCTGGACAACCTCTGTTACTAGCAGGACCAGCAACTGTAGGACAATCATCATCTTTATCAAGAACACCATCTTTATCAGCGTCTACGAAAGGACAACCACCATTTTCTCTAGGGCCAGCAACTGTAGGACATTTGTCATCTTTATCAGCGATACCATCACCGTCAGCATCTGGACAACCGTTTAATGCAGCTAAACCAGCAACATCTGGACATGCATCACTAGCGTCAGCAACTCCGTCTCCGTCAGTATCAGGACAACCATTTAATGCAGCTAAACCAAATACATCTGGACAAGCATCACTAGCATCAACAATTCCGTCTCCATCAGTATCAGGACAACCATTGAATTGTTTCAAACCAGCAACATCCGGACATGCATCATCTTTATCATAAATCCCATCACCGTCAGTATCTTTACCTCCAAATTTGAAAACAAGACCAGCAGTATGTTGGAAATGAGAAGGAGCATCTGGAACACCAGCAGCATCTTGTCTACCATCATCACCTGCACCAACAGCCCATTTATATCTTGTAGCAAGTTCAAGACCAATAGCATCAGTAAACCAGAAAGTAATTCCAGCACCTGGATTTACTGTTCCATAACTACTATCACCAAAGAAAGTATAACCACCACCAACAGATAACGAAGGATCGATTATTTTAGATTTAATTAATTCCTGGAAGCTATATTTAATAGTAGCATCAATTCCATAATACATCAAATCACCAGGGTTAGAAACTACATTTCCTCTTGAGTCAGCGTCTGGATTAGTCGGATCAAAAGTAACATATTTATCAATTTTGTTTACAGAACCTTGTAAACCAACAGAAAAACCACTACCTACATATCTAGACACACCAATGTAAGATAAAGAAGGAAGGATATTCCAATTGTCTTTTACAGCGAAAGGCTGAGAAAAGTGTTGATCAAAAAATCCATTTCCACCACCAGCACTAGTTCTAGTGTCAACGGCATTAACTCCAAAAGAGATCGCCCATGGATTGTTACTGTCTTGTGCGTGAGAGCTTAAACCCATCACCATCATCACAGCAACTAAAAGTTTGTTAAGATGTTTCATACTTATTTTATTTAATTACAATTTAGTTAATTACAGACAAAAGTAACACCTAATTTTTTAAATACAAAATGTAATGTTAAAAAAAACCTACAAAAATGGAATTAAATGGTAATTATATAACTTTTAACATTTGTCCAACAGATATAAAAGCCCTAATAGCCTTATCTAAATGTTCTCTGGAATGTGCTGCAGATAACTGAACTCTAATTCGTGCTTTTTCTTTAGGAACAACAGGAAAAAAGAACCCAATAACATAGATTCCCTTCTTTAAGAGCTCATTAGCCATTGTTTGTGACAATTTTGCATCATATAACATTACCGGAACAATTGCAGAATCTCCATCAATTATATCAAAACCTGCCTTTTTTATCCCTTCTTTAAAATAATTAGTATTCCATTCTAATTTATCTCTTAATGTAGTATCTTTTTCTAAAAGCTCAAACACCTTAATAGAAGCCCCAACAATCGCCGGCGCTAAAGAATTTGAAAACAAATAGGGTCTTGAACGCTGACGCAGCAATTCTATAATTTCTTTTTTAGCCGTTGTATAACCTCCCATGGCACCACCTAGAGCCTTACCAAGCGTTCCAGTTATAATATCAACTCTTCCCATAACTCCTTTTGCTTCAAGCGTACCTTTACCGGTTGCCCCAATAAATCCGGCTGCATGACATTCATCAACCATAACCATTGCATCATATTTGTCAGCCAAATCGCAAATTTTATCCAAGGGAGCAACAAGGCCATCCATTGAAAAAACACCATCAGTAACAATTAATTTAAAACGTGCCCCTGCCTTATTAGCCATAATTAATTGCTGCTCCAAATCTTCCATGTTACTGTTTTCATAACGATAGCGAGCGGCTTTACACAAACGAACTCCATCTATTATAGAAGCATGATTTAAACTATCAGAAATAATTGCATCATTTTCTCCTAACAATGGCTCAAAAACACCTCCATTTGCATCAAAAGCTGCTGCATATAAAATAGTATCTTCCGTACCATAAAAATTAGCAATCTTTTTTTCTAATGTCTTATGAATATCCTGTGTACCACAAATAAAACGCACTGAAGACATTCCGAAACCATGAGTATCCATAGCATCTTTTGCTGCCTGCACTACTTCAGGATGCGAAGAAAGCCCTAAATAATTATTAGCACAGAAATTCAAAACTTTTTCACCCGTAGAAATAGTTATTTCTGCGTCTTGTGCAGAAGTTATAATACGCTCTTTTTTAAAAATTCCATTTTCTTCAATAGTCTGCAACTCACTTTGCAAATACTCTTTTATTTTACCGTACATCTTTATTTATTTAATATGTTAAAAATTAACAACTTATACTAATTTTTAAATTTTTAACGACTGACTAATTTTTTCACAAATTTACTACATCGATTTCCGTTCCTATGTACACCAAAGCTCTTTTTAACACTTTGTATCCTAAATCCTCAATTGCATATTGATATTCCTGAATTTGCTGTATATATTTAGGATTTCTGGCTCCGGTTTTATAATCAAGCAAATAAGCTTCTTTGCCTTCAGTCAAAACAATTCGGTCCGGTTTTAAAATTTTCCCTTGCTTTTGAACTATTGTCTGCTCATTTAAAATAATATTTTTACCCTCAAAACAAACATCTATTTCCGGGTGATTTACTATTTCCTGAAGCGTCTTGAAAACAATTTCTTTTTGCCCATAAGTAATTAATCCGTTTTCTATTGCTTTTTCTATCGCCAAATGAATATCTGATTTATCTTTTACAAATGCCAGAATTTCATGAATTACGTTTCCATACGAAATTGCTTCCTGCTGATTTGTTCCCCACATTAAAGCTTCGCGCTGAGCAATTTTAATATTCTTGGGATTTAAAACTTCAGTAACTATGGGAATTGTTTTTACCAAATCCAATGTTTTGTCAAGTGGAGAGAGTTTCGTTTTGTTTCCAAATTCATATTCTAACTTTTCCAAATCGTACACACCTTTTTCTACTAAATATTTAATAAAAAAAGAAGCCATATTATTTGGAAACCCTCCATCCTTTTTCTCCTTTACAGCTTGAGAAATAATATATAATTGTTCCTCAGCACGTGTTAAGGCAACATACAAAACATTAATATTATCAAGTAATTCTTCTTGTTTTTTCAAATTAAAAACTGCCGAAGCACTTTCACCAAAATTTTCAACAGCACTACTGTTATCAATTAAAGCTCTCGGCACATCCAGATTTGTATCTTCAGTATCCAGCCATAATTTATCTTTCGGCTTCCTATTATAATCTTCTTCCGCAAAAGGCATAATAACAATAGGAAATTCAAGACCTTTCGATTTATGAATTGTCATAATCCGAACTGCATTATTCCCTTCCGGAGACGGGATACTGAATTTCTCAGCGTTTTTATTCCAAAAACTCAGGAAATCAGCAATTCCAGCCTGATTACGAATATCTCTTTCCAATACAATATCCAAAAAAAATTGTACATAAGCATTTCCTTCAGAGGGAAGAACAAATTTAGATATGATAATTTCAACAGCTTCGTATAACGATTTTTTTCTAATATTCTCGAAAGAAAGTGAAACATCAAAAGTTAAAAGCCATTTTTCAAAATCACTTTCGAACTTCTGAGCCATGCCCTTCGAAATAAAATCGTGAATTGGCATTCCAACTTCTTTATTAACTGCCAAAAAATGCAGAAAATTTGCTTTTGCTTCTAAATCGGCATTATTATTCAGGTATTTCAACAAGTGAATTATCAAACGGACTTCTGTCGCATTTTGAATCATTAAGGTTTCAGATGACAAAAGGGGAATATTTTGTTCCGTTAAATAATTTGCAACAGCAATTCCCTGGTCTCTTTTTCGGGTTAATACAACAATATCCTTATATTCAAAACCCTGACGAACTACACTCTGAATAGTATTTAAGGTTGCCAGAACATATAAATCTGACTTCTCCACTGCTTCATCATCATCAGCAAAATCATCTTTTTCAATTATTGGAAGAAAAGAAATATTAACGTATCCGCCTTTTTTGGAATTTGTATTTTGAAAGCTGTGATTTTCATATAAATCCTTATAGTCTTCATTAGAAAATTCGGTTGAAATCAACTTAAAAAAAGCATTATTAAAATCAATGACTTCGCTATAACTCCTGTAATTTGTATTTAAATGTTTTATTTCTTTATCGGGATTATTAAACGGATTTACATCTTTACTTAATTCAATAAATTGCTCTGCTTTTCCACCCCTCCAACGATAAATGGACTGTTTTGGATCTCCTACAATCATTAAAGTTCCTTTATTCCCCAAATCATCCAACCCCGAGAGTGAATTGTCGATCAACGGAATTAGGTTTTGCCATTGCATTTCTGAAGTATCCTGGAATTCATCAATAAAAAAATGTCGATAGCGTTCCCCTAAACGTTCATATATAAAAGGAGCTGGCTGGTTTTGAATTTCACGGTGAATAATCGCATTGAATTCTGAAATTGACAGAATATTTTGTTCGGATTGGATTTTTGCCAATTCATTACTAACTGTATTTAGCAAGGAAAGTGGTGTTATATTTTTCAGGAATGCTTTATAAAAATCTCTTTTTTCGAAATTTTTATACACCTTGTTTAATATTTGAAGCAATTCCGGAATAAGATTTTCAATTAATGCTTTATCCTTAGCTGTTTTGTTAATCGCTATATCTTCAAATTCATGAAAAGTTTTATTTTTTGGATTGAATTTACCATTACGGATGCTTTCTAAATGATTCGGAAAAGTACCCCGGGAAAAAGATTTTGAATCAATCCCGTTTTTATCAATCAAAGAACATGCTTCAATCGCAAACTGTTCATTTTCGGATTCTAATTCTTTACACAGAACAAGCATTTTCTTTTTAATCTCCACAAATTCTTCAATCGATTTGTCGTGAAAATGCAAAATCTCATTTCGATTGTTTTCATTCAGCACTAATCTGCCTGTTTCCAAAATTTCCCGCGAAACATCCCAACTTTTATCATCGTCGGTTTTTTCCATTGTAAAATCGATCAGCAATTTCGTCAATGTTTCATCCTGCCCTGCTTGTGCAATAATTGCATCGACAGCTTCTATCAATAAATTTTCAGTATCTAAAGTCACCTCAAAAGTCATAGGCAGATTCAAATCATGTGCAAAAGCACGAATCACCTTATGCGTAAATTTATCAATGGTAGAAATATCAAAAGCAGCATAATTATGAATAAGATGCTTGATGATATTTTGAGATTTTGTTTTGATTTTGATTATAGAAAGTCCCGTTTCCCGAGATAAATCTTCCATTAAATCTATTGCTTTGGAAGAAGGTTCCTCTTTCGTGAACTCAGACAAACTCCCAACAATACGGCTTTTCATTTCATGAACCGCTTTATTGGTAAATGTTATAGCAAGAATGTTACGATAGGCATCATTTTTAGGTGAGGAAAGAATAATTTTCAAATACTCCCTCACCAAAGTATAGGTCTTTCCAGAACCTGCAGAGGCATCATAAATAGAAAAAGACGTGCTTTGCATGAAGTTTGATTTTGTATGGTAAAAATAGCACTTCTAAAGCACACTATTAATTACAAAACCAAAAAATTATATTATACAAACAAAGTCTAATGTTTTGGAAAGGCTCTTTTATTAAAAACAAGCAAAATACCCACACCAGTAGAAATAGCTATATCGGCAACATTAAAAATAGCATTAAAAAATTCAAATTCTTTCCCTCCAAAAAATGGTATCCAGCCAGGTAAATTCCCTTTCCAGATAGGAAAATAAAACATGTCCACAACCAAACCATGAAACCATGTTCCGTAAGGCTGAGGAGAAAAAAGAGTTGCTAAATTATTATAACTGCCATCAAAAATAACTCCGTAGAAAACAGAATCCAGAATATTACCTGTGGCACCTGCAAAAATAAGTGCGATTGCAACAACCAAATAAGCGGAAGTGTTCTTTTTTACAGAATCATACAACCAATAACCTATTCCGAAAACGGCAAAAATCCTAAAACCCGTCAGAATTAATTTCCCGTATTCTCCCGGAATTTTAGTTCCCCATGCCATTCCTTCATTTTCAATAAAATGTATTCTGAACCAGCTGGAAACATGAAACTCTTCTCCTAAAATAAAGTTAGTTTTTACGTAGATTTTTGAAACCTGATCAATTAATAATATAATAAATATAAGGAGATACGCTTTTCTTAATGACATTTTATGAATTTTAATGTGGCAAAAGTAAGAATTAAATCAAAAAAAACGCTCCAAATGGAGCGTTAATTCTTTTGTAATTTCAGGTGTTTATCTTTGCAAGTTTTTAGCCTCGATACTCATTGTAGCGTGAGGAACAATTTTCAGTCTTTCTTTACCGATTAATTTACCGGTAACTTTACAAATACCGTATGTTTTATTTTCTACACGGAATAATGCGTTTTTAAGATCACGGATAAATTTTTCCTGTCTGATAGCTAACTGTGAGTTTGCTTCTTTTGACATCGTTTCGCTTCCTTCTTCAAAAGCTTTGAAAGTTGGAGAAGTATCGTCTGTCCCGTTATTTAAATCGTTCATGTAAGCACTTTTTATTAAATCCAGATCGGCTTGTGCTTTTTGTATTTTATTTTGAATTATTTCTTTGAACTCTGCCAAATCAGCGTCTGAGTATCTTGTAATTTCATCTATCATTATATCTATTATTTTGAAATTAATATCGTTGTTTTAATATCATCAAACTCAATTTCTGTGCCGTTTTCTAAAGCGTCAGTAAAAACCAAATTATCTGTTAATGTCTCAGACTTAATATAGTCTTCATTTTTTAAAATGGCTTCTTCTAAAAGACCACTTCTTTTAATTTGCACTTTAATCTTATCAGTAACCTCAAATCCGGAATCTTTACGGATATTCTGAATTCTGTTTACTAATTCTCTCGCAATACCTTCTTTTTTCAAATCATCGGTAATTGTAATATCAAGCGCAACTGTTATTCCGTTTGAATTTGCAACCAGCCATCCTTCTATATCTTGCGATGTTATTTCAACATCTTCTAGTGATAAAGTTACATTATTTCCAGCAATAACAATATCTAACATCCCCTGCTTATCTAATTTATTGATTTGATCTGCAGAAAAACTTTGTATTTCCTTAGAAATCAGACCCATATCTTTTCCAAAACGTGGTCCTAAAGCTTTAAAATTAGGCTTGATCTGCTTTACCAAAATACCCGATGCATCATCTAAAAGCATTATTTCTTTCACATTTACCTCCGCTTTTACAAGCTCGGAAATAGCTTCAATTTCTGCACGTTGATTTTCGTCAAGCACCGGAATCATTACCTTTTGCAAAGGTTGTCGCACTTTAATCATTTCCTTTTTACGAAGAGATAATACCAACGATGAGATCGTTTGCGCCTTCTGCATTTTGCTCTCTAACGTTTTATTAACAAAGTTTTCGACAAATTTTGGAAACTCAGCCAAGTGAACACTGGCATATTTCTCAGATTCTGTAGAAATTGTCAAATCGCGGTACAATTTATCCATGAAAAAAGGAGCGATTGGAGCACTCAATTTACTTATAGTCAGTAAACAAGTGTAAAGCGTTTGATAAGCTGCAATTTTATCGTGGGCATATTCGCCTTTCCAAAATCTACGACGGCATAAACGAACGTACCAGTTACTTAAATTTTCCTGAACGAAGTCAGAAATAGCCCTAGCAGCTTTTGTTGGCTCGTAATCTTCATAACATTCATCAACAAATTTTATTAATGTATGCAATTCAGAGATAATCCACTGATCGATTTCCGGTCTTTCGTTTAACGGAATTTCTGCTTCAGCATATTTAAATCCATCAATATTCGCATATAACGAAAAGAATGAATATGTGTTGTATAATGTTCCGAAGAATTTACGACGAACCTCAGCAATTCCCTCAAGATCAAACTTTAAGTTATCCCACGGATTTGCGTTTGAAATCATGTACCAACGTGTGGCATCAGGACCGTATTCTTTTATGGTTTCAAAAGGGTCTGTCGCATTTCCTAAACGTTTCGACATTTTTTGTCCGTTTTTATCCAAAACCAAACCATTCGAAACTACATTTTTATACGCTACCTTATCGAAAACCAAAGTTCCGATAGCATGTAAGGTATAAAACCATCCACGGGTCTGATCGACACCTTCTGCAATGAAATTCGCAGGGAAATCTTTATTCTCGTCAATTTTATCTTTATTCTCAAAAGGATAATGCCATTGGGCGTAAGGCATTGCCCCAGAATCAAACCAAACATCAATTAAATCGCTCTCACGTTTCATTGGCTGGCCTGAAGCCGAAACTAAGGTAATTTGATCCACTACATTTTTATGTAAATCGATTAAATCATAATTTGTTTCAGACATATTTCCGATTTCAAAACCTTTAAACGGGTTTTCTTTTTGAAAACCAGCTTCAATAGATTTTTCGATCGCATTGTACAATTCTTCAACAGAACCAATCAGAACTTCTTCTTTTTTGTCTTCAGTTCTCCAAATGGGCAACGGAATACCCCAATATCTAGAACGAGATAAGTTCCAGTCATTGGCATTTTTCAACCAATTCCCAAAACGTCCCTCACCAGTAGACTTAGGCTTCCAATTGATAGTTTCGTTCAGGTCGAACATTCTATCTTTTACATCGGTTACTTTAACGAACCAGGAGTCTAACGGATAATATAATAATGGTTCATCTGTTCTCCAACTGTGCGGATAACTGTGAACATATTTTTCAACCTTAAAGGCTTTATTTTCTTCTTTTAATCGAATAGCAATTTCAACATCAACAGAACGTTCCGGTGCCTGACCTTCATCATAATATTCGTTTTTAACATATTTACCGGCTAATTCACCCATGTGAGAAGTAAATTTTCCTTGTAAGTCAACTAAAGGAACTGCTGTACCATTTTCGTCTAAAACCAACATTGGCGGCACTTCTGGTTTTGCTTCTTTTGCAACTTTAGCATCATCAGCTCCAAAAGTTGGCGCAGTATGAACAACTCCTGTTCCGTCTTCTGTAGTAACAAAATCTCCGGCAATTACCCTAAATGCATTTTCGGCATTTTGATAAGGCAATACATATGGCAATAATTGCTCATAACGAATCCCTACCAAATCAGCACCTTTTGCTTCTGCTAAAATCTTATACGGAAGTTGTTTGTCTCCATTTTTCACTTTTTCGAAATTAGCTTCGTCTTCACTTGCAAAAAATCCTTTTCCGAATTGTTTTCCAACTAAATTCTTAGCCAAAACAACACTAATTGGCTCAAAAGTATATTGATTGAAAGTTTTTACTAAAACGTAATCTATTTTTGGCCCAACTGTCAAAGCTGTATTTGATGGTAATGTCCAGGGAGTAGTCGTCCATGCCAAAATGTGAATATCTCCAAAACCTTGCAAAAATGAAGGTAACGTTTCTGGTAAGGTTTTGAATTGCGCTACAATCGTAGTATCAGTAACGTCTCTGTAGGCTCCCGGCTGATTTACTTCGTGAGAAGACAATCCCGTTCCTGCTTTTGGAGAATAAGGCTGAATCGTGTATCCTTTATACAACAAACCTTTATCATAGATTTGTTTCAAAAGCCACCAAACAGACTCCATATATTTCGGTTTATAAGTTACATACGGATCTTCCATATCTACCCAATATCCCATTTTTTCGGTCAAATCATTCCATACGTCGGTATAACGCATTACGGTTTTTTTACACGCTTCGTTATATTCTTCGATAGAAATGGTTTTGCCAATATCTTCTTTTGTAATTCCAAGTTCTTTCTCGGTACCTAATTCTACAGGTAATCCGTGCGTATCCCAGCCGGCTTTTCTTTTAACCTGAAAACCTTTTTGAGTTTTATATCTGCAAAAAATATCCTTAATCGCACGTGCCATCACGTGGTGAATTCCCGGTAATCCGTTTGCTGAAGGCGGCCCTTCAAAAAACACATAAGGCTCTGCACCTTCGCGGGTAGTTACACTCTTTTCAAATATATTTTCTTTCTTCCAAAAATCAAGCACTTCTGACGCTACTGTTGGTAAGTCAAGTCCTTTGTATTCAGTAAATTTTGTACTCATTTTATCCTTTTCTTAATCGAGGTGCGAAAGTAAGGAATTTTGAGGAAAATAGATAAAAGATGATAGAAAAAAGAACAAAACACTACATTTTGTAATTGAAAGGAATACTTTTTAAATTTAGACAGTAACAAACAGGTCTAATTTCAAATAAAAAACTGATTATTTTTAGAATTAACCTTCAAACAGAGGCATTTACTAAAAACAATCAGTTTTGTTTTATTTTTTTAAATAAGCCGAATTATTTAAACCCTCCAAAATATACTTCTTTCATGAAAATTCTATTTCCAAAAACAGGATTTATCTCGATTTTCTCGCGTTGTTCCTGATAAATAGTTTCACCATTAAAATCTTCAATCTCATAATTGATTTTATATGGAATTTTCCCTGAATTTAATGCTGCAACCGGGCGATAATCTCCAAAAAGCTTTTTTTCGAAGAAACTCTTGTTTCCATTATCATATTCTGTTTTTTCAGTAGAAACGATATTGAAATTTTCTTTATCAATAAAAACGTGATAATCTGTTTTAGGAATTGTTCGATTACCTGTACTTAATGTTTTTTCAAAATAATTTAAATGATAACATTCTCTTCCTTCGTACATTTCATCTGGCAAAACTTCAAAATTATTCCACAAATCCAATCTTAAATCTGTAAGAAAGTTGATTAAATCTACATTTTTAGACAAATTACCAAAATCATACGTTGTGAGTTTTGCCCACTTTGCATTTACACCGCTTTCGCGATCATCATGACTCCATGCCTCGGCTCCGTTAACGATTTCATAATAGCTTTCAGGCATTTTTTTTCTAAGAAGATAATTGGAGTTCGTTGCCCATTTTTCTTCTGTTTGAGGAAAATTATTTCCTTCAATTTTAAGTTTCGAAAACAAATGTGCTTTTTCGACTTTCTTTAATGCTTCACTTCCGCCTAAGTTAGCGATTACTTTAGCCAGTAAACTAGCATTTAGCTGATAAGGTATCGAATCAAGCAGATTGAATCTTTGCATTTTTGCTTTCTCTATATTTGCCTCTCTTGTTGCTTTTTCAGTTTCCCATTCTGCCTCTTGCTGCGCTATTTTTTCAAAAAAAGCCAATCTCAATTCTTCTTTTTCTTCCGCAATTTTAACCCCCAATTTTTTAAGCTCAGCAAAACGGGGTGTATGGCTTCTTATTTTTTTATCTACAAAATTGGCTTTATTTACTCTATCAATAATTGTAGATCCTCTTGAATCTTGTTTGTCATTTTCAATAAGCAAATTAGCATATTGCAAGGCTTTTTCTTTATTTTCAAGTAAAAAATAAGTTTCAGCTAAATTGTTGGTTACAATAAAACGAATATCTTCATTTGCCGGAGAAGGCGGATATTTAACCAGCAAACTTTCTAAATACTGCAAATGCGGCGTTAGCAATTTCTCGTCTAAACCTTTCTCAAGAGTTACTTTCTCCATCTGAGCTGTAATTTCTGTCTCGAAAGCAAGCATTTGTGCGTATTCTGAATGCCCTTTAGAAGTTACAAATTCAAATTTTTCTTTTGATATATCAGTTGAATATCCAAATTTATAATTTATAAAATCCTGAATCCTGATTGCTGCATTATAAATAACATTATCAAACCCAAGTCCCACAGCACTATAATCTCCGCTATTAGTAGCTATTTTTATCTTTTTGTCATGTTCTGAGGCCGCCATTTTTACAGCAGCCAAACTATTCCCAACACTTACTGAATAGGATTCCGAACCTCCGAAATCTTTAGTCAATAAAATTTTATCTCCATATCTAACATCCAGTTTTACACTCGACAAATAGTTAGGACGCGCGCTATAAGTCCATCTATTTTCTTTCTTATTATATGAACTATCTATTTGGGTATCTATATATCTGGGTCTTGCGTAGGTTAAATAAAACTTAAGTTTACCGTTTACCGGATCTTTTATATATCCATCAATATTAAAAAAATGCTTTTTTAAATTCGTTTCTTCTTCTGTCAGCGCTTTATCCAATTGGTAAAAAGCAGTTTGAGTTAATGCATTATCAAGAAGCTGAAATTCAGGATATCTAATTACCGGAATTTTAAATTTCTTTGTTTTTGAATTTATTTTTTCCTGTGCCTGAATTGAGGTAATTACAAGCAGAACAATAAAGAGTAAAGTTTTTTTCATAGGCAAAAAAAAGCCATCAGAAGTAAATCCTGATGGCCTCTCTGTTATTTATTATTATTTCTTATTGAAAATCTGAATAGACTTGTCAGACACATAAAAAATGTTTTGTGTCGCAGGATCTATTTCATAAAGCGGTTTGTTGTTATTGAAAATAATTTTATCAACTTCAACTCCGTCAGCTTTACTTACTTTAACTAATATTTTTTCTCCTGTATCTGCTTTTGCAAAAATATAAGAGTAATCTCTGTTTTGTTTCATTGCATTAAAACGAGAATTAAACTTAGCCGCAACCAGATCTAAAGCTGCAGAACCTGCTGCCATATCTCTGGATTGTTTCATTTTTGATGAATTCTCTTCTCTAACAACAGCAGATCTCATGTTTCCGTTAGAATCACGGTATGTCATTGTTAACTCAGTACCTTGTACAGCACTTACTGCAGAACCAATTCCTAAACCAATAGATCCGGCAATTGCAGCACTTTTAATCAAACGCCTTGTTCCTTCACCTGGTTGTGTATATACGTGGTGGTATTTTACAGTTCCGTCTAAATTAACACCCATTACCTCAACAGGTCCTGAAAGAACAACTCCCCAAGGAAATAATTCGATGCTGTTTAATTCTTTCTCTTTTTTGATGTTTACTTTAGCAAACGGCTCTGGCTTATCGTTTATACTTGGATCAAATTTGTATAATTTTTCGTCATTATATACTAAATAAGAATTTGTTGCTTCGTCGTAAGTTGGTAAAACCGGACGATTTTTATCAAAATTAATATTACGTTTCCAAAGTTTAACTCCGGTTTTGTAGTCTACCATGTTTCCGTAAGTACCTGTAAGATACATCACTTTTTCACCAACTTTTCCTAAATAATAAATCGGGTCTTCTTTGTCATCAGAAATTTCAATGAATTTTTTCCAAAGTTTTTCTCCGTCTTTATTAATTAACATCATTTCATTTTCAGCTACGTACAAGAAATCCTGATCGATAGGAATAACTCTTTTCAAACCGTCTCCACGAGCATCTTTTTTCCAGATTTTTTCTCCTGTTTTTAAATCAAAAAAGTTAAAACCACTGTTGTGAGCCACTAATAATTTTGTTCCCCAATCTTCTAAATAAATAACCTGTTTTGTTTTGATAGATTCTTTCCAGATACTTTTTCCGTCATCTGTACTCAAAACATTTAAATATTGTTTGTTTGAAAATAAACCTGCAGCGTTCACTACAACAATATTTTTATCATTTTGTGTTTCATAGAACTTTGTATATTCTTCTGCTGCTTTCCAGTTTAATTTTCCAGTTTCTTTATCAAAAGAATATAAATTACCGTAAAGTAAATAGTAAACAGTATTTCCGTTAATCTTAGCTTTATTCGTATTAGCTGATAATTTCAAAGAAAAACTAATCATTGCTTTTGCTTTGTCAACAGTTGTAGTCCATTTAAGTTCTCCTGTTGTCATATCTAGTAAGGCGATGGCCATATCTCCTTCTTTTTTCAAAGTAAGAAGATATTCATTTGTTTCAGGAATAAAATCTGATTGAAATACAAAGAAAGATTCTTTAGAAGAATTGTAAACTACTTTACCTGTATCAGTATTGATAATTAAATATTTTGAATTGATATAAGCTTCAACATAAGGACTTCCCGAAACGGTTGTTAAATCTCTTTTCTCTTTGAACATGTTTCCAAAATCAGGATCTGTTAATATGTCTTTAGAAGTAATTGTTCCAAAATCTTCTTTAGTTAAAGTCCAGACAATTTTTTTTGTTTCAGGATCTAAACCTTTTATAGTTCCGCCTTCTTTAAAAACAATGACTCCTGTAATTTCGTTTTGTACTAAATCCTGCACACTGTTCTCAGTAGTAACGATTTCGTCATATTTCCTTTGAGAAATAGCAGAAGCACTGACTAATAAGAGTAAAATAATCGAAAAAGTAATTCTCTTCATAGTAATCTTTTTTTTAATTAATAAATTGTAAGTATTTGGGTTACATTTGTGAAGTCAAATCAAAGAATTAAATTTATTAGGTCCTTAATAAAAAATCACTCCGCAAATATATAAAAATAGGCTTCTATTTTAAGAAAATATTTCCCTCAAAACTTCCAGTGATTTTGGCTTTTTAAAACCATCCAAATGAAAACTATAATAGTCAATTAAGATCTTTAGCAATATTTGTCTTTCAATAACATGAAAAACTTTTTGAACATTATCAAATTTTAAATCAATCAGTTTTTTTAATAAATTGGTTTCATGTTCAGTCAACGAACCCAAACCATGGAAAAGTGTAAAAACACCATCATTCATTTCAAAAAATGGTAAATTGATTTCTGAAACATCCGGATAAAATCCTAAATATTTGGTAGTTTCTAAAAGTAGTATTAAGTGAAAATTAGAAATCTCATCATGATTATCCAACCAAGTCAGGGCAGTTTCGAGAAAAACAAAAAGAGATTCGTTTTTCTCTTCTTCCTGAATGGAATAATGGAGCATTTCGGACAGAAACATGACCATCGTACTTTTCACAAGATCAGTATGTATGCTTTGGAAAGGAACTGCTGTTTTTATTTCTTTGAAATTTTCCAGGGTTCCTTTATTTTTATGAACCGCTTCGATTTCTAGAATTGACAAGGGCTGAAAGTAAGCAATTTTTTGACTGGCTTTCCGATTAGAAAAAGCATCACGTACAAAGTAGGATTTCAGACCATTTGAAAGTGTAAAACATTTAACGATCAGGCTTTTTTCCTGAAATTTTAATGATGAAATTACAATTGCTTTAGTTTTGATCAGCAAAATTATATTGTTAGATTGTTAAACTTCTTACCGAATGTAATTTGAATATGAATAGCCAAAAACTAACGAATTATCATTACTTTTTTAACTTTCGTCTCACTTCCATCTTGTGCTGAAATGAAAATCATATATACGCCTGAAGCTACCTTATATTTACCGAAAGCGGTAGTATCCCATTCTATTGTCCCACCTTCTGATGTCGTTTCATAAACTAAATTCCCTTCTATATCAGCAATTTTTACATTAGCTTTATCAATCAATCCGGCAATTTTTACAGTTCCCGAATAAGCAGGGCGTACCGGATTTGGATAAACATATACATTGTTCAGATTTTCATTTGCTTCTGTAGCAGTTCCTTTAAAAGAAATCATTCCTTTATTGGTTGCAATAAAAACCTCCCCCGTAGTAGCATTAATTTTAATATCATTTATAATATTACTTGGAAGTGGCGAATTGTTTATAGTAAAATGATATTTTGTTTCCTGTCCATTTGATGAAACCATAAAAACTCCAGAATCAACAGTTCCAATCCATTTATTATTAGCTCCATCAACTACAATTGAAGTAATAAATTGCTCATATAATAATTCCTGTGCTAAATTATCTTCGATTATAATAATCGGATTCGTTTTTAGCTGCGTATCCGATTGAAAACTTCCGGTATTTGATAAAACACGAAGACCTTTTGTTGTCCCTATCCAGAGCTGGCTTTTAGTATCTATTGCCAGGGCTCTCACATCATAAATTGGTAAATTCCCTGTATCAGTTCCCATGGTTATTTTTTTATATGTATTTGATGCTTCATTAAAACCAATAACTCCATTCCTATTATTTGCTATCCATTTTGTATTATTTTTATCAATAACGATATCCGCATAACTGGTATTTTCAGCATCTTCAAGAATATTAACCATAGAATAACTTTGCCATTCTCCATTAGTTTTTAAAACTTTCAATCCGTTTTTAACCATTGTATTGGTTATCCAAAGATTTCCTGTTTTATCAAACGCAGTTCCGTTTATACGAACATCAATATAATTAGGTCCGAGAAATGTTAACGTTTCCAAGCCACTATTTTTCTCGTTATACAAAATAGACGGAATATCATTTTCAATTTTCAACAATCCGGAAAAAAAAGAACTGGCATAAACCTGATTTTCATTGTTTGGATTTACTATAATTCGAGTTATTGATTTAGCATCGAAAACTTCTGAGTACGGAATATTAAGCCATCCCGATGAGCTATATTTACTAATTCCATAACTATCTAAAGGATACGGATTGTAAGATGAATTATAATCCCCATAAACTACCCAGGTTTGATTTGAAGCCGCATCTATTGAAAAAATATTATTTCTTAAAGGTCCACTTGGTGTATTATTCTCAAAAACACCAGTATTTAACAGAGAAGAACTAAACAAACCATTTCCTTTGGTACCTATATAGATTACATCATCAATAGCCGTGGTACAAGTAAAGCTTAAGCTATTATCTAAAACCTGAGTATTACTAATTTGACGACTCAAAACCATTTTGTTATTATAAACAAAAACTGCACTTGGTGTTGTAATAAATAAATTATGATTCTTGGCCCGCATATCTATAGAAGATTGAGGAAGTTGAAAAAACCCAACAAAAACACTTGAATTATAACGATGAATATATCCAGCCGAATTAATCGCAATAAGTTCTGAATCTAAAGTTTCTATACTTGACCAATCACCTGTATTTACGACAGACCATTGATTATAATCAACCAAATTTACATTGGTAATGACTGCTTTTCTTATTCCGTTTGAAGTGGCGGCATAAATAAAACCGCTAAAGAAAGTAGTTTGTTTTACACTAATTTCGGCTCCGGCATCACCAATAAAATAAGTATCTCCAAATTGTGAAGTGGTTAAATTAAACTGAACAATTCCGAAATCACAGGAAACATAAATCAATCCATTATATTCCATAAAATGATTTATTTTTTTTAGATTAGACGGCAATTGCTTATTGATAATATCTACAACTTTCAACATACTGCCATCCTTTTCATTTATCACAATCATTAAACCATTTTCATATCCTACCAAAGTTTTTTTAGAGGCTTCACTATAATATATTGTGGATATTGTTTGTCCTGATAGCCCATCAACAGTTGTTGTAGTTTTGATAATGTTTGTAGTCGAATTTTTAGAAAACAGGGCATTTTCAGATGCAGCAAATACAGTATTTGAAGCTTCAGAGACATCTTTGATTTCGTTATATGAAAAATAGCCCTGCCAGGACAATTTATTTTGCGAAAAACTGTTTTGAAAAATTATTAAAAATAAAATGTATAAAAAACTTTTTTTCATTATTTAGAAGATTCAGATTCACAAATATAATACAAACGAAAGTATTTGAATTTTGTTCTGCAAAAAATTAAAGTTCTTTTCAAAATCTAAAATTTAAACTAAGCATTTAAAGAAACTATCATCTAAACTCCTGAATAAAAAACAAATAAAAATGCCTTCGATTCTATTCCAAAAAAGAATGAATGAAGGCATTTTTAAATTTATAGTAAAATTTACACTACTCCCTGAGCAAGCATAGCATCAGCTACTTTAACAAACCCTGCAATATTCGCTCCTTTTACATAATTAACATAACCATCTTTTCCCATACCGTATTTTTTACATTGATTATGAATCCCAACCATTATATCTTTTAATCTTAAATCTACTTCCTCACTTGTCCAATTTAAACGAATTGAATTTTGTGTCATTTCCAGACCTGATGCAGCAACACCACCTGCATTTGCAGCCTTCCCGGGTGCAAATAATACTTTATTATCTAAAAATAGTTTAATTGCATCTAATGTAGATGGCATATTTGCAGCCTCAGTCACACATAAGACGCCATTATCGATAAGCTTTTTAGCATCATCCCCATTTAATTCATTTTGAGTAGCACACGGAATAGCAATATCAACTTTTACTTCCCACGGACTTTTACCTTTATGAAAAACTGCTTTTGGATATTTCTTAAGATAGGCCTCAGCTCTGTTATCACCACTTGCTCTCATTTCAAGCATATGCTCAATTTTATCTCCTGAGATTCCTTCTTCATCATAAATATAACCATCAGGTCCGGAAATTGTAACTACCTTCCCTCCTAATTCATTTATTTTTAAAGCAACACCCCATGCAACATTTCCAAATCCGGAAATTGACACTATTTTTCCTTTAATTTCCTGTCCAATAGTGCGTAACATTTGATCCGTAAAATAAACCACTCCATATCCAGTGGCTTCAGGTCTTATTAACGAGCCTCCGTAAGCAATTCCTTTTCCGGTCAAAACACCGGTAAATTCATTTCTTATTCTTTTATACTGACCAAATAAATAACCAATTTCCCTTGCACCTACACCAATATCTCCTGCAGGAACATCTAAATCTGGTCCGATATGACGACACAATTCGGTCATAAATGATTGACAAAAACGCATTACCTCACCATCTGATTTACCTTCGGGATCAAAATCAGAACCTCCTTTTCCACCACCCATCGGAAGTGTTGTCAGGCTATTTTTAAAAACCTGTTCAAAAGCCAAAAATTTTAAAACTGATAAATTTACGGTATGATGAAATCTAATCCCTCCTTTATAAGGTCCAATTGCGGAGTTCATCTGAATCCTAAAACCTCTGTTTACAATAATTTCTCCCTTATCATCAACCCATGGAACTCTAAATATTATAGAGCGTTCCGGTTCAGCAATCCTAAGAAGTAAGTTTTTTCCATCGTATTTTTTTCGTTCTGCAATAAATGGAATTACTGTTTCTGCAAATTCTCTAACAGCCTGAAGAAACTCAGGTTCGTTTGGGTTTTTTGACTCCACAAGAGCCATAAATTCATTTATTTTTTGTTCCATCATTTTTTGAAATAATTATTTAAAACAAACCAATATTTGTTCCTATCAAACAAGGAAATACATCCAAGAAAACGTTTTCGTTATTCAAAACAAAGGTATATCAAAATCATAATTTAATGACGATTTTTATAACATTTTTATTCGAATTATATATTTTCCAAACAAAATTAAAATCTGCTTTCACAACTATTTCTTTCCAACAAAAAACCTTAATTATATTTATCATTTTAAGTATATTGGTACTTATTTTTTAATTAGAGAATTAATTATTTTAAATAGTCTATGTTTTTTATATATTTGTTCCATATTTGAAAGCACAAAAACTCATGTTCAAGCAGATAGCCCTTACATTTTTCGCCATATTAGGTATTACCACAACAACAAATGCACAGCTAGCTCATGAGATAGGTGTAATATTTGGTCCTGTTACTTTTCAGTCAGACTATGGTCAAAGACATGATTTTTCAACAAACGTAGGGAATGCCGGATTTGGAATCGGAGTAATTCATTATTTAAACTTTTCTTCCGGTTCTTATGGAGGTTATTTTAATGAACATTTTAAAATTCGTTCTGAAATTTCCTTTAACAAACTTAATTTTCAGCATTTTGGAAAATGGATAGAAGGAAAACCATCCGTCACTAAGGAAAAGCTCAAGGCCATGAGTGGCAAAACTACCTTACTTAATATAGGTTCTCAATTAGAATTTTCACCATTTATACCTATCCACGATTTCGAAAACCACGTCGGCAGTTTATACCCATATTTTACCCTTGGAGTTATGGCAAGTTATTATAACACCGAAGCCAATTCTTCACTCGGTCCTTTAGGATTAGTAAGCACAACTCCAGATAAATATCTTATCCCTTCAGATGGACATCAATATGGTTTTTCAACAGAAAGCGGCGTTACAATTTCAGCTCTTCTTGGGGTTGGAGTTCATTATAAATTAAATGAAATGAATGATTTAATCTTTGAAGTACGCTATCAGGCTTTCAACTCAGATTGGATTGACGGTTTAAATACTAATAGAGATCTTTACAAAGAAAACAAGTCAAATGATTCACAAGTTTGGTTTAATTTAGGATACTCACACTATTTAGAATTCTAAAATATTAAAATATCAATAAAGCAAAAACCCCAATTCTTACAAATTGGGGTTTTGCTTTTTTATGCTAATGCCTGTTCTAAATCAGCTATTAAATCTTCTGCATCTTCGATACCAACACTTAGTCTAACCAAATCATCCGTAATACCTACTTCCGCCCTTTTATCAGCCGGAATTGAAGCATGGGTCATCAAAGCAGGGTGATTTGCTAAAGATTCCACTCCTCCTAAAGATTCTGCAAGAGTAAATACTTTCAGCTTTTCTAAAAATGCAATTGAATCCTCTTTTTTTCCTGAAACAAAAGTAAAAGAAACCATTCCGCCAAAAGCCTTCATTTGTTTTTTGGCAATATCATGAAACGGATGGTTTTTTAATCCCGGATAATAAACCGTTTTTATCTTTGGATGTTTGGTTAAATATTCAACTACTTTTTCTCCATTTTCACAATGTCTTTGAACTCTGAGAGAAAGTGTTTTTATTCCTCTTAAAACCAAAAAACTATCCATAGGACCAAGTGTGGCTCCGGTTGCAAATTGTTGAAAATGCAATTGCTCTCCTAAGGCTTCATCATTTACAATTAATGCGCCGGCAATAACATCAGAGTGTCCTCCTAAATATTTTGTAGCCGAATGCATCACGATATCAGCACCTAAATCAAGTGGTTTTTGCAAATAGGGAGTTGCAAAAGTATTATCAACTGCCAGCCAAATTTTATGTTCTTTGGTAATTTTGGCAACTTCTTCAATATCTGCCAGTTTCATTAACGGATTCGTAGGAGTTTCAATCCAAACCAATTTTGTATTTTCGTTAATCAAAGACTTTAATTTTGTGATATCTGTCATATCAACAAAATGGAATTTAATTCCGGAATCTTTATAAATTCTTGTAAACATTCTGTAAGTTCCGCCATATAAATCATCCATGGCAATTACCTCGTCTCCAGCTTTAAATGCTCTCAAAATACAGTCTGTCGCAGCGAGACCCGATGAAAATGCCAAACCACGTGTTCCATTTTCGATACTTGCCAAAGCATTTTCTAATGCTGTACGGGTAGGATTTGATGCTCTGCTGTACTCATAATCACCCAAAGGCTGCCCTGGACTTGTCTGAATATAAGTTGAAGTTTGATAAACCGGAGGCATTACTGCTCCCGTAGTTGGATCATGATGTTGACCACCGTGTATTACTTTAGTATTGAATTTCATATAGTTACAGTTTTTAAATACTTGAATATTGTACAAATTTACCGTTTAATTTATTCTAATCCTGATGCAACTTCTTACCTTTGTATATAATTAACACTTTTAGATATGAAACAGCATATTTTTTTAGTCTTTTTGTTTTTGATATTCATTAGCTGTAACAAAGAGCTTTCATTTAAGAATGAAACATTTAAGAAAAAATCTGCCTTACCCTGCAAAACAGATTGTCCTCAAATTACAATCGATATTCCTGTAGCAAAAAATATTCCTGTAGTAGCAGACAGCATCAATAAAAAAATATTAAGCGTTTTAAAGGAAATTGTTTATTTTGGAGAAAGACCGTCTGAAGCAAAAGATTACAACAGTCTTGCTGCTTCTTTTATTACTTCATACGAAGAAATGCATAAAAAATTTCCAGGCGAAACATTTGGTTGGGAAGCAAAAATCAAAGGAAATGTCGAATACCAATCAGGTCAAATTTTAAACATTAAACTCGACCATTATACTTTTACAGGCGGTGCACACGGCTATCAGGGATTCCGTTCCTTACTATTCAATCCTAAAACAGGAAAAATCATTTTTAGTGATCAGCTTTTTAAAAACGAAAAAGAATTTAAGGCTTTCGCCGAAAAAGAATTCCGAAACAAATATAAAATTCCAGCCAAAGCAAATATAAACGTAACTGGTTTGATGTTCGAAAAAGACACCTTTCAATTGCCCCAAAATATTTTTTATACAGATGAAGGTCTTCTCTTATATTACAATTCATACGAAGCTGCTTCGTATGCCGACGGACCAAAAGAACTTTTATTTCCGTATGAGAAGATCAATAAATATTTGAAATTTAAATAGAAATAATTCAGCCAAAGTTATACACACTGCAGTGTACCTCTACAGAAAAACCTTAGAACCTTTGTTACTTTGAACCTTCCTGAAAATCATATTTCATTTTTCTCAAAATTCGTAATGCTTCTTTAAACGATAAATATACTTGCCCAAATGGTTTTAAAAGCAATTTGGCATCAATCAGTTTTTGCTTGGCATCATCAAAACCATTTAAATAACAAATCATAAAAGTTGAAGGAAGGTTTTCTAAATCTTTAGATTCACGGTTTGACAAAGGAAATCCTTTTTGCAATTTTTGAAGCAATGCTATATTCGAATTGTAAATATGAAACAACATTCGTTTATTGAATTCCGGAGGCTGAAAAAGCATTTCACGATCAATTTTATAATAGCCATTATCAAAAAAATGCAATGTTTGTTTTTCTAAAGGATAATAACTGGTTTTATCATTTAATCCTAGCGGAACATACTCTGTTATAGTAAAACTATCATCATCAAATACAATCGTAACCACATCCTGAGCCGAATAAAAAAGTTTGATCTGCTCATTGATTAATTCAATATCAACACGGGAAAGAAAGGTTTTATCTCTCGATTTTTTAGGTACACCAGCCCAGCAGATTACAAACAATTCTTTAAAAACACGATATTTAGGCGACATATCTTTATGTCTGAAATTCATAAAATCGAATACCCCGTCAAGTGTGTATTGAATACTGTTTCGGGAACTATTCTCGATGCCGATAACCGTTTCAGTATTCTGGTAATTTTTTTCGATTTCACCTTCGACCGGAACCGAATTACTGCCACGTCTTATAAAAACACTATTAGCCAGAATGGTATGGATTCCTTTTTTGAAATAGGATATTTTACTTTTGGGTTTAATGGTTACCAATCCAATCACCTTGTCTTTTGGAAGATTTGGAAAAGGTACATTTTCATATTGAATCTTAGGAGGATTTTCAAGAAAGGCATTTACCAGATTCTGAATTCGGCTATCATCAAAAAAATCATCTCCCACAATTTCATTGTCCTGATCTTCAACCCCAACAACGATATAAGAATTATTGGTTGGATTTGAATTGGATAAAGCACAAATATGTTTTAAGAACTTTCCTTTTCCTTCGCGAGAATGCAAATTTAACTGCCTTTTTTTATCATAAAAACTACTCTCATCATTATGTGCAAGCAGGTTTTTTATTAAAAGGCGTTTATTGATCATTTATTTTAGACTTCTTAGATTATTGGATTTTTAGATTTCTTAGATCTTAATAAGATTTAAAGATCTAAGAATTTTTATTTAAATATTTTTCTTAACAATCGTTGATGATGCCTGCGCAGTACACATGACAACTAAGTCTGCAATATTTACATGATACGGTCTTGACACCACAAAATGAATTATATCTGCAATATCTCCAGCCTGTAATGGGTCGAAACCTTTATAAACATTTGAAGCCCTCTCAACATCACCTTTAAAACGTACTTCGCTAAACTCTGTAGCAACCAATCCGGGATGAATACCTCCCACTTTTATTCCGTATGGATTCAAATCGATTCGCATTCCCTGAGTAATTGCATCTACAGCGTGTTTTGACCCACAATATACATTACCGTTCGGGTAAACTTCTTTTGCAGCTGTTGATCCAATGTTAATTATATGCCCTGATTTCCTTTCAGTCATTTGAGGAATAATCGCTTTCGAAACATACAAAAGTCCTTTTACATTAATGTCTATCATTGCATCCCAATCATCCAAATCTCCGTTTTGAATTGGGTCTAATCCATGAGCATTTCCTGCATTATTTATTAAAACGTCAATTTGAGAAAAATATTCCGGTAATGAATTTATACTTTCAAGAACGCCGTTTTTATCACGGACATCAAAGACTAAAGAATGTACTTCTGTATATTCCGAGAGTTCTTTTTCGAGTTCAATTAACCGTTCTTTACGTCTTCCGCAAATAATAATTTTATAATGATTTCTGGCAAATATCTGAGCCGTTGCTTTTCCAATTCCGCTAGTAGCTCCAGTAATTAAAACTGTTTTTTTCATTCTGATATTTTAGTTTGTTTTTTGTTTTAACACATAGAAACATAGTTTTAAAAACTTAAAAAGGCGTTTCACTTGCATGAAGACACATAGCTATGTGAAAATGATTTGTCATTTATTTTTACCTTCTCAAAACAATAAATCTATGTTTCTATATGTTTATTTTTTAGCTGAACACTTAAAACTGAATACTGACCACTACTATTCTAAGGCACATCATTACCCATGCTTTCAGTCCAGATAGCAAACCAGTCTTCTTTATCCAAATCCAATTCTACCGCTTTAATCAATGACTGAATCCTGGCCACGTTTACAGTTCCGGCAATCGGAATAACCCCTGCCGGATGTTTTAAAATCCAGGCAAGTAAAAGGGTATCAGATCCTAAATGATATTTTTCAACCAGAGTAGAAAGTAATTTTTTTAAACGTCGTGTTTTCTTGGTATCCTCTCTAAAAACAGTCCCAAGCGGATTCCATGACAATGGTCTGATTTTGTGCATTTGCATGTAATCAAAACTTCCGTCAGTCATAGCTTCAAAATGGGTTGCCGAAAATTGTACCTGATTAAAACTTACCTCGGTTTTCTGACGGATCAATTCAGTTTGAGAACTTGTAAAATTCGAAAGGCCAAAATCAATAATTTTTCCTTCCGATTTCAACTTTTCAACTGCTTCTGCAATTTCATCAGCCTGCATCAAAGGACTTGGTCTGTGCAGCAAAAAAACATCTACATAATCTGTTTTTAGCTTTTTAAGGGATTCCTCAACTGACCAAATAATATATTCTTTCGAATAATCATAATGTTTGATTTTATTTTTACGATTTTCAGCAATCATCTGAATACCGCATTTGGTAATTAATTGCACTTTTTCTCTCGAAATTTTACTCGCTTTAAATGCTTTTCCAAAATCTGCTTCGGTAGTATATGATCCGTAAATATCGGCATGATCAAAAGTAGTAATTTTATTTTCGACACAAAGCTGTATCGTACTTTCCATCTCTTTGTTTGTAAGATTTTTATCCCAAACACCCCAATTCATAGTACCTGAAATTATAGGTGACAATAGTGTTTTGCTCATGTTTTTATTATGTTATTTTCAATGATATTTATGTGCTGATAAAGCATAATCATCAAAGTTCTTAAAAATATAAAAATAGAATCACAATTCGTCCTTAAAATTAAGTCGTTGGTCGAAGTTTTAACCATTCTTTAACATCTTACTTCTCAAAAAATATTCAATTTGCACTCTCAAAAGTTAGGCATAAAAATCAAGGTTTTAAAAATATTTATATGGAAGAAAATACAACGACTTTAGACATTAGAGCGATAAATGAAAAAATTGAGAGAGAAAGTGCTTTTATAGACCTTCTTACAATGGAAATGAACAAAGTTATTGTGGGCCAGAAACATATGGTCGAACGTTTATTAATCGGACTTTTAGGGCAAGGGCATATTTTACTTGAAGGTGTTCCCGGACTGGCCAAAACTTTAGCGATAAACACTTTGTCACAGGCTGTACAAGGTTCTTTCAGCCGTATTCAGTTTACTCCTGACTTATTACCTGCCGATGTTGTTGGTACAATGATTTACAACATCAAAGCAAACGAATTTTCGATTAAAAAAGGACCAATTTTTGCAAATTTCGTCCTTGCCGATGAGATTAACCGTGCTCCGGCAAAGGTACAATCAGCACTTTTGGAGGCGATGCAGGAAAAGCAGGTTACAATTGGCGACACTACTTTCAAACTAGATCGTCCGTTTTTAGTCCTTGCAACTCAAAACCCTGTTGAGCAGGAAGGAACCTATCAGCTTCCTGAAGCACAAGTCGATCGTTTTATGTTGAAAACGGTAATTGACTACCCAAAAATAGATGAAGAACGTTTTGTAATTCGTCAGAACTTAAAAGGAAGTTACGAAAAAGTAAATCCGGTAGTTTCAGTTGAGCAAATTTTGCGTGCACAGGAAGCTGTTCGTGAAGTTTACATGGACGAAAAAATCGAAAAATATATTTTAGATATCATATTTGCAACCCGTTATCCGGAAAAATACAAACTAGCCGACCTAAAACCACTTATTAGTTTTGGAGCATCACCACGTGGAAGTATCAATTTAGCTAATGCAGCAAAATGCTACGCTTTTATCAAACGTCGCGGATATGTAATCCCGGAAGATGTTCGTGCTGTTGTACATGATGTTTTACGTCACAGAGTTGGGATAACCTATGAGGCTGAAGCCGAAAATATTACTTCTGTAGACATTATCAACAAAATCGTAAACGAGATTGAAGTACCTTAAAAATTTGTTTAATGTTTCAGGTTTCAAGTTGTCGTAAGCGAACTTGAAACCTGAAACTTTTAAACTTTAAACAAATAAAATGGATACAAAAGAGCTTTTAAAAAAAGTACGGAAAATAGAAATCAAAACCAAAAGACTGAGTAATCATATCTTTTCAGGAGAATACCATTCTTCATTTAAAGGGCGTGGAATGACTTTTAGCGAAGTACGTCAGTACCAATATGGCGATGATATTCGTAACATTGACTGGAACGTTACCGCACGCTATAATGAAGCCCATGTAAAAGTTTTTGAAGAAGAACGCGAACTGACCATGATGTTAATGGTTGATATTTCCGGTTCTGAAGGTTTTGGTTCAAAAAGCCAGTTTAAAAAAGATATCGTAACCGAAATTGCGGCAACGATGGCTTTTTCGGCTACACAGAATAACGACAAGATTGGATTAATCTTATTCTCTGATAATGTTGAATTGTACATTCCGCCTAAAAAGGGCCGTTCACATGTTTTGAGAGTCATTCGTGAATTAATCGAATTTGAGCCGAAAAGTCAAAAAACAGATATCGCCCAAGCCCTGAAGTTTCTTTCAGGAACTCAAAAAAAGAAAGCTATTGTGTTTGTGATTTCTGATTTCATGTCTGAGAATTACGAACAGACTTTAAAGATTGCTTCTAAAAAACACGACATTACAGGTGTTCGTGTATACGATATCCGTGAAGAAAAAATCCCAAATTTAGGAATGGTAACAATGCTTGATGCCGAAACCGGAAAAATTCAATTGGTAAATACAGGTTCCAAATCGGTACGCATGAATTACGAGAAACATTATCAGGAGAGAGTCAATTATTTCAAGGAAATTTTCAGTAAATCCGGCGCCGGGGTTGTAAATACAAGAGTTGACGAGAATTACGTAACCAAATTATTAGGCTATTTCAAATCGAGATAAAATTAATTTTAGATTGCAGATTTTAGATTTTAGATTTTAGATTTTTTTAAAATTGATAAATATAACTTCTGTCGAGTAATCCAAATAAAAAATCCGCTTAAATCTGTGTCATCCGTGTTCCTTTTTTAAGCATTCATTTTAGACTAAAATCTGAAATCAAAAATCAAATGAAATTAAAATTATACATATTTTTATTTTTACTTTCTACAGCTGTTTTTGCACAACAAAAACAAGTGGAGACAAGCATTGATACCACAAAAAATAAAATTGGGGCTGAGTTTAAGCTAACGCTTAAAACTGTGGTGAGTTCAAAATCGAAAGTTGTATTTCCTAAACTGAAAAACATTGGCCCTTTAGAAGTAATCGAATCCTATCCAATTGATACGGTTAAGAAAAATGACACTTACGAACTGATCAAAAAATATGGCTTAACCCAATTTGATTCCGGAAAATATACCATTCCATGTATTAAAATTTTAATTGACAAAAAACCTTTTTTATCAGACTCTTTACGTGTAGAGATTACAAATATTAAAGTAGATACGTTACAACAAAAAATGTATGATATCAAAGACATTTCTTCTGTTGACAGTGGAATTGGCAACTGGTGGATTTATCTTTTAATTTTTATCATTATTATCGGAATCGGTGTTTTTGTTTATTGGTATATCAAAAAACGCCAGCAGAAAAAAATCGAAGAGGAAGTTTATAAAACGCCCATCGAAAAAGCTACAAGTTTATTGAATAATCTGGAAAAAAAAGAACTTTGGCAAAAAGGGGAAATAAAAGAATATTATAGTGAATTAACAGATATTGCACGTAATTACATCGAAGAAGCCATTCAGATTCCGGCTATGGAAAGCACTACATCTGAATTGATTCAGGGAATAAAATCAGCTTCCGCAAAAAAGAAAATGAGTTTAACTCCTGAAACTGTTGAAAATCTGGAACGTGTTTTAAGACAGGCGGATTTGGTAAAATTCGCAAAATCCAAGCCATTAGAATTTGAAATTACCGAAGACAGAAATAAAATCCAGAAAGCAATCTTAACACTTGATAACGCAATTCCAACAGAAGTTCCTGCTGAAGAGGAAGATCAATTATTGAATGAAGCGCAAAAACAAAAACAGATTAAGCTTCAATTAAAGAAAAAAAGGAACAAGCGCATTGCAATTGCTGTTGGTACAGTAGTGTTTTTACTTACTGCAACTACTACATTTTTTGTAGTTACTAAAGGTTTCAATTATGTAAAAGACAATGTTTTTGGACATCCAACAAAAGAATTACTGGAAGGAGAATGGGTAAAAAGCGAGTATGGGAATCCCGGTGTTTTAATTGAAACCCCTAAAGTTTTAAAACGATTAGACACCCAAAAAGTTTTACCAAAAGAAGCAATGGCCCTTATAAAAGAAATGCAGCTTTTTGGATACGGAAGCTTATTTGATAATTTTTACGTAACTGTTTCGACTTCAAAATTTAAAAATCCAACTGAAATTGACTTATCAAAAGCATTGGAAGGCAATTTGAAAATAATCGAAGCTCAGGGTGCAAAAAACATGATTGTAAAACAAGAAGATTTCGAGACTAAAGAAGGAATTACAGGCATAAAAGGCTACGGAACTTTTACCTATATTAATGAAAACCTAAAATCCAGTACTAAACTTTATTATGAAGTTCTGATGTTTAAACAAGATGGTGGTTTGCAGCAAATTGCTATATTTCACGAAGAAGGCGACACATATGCTAATGATATTTCGGATAGAATTTTAAATTCTGTTGAACTTAAAAAAGCAAGTAACTAATGGAGAAGATAACTTTTTTGAATCCGGAATTTTTTTGGCTGTTTTTATTAATTCCAATTGCAATCGTTTGGTTTTTATGGAAACGCAACCAACAATCAGCTACTTTAAAAATAAGTTCAATACAAGGTTTTAAAAATTCAGAATCACTTCTAACAAGGTTAAAACCTTGTTTGTATGTTTTCAGAATCATTGCATTATGTTCTCTAATTATTGCATTAGCACGACCAAGAACTGTTGATATCAGCAATCAGACTAAAACTACCAAAGGAATTGATATTGTAATGGCAATTGACGTTTCCGGAAGTATGCTGGCAAAAGACTTAAAGCCAAACCGTATGGAGGCTTTAAAAAGAGTTGCTGCAGATTTTGTCACTGAGCGCCCGAATGACAGAATCGGATTAGTTGTGTATGCCTCAGAAGCGTATACTAAAACACCGGTAACAAGTGACAAGGCAATTATTCTTGAAGCAATAAAGGGCATAAAATATGACAATGTTTTACAAGACGGAACCGGAATCGGAATGGGTTTGGCAACGGCAGTAAATCGATTGAAAGACAGTAAAGCAAAAAGCAGGGTAATTATTTTACTGACGGATGGTGTAAATAATGCCGGTTTTATTGAACCTGAAACGGCCTCGGATATTGCAAAACAATATGGAATAAAAGTATATACCATTGGAATCGGGACAAACGGAATGGCTGAATTTCCTTATGCGTACGCTCCAAATGGCGGATTTTTATTTAAAATGCAAAAAGTAGAAATTGACGAACAATTACTAAAAAGTATTGCCAGAAAAACTGACGGGACTTATTTCAGAGCTACCAGTAATGATAAATTAGCCCAAATATATAATTCGATCAACAAATTAGAAACTACAGAAATACAAGAACTAAAATTTTATGATTACGATGAAAAATATAGAATGTTTGTATTACTCGCCGGATTTCTGCTGTTGTTAGAAATAGGATTACGAAACACGGTTTACAGAAGCTTTATATAAGTTTTAGGTCTCAGTCTCCGTTTTCAATTGGTTACTGAAAACGGAGACTGAAAGCTGAGACTGAAAACGATATTTAAAAAATGGAATTAGACGAAAAAAAATATTTATATCTATTATTTATCATCCCGATTATGGTGTGTGTCTTTCTTTTCAATATGTATTGGAAAAGAAAAAAACAACGCGAATTTGGTGATTTGGAAATGGTAAAAAAACTAAGCCCTGAGCGTTCTGTTTTTAAACCGGTTTTAAAACTAATAGTGTTTCTTTTAGCATTGGCTTGTTTGATTATAGGATTAGTTAATCCAAAAATCGGAACCAAAATGGAAACCGTTAAACGCGAAGGAATTGATATTGTTTTTGCTGTTGACGTTTCAAAAAGTATGCTTGCTGAAGATGTAGCACCAAGCCGTTTAGAGAAAAGTAAGCAATTGGTTTCGCAAATCATCAATAATTTAGGAAGTGACAGAATAGGAATTGTAGCATATGCAGGAAGTGCTTTTCCGGTTTTACCAATTACAACAGATTATAGTGTAGCAAAAATGTTCCTGCAGAGTATGAGTCCTGATATGGTTTCATCTCAGGGAACTTCACTGGATGAAGCTATTTATTTATCTTCAAAATATTTTGATGAAAAAAGCAAGACAAGCAAATTATTAATTCTGATTTCTGATGGTGAAGACCATTCTGAAGGTGCTGAATCTGCAGCTGAAGAAGCCAATAAATTTGGAATAAAAATCATTACAATTGGTATCGGAACAGAAAAAGGAAGCACTATCCCATTAAAAAGAAATGGCGTTGTCGAGAGTTACCAAAAAGATAATAATGGTCAAACTGTAATTACAAAACTAAATCAGGAAGGATTAAAAGCTATTGCAAAAGCTACCAAAGGCGGTTATGTTTATGGCGGAAGTACTAAAGAAGTTTTAGAATATATAAAAAATGCATTAAACAATATTCAGAAAACAGAGTTTGAAGCAACGCAAATGGCCGATTTTCAATCACAATTTCAATGGTTTTTGGGTTTTGCCTTTTTATTATTGTTTTTGGATATTTTTCTGTTAGAGAAAAAAACAAACTGGATAAACGAGTTGAATTTATTTAACGAAAAAAAATAATTGTTCTTTAAATTCGGAACAAAAAAATAAACAAATCAGAATGAAAAATTTACTTCTATATATTTTACTAACCTTTTCTTTGGCAGTTTCTGCTCAGGAGAAAGACAAAACATTGCCTGATGCCAATGAGGAATATAAACAGAATAAATTTGTTGATGCTGAAGCAAATTACAGAATTTCGCAATCAAAATTCCCAAAAAAAGCTACAGCTTCTTATAATTTAGGGAATACCATTTACAGACAAAATCAGGTTTCTGAAGCTAAATTTGCTTATGGTAAAGCTATTAAAGATGCAAAAACCAGACCTGAAAAACACAAAGCTTATCATAATTTAGGAAACGTTTTTATGAAAGAGAAAGATTATTCTCAAGCTGTTGAAGCATATAAACAAGCTTTGCGTAATGACCCAACAGATGACGAAACACGTTATAATTATGCTTACGCCAAACAAAAATTAAAAGAAAACCCTCCGAAAAACGACAAAAATAAAGACAAAAACAAGGATAAGAAGAACGACAAAAAAGACGATCAGAAAAAAGACGGCGACAATAAGGATAAAAAGGACGGAAAAGACGACCAAAAGAAAGACGATAAGGGCGATAAGGACAAGGATAAAAAAGATGGTAAAAACGACCCTAAAAAAGATGACAAATCAGACAATAAGGGTGAGCCAAAGCCAATGCCGGGAGGAATTTCAAAAGATCGTGTTCAGAATTTATTGGATGCCGTAAACAACGAGGAAAAGAAAATACAGGATAAAGTAAACGCACAAAAGGTAAAAGCAAATCCTAAAAAAACAGAAAAAGACTGGTAAGATACTTTTTCTTTAAAACAATATTGTCACCCTGAGCGGGGTCGAAGGCTTATAACATAAAGGGCTTCGACTCTGCTCAGCCTGACAAAGAAGAAATATAATAATCATTACTAAATTGTTAAAACAAACAATTAAAAAATTAAATGAAAAAATATTTAATTCTATTACTATTCACTTTTCAGGGGCTTATGGCTCAGGTTCAATTTGAAGCCAGAGTAAGCAAGAATACGCTTGGACTTAACGAAAGACTTCGTATCGACTTTATTATGAATGTTGACGGGGATAATTTTGAGCAGCCATCCTTTGATGGTTTTAGAATTGTTGCTGGTCCCAGCCAGCAAATAAGTCAGTCCTGGATAAATGGAAGAAGTTCTTTTCAGAAAATTTATTCTTATTTTTTATTACCAAATCAAAAAGGAACTGTTACCATTAAACAAGCTTCTATTGAATATAACGGGCAGATCTACAAAACAACTCCTATAAAAATAACTGTTACCAATGCCGTAGCTCAGGAAAGAGATCCTAATGCGCAACAACAACAAGGTACAGGAAATGAAACATTGAATCTGGTAGCGGAGATTTCAAAAACAAATCCATATGTAAACGAGCCTATTACGGCAGTTTACAAATTATATTTCAATAATATTGGTGTAACCGGTTTTAAGGAATTATCAAAACCAAAATACAATGACTTTTGGAATCAGAACATAGACATCAAACAATTAGTTGTTGAAGAAGGCAGTTATAAAGGACAAAGATGTTATTTTGTGGTATTAAAAAAGACCATTTTATATCCTCAAAAATCGGGAAGACTTACTATTGAACCGCTTTCTTTAGACATTGGTGTTCAACTGCCATCAAATCGCCGCGATATGTTTGGCCAGATGATTATTACAGAAGGAAACAAAGTCGTTTCTGCCGGTGCGAAAACAATTAACGTAAGAGCACTTCCGGAAACAAGCAAGCCTCCCGGGTTTACAGGTGCTGTGGGTAAATTTGATTTCAGGGTAACTCCTTCAAAAACATCTTTAAAAAATGGAGAAAGTCTTGATTTGATTGTTAGTGCAACTGGTACAGGAAATATGAAATTATTTACTTTACCTAAACCTGTTGTTCCAAATGCATTAGAAATGTATGATCCTGTTCATGATGAAAAAGTGACTACATCGCTTGCAGGAATGTCTGGAAAAATTTCGGATAAGTATACTATTATTCCTCAATACAAAGGAAAGTATGCTATAAAGCCTATGGTGTTCTCCTATTTCGATTTAAATTCGGGCAGTTATAAAACCATAACCTCACCGGAAATTATGATTGATGTCTTAGACGGGCCAATGCAGGCTGAGTCTGTTGCATCAAATACATCGAAAAATGTGATTTCGAAATCGGAACAATTTAAATATATCAAATCAAAAACAATTTTAATCCCTATCGCCAAAGATGATTTTTATGGTTCTGATTTATATTACGGCTTATTGTTATTGCCTTTCGTGATTTTACCAATTATTGTACTTGCCAAAAAGAAAAAAGAAGCAATTGACAGTGATGTAACCGGTAACCGAATCAAAATGAATAATAAACTGGCAAAGAAATATTTATCTGAAGCCAAAAAACAGCTTAATCATAAAGAACCATTTTATATTGCCCTGGAAAAAGCAATGCACAATTTCCTGAAAGCCAAATTGCATATTGAAACTTCGGAAATGAGCAAAGACAATATCCGTGAGTTATTATTATCGAGAAACTCAAATCCGGAAACAGTTCAAAGTTTTATCAACTTAACCGAAAATTGTGAGTTTGCACGTTATGCTCCGGCATCAAGCGCATCTATTCAGCAGGATTATGACAAAGCCGTTTTGATTATTTCTGAACTGGAAAAGCAGATTGTCTAATTGAATAAATTATAATCATTTGTCAAATCGAGCGGAGTCGGGATTAACAGTTGAGTTTCGACTCCGCCCAACTTGACAAAATGAAAAACATAAACAAATGAAAAACATATTATACCTCTTTCTATTCATCTCTCAGGTATTCTTTGCTCAAAGCGGCTTTGAAAAGGGAAATGCATTATATCAAAAAGGAGAATACAAACAAGCTGCTCAAGAATATGAAAACATACTTAAAGAGGAGAAACAACATTCGGCTGAATTGTATTTTAACTTAGGAAATTGTTATTACAAACTTAATAAAGTAGCTCCTTCGATTTATAATTATGAGAAAGCTCTGGTCTTAAAACCAAATGATGCAGAAACTCTAAACAATTTAAAGTTTGCCAGAAAACTCACCATTGACGAAATTAAAGATGTCCCAAAAGTAGGTTTTGCAAAACTAATCCAGAACTTTACCGGTATTTTTAATTATAATACATGGGCGTGGATTTCAATCGGTATAGCGTTTATATTTCTACTAAGTTTTATTGGCTATTATTTTTCACAGCTTACGCTTTCAAAAAGAATTTATTTCATCGGAATGTTTATTCTTTTGTTCGCATTACTATTAAGTGTCTCAGCCGGAATAACTGAAAAAAGCCATTATGACAACGATCTTCCCGCAATTGTATTTGCTGAAATGACCGAAGTGCGCAGTGAACCGCAAAAAGCGGGGTCAAGTATTTTCTTATTGCACGAAGGTGCGAAAGTATATGTGAAAGAAACTTTAGAAAATTGGAAAAAAATCGAATTAACTGACGGAACTGAAGGATGGATTGATGCTTCGGCAATTAGAGAGGTTAAATAATTACTTCATCCGGTTTTACAAAATAAAAGGGCCGCTTCTTAAATTAGGAAGCGGCTCTTTTTATGAGATTAGATGTAACCCGTTGGATGTAATTTTAAAAACGCTAGATTTAATATTAATCTAATGATTCTGTTAGTTTTTTGAAAACAGTTTTTGCATTTTTCCCTTCATATAGTACTGCATAAACAGCATCAATAATAGGAGTTTTGGCACCATAGCCCTGATTTAATTTGTATGCACTTTTAGTCGCATAATATCCCTCTGCAACCATACTCATCTCCATCATGGCACTTTTTACAGTATACCCTTTGCCAATCATATTTCCAAACATTCTGTTTCTTGAAAATACCGAATATCCTGTTACCAATAAATCACCCAAATAAGCTGAATCATTGATGTCTCGTTTCATTTTATGCACTTTCTTAATGAATTTTCGCATTTCCCGAATACCGTTGCTCATCATCACCGACTGAAAATTATCACCATATCCCAAACCATGCGCAATTCCGGCAGCTATGGCGTAAATGTTTTTCAGCATTGCTGCATATTCAGTCCCGATAATATCGTCTGAAATTTTAGCTTTTATGTAATTACTTGATAAATGTTTCGCAACTATACGGGCTTTGTCAGGATCTCCACATGCGATTGTCAAATAGGAAAGTCTTTCTAAAGCCACTTCTTCGGCGTGGCAAGGTCCTGTAATAACTCCAATATTGTAGTATGGAATATCGTATTGAATATGAAAATGCTCACCTACAATTAAACTTGTCTCGGGAACAATTCCTTTAATGGCCGAAAAAATTATTTTATTCTCTAAAGAAGCAGTAAGGTTTTCTAATTCAGCATTCAAAAAAGCCGAAGGAATAGCAAAAATCACATAATCAGCATATTCAATTGCTTCGTTAATATTATTCGTCAGTTTAAGTTTGTTTGTATCGAACTCAACAGAACTCAAATAATTTGGATTGTGCTTATATTTTAGAATATGTTCTATTGCAGCATCATTTCGCATGTACCACGAAATTTCGGGAAGGTTCACACACAGCATTTTTGCAATAGCAGTTGCCCAGCTTCCACCTCCAATTACAGCAAATTTTAAATTTTCACGCATTATTTTATTAATTTAAAGCAAAAGTACTTAATAATGGAGTAATAACACAAAATGTAGTTTAAGAATTTTTAAGAATAGTCATTAAATACAATGGTTTTGAAAAAAATAAAAAATATTTTTATCGCTGCATAATAATATTACAATTCTTACGTTATTAGATAAGTATAAATTTAGAATTTAATGAATTTAGCAAAAATTGAGTTAGTTAGTTTTGTTTTAGTATTTTAAAAAGGCGTTCCTAAATATTTTAAGAACGCCTTTTTTGTTAATTTATATTTTCAGGTTTAATAACTCATTTCTACAATCGACTTTACTTTTTCTAAAGTAATCAATTGTTTTTCTCCCAGACCTTTCCAACCTCTTTCTTCAAAACGTTTCACTATAAAATCGGCAGTTCTATCGTAGTCATTCGTGTATTGTGACAATTTAGTATCCATTCCCATTGTATGGAAAAATGCTGTGGTTTTATCAATCGCTTCTTTAGCCACTTCATCATCAGTACCTGTTAAACCAAAAATACGTCTTCCATATTGCGCTAATTTTCCTTTTTTGGTATCAAACATCACATTATATAAACTTGGTCCAATAACAGCCAAAGTTCTGGCATGATCAATTCCGTATAAAGCAGTTAATTCATGGCCAATCATATGTGTTGCCCAATCTGAAGGAACTCCTTTTTGAATTAAACCATTTAGCGCCATCGTACAACTCCACATAAAGTTTGAAGCCAAAGCATAATCAGTTGGATTTTCAACTACACTTGGACCAACTTCAATTAAAGTCTGTAAAATTCCCTCAGCAATTCGGTCTTGTAAAAAACCTTCGTGCGGATACGTTAAATATTGTTCCATTACATGTGTGTAAGCATCCACAACGCCATTCTGCAATTGTCTTTTTGGCAAGGAAGCAATAACTGTCGGATCACAAATAGAGAATTTCGGAAACAAGGCGCTACCTCCAAAAGCTAATTTTTCCTGAGTAGCTTCAATTGTCACTACCGCTCCGGAATTCATTTCGCTTCCTGTTGCCGGTAAAGTTAAAACGGTTCCGAAAGGCACTGCATTTTCTTTTATTAACAGACGCTTTTGTAAAATATCAATCGGATCTCCTTCAAAATTAACAGCCGCCGAAATAAATTTCACTCCATCAATAACAGATCCTCCCCCAACAGCGAGAATGAAATCTATTTTTTCTGCTTTTATAATTTCAACAGCTTTCATTAAAGTTTCAAAATGTGGGTTTGGCTCAATTCCGCCAAATTCTACAATATCAAAACCTTTCAGATTATTGATAACCTGTTCGTGAATTCCATTTTTAAAAATACTCCCTCCTCCATATGCCAGCAGTATTTTTGCATCTTTTGGAACTAAAGTGGAAAGTTTTTCTATTTGTCCTTTTCCGAAAATTAAATTCGTCGGATTGTATAATTCAAAGTTTAACATAGATTTTTTTTTAAAGTTGCTGAGATACTAAGTTGCTAAGGTTCTAAGTTTTTTTTAAGCTACTTAAACCTTAGCAACTTAGAATCTTATTTATTTAATTGTTCTAATAATTTTCCAGCTACTAATTTAGAGGATGCCGGATTTTGACCTGTAATTAAAAGTCCGTCTTCAACAGCATAAGGCTGCCAGTTTGCTATTTTTGAGAATTTTGCTCCATTTTGAGTCAAAGCATCTTCTAATAAAAATGGAACTACTTTGGTCAGACCAACAGCTGCTTCCTCTTCATTTGTAAAACCGGTAACTTTTTTACCTTTTACTAAATATTCCCCTTTTACTTTTACGTTTTTCAAAACTGCCGGAGCATGACAAACAAAAGCAACCGGTTTGTTGTGCGTGTAAAATGATTCAATTAATGCAATTGAATTTTTATCTTCAACTAAATCCCATAACGGACCGTGTCCTCCGGGATAAAATACCGCATCATAATCTGCCTGATTGATAGTAGAAAGTTTATGGGTATGTTTTAATTTTTCCTGTAATGTTTTATCAGCATCAAATCTTTTAGTGTCTTCTGTTGCAGAAGCCGGATCAGCACTTTTTGGATCAATCGGCGGCTGTCCTCCAAGCGGAGTGGCAATTGTAATTTCGATTCCTTTATCTAATAATTCATAATAAGGTGCAGCAAATTCTTCTGACCAAAATCCTGTTTTTTCTCCTGTGTTTCCCAGTTTATCATTACTGGTGACAACAAATAATACTTTTTTCATACCTTTTTTATTTGATTTTTGTGCCACAGCAGAAATGCCTGTAGCGGTAAATGCAATTATTGCGAGTAGTGCTATTTTTTTCATAATTTTAAATTTTTAACAAATTTACAGCTTTAGTGATATTTGTAAAAATAAAATAAACTATGTTTGCTATAAATAATTTTATATCATGGTCAATTTAGAGTGGTACAGAACATTTAAAGCGGTATATAAAAATGGTAATTTTTCAATCGCCGCAAAAGAGTTATTTATGAGTCAGCCTGCGGTTAGCCAGCAAATTTCAATGCTGGAAGCTCATGTTGGAAATAAATTGTTTAATCGGAAATCAAAAGGTGTAGAACCAACCGAATACGCTAAGTTACTGAATAACTTGATTATAGATGCACTCGATCGTCTTGAAAATGTAGAAAATACCTTTAGGGCTAAAGCAGAAGATGCGACCCGATTAATTTCTGTAGGTATTTCAAAACATCTTTTCAGCTGCATTGGCAACAGCTTAATTTCAAAATTTGATTTAATCGATTTCACTTTTGCCAATGATGATACGCTTTTTGAATTAGTTGATTCTAAAAAACTGGATTTTGCAATTGTTTCCAAAAGATTCGACACTTTTGATACCATTCAGGAAGTGGTTGGAAAAATTAAATTGGTAATGGTTGCTCCAATTAATATGGATATAACCGAATTTCGCCAGAAATTGAAATCAGATAATTTTACAGAAGCGGAACAATGGCTCAATGAACAAAAATGGTATTCGCATGATGCGAGAATTCCATATATAAAACTATTTTGGCTTCATGCTTTCAATAAAAAAAGACCTTCAATGGTCCCCAACTATATTATTCCATCAGAATTTGAAATGCTGGAAATACTCTCCAAAAATTCCGGTATTGCCATAACCCGAAATTGCATTGCGAGAAAATTTATTCAGCAGAATAAATTACAATTGTTATGGAATAGTTTCCACGTTCCTGAAGAATATGTTTATTTATTGGCCGCTAAGAACAATAATCTGAAAACATTTTTTGACACCATTGCTGCTGAATTAAATATTGCTTTACGTTAGTATTCAATTATAATAATCCAAAAATAGGGATAGAAAATAACAAACTAAAATATAAACCATGAAAATTGTATCCATTATAATTTTAGTAATTGGGCGTTTTATAACCAACATTATTCGTTCGCAAGCGTTAAGATGGCAAAAAAAGAACATTATCCTAAGGCACTGGTAGACATCAAGATTTTTAAAATCTTGTAACAGAATTAGAAAAACAACGAGCCGAACGTTTGGTTAGCCTCAATGTTTTCATGAAAATATCCAAAGAAGAAAATGTTGTAATCTTAGATAGCCGTTCTGATTTTAGGTTTAACAGAAAACATTTGAAAGGAGCTATTCATTTAGATTTCACAGACTTTACACAAGAAAACCTTTTAGAATTAATACCAGATCCTAATACAAAAATATTGATATACTGTTATAATAATTTTAATGGTGATCCAATAGATTTTGCCTCTGAAAGCTATACCGAAAAATAATCCGGAGACGCAGATATTATCTAACAGAAAACCTATCATGCCGGCATTAAACATACCAATGCATATTAACCTTTTTGGATACGGGTACAAAACATCTATGAATTAGACGAACTTGTAAATATGAATGACCCGAGAGTAAAATTTGAAGGGACAAAAGTGAAATAATAAGTTTACTCTAAAGCTCAAAAGCCTGAATTAAAAATTCAGGCTTTTTTATTTCTTATAAAAATTATTATGATCAATATATTCCCATACTTTTGATGGTAAAAGAGGCTGAATGTTTTTACCTTTTTTGATGTTGTTCCGAATAAAAGTAGAAGAAATTTCTACAACCGGTGCATCAATAATATGAACTTTTGGATGTGATTTTAATTCGGTATTTTCTGGTTCTTCAGAAATACGCGGATAAACGTAAATATCATGATTTTGTAAAATCACTTCATAGTTTTTCCATTTGTGAAGTGTTTTCAAATTATCCTCACCCATAATCAATGAAAATTCATCGTTTGGATATTTATCATGCAAATGTGCCAGAGTGTTGACTGTGTAATTCGGCTGAAGCAATTTAAATTCAATATCCGAAGGTTTTATTTTTGGAAAATCCTCTGTTGCCAGATAAACCATTTGCAAACGATGATGATCATCAAGCAGTGTCGCTTTCTTTTTTAGCGGATTGTGAGGCGTAACCACCATCCAAACCTGATCTAAATCGGCAAATTCAGCCATGTGATTAGCAATAATCAAATGACCAACATGAATGGGATTATACGTTCCGAAATAAAGACCTATTTTCATATTGTTAGTTTCACAGAGATTCGCAAAGTTTTCACGAAGATTCGCAAAGCTTTGTGTGCCTTTGCGTTTAACTTTGTGAATCTTTGTGGAATAAATTTACTTGTTCACAAAATCCTTCACCAATTGATACGCTTCTTCTTTGGCAGTATCCAAATCGTAATTTTTAATAATGGTATCAAACTGAGGAGCAGTAGCCAATTCTACAGAAGCTTTTGCAATTCGCATATTTATTTTGTCTTCACTTTCTGTTGAACGCTCTTTAAGTCTGCGTTTTAATTCATCAACACTTGGTGGTTTTACAAAAACAGCTAAAGTTTGTTCCGGAAATTTATGTTTGATACGTAACCCACCGGCTACATCAATATCAAAAATTACGTTTTTTCCTAAAGCCCAGATTCTTTCGATTTCCGATTTTAAAGTCCCATAAAAATTATCGCGATACACTTCTTCCCATTCCAGGAAATCTTCGGCTTTGATATGTTTTTTGAATTCCGGCAACGAAATAAAATAATAATCTTTTCCGTTAACTTCTTCTCCGCGCGGATCGCGTGAAGCTGCTGAGATTGAAAACTCTAAATTTAAATCTTCTTTCCCAAGTAAATGCCTTACTATAGTTGTTTTCCCCGATCCTGAAGGTGCCGAAAAAACAATTAATTTTCCTTTGTTCATTTATTGTATGCTTTAGGCTTTAGGCAGTACGCCTTAAGCTTTTATTCGTTTCGTTTTTCTGCCTACAGCTTAAAGCTAATGCCTTTACAAAACATTCAAAACCTGTTCCTTAATCTTCTCCAGTTCATCTTTCATCATCACAACCAGTTTCTGCATCTGAGCATGATTAGATTTCGAACCCATTGTGTTGATTTCCCTACCCATTTCCTGAGTGATAAAACCTAATTTTCTACCATTTGCTTCAGTGCCTTCTATTGTCTCTAAAAAGTAATCCAAATGATTTGTCAGGCGGACTTTCTCTTCAGTAATATCTAATTTTTCCAGATAATAAATCAATTCCTGTTCAAAACGATTTTCATCAACATTAACTTTCAATTCAGAAATAGCAGTTTGCAAACGCTCTTTTATAGCCTGAACACGTTCCGGGTCTAATGCCAAAGCATCATCCATATATTGACGGATATTTCCAATTCGAAGATTAAATTCTTTTTCAAGTGATTCCCCTTCGTCTTTTCTAAAACTTAAGATATTTACTAAAGCTTCCTCAATTATAACCTGAATTTGGTCCCAATCGTTTTCATCAATTTCCTCGCGCTCTGTTTTCATGGTGTCCGGCATACGAACAGCCATTTTCATTAGTTCAGTCTCATCAGCATCAGGATATACTTCTCTCAATTGGGCAATATAATTTTTAACAACAGGGACATTTACTTTCGTAGAGGTTTGCTCAGAAGTACTTTCAACGTAAATCGCAAAATCAACTTTTCCTCTTTCCAGTCTGGTTGAAATTAAAGTACGCAAACCTAATTCCATTTCGCGATAAAGTGATGGCATCCTAACGTTCAAATCTAAACCTTTACTATTTAAAGATTTTACTTCTACAGTAATTTTTTTAGTTGGTAATTGCAAAGAAGCTTTACCGAAACCTGTCATCGATTGTATCATATAATTGAGTATAAAGGCGCAAAGATACTAAAAAGTATCAGTACATTGTTTAGAGTAATTATTTCAAATTATTCTAAAGCTTTCATGACCTGCAAAATATTTTGCTGGCTGTTGCCGATGTAAATTTTACTGTCAATAATAAAAACCGGACGGCTGATAAATGTATAATGTTCTAAAATGTATTTTTTGAAATCGGCTTCAGTCAGCGATTTATTTTTCAGGTCCATTGATTTGTATAACTGTGCCTTTTTACTAAATAACGCTTCGTAGCTTCCGGAAAGCTGGTACATTTCTTCTAACTCTGCTTCAGTTATTGGATTTTGTTTAATATCGTGAAAAACCAGATTATTATCTTTTGGTAAACTCTTAATGATTTTTCTGCAGGTGTCGCAAGAAGCTAAGTAGTATATTTTATTCATGATTTTTATAATTTTTTCACTACAAAGAAAATTCATTTAAAACTTAAAATTGCCTAATTTTATAAAAAAAATAAATTTTATGAGTTCAGTTTTCGATGTACAAAAAACAATTAGAGAAATTCTTCTAAAGATTTTAGACAGTCATTCATTAGAGCAATTAAACAAAATCCCTGAAGGATTTAGTAATAATTTGATTTGGAATATAGCGCATTGTATATCTGCACAACAAAGTTTAGTCTATAAATTATCGGGGCTGCCATCAAAGGTTTCTGAAGAATTTATTACCAAATACAGAAAAGGAACAAAACCTGAGGGATATGTTTCACAAGCCGAAGTAGATGAAATCAGAACATTACTTTCAGAGACATTGCATCAGACAGAAAAAGATTATTCGGATAAAATATTCTTAAATTATACTGAGTACACGACAAGTATGGGTTTTACACTTCGAAATGTAGAAGACGCTTTATCTTTCAATAATTACCATGAAGGTACCCACACCGGAATTATATTGAGTATCCGAAAGTTTGTTTAGAACTTTCGGATTTTTTAATTCATAATAGTTTCTATCGTCACAGTCATTGCACCTGCTCCTTTGCTTTTGGTAATCTCCATGAAAGCCCTTTTTGACAAATCTATTTCTCTTGTTTTTACAAATGGTCCCCTATCCGTTATTTTGACGATAACAAATTTTCCATTGGCTTCATTTGTTACTTTTACTCTTGTGCCAAAAGGGAGTTTTTTATGGGCAGCTGTATATTTATTATTGTTAAATCTGCTTCCATCTGCAGTTTTTCTACCATTAAAACGATCATGATAGTAAGAAGCATGAGCTGACTTTTTATAAAGTTTTAATTTTAAACCCTTAACACTAAAAATAGAATCTGTTTCGGGAGTAGTGAAGATTTTTGATTTATCCGTTTTTAAAGTATCCTGAGCAGGTTTACCTTCAATTGGTTTACTCTGGCTCATCACATAGGTAAAGCAACTTAATAAAGTTACTGAAAGAATAGAGAGTAAAATCTTTTTTTTATGCCTCATAAGTTATTTTTTTTCAGACTTGGGGAGTTTGTACAAATAATATGCCGAGATAAAAAAAGCCCCGTAACAGGGCTTATTTTGGTATTTTTAGAACCATAAGTTCCATGGTATTCTGCTTAAAATAAGCAGTAACCCTAATCCGTAGAAAATAGCAAATGTTTTAAACTTTGCTTCGCTATTGATTAGTTTCTTATGTTTTGACCATCCGATTGTTATTAAAACGATGGCAATTATATTAATTAATGGGTGTTCCAATGAAGTAAGTCTATAATCTGCGGACATTTGGCCTAAAACCGCAAATCCTTTTGGAGAAACAAAATAAAGGATCAATCCAATTAGTAATTGTGTATGTGTTCCGATTAAAGCAAATAATGCAATTTTACGGTCTTTAGCAGTAAATTCTTTTTTGGATGTAAAACCAAGAATAGCATTTACAACGGCAATTAATAAAACTAACAATGCCAAATAAGCCCATCCGGAGTGGAGTTTTTGAATAAAATGGTACATAAATTATTTTTTTGTTTGAAAACAAATATAGCAAAAAAGGTTATAAAAAAACGGCATTAGACTAAAAGTCAATGCCGTTTTTATTATTTATTTAGATTCTAAATTTTAGAAATCGTAACGTAATGCGAAGTTCCATGTTCTACCAAATCCAAAGTATACCTGATTGGTAGTAGCGATACCTTTATATGTTGTAACAGTTGGGACATCAGCTGCAAATATGTTTGTTTTTGCTTCTGCAATGTAAGTATAATCAAACACGTTGTTTACATTTAATCTAAATCCTACTGAATTACTTTTGTTTTTTCCTACTAATAATTTATAAGATAAACCAGCATCAGCTGTACCATAAGAAGGTAGTTGTAATGCACCTTTATTATTTTCAGCAGTAAATGTTCCTGGAGAGATTGCAGCATACAGTTTATCATAATAGTTGTAGTTTGCGTCAACACTAAAACGTGGAACAATTTCGTAGGTTGCTCCTAAAGCAGCTGTTGTTTGAGCAGCATCACCAACTCTTACACCATCAAGATATAATGTTGTAGCAGTTCCTCCACCAATAGGATTGTTTCCTGAATCGTAACGGTTACTTGTACTTGTCCCTTCATATTGCCAATCCCCGATCGAGACCATACCAGTAAGAGTAAGATTACTAAGTACTTTAGCAGTAGCATCAAACTCAATACCTGAGTGGATTTCTGTAATTCCAGAGAAATCATAATAACCTCCTGGGTTATCAGTTGCTCCATCATTAGATCTTTGGTACCTGTCTTTCCATGAAATACGATACAAGTTTAAGTTTGCAGCAAAAATTCCTGTACGTAATCCATAACCAGCTTCAATGGCGAAGATCTTTTCGTTTGTTAAATTACCATTTACTAAAGACGCGTTATTTGGATAAACTGCGTTAAAGAAAGGTTGTTTAGAGTAGTATCCACTATTAACGAATACATTATGGTGCTCATTGATGTTATAGTTAACACCACCTTTTACGTTACCACCAAGGATATTTTCGTAATCTGTACTAGACAATGGATTTGAAGACAAGTATTTGAAGTAATCAACTCTTTTAAATCCTTGTTGAGAAAGTGCTCCTTGAACGAATGCTGTAAATTTATCTGTAGAATACTCTAATTGAGTAAATCCACCATACCATCTTACGTCACCATCATTGTAGAAGTTGATTTTTTCTTCTTTATCTGTACTTTTGAATACATTCCAAGCAGGATAAGTAGAATATGTATTTGTTAGAACTCTACCTGGATTGTTCGCATCAAAATTATCAATGAATGAATCTGCTCCTAGTAGATTGTTTAAGTTTTGGTAGTGAATACCTTTGTATCCTCTTACATCAATTCCTAAATCCCAAGTTAAATGCTCCGAGAATTTTTTGTTAAAGTTTACAATTGCTCCATACCAGTTGTGTGAGTTAACTGATGAAATTTGAGAAATACCAGTTGTTGAATTTGTTAAATTCCCAGTACTTGAGCTGTTTTGAAATTGACCACTTGTACCATTAGTTGTACGTGTATAGTTAGTTCCGTTAATGTTCACAGTTTGGCCTGAATTGTAAGCAACAATTTTATCAAAATCAACTAAACCTTCAGCAGTTCTAAATGCATTATTTGCATAGTTAAAACCTCTAATACCACCTGCTCCTCTAGAACCTCCTCCACGTCCGAAAGAAACATAAGCTACAGTTGATAATTTTGAAGTTTCATTAATTTTATAATCCCAATTTAATGAGATTACTGGCTTGTGGTAATAATTTCTTACCATGTTAAATGATTCTCCATTTTTATAACCCCAATCAGAGTTGTATTTAATGTTTGGATCAGATTCTGAACCATATTTTTGATACTGAGCTATGGTTATAAATGTATTTCTTTGATCGTGCCATTGTGGAGCACCAGTCACTGTTAATTGGAAATCGTGTTTGTTGTTTTTTGTAGCATAACCAAGAGCTATATAGTAGTTATCTCCGTTAAATTGAGTTCCGTCAACATATCCATCGCCTTGAGTGTGGCTAAATAAAACTGATGCAGACAATCCGCTGTCTAATTTTCCTGTATTGTAAGAAACGTTAGACTTGAAGAAATTATCATTACCAAAAGAAGTACCAACTGTACCACCTTGCTTCAAATCAGAAGCTTTAGTTACATAGTTCATAGTACCTCCAACAGAAGCAATAGCTAATTTTGAAGATCCCAGACCTCTTTGTACCTGTATGAAAGAAGTAACATCAGATAAACCAGCCCAGTTACTCCAATATACGGCTCCGTTTTCCATATCGTTCACTGGCATACCGTTTACCATTACAGCTACATTGTTTTGGCTAAATCCACGAACTGTAATTCTAGAATCTCCAAAACCACCACCAGATTTAGTTACATAAACAGACGGAGTGCTTTTTAACATTTCAGGAATCTCCTGGTTTCCTAATTTTGCCTGAATTTCAGCTGCTCTAATAGTAGAAACTGCAACTGGTGTTTTACGGTCTTTTGCAATATCCACTGTTGTACTTTTTACTACAATTTCGCTTAGTTCGTTTGAGTTTGAAGCTAAGACGATTGTTCCTAAATTAGTAGTAGATCCATTAGATACTGAAAATTTTACAGTTTGGCTTTGATAACCTAAAAAAGAAATAACGATTTCTCCTGTACTAGTTGATGCATTGAGAGTAAATTTACCATCAAAATCTGTAGAAGTAGCTGTCGTAGATCCTTTAATCACTACGTTTGCTCCCGGCAATGAACCAATGCCGTCTGTAATCATACCAGTAATTTTACCTTGAGAAAATACGGTTGAAACTATCATAAACAATAGTCCTGTAAGTAACCAATTTTTCATTGTCTTCATTTATTTGTTAGTTTATTGTTTTTGGCAAAATTATAACAAATTAACCAGATAGTGTTATCAAAATGTTAAGAAAAACAAGTTTTATTTATTGTACTGCGTATTAAAACGATTTTTTCTTTTTTCTTTAAATAAAATAATGATTTTTTAAATTTAGACGCCTATATTTTGTTAAAATCATAATAATCTTTACAGTAAAGTAGTCTTAAACTTTCAAATATTAATGTTTTATAGGGCGTTACAGGGTGTTTTATACGAAAAAACGCCTTAATTTTTCAAAATCAAGGCGTTGCAATTTTATCAAAAGAAAAACTAATTTTTATTTATTTCTTAAAAAATGATTTAATAAAAATGAAGTTGAACTATCGTGACTTTTTATTGTTTTTGTATTAATTTCTTCTAAAATAGAATTGGCCAATTGTTTTCCTAATTCCACTCCCCATTGATCATAACTGAAGATATTCCAGATAATTCCCTGAACAAAGATCTTGTGTTCATACAAAGCTATTAAAGACCCTAAGCTTTTAGGAGTCAGTTTTTGAATCAAAATTGTATTGGTTGGTTTGTTTCCTGTAAAAACTTTAAAAGGCAATAAGTAAGAAGCTTTTTCAGCAGACAATCCTTGTTTGTCGAATTCTGCCTGAACCTGAGCTGCAGTTTTTCCGTTCATCAAAGCTTCTGTCTGGGCAAAAAAGTTTGACATCAATTTATCGTGATGATCGTCATTTCCGTATAATGGTTTTACAAATCCAATGAAATCAGTCGGGATTAATTTTGTCCCCTGGTGAATCAATTGAAAAAATGCATGCTGTGAATTTGTTCCCGGCTCTCCCCAAATAATAGTCCCCGTTTGGTAGTTTACAGGTTTTCCGTCACGACCAACACTTTTTCCGTTACTTTCCATAGTCGCCTGTTGTAAATAAGGGGCTAATTTTTGTAAATATTGTGTGTACGGAATCAAAGCTTCGCTTTCAGCACCAAAGAAATTATTATACCAAACACTCAATAAAGCTAAAGTTACAGGAATATTTTGATCGAATTCAGCCGATTTAAAATGCTCATCCATTTCATTAGCACCTTTTAATAATTCATTATAATTATCAAAACCAATGGCTAACGCAATGCTTAAACCAACTGCACTCCATAATGAGAATCTTCCTCCAACCCAATCCCACATAGGGAAAACGTTATCAGGATCAATACCGAATTCTGTTACTTTTTGAATATTAGTTGAAACTGCAACAAAGTGTTTTGCAATATCTTCCTGTTTTGCTGATTTCAGAAACCATTCTTTGATTGTTTCAGAATTCGTTAATGTTTCCTGAGTCGTAAATGTTTTTGAAACAATCAGAAAAAGAGTTGTTTCAGGATTTAATTTTTTGATTACTTCATTTACGTGGTCACCATCAACATTCGAAACAAAATGCACATTTAGGTGATTCTTGTAAAATTGCAATGCTTCAACAGCCATAACCGGTCCAAGGTCAGAACCTCCGATACCAATATTTACAACATCAGTAAAAGCTTTTCCAGTGAAACCTTTTCTTTCTCCCGAAATGACTTCGTTTGTGAAATTTTTAATTTTATTTTTTACTTCGTAAACTTCCGGAATTACATTCTCTCCGTCTACTTTTATAACTGCAGATTCCGGTGCACGTAAAGCAGTATGAAGTACAGCTCTGTTTTCCGTCTGGTTGATTATTTCACCTCCAAAATAATCAGCAATAGCGCTTTTCAATCCAATAGCATTTGCTAATTCTAATAAAAGCGAAATAGTTTCCTGGCTAATATTATTTTTAGAATAATCTACTAAAAAGTCATTCCATTGTAAATTGAATTTCTCAACACGGGCATTGTCCTGTTGAAATAATTCCTGTATCGTAGTTGCGTGAGTTGCGTTATAGTGATTTTGCAGATTTTTCCACGCTTCCGTTCCGGTTGGATTTGTTGTATTTAAAGCCATTTTTTATCTAATATTGTTTTTGTTTTTTTGAAATACAAAAATACTGAAATTAGTTTTAATAGGGTATTGCTTCACGATTATATAACAAATAGTTACGAAAACGTTTTATGAATTTTCATCACAATTTTTTCCAGACAACTTCTGCAGTTACTAATTTCCCCCCTTGTGTTGTATTGGTTACAACATATTTTAGTTCATTATCTATAAATGTATAAAATCTCTTTTGAATGGTTCCTTCCCAATTAGGAAACGACGCGGTTTCTATTTTAAAAGTAATCGTCTGATTTGTTTCATCAATTTCATATTTTCCAAAATGCGAATTAGAGCCTTGAACAATAGATGCATTTTCTTCGGGCGTGCATTTATTTTTATCTCCCGAAATTATTTTTGCCCTTTTATTTTTATAAATCTGAATTGCATAATTTCCTTTTTCATCAAAAAACAAACTGCCTTTTGGATTTGTTCCGTACGGAAATGTTTTCGTGCCGTCTGTTTCAGAATTTTCAACAGAAACTAATGTCCATAATCCTGTTGTTTTTGAAGCTATTAGTTTGTCTGATTTTTGTGCAACAACAAAATTTGTAATTAGCAATGCTATTATATAGGTTTTTAGATTTTTCATTTTTAGAAATTTAATAGTTTACTTTGATGATTTCTCCATTGATGGAACTTTCAACACTTTTTAAATAAGCATTAACCAAATCATTTACCGGAATATCTGAAACTTTTCCCGGGCTTATTGCGTTTATCCGAATGCCTCTTTCCAGTTCCAATGAAGCTGCAAGAACAAAACTGTTGATTCCGCCATTTACAATTGCTTTTGCCGAATTGTTTTTCACCGGTTTGTCTCCCATTTTTCCTGATGTTAAAGTAAATGAGCCATTATCATTTAAATATTTTTGACCCACTAAAACCAGATTAGCCTGTCCCAATAATTTGTTTTTAATGCCAATATTTAATTTTTCTTCGTCAAGCGAAAGCAAATCACCAGTAAAACAATCTCCTGCGACACATATACAAGCATCGATATTTTTAATTTCTTTGAATAATTTTTTGATTGAATTTATATCCGATAAATCTATTTGTAAATCACCACTATTTCTCCCGGCTGAAATAATTTCATGATTTTTAGCAAAAGCAGGTTTTAATATTTTACCGATTTCGCCGTTTCCTCCAATTAATAGTATTTTCATTTTGTATTTTTTAATTTGTTATTGATACAAAATTAGAGCGTTAGCATCCGTTGAAAATTGTACTTATTAGCACTAAAATTGTATTTTAGCATTATGACAGATAAAAACCTATATCTTCCTTTTGAAGTTGATTTTAAGGAGTTGGAAAAGTTTCCGAAAATAACCAGGAAAAACAATTTCTTTGAATTGATATACGTTGTTGATGGAACCGGAATTCAGATTATTAATGATAATAAATTTCATTACCGGAAAGGAAATCTGTTTCTTATTACACCACAGGATATTCATTCGTTTGAAATTTTAACTCCAACGAAATTCTTTTTTCTTCGTTTTAATGAATATTATATTAAAACAAATTCTCAAAACGGACAAATGGAAACGGTTCTTAGAATGGAATATATTTTACAGAATGCAAGCCATCGCCCGGGTTGCATATTGAAGAATAAAATTGATAAACCATTAATTGCATCACTTATTGAGAGTATAATAAACGAACAGATTAATCAGCAAATTTATCATCAGAAAGTAACGGAGCAAATCGTAAACACAATAATTACTGTTGTTGCCAGAAATATAGCCTTAAAATTGCCAAAGAATATTAAGGAAACGACAGGAGAAATGGTGCTCGAAATATTGCATTACATTCAAGAGAATATTTATGATCCTAAACAATTAAAAGCGGAGATAATAAGTGAACATTTTAATATTTCTCTTCATTATCTAGGGAAGTATTTTAAAAAACAAACCGGCGAAACGTTACAAGAATACATCTCCAATTATAAATTAAGATTAATCGAAGCCCGACTTTTAAATAGTGATATGCGTATCAATGAAATAGCAGATGAGCTCAACTTTTCAGACGAAAGTCATCTTAATAAAGTTTTCAGAAAACATAAAGGAATGAATCCTTCTGAATTTAGAAAGAAGTTTGTTAAATAATTTTTTGGCTCTTTCAGAATTTTGAAATTCTACAAATTCCCAATACTGTCCAATTCTCTTTTTAAAGGTTCTATTTTGTTTTCGAAACGATTTTTATCATTACCCGTTAAAGATTCTCCCGTTGGTAAATTGAGACGAAGCGCATCTACCTGAATTCCGTTTTTCCAGAAGCGGTAGCAAACATGCGGTCCCGAAGCTAATCCGGTACTGCCTACTAATCCTATTTTTTGCCCTTGGGTAACACGCTGGCCACGACGTACCAAAATTCTGGACATGTGTAAATATTGTGTAGAATAGGTACCATTGTGTTTCACTTTCACAAAATTTCCGTTTCCTGCGGTATATCCTGTTGCTTCTACAACTCCGGAAGCGGTAGTAGAAATCGGTGTCCCTGTTGGTGCAGCATAATCAGTTCCTTTGTGTGCTTTCCAGGTATGTTGTACAGGATGAAATCTGTTCATTGTAAATCTCGATGTGATTCGGCTGAATTTAATCGGTGATTTTAAGAAAAAGTTTTTCAGCGTTTTCCCTTCATCATCATAATATTCTATTTTACCGGACAGTGTATCTTTCTCGAATGGGAAAGCATATATAATTTTTCCCTTATACTCAAAAAATGCAGCTTCAAGATCTTCAACACCATCATAAGTCTTACCATTTATAAAACGCTCGGTAAAAATTAATCCGTAACGATCTCCTTTTTTAAGTTTAAAGAAATCGATAGACCACGAAAACACTTTAGTAATCCTGTTTGCAAGAGCTGCTTCAACACTATTATTTCCTAAAGTTTCCGAGAGTGAGCTTTTTAAGACACCTCCAATTATTTTTCGCTTTAACGTAACTGGTTTTACTTTTTTGTAAGCTGTTGCAAGACTATCCCTAAAATCTACAACATAATAAGTAAGTGCATCTGGCTGATAAATAAAAACCTGTAGTTTATTGGTTTTATTTTTTGACCTAAGAATCGTATAAGGTTTATTGTATCGAATAGTTCTTACATTAAAAGAATCTTTTACCTGCTCAACAATATCATAAACCTGTTTGTTCCCAATATTTTGACTTTGGATAATTGACCCGAAAGAATCTCCCTTTTTTACAGTATCCTGAACAACATTAAAATCAGCGTAATTAAAGCCAAAATCTATTTTTTTAGTCTTTGGTTTGGCAATTTTGATTTCAACTTTTTCTTCCGTTTTTTTACATGAAAATATTGAAAACAATACTATTAAAATTACGATTGCTTTTTTCAAACTTTTAAATTTTTTACTGGAAAATTAAACGGTGGTTTCGTTTCCCCAATTGGACAATTCTTCTTCGGTCCACAATTTAGGAAAAAAGATGCGTCTTTGGTATTTTGGATGCATATATTTTTGCCAATCACTTCCACCCGTTGCTTCACCATTTCCTTTTCCACTTTCCAGAATATATTTTATGGCCGTATTTAAGTGCTGCATTACCCAGGTAATATTTACCGTATAATCGTAATGACGCATAGCTATAATTAAGTCAGGGTTTTGCTGGTCCTGTTCCGGTAATTGCGTGAATTTTTGCCAAATATTTTTAGTCTTAAAATCTGACATTTGTCGTAAGAACTGACCTTTGTATTTCTTTTCAAATTCTTGCAGTAAATACGATTTCTGACCTGTTTGATAATCTTTTCCGGCAGCCTGCCAGTATAAGTGCTCAAAACTTGTTTCTAAATCAGTATTTTCGTCAAAATCAGCTTTATACCTTCTGTCTGTCAGATTAATAACATCTGTCGAAGCAAATTCAATTAATCTGTATTGTGCGCTTTGAAAACCACTCGCAGGAGTTAAGGTATTTCTGAATTTCATATATTGGTCTACCTCCATTCCGTTCTCCATAATACTGAAAGAATTGGTCAGCATATCAAAATAACGGGTAATTCTTGAAAGTCTTTCACTAAAAAAATCGGTTTGAATATCCTCAGTATCGGCAATTTGATCGATTTCCCACAGAATCATTTTAAAAATCAATTCATTTACCTGATGATACATAATAAATACCATTTCGTCAGGAAGTGTGGTACGCTGAATCTGCAAATTTAAAAGCGCATCGGTTTGTATATAATCCCAATACGTTATTGGTTTTGACCAAAGTAAACCTTCAAGCTGCACCTCCGTTTTTTGATTTATAGCTTTAAATTTAAGATCAATTTCTTTTAGTATTGATTCAGAATTATCTGTGGTATTCATTATTTTTTTACTTTAAGTGGACTTTTCAATCCTTTGAATTCATCAATATCAGCTTTAAGCGAACCAACCGCTAATTCTGCTTTTATTCTAACCGGAACTTTGTTATCATCAGCTGTTATCCAAAGCGTTAAACTCTCTTTCTCTTTGAAAACCCGTCCGGTTTGTACTAAAGGTTTAAAAACCATTGTAGAAACGGTGCCAAATTTAGTTGTAATATCTTGACGCCCTATATATTTTAACTTAAATTTTGTGATTTCCTCGTCAAAAAACATATCAATCGTAATTGCTTCGCCTGGTTGAAGTTTGTCAATATTAGGATGATTTCTCAAATAGTAAAATGAGGAAAGGATATCCTGAACATTTTCTGTGAGAACAATTGTTTTTTCAGATTTATGTTTATAGTCTTTTACTAAAATCCTGTTTTCTTTCGGATTAAAAAACCCTTCCTGATTTTTGGTATATCCTCCTTCATTTATTTTTCGAACGTATCGATATGGTTCCCCGGTTTCTTTATCAAAATAACTTTCGTATAAGTCTTCGACTTTAAAGAAAAATCTGGACATCCCGGTCGTGTAACCTTTACCCACTGCATGATATACTTTTTTGTTATTTATGGTAGCATCTTTGACTTCGAGAGTTGCATAACCGGCATTTACAATACCATAATGAATCCTGAATTTTATATATTCTCCAACATCAAAAGAATCTTCTTTGAAACTATCGAAACTGAATGTGGAGAGAATGAGTATATAGAGAATAATTTTTTTCATAATATCTGTCTGTTTATTAGCTCATAAACGCAAATTTTATTCCAAATGTACCAAAACAAAAAAACTCAGTCAAATAATGACTGAGTTTTTATGCTATTAACTAACCAAAAAACTATAAATTATGAAAATTTATATCAATTCAGAAGGAAACCACCCCTTCTTGATTTGCGAGTGCAAAGATATACAGAAAGTGCAAAAAAGAAATACAAAAGAGTTAGTTTAACAAAACATTTGCATAAAAACCATCATTTTTCAGAGAATTTCTCTACATATCATAAAATTTAAACAATTTTACAATGTTCCTCTCAATTCCTGCTCTCTCTCAATCGACTCAAAAAGTGCTTTAAAGTTGCCTGCACCGAATCCTTTTGCCCCCATTCTCTGGATAATTTCGAAAAAAAGTGTTGGTCTGTCCTGAACCGGCTTAGTAAATATCTGTAATAAGTAACCATCCTCATCAGCATCAACCATGATGGCTAATTTTTCAATTTCGTTTAAATCTTCTTTCATTACATCCATATGAACACCTAATCTTTCAGGTATTGCCTGATAATAAGTATGAGGTGGAGCAGATAAAAATTCGACCCCTCTGGCTTTTAGTTCTGAAACTGTTTTAATAATATCATCTGTTGCAATAGCGATGTGCTGAATTCCTGGTCCGCCATAGAAATCTAAATATTCTTCTATCTGGGATTTTTTCTTTCCTTCAGCCGGTTCGTTGATTGGAAATTTAATTCTTCCGTTTCCGTTAGACATTACTTTACTCATCAAAGCCGAATATTCTGTATTGATTTGTTTGTCATCAAAAGATAAGAAATTTACAAAGCCCATAACGTCTTCATAGAATTTTACCCAAATATTCATTTCGTTCCAACCCACATTTCCAACCATGTGATCGATATATTTCAATCCGGTTGGTTCCGGGTTGTAATCGGACTTCCATTCTCTGTAACCCGGTAAGAAAACACCGTTGTAGTTTTTTCTTTCTACAAAAATGTGAACTGTTTCACCATAAGTATAAATTCCGGAGCGAATTACTTCTCCAAATTCATCTTTTTCGACAGTTGGCTCCATAAAAGAACGGGCACCGCGTTTCATGGTTTCTTCGTAAGCGCTTCTGGCATCTTCTACCCAAAGTGCTGCAACTTTTACACCGTCGCCATGTTTTTTCAGATGTTCATTTATTGGAGAATCCTGCGTTAATGGCGTTGTCAGAACAATTCTGATTTTGTCCTGTTTTAAAACATAAGATGCCTTATCTTTTACTCCGGTTTCTAACCCGGCATATGCCAATGATTGATATCCGAAAGCCGTTTTATAATAATGTGCCGATTGTTTTGCGTTTCCTACGTAGAATTCTACATAATCGGTTCCTAATAATGGAAGGAAATCCTGTGCTCCTTCGAAGATTTTTTCTAATCCGTATTCTACTGATTTTATTTCTTTACTCATTGTGTTTATTTGTTTAATCGGCTAATCGTTTATTTGATGATCCGAAATGTTGTTTTGAATTTTGATTTCTAGCCCTTATGAAAACGGCATCCTTTTGTGGCGGGGTTCTCCATAAAAGATACAGTGTACAGCAGGAATAGCTTCTAATTATATTGTAAATGAGATTGCTTCGTGCCTCGCAATGACTACTCCGTCCAGGATTTGTAATACTGACCATCATCTAATCCCATTGCTTCTTCCGTAACCATAAGCGGTCTGAAAGTATCCACCATAACGGCTAATTCCTGAGTTTCTTTATGGCCAATACTACGTTCCATTGCGCCTGGTGCGGGACCATGTGGAATTCCTTTTGGGTGTAAAGTGATATGTCCCTGCTCGATATTATTGCGGCTCATAAAATCGCCATCAACATAATACAAAACTTCATCAGAATCGATATTGCTGTGATTGTATGGCGCCGGAATTGCTTTTGGATGATAATCGTAAAGTCTCGGGCAGAATGAGCAAACGACAAAAGTTGCCGTTTCGAAAGTTTGATGTACCGGAGGCGGTTGATGTACACGTCCGGTTATAGGTTCGAAATTATGAATCGAGAATCCATACGGAAAATTGTAACCGTCCCAACCCACAACATCAAAAGGATGTGTGGCGTAAACCACTTCATGAATCATACCTTCTTTTTTGATTTTAATTAAAAAATCGCCTTTTTCGTCATGTGTTTCCAATTCATTCGGCAGAATAAAATCGCGTTCGCAAAATGGCGAATGTTCTAAATGCTGACCTGATTGGTTTTTATAACGTTTTGGAGTATAAAAAGGGGAATAAGATTCGACATAAAACAGTCTGTTTTCTGTAGTCTCAAATTCGATTTGATAAATAATACCGCGAGGGATAATTAGATAATCGCCATATTCAAAAGGGATATTCCCCAACATGGTTCTTAATTTTCCTTTTCCTTTATGGATGAAAAGCATTTCATCAGCATCGGCATTTTTGTAGAAGTAATTTCGAAGCGATTCTTTAGGTGCTGCCAAACCAATAATACAGTCTTTGTTGACCAACATGGGTTTTCGGCTTTCTAAAAAGTCATTCTCCGGTTTTAATTCAAAACCTTTAAGTAATAATGATTTTATATTTTTCCCGATTGCAATTTTGGGTTCTACGGAATATGACTTTAAAATTTCTTTAACCTGAGTGGGTCTGTGAACATGATATGACAATGATGAATGTCCGTGAAAACCTTCGGTACCAAACAATTGTTCGTAATAAAAACCTCCGTCAGGTTTTTCGAACTGAGTGTGTCGTTTTTGCGGAAAGTTTCCGAGTTTGTGATATAATGGCATGGCTTTTCAATTAGATAATTTGTAAATTAGATAATTCGAAAATTGTGAATTGTGTGAACAGATAATCAGCTCATTTCTAAGAATGACTAATCATCTCAATTCGATAGCTTACTCAGGATTTCTCTTGATGAGGAATTGAAGATATTCTAATAAACCTGTCCATTTTGTTTTCATTACAACAAATATCGTAATTTTTATTGAGTTAAATTACAAATTAAAACAAAAATCCGATACTAAACCATGTATACCCTTTTGGGTTTTCCGGCGACCATGAATATTTTACTTCTATAGGACCAATAATAGTTTCTAAGCCATAACCTACGGCATAACCGGAATATTTAGGCATTTGTATCCAATCGACTGTGCTAAAAATATCATTACCAAGATTAGCATAATTAGCCGAAAAGTTAACATGGTTTTTTCTAAGGATTTCATAATCCAAAACAACACCGGATTTAATGTAACTGTTACCCGCAATACTTAAAAAATCATAGCCGTAAAAATAATCGAAGTTGTTTATTTTATTATAACCGTAACCTCCTAAAACGTAATTAAAAAAGTTTATGCTTTTATTTCCGATTGTCGCCCCTGCCTGAGATTCGAATTTAAATGTTGCTTTTTTAAAGAATGTTCTAACAAAACCAATTTCGGCTTTCATGGTCGTAAATGGCTCAAAAGTATTAGTATAATCGGAAGAAGTCAGATAACTTTTAATATCTGATGAAAAAAACACTCCTGAATTAGGAAAGTTTTTACTATCGTAAGAATCATATTTCAGATACCCAAAAAGACTTAAGTAATCGCTTTTATCGATAACAGGGTCTATATTGGCAAGAGTTGGTGATTTTATTTTTAAATATTCATAATCTATACCACCGCCCATTAAAAACTTCTGAACAAATATGGTCTGAAAATAAACCTGATTCGAAATATCCATAAAGTCAACGTTGATTAAGTTGATATTTGGATCTTGTGATGGCGTACTGCTAATATTCTCAGAAATAGCATCAGAAATATTTCGATTGAACTGATTTAATCTGGAACGAAAACCAAAACTGATATTAAATCCGTTTTCTACATAATAATTTAAATCATATCTGAAATTATCTCCTAAAATAATATCCAATGATGTATTATCATTTTTTAGGAATGTTTTTTTATGTGTAAGATTTATCAAAACAGCACTTTTATAAAGTCCGTCATAATGCAAACCCAGTTTTAAATACGTTTGTGTCGGGTTTTCTTTTAATACTAAATCAAGATCATCTTTACCTTCGTTGGGCTGTAAACAATAAGATATGGCGCTAAAGTTCTGAGTAGCATTTATATTGTTTATTCCTGTTTTCAGATCATCATATGTAATGGTGCTTTCGGGTTTAAAACGAAGCTTACCGTTGATATATTCTTTTGTGAAATTTTCTAATTTTTCATTGTTTATATTTTTAATATAAAGTGTGTCAGAACCAATTTTTAATTTTGGCTTTTTATAAAAATTATCTTCGTCAGTAAGTGCCTTTATTTTTTCGTAAACCCCAAACGCAGCATCTTCACCTCTACGAATGATTTCTGCTCCTTTGTCAAATGAAATTACTCCATAGTTGCTAATATCCGGTTTTATGTAAACATTGGTGTCTTTTACTTTTTTCTTCATTTTTTCGATAGACTGAAGATTCGTTATCTGAACTAATATCCGGGTAGCATTTTTAAGATTTTTACGATCGAGCAAATCATCCTGTACATCGACCCCAATGATAATATCAGCTCCTAAATCACGGACTTCTTTTATTGGATAATTATTAACTACGCCGCCATCTACAAGTAATTTACCATCAACTTCAACTGGTGAAAATAAGGATGGAAAAGCAGCACTGGCAATCATGGCCTGCGCCAAATTACCTTTGTTAAGCAAAACCTCTTCTCCTGTTTCAATGTTGGTACCAATACATAAAAAGGGTGTTGGAAGCTGATTAAAATCCCTGACATGTCTCACATTACGCGTAAGGCTGCTCAATAAATTATAATTATACATTCCTTTTGAGAGTGCCTCGGGAATTCCGATCCTGAAATTACTGAAAGGCAGAACCAAAGCATACAACTCATCATTTTTTTTGCCGTAAAAATTCTTGGAGGCCCTTGGAATATAATCGTTTATTAATTCATCAAAATTGGTTCTTGTGAATATCGAATCGATTTGAGAAGCATTGTAACCTGAAGCATAAAGTCCGCCAACTACAGCTCCCATGCTGGTTCCTCCAATATAATCTATTTTTATTCCTGCCTGTTCAATTACCTTTAAAACACCAATATGTGCAAATCCTTTTGCTCCCCCACCGCTTAAAACCAATCCTATTTTTGGTCTTTTTATAATACTGTCCTGGGTTACTTTTTTTTCATTTTCCTGTGAAAAAGAGTTTTGTGAATTAAAAAACAGAAGCATAAAAAGAACCAACTGCATGCCCCGGATGGAAATGGAAAACTGCGAGAGACAAAACGATATTTTTTCCTGCGAAAAAAGAGCGACCATAGAAGCTCCTTTTTTTGGAGTAGAAAAAAATCGTTTTGACCGAGTATTTGAAATGGACAGCTGGATTAGGCACATAAAAATAAAAACTAATTTGTTTTGTAAAAGTCGACAATTTTTTTGGCTTTTGATATGCCTACCACATCAGAAATCTCTTTTTCTGAAGCCAACTTTAATCTTTTAACACTTTTGAAATGTTGTATTAACGTGAGCATTGTTTTTTCGCCAATTCCGGGAATGCTTTCTACAGATGAATTAAGGGCTGCTTTGCTTCGTTTATCACGATGAAAAGTGATTCCGAATCGGTGAGCTTCGTTTCGTAATTGCTGAATCACTTTTAACGTTTCTGATTTTTTATCCAGATACAACGGAATCGAATCACCGGGATAAAACAGCTCTTCGAGACGTTTTGCAATTCCGATAATAGCAATTTTACCACGCAATCCTAATTCATCGATACTTTTCAGGGCGGCTGATAGTTGTCCTTTTCCTCCATCTATAATAATCAATTGGGGTAATGGCTCATTTTCATCCAGTAACCTTTTATAACGTCTGTAAACAATTTCAGTCATCGAAGCAAAATCATCAGGGCCTTCAACAGTTTTCACATTAAAATGACGATAATCCTTTTTGCTTGCCTTACCATCCTTAAAAACCACGCAGGCCGCCACAGGATTGGTTCCTTGTATGTTTGAATTATCAAAACATTCGATGTGACGTGGCTCGACAGGCAATCGCAGGTCTTTTTGCATTTGTGCCATAATACGGTTAGTATGACGGTCCGGATCTACAATCTGCAATTGTTTCAGTTGCTCAATGCGATAGAATTTTGCATTTCTAATCGATAAATCCAAAATTTGCTTCTTGTCTCCTAATTGCGGAACTGTAACTTTGATATTTTCACCCAGATCAATCTCAAACGGAACAATAATTTCTTTTGATAACAGCTTAAAACGTTCCCTTAGTTCAACAATCGCCAGTTCAAGCAACTCTTGATCAGTTTCGTCCAGTTTTTTCTTAATTTCTAAAGTATGTGAACGTATTATTGATCCGTGCGAAATTTGCAAAAAGTTTACATAAGCGGCACTTTCATCGGAGACAATCGAAAACACATCTATATTAGTAATCTTTGGATTTACGATGGTTGATCTTGATTGATAATTTTCAAGAACTTCTATTTTTTCTTTTATTTTTTGGGCCTCTTCAAAACGTAAATTCTGTGCATATTGTGTCATTAACCGCTTAAAGTCTTTCATGCTTTCTTTGAAATTCCCTTTCAGGATTTCACGAATGGCATCAACCTGTCTTTGGTAATCTTCTAATGGTTCCAAACCTTCACAAGGTCCCTTGCAATTACCAATATGATATTCTAAACAAACCTTGAATTTACCCAAATTAATATTTGATTCACTCAAATCATAGTTACATGTTCTCAGCGGATATAATTCTTTAATCAGATCCAAAATAGTATGTACCGTTTTGAAACTGGTATACGGACCAAAATATTCAGAACCGTCTTTCACCATTCTTCTGGTTGAAAATATTCTGGAGAAAGGTTCTTTTTTGATACAAATCCAGGGATAACTTTTATCATCGCGAAGCAGCACATTATAACGTGGCTGCAATGTTTTGATTAAATTATTCTCTAATAAAAGCGCATCGGTTTCGGTAGGAACGACAATGTGTTTGATAGTAATAATTTTCTTTACCAATACATTCGTTTTTGCCGTATCATGAATTTTATTAAAGTATGAGGATACTCTTTTCTTTAAATTTTTGGCTTTCCCAACATATAAAATCTTTCCGTCTTTATCGTAATACTGATATACCCCGGGATTGTCGGGTAAAGTTTGGATTTGAAGTTCGAGTGGAGTTTGCATAAGACAAATTTAAACTTTTGAGTTTAAATTATATAATTCTTTTGAGTTTCTTCGAAAAAAAAGAGTCTCTTTTCAGTCGGAAAAAGACTCTTTTTAAAAATGTATTTTTATTTGATCGTAAGGTATTTTGTTTGTAATAAACGGGTTCTTTCATCAAAAGGGAAATCTACATATTAGGCATCGCCTTTTTTAACAGAAACATTTAAGCGGCCTCTGCCAATTTCCCTTTCATCAACATTAAAAGCTTTAAGTGTTAAATTCAAAGATTTACATTTAAAATATAATTTCTATATTTAGCTTTTATTTTTACATGAAAAACAGTATCCCCTTAGTTATTTTTGGCGAATCGATTTTGCCGGGAGAACACAAAACCATAAACGTTGAAATTGCGAGGCTGCATACCACAACAAAGCTTAATATTCCGGTTATTGTCCGCCGATCAAAATTTGAAGGACCGATAGTTTTATTCTCTGCCGGAATTCACGGAGACGAAATTAACGGTGTCGAAATTGTCCGTCAGCTGATAAGCAAAAAGATTAATCGCCCAACGATCGGAACCATTATTTGCATTCCGGTTATTAACATGTACGGTTTTGTAAATAAGTCTCGTGAGTTTCCCGACGGACGTGATTTAAATCGTGTTTTCCCGGGAAGTAAAAAAGGTTCGCTGGCAAGTCGTTTTGCTTATAATATTGTAGAACATATTTTGCCCATTATAGATTATGCAGTCGATTTTCATGCTGGCGGTGCAAGCCGATTCAATGCCCCGCAGATCAGAATCACGGAACACAATCCGGAATTAAAAATTTTGGCAGATGTTTTTAATGCGCCATTCACTTTATATTCCAAAAATATCAACGGTTCTTTTAGAAATACTTCGGAAAAAGCCAATGTAAAAATGCTGCTTTTTGAAGGCGGAAAATCATTAGACATAAACAACGAAATTGCAAATGTTGGAGTAAAAGGTGTAAAACGCCTGCTTCATTATTTGAATATGCTTGATCCAAAACAAATTGTAGAGCGAGATGACAATCCTTCTATTTATATCAAAAATTCGGTTTGGCTTCGGGCAAAATGTTCCGGTTTATTGCATGATTTTAATTTGATTGGAAGATTTGTAACCAAAGGCACCATTTTGGCAATCATTACAGATCCGTTTGGTAAATTTGAACAAAAAGTAAAAGCACCACACGACGGATTTATTATCAACGCCAATCATTCTCCGATTGTATACGAAGGTGATGCCATCTATCATATGTCTAAAACCAGTACAGAAAACGAAAATGCCGACGAGTAAAAAAGAATTACGATTACATTATAAAAATCTTCGTAAAGAACTGAGCTCTGATCTTATAGAAGAAAAAAGTCTCGCTATAGCCAATAATTTGCTTAAACTATCTATTTGGAATAAAACATATTACCATGTTTTTCTTCCTATTGAAGAGCAGAAGGAAGTAAATACCGAATTTATCCTGCACCTTCTCTCCGGAAAAGATAAAGAAATTGTAGTTTCTAAAAGTGATTTTGAAACCCGAATAATGAATCATTTTTTATTGACAGACAATACCAAAATCAAGAAAAACGAATACAATATCCCGGAACCTTTAAACGGATTATCAGTTCCTTCTGAAACTATTGAGGTCGTTTTTGTGCCGCTTTTGGCTTTTGATATTTTTGGAAATCGTATTGGCTATGGAAAAGGTTTTTATGATAAATTTTTAGCAGAATGCAAACCGGAAACAATCAAAATTGGCCTGTCCTTTTTTGAAGCTGTAAACCAAATTGATGACGTTTTTGAATCGGATGTAAAACTTGATTATTGTGTGACACCTGAGAAGATTTATACTTTTTAAAAATCTCTTCTTTGTCTTGTTTTATTGTCAGTTTTGTGAGAACTTGAAATTAACTACATGACGTCACTTCGAGTGTTTTTTGGCTATAAGATTGGTATTGAAAAAACAAGTTTTATTAGCCAAAAATGTATCGGGAAAACTTGGTTTCATAAAAGTTCTCGATACATTTTCTGTTTCGTTTCTCTACTCAAAAAACACTCGAACTGACGACTTTAACAATTACACAACCAGTAAATTTTTAAACTATTTTACCATAATTCCTTCTACAAAAAGAATCGGCACTTCTTCGGTATTATTTTCGTTGATCAAATTTGATCTAAAGATAAATTTCTTGTCGTATAAAGTATTTCCGATGAAGAAAGTTACCATAAATTCGTTATTCAAAACCAAAAGACTTTTTTCGATCATTTCGATTTTTACTACTGAAACAGCAGGAACCTCAACAAATGCATGACGCAAAACGGAAGTTTTTTTCATTTCTCCATCTATGGTTCCAAATGCTTTTGAAACAACCATAACACTGTCTAAATTAAAATCGCTGTCATTTACGAGATAAGCATACCATACTTTTTCCATAAAATCGTCACTCCATTCCTGAACGGCTGCTAAAAATACGTTTTCTACTTCGGGGATTGTTATATCTGCTTTCATTTTTATTAAACTTTAAAACCTTTGTCAAAGTCTGAACTTCAACAAAGGTTTATTATATTATGAGATAAATCAATATTCAGAAATTAATCTAAAATCTAAAATTGTAACTTATATATTAGCTTTGAATTGTTCTAAGAAACGAACATCGTTTTCATAAAACATACGGATATCACCAATTTGATACAACAACATTGCGATACGCTCTACTCCCATTCCGAAAGCAAAACCGTTGTATTCATCAGGATTGATATCACAGTTTTTAAGCACATTTGGATCTACCATTCCGCAACCTCCAATTTCTAACCAGCCGGTTCCTTTTGTGATACGGTAATCTGTTTCGGTTTTTAGGCCCCAGTAAATATCAATTTCGGCACTTGGTTCCGTAAAAGGAAAATAGGACGGACGTAAACGGATTTTAGATTTTCCGAACATTTCTTTAGTAAAATAAAGCAGTGTTTGCTTTAAATCTGCAAACGAAACGTCTTTGTCAATGTACAATCCTTCCACCTGATGGAAAATACAGTGTGAACGTGACGAAATAGCTTCATTACGAAAAACACGTCCCGGAGAAATGGTACGGATCGGCGGTTTATGATTTTCCATATAACGCACCTGAACAGATGATGTATGCGTACGCAATAACACATCAGGATTCGTCTGAATGAAAAATGTATCCTGCATATCACGTGCCGGATGATATTCCGGCAGGTTTAAGGCAGTAAAATTATGCCAGTCGTCTTCGATTTCCGGACCTTCGGAAACATTAAAGCCAATATTGGCAAAAATATCTATAATTTGATTTTTAACAATCGAAATAGGATGACGGGAACCAATAATTACAGGTTCCGGCGCACGTGTTAAATCTCCAAATAAACTTTTAACTTCTTCTTTACTTTCCAGCTCTTCCTGAATAATTCTTACTTTTTCTTCAGCAACAGCTTTTAAAGTATTTATTACTTGTCCAAAGTCTTTTTTCTGATCGTTTGGAATATTTTTAAACTCTGTAAAAAGCTCTTTTAACAACCCTTTACTACCTAAATATTTAACACGGAATTGCTCTAAAGATTCTTTATTTTTCTCATTAAAGGCTTTAGCTTCCTCTATATGCTGTTTTATCTTGTCTATCATTTTCCTTCCATAATTGAGGGAACAAATTTAAGCAAAAAAGTAAGACTTTAGATGTGAGATAAGAGAAGTATTTAGAAACTTCTGTTATATTTTCAATCTCAAATCTAAAATCTTTACTCTAAAATCTAAATTTATTCAATAAGTTCTCTTTCTACAAAATAATTTACAATTGCTTCTTTCATCAAAACAGATTGTTCACCTGCTTTTAAAGGCGGTAATTCTTCTTTTACTTTGTAATGCGGCCAGCCTTCATCATCAAAATATTCAAATTCATAAAACCCGTAAGGCTCTAATAATCGGCAAATAGCAATATGCATTAAGTTCAGTTTTTCATCTTTTTTGAATTCACGGTGTACTTTCCCAAGTTCCTGAACTCCAATAAGGTAAATTATGGCATCCAAATCCAGGTCTTCTCCTTGTGAAAACTGATTGGATAATATATCGACGAGCTTTTCCCAGCGCTCTTTAAGTTGTGTATCTCTGGACATTTCTAATAATTGTGAATTATGAATTATGAATTATAAATTCAAAAACCATAAAATTTAGCTTACAAAGATACGGAGTTCAAATTTGAGAACATATCCCTGATAATTCTTTTATATTTGCGCCTCAATAAAACAACAGAAAATATGAGTTTTTTAGATATAATTTTGGGTGCACTTTTAGCTTTTAGTCTATACAAAGGTGTTAAAAATGGTCTTTTTGTAGAAATAGCTTCTTTTGTCTCGTTATTATTGGGAATTTATTTAGCCATAAAATTCTCATCGTTCATGAAAGAAATCATCATGAAACATGTTTCCTGGAATCCTAATACGATTCAGGTAGTGGCTTTTATTTTGGTATTTATTCTAGTGGTTATTGGTGTTTATTTTTTAGCAAAAATCTTAACCGGAATTGCGGATTTTGCATTTTTAGGCTGGGTTAATAAATTAGGCGGCGGATTTTTCAGGGTTCTGAAAACGATCCTGATTTTAAGTATAGTGATTGCTCTTTTTGAAAAAATAAATTTCAACAATATTTTTGCCAAAAAAGAAACCTTGGACAAATCTATATTTTACAATCCGATTAAGAAAGTAGCTGCTTTTGTTTATCCTTCGATTGAAAAAGGATATGAAAGTTTAAAAAAAGCAAGTGCTGAAAAACCAGTTAAACCTTCTGAAAAAGAATAACTTATAAATACCATGTCATCCTGAGCGGAGTCGAAGGCTTTTAGTCCGAAAGGCTTCTCCTGGAGTTTATCTTGAGGAACCGAAAGGACTCGGCCTGACATTTTCTGAATTACACAATAGATTAGTTCTTACTGTTTATTCCGCTTTATTGATTGGTTGCGGAAATAAGTTTTTCAGAATAATAAGCATCATCCCTATCACATTTACTGATGAAGTTGTCAATAATGTAATTAATACATTTTCTGAAAGATTCAGATGCAATACATTGTCATTGAAATATAAAATCGAGATGACTGCTGCCAGCCAAAGAAAAATGATAAAAGAAAAAATATACGTAAGGTATCTTCTTAGTTTTGTATCTTCTAAGAACCTGCCAATTTTAGCGCTCCCCAACCTGTCTTCAAGGATTTGATTTTGCGCACGGGCATTCGAAATATCCTGGGGTGTTATTGACGCATTATTTTCAATAGAAATACGACTTAGATTGAGGGCTGCCGACATCTTTTAAGAAATTGGTTTTAATTTAGTTTTATAATGCTCATAAATATCATCGTCAGAAATAACCGCATTGGAATCCTTGCGATACACTTTATTCCAGGGAGTGCCTTCAATATGTGTTAAAGCACTTAAATATATACCATCAAACCTTCCGTAAAGTTCCCATATTCTGTCTAAAAACTTTTCATCTTCACTTTTAATTTTTTCATTCTTAGTAGTATTTGGAATCTTTTCAGTAATTTTTTCTTTCTTGTATTGCTTTATACTGTAATACAAAGAAGGAAAAACAGGACCAAAATCCCAGGCAATCGGATTTTCATCGATTAGTCTTTCTTTTTTATCTGTCAGGGCTAAATACCAGCCGTAAGCAATATAAGTTAGTTTAATTATTTTCATAGGGGTAAGATCTCCGGTTTTGGAGTATTTCTCTATGAAATAATTAGCTACTGTTGTTGGATTGTAAGCCATAATTATAAGTATTATTCTTCAAAGTTAAATAAAATTAGATTGCTTTACAATTATGAACCCTATTGTTTTGCTAATGAGTTGGTTTATAAAAAAACAGAGGTATTAATTTTCATAATACCTCTGTTTTTATTTTTACCAGTTTATTTCTTTTTTCTCTCCTTTTTTCAAAGTGATTTCGCGTTTTGTATCGCCGTAAACCAAAATTGTTTTTCCTCCTTTTTTAGAAGACACGACAACTTTATTCAGCGTTTTATTATTCCATTCCATTGCGATTTCAAACCCGCCTCTGGCGCAGATTCCTTTTACGGATCCGCTTTCCCATGCGTCGGGTAAAGCCGGGAGTAATCTGATTTCGTTTTCGTCAGATTGTACTAACATTTCTGCTACTGCTGCGGCTCCTCCAAAGTTTCCATCAATTTGAAATGGCGGATGCGCATCAAATAAGTTAGGATAGGTTCCTCCGCCTCTTCTTGGCTTCTCCGTTTTCTTTCCGTCCGGATCAACGTACTGAAGCAATTCTCTAAACATTTTATAAGCATGGTTTCCGTCCCAAAGTCTTGCCCAAAGATTAATACGCCAGCCTTTTGACCAGCCTGTTGTCTGATCTCCTTTTATTTCCAAAGTTTTTCTGGAAGCTTCGGCCAAATCAGGGGTTTTTAATGGTGTGATATGATTGCCGGGAAAAAGTCCGAATAATTGTGATTGATGACGGTGTTTTGGATCTTTATCTTCCCAATCGTGATACCACTCTTGCAAATTGCCTTTTTTACCAATTTGATAGGGATGCAATTTCGAAAGTGCTGTTTCTAATTTTGCTCTGAAATCAGCATCAATATTTAGAACTTTTGATGCTTTTATCGTCTTATCAAAACATTCCCTAATCATCGCCAAATCTGCTGTTCCTCCATACATTGTTGCGCCGACAAAACCATCGGGAGCTATGTATTGATTTTCAGGTGAAGTTGATGGCGATGTAATTAAATTTCCGTTTTTATCAGTTACCATCCAACCCAAACAAAATTCGGCTGCCCCTTTCATCAACGGATAACCTTCTTTTTTTAAGTATTCTTTATCCTGTGTAAAAACATAATGTTCCCAAATGTGTGTACTCAGCCAGGCACCAGCCATTGGCCAGCATGCCCACATAGGTTCTTCTTTACCAAATTGCCCTACCGGATTGGTCATCGCCCAAATATCTGAATTATGTCCTGCCGCCCAGCCTTTATCAACTCCATAAAAAGTCTTTGCCGTTATTTTTCCGGTAATTGAAAGATTTTTTATAAAACTCAAAAGAGGCAAATGCATTTCAGAGAGATTAGTATTTTCTGCCAGCCAGTAATTTTCTTCCAGATTAATGTTCATTGTATAATTACTGCTCCATGGCGGATTCAAATACGGATTCCAAATACCTTGCAAATTAGCAGGAACACCCAGAGTTCTTGAACTGCTAATAAGCAAATAGCGGCCATATTGGAAATACAGAATTTCTAAGTTTTTATCTTCATTTCCGTCAGCGTAACGCAATAAGCGTTCATCTGTTGGCAGATTTGAAGCTGTTGTTTTTCCTAAATCCAAACTGACACGATTATAAAATTTCTGATAATCGGTAATGTGAGATTGCTTTAATTTATCGAATGATTTTGCAAATGCCTTGTTCATATTTTGCAATGCAATTGCTACATCGTCTAAACCTTCAGTTGCGGGATTTTTGTCAAAACCATTAAAGCTTGTTGCAACAGAAACATAAATAATTGCTTCTGTCGCATCTTTTAAGGTTAAAGATTCTCTGGAATTTGTAATTTTCCCGTCCGTTTTTTTAATTTGGATTAAAGTGGTAAATCTTGTTCCTCTTTCTTTTATATCCAAATATTTTGGTAAAACAGCATATCCGGCATTTTCATGAATTGGTGCTGAACCTGTCATTACCAAAATGTTATTCCTCACTTCAACATTTGATTTCAGTAAACTCTTTAAATTAATATCAAAATTTAAAGCTCCTTTTTGATCACTTGTCAATTTGATTATCATAATTTGATCTGGAGCTGAGACAAAATATTCACGAGTATATTTTATGCCGGCCATTTCGTAACTCACTTTTGATACCGCATTCGAAATATCCAGTTCCCGATGATAATTTACTGCTTTCCCTTTTTCAGAATTATTTATTTCTAATGTCCCTAAAGGCGCAAAAGATTCGGAGTTTTTACCCTGTATTTTTTTATTTAATTCTTCAGCCAGTTTGTAATTTTCGTTTTTGAGTGCTTCACGAACCGCCGGAATGTTTTTGTATGCTTCAGGATTCATATTGGCATTTACGGGTTCCCCTGACCAAAGTGTGGCATCGTTCAGATAGATTTTATCTGAATTAACGCCTCCAAAAACGGTTGCGCCTAACTTGCCATTTCCCAGAACCAAACTTTCTTCAAAAAATTCTGCCGGTTTATCATACCAAAGAATATGATTGGATTGGGCTGTGATTTTTCCGAAAAAGAGGACAAAGGTGAAAAATACAAGTAGTTTATAAAATGAATTTGACTGCATGATTTGATGTTTTTGTTATTTATTTTGGTTCTCCCATAAACTGTGTGTTTACCGCATGAGGGATTACTTCACTATACCTTAATTTTCATAGGAGTTCAGTGAACTTCGTTTGAAACCAGCTACCAAAGTAGCGTGGATAGCCCGACCGTATTTACAAAAGGCACGCAATAAGCAGTTTGTTAAATAGCGCCTTTTGTAAATGCGGTCACGCCCAAAGATATTATTTATTTTGGACTATAAACAAAATTCCTGAACGTCACAGAGCCTTCTCCAACAGCAGAAAGACCAAGCTTTAAACTCATAAAACCACCCAATACATTATGATTGAATGATGATACTTCTGCAGAATTTTCAATTTTTAACCAATCTTTCCCGTCAATGCTGTAAAACATATTAACGATTTGCTCTTTCTTTTCTAAACGAAGAAATAAATGCCTTTTATTTACTCCTTTTTGAGTTGGAAACTGCCACGTTCTGAGTATGGCAGAAATATTTTCTTTATCAGCCGCAATTCCCGTATAAATTTTTTCGTCATAAAACAGGATAAGCCCTGCAGATACATTGCCTTCAATTTCTACTTCAACTTCAGCAGAATACGAATGATCGGAAGCACTGCACAATAATGGAGAACTTTCACCGATATTATTGCCTTTCCCTTTAATTTTTAATCCATTTTTAGAAAATTGAATCCTGTCTGCATCATATTGATTATAAAACTGCCATTGAGGCTGAAGCTCCATAGCTGAAAAAGTATCAGAAATACTAAAATTACTTTTAACAACCTGACCTGCAGGTTTCTTGAGTACATCTTCTGTTTTAGTACCTGATTTTATTTTAAACCAGCCATCAGCTGCCCATTCTACAGGTTGTAAAAGTGTCTGACGTCCCATATTGTAATAACCATTTTCATAACCATGAAAAACCATCCACCAATTTCCTTTAGTATCATCAATCACAGTCGCGTGACCTTTTGACCACCATTTTTCAGAACTGTCATTTGTTCTGATAATGGGATTATAAGGTGAATTTTCCCATGGCCCCAAAGGCGACTTTGATCTTGCAGATACTACCATGTGGCTTGTTGCTGGCCCCGCGGTACCTCCTTCGGCAACTGTCAGATAATAATAATCTTTATATTTTAAAACTTTTGGTCCTTCCATACAAAAACATTCAATCGACCATTCATTTGGTATTTTCCAACCATCATAACTATGCTTTATATCGCCAACCACAGCTAAACCATCTTTAGACAATGGCACATAACCTCCATTGCTAAAATAAAGGAATCGATTTCCTTTATCATCAACAAAATGTCCGGGGTCAATATTACCAACCTTTAAGTCTATAGGATCACTCCATGGGCCATTTATGGCATCTGCCCATACTACATAATTAGTTTCATTAGCAGGGAAATAGATATAAAATTTGTTGTTGTATTTAACTAAATCCGGAGCCCATACAGAACCTACGCTTTTTTTTAATGCATGAGTTACAGGTTTCCAGTTAACTAAATCTTTAGAAGTCCAAATTAGTAAACCAGGATAATAATTGAATGAAGAATGCACAATATAATAATCCTCACCATCTCTAATTATCGATGGATCAGGATAATCGCCTGCAAATATTGGATTTTTATAAGATCCGTTCTTTTGCTGGCTGTTTTGTTGCTGTGCATTGATAACAAGCGACATTGAAATTATAAATATTCGAATTATATTTTTCATAATTAATTCATCTGGAATTTTACTAATTGTATATTATTTACTGATATTATATTTTTCTGATGCTGTAATCAGTTCCCAATTATCAGTTCTGAAAGGAGATGCCGGGAATTTTTCTTTATTATACAAATTGATTTCAGTATCGTCATCTGCCCAGCCATAATGAACGGCAACGGGATTTGGAACCTCAGCACTGGAAACTATTATTTTATTATTTTTTATGATCGCTTTCGCGGAATGGAAAACTTTGTCTGCTCCTGCGATTTCGAATCCTTTTACGTTTTCTGAATTATCAGAGGCTGCTAATCCTGCTCCTATATTGTTAAAAGTCAGGATGATTTCGTTTCCTTTTACTTCCTGAGACTTAAAAGTTGGTCCGCTATACACTCTTTTTTTACCATAAACATTATTTAAAGCAATAGCTGCCAAACGCAAACCAACATCTTGTTTGTTTGTCGGGTGAATATCTTTTGCATTCCCGATATCGGTCGTTACTGCCATTCCGGTGTTTGGTAATTTTAAGGTTTGGGTTTGTGCTTCGCGAAGTTCTGCCCAACGGCTGCCAACTTTACTGTTTCCGTTAAATTCATTAAAAGTTGATAATTGTACAAAATAGAAAGGAAAATTACCCTGGTTCCATTTGGTTCTCCAATCAGTAATCATCAAAGGGAATGCTTTTTTGTATTGATTAGCCCTGGTCACATTAGCTTCTCCCTGATACCATAAAACTCCTTCGAACGCATAAGGAACCAGCGGATTTACCATGGCGTTGTACAATAATGACGGATAACTATTAGGTGAAACTGAAACCTTTACTTGTACGACATTAAATTTCCATAACCCATCAAGTGCGACAGCTGAATCTTTAAAATCTATTTTCAAATCGGCAGGGTCTCCGTAAATACCGCCGCCGCCGGAATAATCCGTAATTTTAACCGCAATTACATTTGCTCCTTCTTTTAAAACACCAGCAGGAATTTTATAAACTCTTTTTGCTTCCCAAATAGTATTGGTTCCTACTTGTACTCCGTTAACATATGTCTGATCTTCATCATCGACTTTAGACAAATATAAAACGGCTTCTTTTTTGGCTTGCTCTGCTGATAAAACAACGGTTTTTCGCATCCACACTATACCATCAATATTTCCAATTTGTTGATTTTCCCAAAGAGAGGGTACTTTTATTTCTGGCCAGTTGGCATCTTTAAAATCAAATTCTTTAAATTGATTTTCGTTGGCCATAGTAACTTCAAAACCTTGTATTTTTTGTATGTTCCCTAAAAGTGATTTTTTGTACGTTTCAAAAATGGCATCCATATTTACCGAAGGTACATTGGCAATCATGTCTTTGAATTCGTCATTTTTCTCGAATGCTTCACGGCTTGTCCAGGTTTCTACACAGGTTCCGCCCCAAGAGGTATTGATAATTCCGATTGGGATTTTTAATTCGGCATATAATTTTTTAGCGAAATAATAACCAACTGCAGTAAAATTCCCAACGGTTTCTTTACTGCTTGCTTCCCATTTTCCTGCTTTTAAATCATCTTTTGGAGTACCACTTAAATCCTGAGCTACTCCAAAATGACGAATCATTGGATAATTAGAATCGTTTATTTCTGCTTGAGAATTCATTGTTTTATAAACCTGGAACTCCATGTTTGATTGTCCGCTGCAAATCCAGACTTCCCCAACCAGGACATCTTTTATGACAATTTTATTTTTCCCTGTAATGGATAACTCAAAAGGCCCACCTGCTTTTTCAGCATTTAAACTTACCATCCATTTACCGTTTTTATCGGCGGTGACAGTTTTAATTTGCTTATTAAATTGAATTTCTACTTTTTCGCCGGCATCAGCCCAGCCCCAAACCGGAATTGATTTATTTTGCTGCAAAACCATTCCGTCAGAAAACAATAAAGGCATTCGGACATTGGCATTTGCCAAAAAAGAAAAAAATACAATGAAAATTAATATTTGTTTTTTCATTTTAAAAATTGTTATGAATAGCAAAATATCATACAATTAAAGAAGATTAATTGTATTGATATATTTTTGCCTGATTAAATTTATTATAAAAAAATAGGACTTTCTTACTTTCAGCAAGATTACAAATCTATATTAAAATCGACTTAACGAATTGACTTTATCCAATTTTTTAGTCTCTGTTAGTTCAAACCACTTATCAAAGCTGTAAGGGCCTGAGTATCAAAAACGGTGTTATTGCTTCTGTTGAAAATTCCAAAACCATTATTAGTCATACTACCTTCATCCCAGTAAAAAGGCACCAACCCATTAGCTTTAGCCTGTTGTACTACATATTTTAAATAATAAGCACGTGATGCTAAATGTTTAGTCAGATTATCTCCTGTTAATGAAGAACGTCTCAGTGCACCAAATTCTCCTAAAATCACAGGAATTCCTTTGTCTACAAACTTAGTTTTCATCAATTTAAAATCTGCTGTTACTGCAGCTTCTTCACCCCACGTAGCATTTCTTCCGGTATCTGTTGTCGATTTAAATCCATTTCCCCAATAATAAAACATTTTGCCCCAACTTTCATCCTGAGTCAAACCGGCAAATTGCCAAGGTGCGTAATAATGTACTTCTACCATCATACGTCCTGTTAATTTATCAGTAGGTAAAGAGTTCATCAATTGGTTTGTTTTAGTAATATCAGTCCCCGGTCCTTGAATTATTAATGTTCTGTAGGCATTTTTACCTCCTGTTGAGCGAACTGCATCAATAAATGTCTGGTGATACGATTTAAGTACAGCCATTTGTTCTGCATTGTCAACATTAGGCTCATTGGCACTTGCAAAAAGTAGTAGTCCGTTAAAATCTCTAAGGCTCGTAGCTATTTGCTCCCAAAATGCTTTTTGTTTTTCATTGTTTTCAGCTTGTTTTGCTACTGTAACATTGTTTTCCAGCCATCCGCCGTCCCAATGAACATTTACAATACAATACATTCCGTTATCATTGCAATATTTTACTACTTCTTTAACTCTGCTAAGCCAGTCTGCTTTTATTTGTGCAGTAGTAGAATTAGCCAAATATTGGTTCCATGAACATGGAATACGTACAGCATTAAAGCCTTTAGCTTTTACTAAGTCTATTAATGCTTTAGTAACTTTTGGGTTTCCCCAGGCGGTTTCACCTCCGGTAGCTTCCAAAGTGTTACCAATATTCCAGCCTATTTTAATTTTGGACGCAATAGTTTTTGCATCACTTCCCATGCCTGCGGGATCAGCCGGCAATGGATTTGTATTATAGTTAGGTAATTTTGAAGTAGATACATGTACCTCTGCACTACTTTGTGCTACAGTTTTTTCTTCAGTCAATGTATCATTGCTGCAGGATAAGTTTCCTAATAACACCAAACACAGCACAGCTGTAATTTGATAAGTCATAAGTGTTTTTTTCATAATTGTGGTTTTTGTGGTTAAATGTTAATAAAGTATGATCTTAAAATAATTAATCTTTTATAGTCAGAAAAAAGCTTAACTCCAACTGAATATAGTATTCTGTATTCTATTAAAATAACAAAAGTTCGTCCCAAAATCAGTAAAAGTCATTATTTCAAATCTAAAAGAAAAAGAAATAATGACTTAAAAACTTCTGGTATTTTGAAAAAAAAATTACCTAAAATTGAGATAAAATGGGATCTGCAGTTAATTTATTGATTACTCTTTGTATCGAAATTTCAATGTATAAAACTAACTGCAGGCCACATAAATTCTTTTTATTTCAAACCATCCTGTAATCCGGTCAATGCTTGTGAATCAAAAACAGTATTATTGCTTCTGTCAAATAAAGACATCGTATTTACTCCTAAATTTCCTGCATCCCAGTAAAAAGGAACTAAACCATTTGCTTTTGATTGTTTTACGACAAATGTGTAAAAATCCGCTCTTGATTTTAAATGCAATGCCAATGCATCACCTGTTAAATTCGAACGTCTGATTGCACCAAACTCTCCTAAAATTACCGGAATTCCTTTGTCTACAAACTGTGTTTTCATTGATAAAAAAAGTTTGCTTAAATCAGTCTCTTCTCCCGAAGTTGCATTGTGTGCAGTATCGGTAGTTGAATGATTCCCTGCTCCCCAATAGTAAAACGCTTTACCCCAGTCAGCATCTTCAGTCATCAGGGTAAATTGATAAGGATAAAAGTGAACCTCAACCATCATACGGTTTGCGATATTATCTGTAGGAAGCGTAGTCATCAATGTATTGGTTTTAGCGATATCTGTAGATGGCCCCTGTATGATTAAATTACGATATGCATTTTTACCGCCTGTAGAACGAACAGCATCGATAAAAGTTTGGTGATATGATGTTAAAACTGCCATTTGAGTTGCGTCAGCCACATCAGGTTCATTGGCACTTGCAAAAAGTAAATGCTCATCAAATCCACGTAAATGTGTCGCAATTTGTTGCCAAAATGCTTTTTGTTTTGCATTGGTTTCTACTTTCTTGGCTTCAGTAATATTTTTTTCCAGCCATCCGCCGTCCCAGTGAATGTTTACGATTACATACATATCGTTATCCACACAATACTGCACAACTTCTTTTACTCTGTCTAACCATTCAGTTTTGATTTTTGCAGTTGAAGAATTCTCTACATATTGATTCCATGAGCATGGGATTCTAATTGCATTAAAACCATTTGCTTTAACCATATCAATCAATGCTTTTGTAATCTTTGGATTTCCCCAGGCTGTTTCACCACCTGTTGCTTCCATAGTGTTACCAATATTCCATCCTAATTTCATTTTTGCTGCCAATTGTACTGAAGTACTGCCCATACCTGAGGCATCGGCGGCAAGAGGGCTTGTATTATAATCAGGAAACCCCGTAGATCCTGCAATTCCAATCTGAGAAACTGTGATTTGAACAGATTTCGCTTCATTTGAGCTTAAAGTGATAACTGCAGTTCTTGATTGAGTAGTTGTGTTTTGTAATGCAGTAACTTTAACGACTGTTGTGCCCGAAGTTCCTGCTGCCTGACTAATTTTTACCCAACTTGCGTCAGAGCTATTCATCAACCATGCTGTCACTCCTGTTGTAACGGTAACGTCAACATTACTTTCGACGCTCTGAAAATCAATTTTATTTGTACTTACAGATAATTCTTTTATTGTTAGGTTTTGCGGTGTCTCTTTGTCTGCACTACAGGCAAAAACTCCTATAAAAGCGACACATAGGGCCGCACTAACAAGATAATTTTTTATTCTTTTTTTCATTTTTTATAGTTTTAATTATTTATATTAACCTAGTGGTTTTCAGCTAGTCTCATTTTTTTAATTATTATAAAGCAACAATTTTATTACTTAATTGTTACAATAATTTCTTTTTTGATGTCTCTGGAAGAATTTCCTAATTTCAAGGTATATTTTCCTGGTTCAACTGTCCATTTTTTTGAAGCTACATCATAGTAGGCTAATTCTTTAACCGGAACTTTAATTGTTATTGTATTTGAGCCTCCTGCTTTTACGTCTGTTTTTTGGAAACCTTTTAATTCCTGTGCAGCACGTGTAATTTTCGAATCAGATTTAGATGCATACAATTGTACTACTTCTTTACCATCAACTTTTCCTGTGTTTTTAACGTCAACAGAAACAGTAATTGTTTCCGTTACTGCATAGGAAGTTTTGTCAGTTTTTGCATTATCGAAAGCAAAAGTGGTATATGATAATCCGAATCCAAAAGGATATAACGGTGCAATTTTTTTAGTATCAAACCAACGGTATCCTATCAAAATTCCTTCAGCATAATTAACCTCTTTTCCACCAGGGAAACTGTTTGTTGCGTGTGCAGGCGAGTCCATAAGATTTTTAGGCATTGTCCAAGGCAATTTTCCTGATGGATTTACTTTTCCTAATAATACATCAGCCAAAGCATTTCCGCCTTCAGAGCCATTAAACCAGCTCCAGACTAAAGCTGAAGTTTTTTTGCTTACTTCATTAATATCAAAAGGAGCTCCGGCAATCATAACCACAATGGTTTTAGGATTAACGGCTAATACTTTTTTGATTAATTCTTCTTGTCCGAATGGTAAGTGTAAATCTCTGCGATCTGAAGCTTCGGTTTCGTAATCACGATTTGAACCCGCAAAAATGATAGCTACATCAGAATTTTTGGCTGCTTCTACCGCTTCCTGTAATTTAGCAGGATCTAATTGATCGATTGTTACCGGACCACTTGAAGTAATATTACCTAAATTTCCTTTATTTTTTTCTTCGTAACGCTCTAAGTATCCTTCTGCATAATTAATTTTGATTGATGATGGCAATCTGTTTTTCAAACCTTCCAAAGGTGTAATTTCTCTTTTGGTTTTTACACCGGCACCAAATCCCGCTAAAGCATTTTTCTTGGTTGCATTATTCCCAATTACGGCAATTGATTTAACACCATCCAGTTTTAAAGGCAATGCATTGTTATCATTTTTAAGTAAAACCACAGCTTCGGATGCGATTTTATACGCATCCTGATAATGTGCTTCGGTTGCAATACTTCCTTTAGCACGTTCTCCTCCGCCCATCGCTTTTACCTGAAACAAAACACGCAAAATACGTTTTACATGCAGATCAATTTCTGCTTCTGAAACTTCTCCGGATTTTACAGCTGCAATAAGTTTATCAGCAAGGAAAAATTCGTTGAAAGGTTTTGGGGTTCCCATTTCAATATCCAAACCATTTTTTAAAGTTTTTGCTGTAGAATGTACCGCTGCCCAATCTGAAACTACTACGCCTTTAAATCCCCATTCGTCACGAAGGATTTTATTCAGCATATAATCATTTTCACATAAATATTCACCTCTAAACTTATTGTAAGCACCCATAATACTGTATGCTTTTGCTTCTTTTACAGACGCTTCAAATGCAGGAAGGTAAATTTCACGAAGTGTACGTTCATCAATTTGTACATCGACAAAATCACGATTGGTTTCCTGATTGTTTGCTGCATAATGTTTCACGCAAGCCATAACATCTTTTTCCTGTAAACCAACAATTAAAGGCACGGCAATTTTTTTATTCAAAAACGGATCTTCAGACATATATTCATACGTTCTTCCCCCAAGTGGACTCCTTACCATATTAATTGCAGGCGAAAGCAGCATGTCTTTATCTCTGGCACGCAATTCTTCTCCTAAACTGTTACCGAATGTATGCGCCATTTCAGCATTCCAGGTTGCAGCCAAACCGCCTCCTGCAGGGTAATAAGTTGCAAAATCATTAGTTAAACCGGCCGGTGCCCAGTTATCACGAGAAATTTCTTCACGGACTCCTAACGGTCCATCAGCCATTTTTAATTCCGGAATACCTAAACGTTTTACACCGCCGTTACTAAACATGCTGTTACCGTGAAGCATGCCTATTTTTTCCTCAAGTGTCATTTGAGAAATTAACTTATCAATTTCTGTGTCAAATTCTGACCCTATTTCTTTGCCTGCATATTCTTTTTGAGCAGAATCAGAGTCTGAACTTTGTGCGTAATTTTTACAAGAAGTAAAAGCCACGAAAGCCATAGCTGCAGACAGGCATAAAATTTTGTTTTTCATAGATAGTTCCCTTTTTTTAGATTTAAAAATTTTCATCCTCACTAAAAATCTTTAAATCGTGGTGTTTAATTTGTTCGTGGTTTTTGTTTTTGGTTTTTGTTTATTTTTAAATTATTGTTTTATCAGATTTAGCATGATAACATCATTCTCATTTATTTTGAAATCTCTGCTAAAAGTTCCTTTAGAATCAATAGTTATTTTTTCTGCAGCAATTGGAGCTCCGTTATTTTTTGCTTTTATTGAATTTACCTGCTCACGTGTTAACTGGCCTGGCTTATTTAAAGACAAATAATCAGCATACGCATCATTCGATTTATATCCAACTTTGTATATTTCTAAAATGTATTTCCCCTTCTGTAATCCGCCGATTTCAATTTTTACTTTTCCCTTTTCTTTTGATGGCAGATCCTGGATATAATAGGTCTGGTTCCATACTTTATCACCAGGATGCGTATTGGTAAAATCCCAGAATAAAAGCTCCATATCTCCTTTTGAATTTTTACTTGCCCAGGAAGATTTATCTGTATTTTGAAGTTCTGTTTCACCCAATTTATTCATCAAATAATAAGAGAAATAAGCCGGTTTTTTAATTCCTTGTGTGTTCATTAATCCGAATCCTCCGTGAAAAGGGGTGAATCTTGGACCTGCTTCTTCAAAAATATCGGTAAAAACCCAATACGACATTGAGTTCGCAGCGTTGCCAACTTGTTTCAGTTTTTGAAGAATATATGCTGCTGAATGATAACTGTCATGGATTGGATCTGAAGGTGTATAGGAAGAACTCCATTCTGTATAATGCAATTCCAGATTTGGTTTGACAGAATTTGCAATCTGCTTTCGCGAATTAATAACATCACCACTGATACTATTCTCGTCTGGACTAAGCACTGTTCCAGAAATTCCGAACTCGTCTAAATATCCTTGGTTAACACCATAAGTGTGTGTTGAAATAAAATCTAACGGAACATTCTTTTTGGCGCAAAATTCAATTGTTTCAGGAACCCAGCCAGCACCGGCTGTTGCAGGTCCGCCCACTTTAAAATCTTTATTTACAGCTTTTATGCCACGCGCAGTATATTCGTATAATTTAAAATATTCATCCTGAGTACCGGTCCAGAAACCCGGAGTCAGATTAGGTTCATTCCAAACCTCGAAATACCATGTTTTTACTTCTTCAGCTCCGTAACGCTCAGAAAAATGAGCAGTTAAGTTGCGAATTAAGTCTTCCCATTTTTTATAATCTTTTGGAGGGGTTACATTTCCTTTCCACCAAAAAATAGTTTGGGGACCGCTTGCCAATGCTGAAGGCATAAAGCCTAATTCAACAAAAGGTTTCATCTTGATACTTACAATAAAGTCATACAAAGCATCTATGTATTGATAATTGTATTCAGGATTTCCATCTTTATCTTCACGGTAAACTGCCATATCATCAGATAATAAACCGTGCATTCTGATGTATTTAAAATCACACTCTTTTTTTGTGATTGCGAGCTGTTGCTGCCAATCAGCTCTTAAACCTTCGTTAGCTCTCCCTGCTCCAACACATTCTTTGAACATGGTATTAAGCTTTCCGGCAGTTTTATTATAATCTACTTTTATGATTCTATTTGCTGATACGTTTTCAGAAATAACATTTTGTCCAAACAATTTGACATTGATTAGAAGTATTAAAATAAAAAATGTTCCTAAATTTCTTTTCATTGGATGTTTTTAGAATTAAATCAAAGTGAAACAAAGCAGAGACACATACTACTGCAATCTCTACAATAAATTATATTTTTTTAAATCGGATTGCTGTTCCGCCAGCACCACCTAAATGTAATTTTAATGAATCTGAAGCTTTAACTGTTTTCTTAGAAATTGCTACTGCAGATGGATTATGCGTTTCATCAGTTCCTTCAGCATCAGCATAAATCTGAGCTTCATAAGTTACTTTTGGATCTAAAAATGATAACGAAACTTCTACATCACGAGCATTTTCATTTGTAATACTTCCTAAATACCAATCAGCACTATTTCTGTCTTTACGGGCTGTTGTGATGTATTGTCCAATTTTTCCATCCAGTACTTTAGTATCTTCCCAATCTGTTGGAACATCTTTTAAGAATTGCAATGCCGGTTTTCCTTCGTAATTTTCAGGAAGATCGGCCATCATCTGGATTGGGGCGTAAATTGTTACATACAATGCCAATTGCTGTGCTGTTGTACCATGAACTCTTTTTCCGGGATAACCTTGTTTTACCTCAACATCAAAAATTCCCGGTGTAAAATCCATTGGTCCTGAAAGTAATCTTGTAAAAGGAATAATAGTCAAATGACTTGGCGGATTTCCTTCGCTCCATGCATTATATTCTTGTCCTCTCGCTGCTTCTCTTGAAACCATGTTTGGATAAGTACGACGTTCACCTGTGTCTTTTATTGACTCGTGGTATAAAACTGCTAAATCATATTCGGCTGCTTTTTCTAAAATATATCTGAAATAATTCACTCCAAATTGTCCAAAGTGCCACTCTTTCATATTTAATTTAGAACCAACGTGGCCAATTTTAACCGAGTGCATTCCTAATTTTTTATACAATGCAAAACCTTCATCTACTTCTTTTAAGTAATTAATCAGGTTTGATCCTGTTTCATGATACCCGATAAGTGCTACGTCTTTTTGTTTTCCGTATTCTACCACTTTTTCTAAATCGAAATTATCGGCACTTTTTGTAAAACTAAACATGTGCATTTTGTTTTCATACCATGCAGGTGTCCAGCCTTTGTTCCAGCCTTCGATCAATAAATGATGAAACCCTTCTTTGGCAGTAAAATCAATATATTCCTCAGCATGTTTGGTCGTTGCTCCTTGTTTATCGCTTTCCCAAAATGTATATTTTCCAATGTGCATTCCCCACCAGATCCCAAAATATTTGTATGGTTTGAAGTAGCTTGTGTTCTTTAATTTATTTGGTTCATTTAAATTCAAAATCAAATAAGAAGTAATTAAATCTGCTGGTTTTTCTCCAATTTGAATCGTTCTCCAGGAAGAAGTAAAAGTGTCTTTTACGCGAACTTTTACACCATCAGCCCATGGCACCAAATCAGATTTAAGTTCAGTTCCTTTAGTATTTACCAAAGTCATACTTGCAAAATCTACCAGATTTGCTTCGTGAAAACTCAATGCCAATCCGCTTTTACTTTCTATAGTAAGTGGTGTCAAAACTGTATCAAGTGTACTAACCGGAGCATCTTTAAAAAGATATTCGTCGCGATTTTCTCTATTTGCCGGAATCCACCATGCCTTCCCATCTTCTTTTAGATTGAAAGTCGTTTTTTCATCCATAATAAAAATGCTGTCTTTTACATTTTGTTTTGGATAAACATATCTAAAGGCAACCCCATCATCAAAAGCACGAAACTGAATCTCAAGCTTACGTTTATTTTTTCCTTTTTGCTGTAGTTCAACCACTAATTGATTGTAGTGATTTCTGATATTTTTCTTTTCTCCCCAAACCTGTTCCCAAGTTTCATCAAAAGAAGTATTTTTTACATTTTTGATTTCAAAATTAGAACTCAAATCTTCATTGCCTTTCAATAAAAATCCCATATCAGATCGTGTAATTACTTCAGTCTTACCGTGCGAAACAGCATATTTTGGAGCATTTTTCACCAATTCGAACTTTATTATGTTCTGTCCATTTGGCGAAGCCAGTTCATAAGCATTTTTATTTTTTTGGCTATAACCAATCGCAATGGAAAGCAGTACAGTAGAAAGGATTAAATGTTTTTTCATGGTATTATTTTTTAAATCGTATTATATAAATCGGGTGATGGGGATTCACCCGATTTAAAAAACTAAACTAAACAAAACCTATTTTAGCCACTCGGTTTTAAAAGTGGTTTTCCCGGTTAATGCATTTGGTGCAACTTCAAAATTGTTTCCTTTTTTGGTAACCGTAATTTCCTGAACAGCATCCCCATTTGGCAAAAATACTTTTGCTGATGCTGAAGTTGTTTTGTCACTGGCAAACACTTTAAGTGTTAATTTGCTCCAATCCATATCTTTGGTTGATTGAGCCAAACCAATATGCGGCAAGGCAGTTCCATCTTTTACCAAAACTACAATTGGCACTTCGCCGGCTTTAATTTTATGCCATCCCCCTTCGTATACTTTTTTAGTCTGGTAATCTATCCAGGTGCCTGCCGGAAGGTAAACGTCTCTCTCCGTTACTTCTTCAAACAATGGGGCAACCAACATACTTGAACCAAATAAATATTCATTATCAACTAACCACGCTCCCGGATCGTTTGGATATTCTACAAATAAAGCACGCATCATTGGTAATCCTTTTTGAGAACTTTCTTTTGCCTGTGCATAGATGTATGGCATTAATTCGTAACGCATATTATCTGCTTTTCTAAATCCTTCAAGGAAATCTTTACTGTATAACCATGGTTCGCGTGGAGGTTCTCCGTGGCTTCTTACGTGTGAAGTAAACATCCCAAATGGAGCCCATCTTCTGTATAAATTCTCAGGTGATTTAGTTGCAAATCCTCCAACATCATGACTCCAAAAACTGAATCCGCTTAATCCTAATGAAAGTCCGCCTCTTAATTCGGCAGACATTGCTCCATTACTTGTTTCGGCATCACCACCCCAGTGTAAAGGGTAACGCTGGCTTCCTGCCCAAGTACTTCTTGCCCAGATTAATGTGTATCCTTTTTCTTTCTGAGTAATTTCGGCAACAGCTTTATTGTAGCGTAACGGGTATAAATTATGCTCGTAGAAACCAGTGCGTCCTGAATGATAAATTCCGTCCGGCGGAGCAGCTTCTCCAAAATCTACTTTAAAAACAGAAACTCCCTGATCGAATAAACGTTTCAATTTGGCCTGATACCATGTTACTGTTTCAGGATTTGAGAAATCTAAAACGGCATCTTCATAAGGCAGATTTCCTTTACGGTCTCTTACCGCTAAATTTTTATCCATGATTTCATTGAACAATGTGTTTTTTGGAGTGAAATAAGGCAGCTGCCATAAACAAACATGAAAACCATCATCTTTCAAATCAGACATCATTTTTTCAGCATCCGGGAAACGGGCTTTTGCAAATTCATAATTGTTTCTCCAGTCTACATCAAACCAACCTGTATCAAAATGAATTACATCGGTTGGAATTTTATATTTACGTAAATCTTTTGCTACTTCGCGGCCTTCTTTTTCAGAAAAATACGTAATACGGCTCATCCAGAAACCAAATGACCAAAGTGGCGGCATTGCTGCTTTTCCAGTCAAATCAGTATATTGATCTAATATGTCTTTTGGCTCTCCGATGAAGAAAAATAAATCGGCTTCATCATCTCCAATATACATTTCGTTTGCACTTCCAAAATATCTTCCAAAATCAACTGTAATTGGTGTTGAATGATGCATAAAGACACCATAACCACGGCTGCTCATATAAAACGGAACTGGCTTGTACATGGTTTCATTTTGGATTCCGTTGGCGTCATCTGCCCACAAAACTACTTTTTGTCCGCGTTTGTTGAATTGTGTGAAAGATTCTCCACAACCAAATATTTTTTCATCAGGTTCTAAGCTGAAAGCTGCACCCATACTCCTTGAATAATCGCTGTTCCTGCGTACATATGAGAACGGAAGTGATGGTGTATATCCGTTTGCGAAATCAGAATTATGAAGTGTGCTTGTTAGCAGCTTTCCTTTTTCATCATAGATTTTTATATGCCATGGCTTTGATAAAATCTCAACAACGCCATGTTTGCTGGTATATTTATGGCCTCCTTCCATCTTAGAATATTTCCATAATTCCGGGTGATTTGGAGCAACACCATCAACCAACATTAGAGATTCTTTCTGGGGATGGAATTGAGGCCCTGAAGTTGTTTTAATTCGGATTGTTCTGTCTGAAACAAATTGAATTTCAAAAGGTAAAAGTGGTGAAACTTCATATTCAGTAGTAGGAAACTCATTTGCCACAACTGTATCAGGTTTCATCATCATGTTGTTGAAAGCCTGACGTGTTTTATAATTATAGCGCAAATACTTTATAGTTCCTTTTCCTGTTACAGGGTCAAAACTTGTTAGCTCATCTGCAAAATAAAAGGTATTCAAATAATTTTGAAAATCTTTGCTGATATCTATTGGAGCATTAAGCACATCTGCATTTTGAATTTGTGCGGACGCTTTTGGCGAAAGCAACAAACCAAAACCCATGAATAGAGACAAGGAAACTATCTGTATTTTTTTCATTGTGTGTTTTTAGTGTTATTTATTTGTTTTTATTCTGCTGTAATTACAACTGTACTTTGTTTTAATCCATTCGCTTTAGCAGTTAATTCTAATCTTCCGGTTTTTTTGCCAGACTGAATAACAACTAAACATTTTCCGTTTAAAGCGGTATGTTTTGATCCTTTATATGATTCATGACTTACCGGATCTCCACTACAAACACCTACAATTTTTCCGTTTCCTTTTAATGAAAAATTAATTTCATTATTGGCATTTGGAACCAAGACTCCTTTTGAATCTAAAATATCAACTATTACAAATGACAAATCATTTCCGTCTGCTTTAATCGCACTTCTGTCAGCCGTAAGTTTTAAGTTTGATGCGTTCCCTGCTGTTTTGATTTCACTCTCTAAAACTGTTTTTCCGTTTTTACGGGAAATTGCTTTTAGTGTTCCGGGCTGAAAAGGAATTCTCCACATTACGTGTAAATCATCTCCTTTTTTACTTCTAACTCCGACTGATTTTCCGTTAAGGAATAATTCCACTTCATCAGCATTATTATAGTAGGCCCAAACATCAACATTTTGACCTGCTTTCCAGTTCCAATGCGGGAAAATATGTAAAACGTTTTTATCTGTCCATTCACTTTGGTACATATAATAAACGTCTTTTGGAAAACCTGCTAAATCTACAATTCCGAAATACGAACTAATAGACGGCCACTCATATGGAGTTGGTTCACCAATATAATCGAAACCTGTCCAGATGTACATTCCGGAAAGATAATCGTGTTTTTTAATAATTTTCCAGGTTGCTTCGTGTGTAGAACCCCATGGTGCCTGAACCTGATCGTAAGCGGATACTGTATTGCCCGGATTTCCTTCTGTAAATTTCAGGTCCCATCTTACCGGCCATTTTTTAATCGAATCTGAATTGTTGTCATAATAACCACGAGTTTCTAAAGCTGATGTTGTTTCGGTTGCAATGAACGGAATTCCAGGGAAATTTTTTTTATGATGCGCATAAGTCTGATGTGCATAATTGTATCCGATAAGATCTAACACTCCCGATTTTGCGATGGCATTAAATTGAACATTCTTTTGTTCAAATTGCAGGGTTACTTCATCAATATTCATATTAACCGGCGGATTCATGGCCGCTGTAATTGGTCGTGTTTTATCGTATTGACGTGTAATGGCGGCTAATTCTTTTGCAATTATTACCCCACTTTCGTCCCATTGCTGTGGAATTTCATTCCCGATACTCCACACAAAAATACTTGGATGATTTCGGTCACGCAGTAATTGATCGATTAAATCTTTTTTGTGCCATTTGTCCCAATCATTACCATAATCATATTTGGTTTTGTTTTGTTTCCACATATCAAAAGCTTCATCCATTACGATGAAACCCATTTTATCGCAAAGGTCCAAAAGCTCAGGAGCAGGCGGATTATGAGAAGTCCTGATTCCGTTTACACCCATTCCTTTCAGGATTTCCAACTGACGTTCAATTGCACGTGTATTGATTGCAGAGCCTAATGGACCTAAATCGTGGTGCATGCAGACTCCTTTTATTTTAACTTGTTTTCCGTTTAAAATAAATCCTTTGTCAACATCAAATTTAAAATCCCTGATTCCGAAATTGGTTTTGTATTGATCAACGATTTTATCGTCAACCGAAATTTCAGTAACGGCTGTATACAATTCCGGTTTTTCAACAGACCATAAAACAGGCGTTTCAACTTGTGCTTGTTGTTTAATTGTTTGACTGGCATTTGCGCCGATCGTTATATCTTGGGTAACCGATGTTACTTTAGTGTCTTCTTTAAAAATAGTAGTGGTTACTGTTGCTTTTTTTGAAGCCGGATTTTGATTCTGAATCGTAGTTTCGAATTGTACCGATGCTTTTTCAGCAGTAACTTTTGGTGTTGTCACATAAGTTCCCCATTGTGCAACATGCAATTTATCTGTAGTTTCAATCCAGACATTTCTAAAAATTCCTGAACCTGAATACCAACGTGAATTTGGTTGTTTTGAATTGTCTACCTTTACAATAATTTCATTGTTTTTATCTCCATAATTTAAGTATGGCGACATTTCATATTGAAAACTGATATATCCGTTTGGACGTTTTCCTAAATAATGTCCGTTTACCCAGACTTCGCTGTTTCTGTAAACCCCATCAAAAATAATTGATGTTACTTTACTACTGTCAGCTGCAGCAACTTTGAATGTTTTTTTGTACCAGCCTAAACCACCGGTAAGTGCTCCTCCTCCATATCCTGCAGGGCTTTTTTCGTCAAATTTCCCTTCAACACCCCAATCATGAGGAACATCTAAAGTACGCCATTTTGTTGAAGATGTAATGGTATCCTTATCAATAATACTATCATTTAAATGAAAACTCCAATCAGAATTAAAAGAAACTTTTCGGTTGCTAAAAGCCTCTTCTTTCTTGTTGCAGGAATCAAATAAAATGACTCCGACTAACATTAATAATGATAACCCGCTGCTAAAATATTTTCTTTTATCCATTGGTACTCTGTATTTCTTTTGTAAATTAAGTTAGAGATAAAGTTACAATTCCTTCCCTAACTTGAAATATTGAAAGCCTCAGTTTAAAAAACATTAGAAATGTTTTAAAACTGAGACTTTTCAAATTAAACTATTATTGTTTTACTACTAAATGGTAAATCAAATAATCACCGTCTGCTCTAATAGCTATAAAAGCCAAAGTTGTTTCGGTAAGTTCTACAATTTGCACATTAGTAAAACTAAATGAAGAACTAAAATAGCTTGCTCCGCTTGGATGCAGCATTTCTACCCCTCCGTTAAAAGCAATTCTGTCATTTGTTGAACCTGTTGTAAGGTTAAAATTAAAAGTCCCTGTTTTAGTTGTTTGTACAGTACTTCCAGCTGTTGGATCAGTTTGTTTTACTGAAACATTGTAACCTCCGTTAAGGTCAAAAGTAACTTCACCCCAATCTTTGTTTTCTAAACCTGCCCATGAAATATCAGAAAGATTTGGCCACCAGCCATGACCACTTACTGCAATATTTTGGTAAGATGCCGGTTTTCCAATAAACTCAAGAGGTGCAGTCATGTATAAAACCCATGTTTTACCATTAACTCCGTTGGTTAGGAAATTCCATCTTTCATCACTAAAATAAGTATCATCATTTTGAGCGATATTAACAGTTACAGGAGCAGCATCTATAGCACCTCCTCTTGTATAGGCAGTGTAATAAACCGTGTATTTCCCTGCGAAAGGAAAAGTAATTTTATCCTCGTTTTTGTTAGAATGCCCTAATTCATTTCCATTTCCGTCAACATATTTCCAATATGGAATTACGGCAGGGTCTTCGTTCTTTAAAATTACTTCATTAGTATTTGCAGTGTTCTGTGTTACAGAAAACTTAATTGTTTCAGGTGTAAGCCCTATTGCAGGCAAACTCTCGCGATCTTCAACGGGTTCACATGAAAACATTAATGAACCGATGGTTACGGCAGCTATTAAAATATATAGTATACGTTTCATAATCATTTTGTTTTTTAGTTAGTTCCAGCCAGGATTTTGAGTAATAGTACCATTCGAAAGAACGATTTGAGATTGTGGTAATGGGAACCAGCCTAAGGTTTCTGTTCTAAATGTTACATTAAATTGAGAATCAGTAGCTGTATTATCAATTGCAGCTTTAGCTACATCAGTCCCTTTTCTGATTAAATCAAAATAACGTAATCCTTCAAGAGCTAATTCTAATCTGCGTTCTTTCATAATAATATCCATTGTAAGATCAGCACTTAAAATTCTGTGCGCTGTATCTTTAAATGCTCTATCTCGAACTCTATTTAAATCAGCTGCAGCTAATGTCTGATTTGTTCCTAAATTTAATTCGGCAGCCATCAGCAATACATCTGCAAAACGAATAATAGCGTAATCCTGATAGTTATCAATTTGGAAATTCCCTCCATTTGCTTCTACAATACTTACACCTGCATCATTGGTGATCGGGCAATATTTTTTCCATGAATATCCGGTATATTGACGTTGTTCTCTTGCTATAGGATCAAAATTTAATGGACTCCCTTTATAGGTTTCATTAGCATAATCAATAAATGATGCACTTTTACGGGTATCCCCTGTAATATACTCACCAACTAATTTTGGATTAACAGTTGCTCCTCCCCATCCTGAAGCATAAGGTCCGATAGCTCCTCCACGTGGTGCAATATTTACCTGAAAACGGTTTCCTTCATTCAAATTCCAGTCTCCTTTTCCTGAACCGTTAAAACGAACAGCCCAAACCATTTCTGTATTATCTTCTCCTGCAAAATTTGCGAAAGAGGCAGCCAGCCAAAGATTAGCAAAATCAGAAACCAAACCGTGTCCACTATTAGTTACCACATCATTTATATAAGTAATTGCCTGTGCTTTGGTTACTACACCTGCCAAATCAGCTTTTTTATAATAATCGGTATAGAATAAAAATGTTCTTGCTAAATAAGCTTCGGCAGCCCATTTTGTAATACGACCATAATTAGCATTTCCTGATTGAGAATAATTGTCATTATTTAAATTATCCGCAGCAAATTTTAAATCATTAGCGATTAAAGCATAAGTAACCTCAGCCGCCTGTCTTGGCAATTGAAATTCGCTTGCTGAAGTGGTATGATCTAAAGGAATAATATCCCCGAACATTTTAGCAGCCTGAAAATGAAAGTGTGCTCTTAAAAAACGTGCCTCGGCTTCGTATCTGGTTTTAAGGGCTGTATTAGTTCCCCAATCTACTTTGTTTAGGTTTTCTAATAAAATGTTAGCTCTGTAAATTCCTAAATAAGAGTTTTTCCAGGCATCCATGTTCATCTCTTTGTTACTAACAAATAAAAAACGGTCCCATTCGATATCTGACTGTGCATCAGCAATACCATATCCTCCAAAACAATCATCAGAAGCCTGTTCGCTAATTAATAAAGGTCCTCCGTAAGCTTCGCGTTGCAATACATCATAAACAGCAACTAATCCTTCGAAAGCATCAGCCGGTGTTTTATAAAAATTCTCTTCCACTATAGTTGTAGAAGGTTCTGTATCCAGAAAATCATCTGAACAAGCTCCTAAAACAAACAAGCTTGACACAGCAAATAATTTTATATATTTTTTCATCGTTTTCATAATTTAAAAGTTAACATTAAGACCCATCATGTATGTTCTTGGCTGTGGATAATATCCTACGTCGATTCCTCTAGCCCAAGACTGATTACTGTTTCCAAATCCAATTTCCGGATCCATACCTTTGTATTTTGTAAAAGTAAATAAGTTATTGGCGGCCACATACAATCTGAATTTGCTAAAGAAAGTCAGTTTTGATGTCAGTTTTGTTAAATCACAACCTAAAGTAGCACTTTTGATTCTGAAGAAATCTGCATTTTGAACATATAAATCTGAAAATTTAGTATAGTTTCCATTACTATCTGTTCCGTAAGTAACTCTTGGAACTCTGTTAGAGCTGCCTTCTGTTGTCCATCTGTTTAAAACATCAGTAGTATAGTTAGTGTATCCACGTGTAGGATCATGAATTCCCAAAACATTCTGGCTTCCTGCTACTCCATAAGTATTAATAGTAAAGTCAAACGCTTTGTATGAAAGATCAAAATTTAAGCCATAGGTAAAATCAGGGTTTGGATCTCCAATTTTGGTTTTATCATTTGCATCAATTTTCCCGTCACCATTTAAATCTACAAAACGAACATCTCCGGGTTGTGCAGCTGGCTGTGCACCTGCAGCAACCTCAGCTGCATTTTGAAATATTCCGTTTGTTTTTAATCCGTAGAAATAACCTATTGGCTGTCCTACCTCTACACGGTTTAACTCGTCTGTTCCCTGAAATAACAAGTTAGGATCTCCATGAATAATTCCTTCACTGTTTGCTACTCTTATTACTTCATTTTCGTTATGAGAAATATTTCCGTTTACAGAAAAATTCCAGTCTTTTCCAAATTTGGTATGGTATGCCAAAGCAAATTCGACACCTCTGTTTCTAATATCACCTCCATTAATATAAGGTGCTGTAGCTCCTGCATAAACTGGTATAGAGGCCAAAACCAACCAGTCTTTTGTCTTTTTATCGTAGTAATCAAACGTTATTGTAAAATTATTAAATAAAGTAGCATCAAAACCAAAATCTGTTTGTTCTGATGTTTCCCATTTTAAATCAGGGTTTGAAAGTTGGTTAGGGCTTGAACCCGTTTGCAGAGTTTCTGTTCCTGTTCCGAAATGGTAACTTTTATTGTATGAGCTAATAGTTGACATATAAGAAAAAGCAGGAATCTGATCATTACCATTTTGCCCCCAGCTTGCTCTTAGTTTTAAATTATTTACCACTTTGCTCTCTGGAAAAAAGTCACGATCAACATTCCAACCTGCAGAAACAGCTGGAAAATAACCATATCTGTTTGAAGATGCAAAGTTTGATGAACCGTCTCTTCTTAAAGTTGCCGTAAATAAATATTTGTTGTTAAAGTCATACAACAGACGTCCAAAATAAGATTGAATTCCGTAATCTGCACGATTTCCTTTTACTGTATTTGATGTCTGATCTGTAGCATTGCTTAAGTAAGCATGTGAAAAATCGTCAAAAATCAAATTTTTCCCTGTTCCTTCCATATAATCTGAAGTATTCTTTTTAGCAGAAGTACCTACTAATACATCAAAATTATGCAGATTATTCAATGTAGCTTTATATTGTATTGTATTTTCAAATATCCACCCTAATGATTTTGTTGCATTTTGTGTAACACTTGAAACTGTATTATTATCGTTTGAAGAAAGAGAATAAACCGGTCTGAAAGAACGATAGTTACTATCTGACATATCAATACCAAAACTAGTTCTGTAAGTAAAGTTTCTTAAGAATTTTAATTCTGCAAAAATATTTCCAACGTAACGATTTACTTTAGTTTCATTAAAATTATTGTAATATAATGATCCTAAAGGGTTACTGATATCTGCTGAGATAGACGAATGTGCAAAATCGCCATTGGCATCATAAGCAGGATCAACTGGTGCTGCATTTAAGAAGCTTCTGATAGCATTACTATAAATTCCCTGATCCGCTACTCCTGAGCTTTTAATATTAGCAAACGAAAAATTTTCCCCAATTTTCAAATGTCCTTCAATAACTTCTGAAGTTGAATTTACATTAAATGTAATACGATCATATTGCGATTGGCTTGTTGCGCCTCCAATCATTCCTTCTTGTCCGTAATATGACAATCCGGTAGCAATTGTTGATTTTTTATCACCACCTGTAATTGTAAGGGAGTGATTTTGTTTTATAGCGCCTTCTTTAAACAAATCATCCTGCCAGTCATGATTTGGTAATGCGGCAACTTGTGCTTGTGTATATAATGGCGTATATCCGGAATTTACACGAGCCTCATTCATAATAGTAGTATACTCCTGTGTATTTAATAAATCTAATTTTTTAGCAACTCTTTGAAAACCTGCATAACTATTAAATGACACATTCATTTTTCCATCTTTTCCCTTTTTTGTAGTTACTAAAATAACTCCATTTGCGGCTCTTGCACCATATATAGATCCTGCAGAAGCATCTTTTAGTACGTCCATTCTTTCTATGGAAGATGGGTCAAGATATCCGATTCCGTTATCAACAACTACTCCATCTACTACATAAAGAGGAGTGCTGTTTCCGGCTGTTCCAACTCCACGAATGTTTACTGCCATTCCAGCTCCCGGCTGTCCTGAAGTTGATGTAACATTAACCCCGGATGCCTGGCCTTGCAAAGCATTTACAACATCAAGGCTCGAAACTTGCTGAACATCTTTACCTGACACTAAAGATGTAGCTGCTGTATTTACCTTTTTCTTTTGAGTACCGTATCCAATTACGACAATCTCTTTAAGTTCGTTTGATTCTGTTTGTAATACAACATTAATTGTTTTTTGAGCTCCTACAGTTATACGCTGGGTTTTAAATCCCATAAAACTGATTACAATTACGTCACCTGTTTTTGCTTCTACTTTAAATAATCCGTCAAAATCAGTTGAAGTGCCTGATTTTGTTCCTTGGACAATAACGCTGGCACCGGGAACTCCCATTCCGTCCTCTGACGATGTCACTTTTCCACTAACAGTTTTGGATTGGTCTTGGGCAAATCCAGACTGCATTATAAAAACACTGAACAGCAGCGCCATAAAAAATGGAAGCTTTGTTGTTTTAATACAATATTTGCTTTTCATAATAATTAATAATTTGGTTAAATTTATTGTTAGTCCTTTTTAATCTAAATTAATACGCATTCGAGATAATTTGTTCAAATAATTCTTGTCTTCCGCTGATAGGTTTAGGCTCTCCGTTTGCACGCGCAATATTACTCAGGTCTTCTAAAGAAAGTTCTCCTTTTTCAAACTTAGCACCATTTCCAGCGTCAAACGATCCGTAACGTTCTGAACGTAATTTTTTGTAATCTGTATTCTGTAAAATATGATCCGCAACGATTAATCCTCTTGCAAAAACATCCATTCCTGAAACGTGTGCAATAAATTTATCTTCCAGATCAATTGAGTTTCTTCTTACTTTAGCATCAAAATTGATTCCGCCACCCTGAATTCCGCCACCTTCAAGGATAACCAACATAGCCTGTGTAACTTCCTGAAGATTTATTGGGAATTGATCCGTATCCCATCCATTTTGATAATCACCACGATTTGCATCTATGCTGCCTAACATTCCAGCATCAACTGCAACCTGTAATTCATGTTCGAAAGAGTGTCCGGCAAGTGTCGCATGGTTCACTTCAAGATTTAATTTGAAATCATCCTGAAGTCCGTATTTATTAATGAAACCCAACGAAGTTGCAGCATCAAAATCATATTGATGTTTTGTAGGTTCCATTGGTTTTGGCTCGATTAAAAAGTTTCCTTTAAAACCTTCTTTACGGGCATAATCTTTACAAGTATTCAAGAATCTCCCTAAGTGATCCAATTCTCTTTTCATGTCAGTATTCAAAAGACTCATATATCCTTCGCGACCTCCCCAAAAAACATAATTTTCACCACCAAGTGCAATAGTAGCATCAATAGCAATTTTTGCCTGAGCACCTGCATAAGCTACAACATCAAAATTTGGATTAGTTGAAGCACCGTTCATGTAACGAGGATTACTAAACAAATTTGAAGTTCCCCACAATAGTTTAATACCTGATTCCTGTTGTTTTTGTTTAGCGTATTCAACCATAGTCTGCACACGGATTTCGAATTCTGCCAAAGTTGGCGCATCATCTACCATGTCAACATCATGAAAACAATAATATGGCAAACCTAACTTTGTCATAAATTCAAAAGCCGCATCCATTTTGTCTTTGGCTCTTAAAATAGCATTCTCATTTTTATCCCATGCAAATGTTTCAGTTGAAGCTCCAAACGGATCTCCTCCGGTATTGCATAGCGTGTGCCAATATGCCATAGAAAAACGCAAATGCTCTTTCAATGTTTTTCCTGCAACTACTCGATTCTCATCATACCATTTAAAAGCAAGAGGATTATCACTTTCTCTGCCCTCAAACTTGATAGTATCAATATTTTTAAAATAAGATTGATTCGTTGTACTCATTATTTAGTATAATTATAGTTCTATTTTAATATGATTTTTCCATTCCTGGTATATATCCTGATACCTTGATGTCAATGTTGAATTAGGTTCAATTCGTTCGATACATTTTAATCCATCAAACGCTTCTTCAAGTGAATTATAAAATCCATATCCGTAAGCAGCACCTCTTGCAGCACCTTCTGAACCGGAAGTATTATAAAGTTCTAAAGTAGTTTGAGTAGTATTGGTGAAAATTTCCCTGAAAACGGGACTCAAAAATAAATTTGAATTCCCGGCTCTTACTATATTTCCTGATACACCAACAGATTTCATAACATCAAAACCATAGTTCATGGCAAACACGATACCTTCGCAGGCAGCACGGACCAAATGTGAAGACTGATGAATATTAAAGTTTAGATTCTGAATTCCGGAATTAGCATTTTTATTATTGAAGATACGTTCAACACCATTCCCGAAAGGATAAAAGCGAAGTCCGTTACTTCCCGGTTCAGCTTTTGCAGCCTCGGCATTTAACGCCTCATAAGATATCAGGCCATTTCTGTCTGTTGACATGATTTTACGCAGCCATTGATATAAAATTCCGGAACCGTTGATACAAAGCAAAACACCATTGTTTTTTTGCAATTCTGTATTGTTTACATGCAAAAAAGTATTGACTCTGTTTTGTTTATCGTATGCATCCTGATTACTAACCGCATAAATCACCGCTGAAGTTCCTGCTGTAGTAGCAATTTCTCCAGGTTTCAAAACATTAAGGGATAATGCATTATTTGGCTGATCACCAGCTCTGTAAGTAATTTTTGTATTTAATTCTAATCCTAATTCCTGAGCAATTTCAGGATGGATTGTCGCCTGAATTCCAAAACTTGAAACAATTTCCGGAACAATATCTTCTGACAATCCCATTTGAGAAAGGATTTCAGTTGCTAATTTCCCTTCTGAGAAGTTCCATAAAGCTGCTTCTGATAATCCGGAGGTACTAATTTGAGCTATTTTTGAAAGTTTTGCTGCAATAAAATCGCCCGGAAGCATCATATATTTTGCTTTTTCAAAAATTTCAGGTTCATTGTCTTTAACCCATTTTAATTTTGAAGCGGTAAAATTTCCCGGACTCCCTAAAATTTGTTTCTGACAATTTTCAGAACCCATTTTATTATAAATTTCGTCTCCGATAACAGCTGCGCGGCTGTCACACCAAATAATTGAAGAACGAACCGGATTTAAATTTTCATCGGTTAAAACCAGACCATGCATTTGATAAGCAATTCCAATTCCTGCAATTTTTTTTAAGTCAATGTTTTGATGAGCTCCCAGTTTTTTTATTCCGTCTTTCACATATTGCCACCAGGATTCAGGATCTTGTTCAGCCCATCCAAATTGAGCTGCCAAAATTGGCATTTCAAAATCAGGAACAGTTACGCTACCAACACTTATTCCTTTTTCAGGATTAAATACCGATAACTTAATTGAAGAGCTTCCTAAATCTATTCCTAAAAAAAGCATTTTTTGAATTTTTTAATTACACTTAATTGTTCATCAATTAACTTATAGTCAAAATGCATTTATCTTATGGTTAATTTGACTACAAGTGTAGCACAATTTTTCTATATTAACAAAAATTTAGGTTTATTTTTTTGCAATTACCATAATTCCAGATGCCTTTTTATAAATATAACAAAATATGCCGTAAGTTTTAAATAAATATTATTAATAAAATATCATTTTATTCATTTGACTGACAAAGATTTAAAGGCATTTTTTTAATTAATCACTTTTTAACAATGCTTTTTTTCTTAATATTTAACTTTTTTTTACATTATCAAAAAATATGTCAGTTTATAAGAGTATACTATTACTTTTATTTATTTAATTTGTCAAAATTTTAATAAACATGGTTAATAATTCAGATAATGATACTATTGTGAAAAGCGATCATTCAGCGATGAACGCTATTACAATTGACTGTGTTATTTTTGGTTTTGACAAAGGAAGTCTGGAAGTACTTTTAGTACAGCACGGAGAAGGAATAAGCAAAGGAAAATGGGGGCTTCCAGGAGGATGGATTAATAAAAAAGAAAGTACTGATGATGCTGCTCATCGATTATTAAATGAGTTAACAGCATTAGACCATATCTATCTGGAACAATTGAAAGCCTTTGGAAATCCCGACAGATTCCCGCTTAGACGTGTTATCACTATTGGTTATTATGCCCTAATTAAAAGAGAAGACTATAATATTAAAGCAGGTTTTACGGCATCAGACGCCAAATGGTATAAGATCAATGAAATTCCTGATTTAATATATGATCATAATGAAATCCTGGCTTATAGCCTGCAACATTTACGTAACAGAGTAAAACAGACACCAATTGGGTTCAATCTTTTGCCTGAAAAATTTACTTTATTACAATTAATGCATTTATATGAAGAGATATTAGGAATTGAAATGGATAAATCTAATTTCAGACGAAAAATTCTTCATATGAAATTACTGGTTGCACTTGATGAAAAACAACAGGATGTTTCGCACAGGGCAGCAAAATTGTACAAATTTGATTCAGAGATTTATAAAAAACTTACTGAAAAAGGATTTAATTTTGAATTTTAAAACTCGCTTATAAAAGCAAAAAATGACATTTCAACATTCTAAAAATACTCCAGAAATTGACAAGACAGCTTCAGAAGTTATGAAACCTGTTATAGACGGAATCACGATCGACTGCGTTATATTTGGATTTAACAAAGGAAATCTCGAAGTTCTTTTGGCACATCATGCCGAAGGAGAAAGCATAGGAAAATGGGGACTTCTTGGAGGCTGGTTAAAAAAAGAAGAAAGTTCCGATGATGCGGCACAGCGAATATTGTATGAACTTACCAGTCTTGATAATATCTATCTGGAACAATTAAAAGCTTTTACAGATCCAAATCGTGTAAGCGGAAGAAGAGTAGTTACTATTGGTTATTATACATTAGTAAACAGGGAAGACTATAATGTAAAAGCCGGATTAACCTTAATGGAAGCAACCTGGCACAAAATCAACGAAATACCTGATTTGATTTTTGACCATAACGAAATTTTAGACTTTAGTCTGATGCAATTGCAAAATAGAGTTCGTCAGGCCCCTATTGGTTTTAATCTTCTGCCCGAAAAATTCACATTATTGCAATTAATGCATCTTTATGAAGAAATATTAGGAATTGAATTGGACAAATCAAATTTCCGCAGAAAAATTTTACATATGAAACTGCTCGTTGCATTAGATGAAAAGCAACAGGATGTTTCGCACAGGGCAGCAAAATTATACAAATTTGACCCCGCAATTTACAAAAAACTAACAGAAAAAGGATTCAATTTTGAGTTTTAAAGCTAGTTTTAAATCTCAGAATTTAACTATCGGACAACTACATTCCAGAATCCAAAACTTTGCCCTATCTTTGCGCCTTAATAACATGCTCTACAGCAATTGCTATAGCGTAAATTTATACCCGAAAAAATACTTAAAACTCGTATAGAGAATTGAAATAGAAAAATGAAGAAGATACGTAACTTTTGCATTATTGCACACATTGACCACGGTAAAAGTACACTGGCAGACCGTTTACTTGGCGCCACACAAACCGTTACAGCTCGTGAGGAAAAAGCACAATTGCTTGACAACATGGATCTGGAACGTGAGCGTGGAATTACCATTAAAAGTCACGCCATTCAGATGGAGTACACTTATAAAGGAGAAGAATATATTTTAAATTTAATTGACACTCCCGGTCACGTTGACTTTTCATACGAAGTTTCAAGATCAATTGCTGCCTGCGAAGGTGCCCTTTTGATTGTAGATGCTGCACAAAGCATTCAGGCACAAACGATTTCGAATTTATATTTAGCTTTAGAAAATGATCTGGAAATTATTCCGGTTTTGAATAAAGTAGATTTACCAAGTGCTAATCCTGAAGAAGTTAGTGATGACATTATTGATTTATTAGGATGTAAATTAGAAGATATTATTCATGCTTCCGGAAAAACAGGTTTTGGTGTTGAAAATATTTTGGCAGCCATTATCGAAAAAATCCCGGCTCCAAAAGGAAATGTTGACGAACCGTTACAAGCATTGATTTTTGATTCACATTACAATCCATTTCGTGGAATTGAGGTAATCTTCAGAGTTATGAATGGAGAAATCCGTAAAGGGCAAAAAATTAAATTCATGGCTACCGGCAATGAATATTTTGCTGATGAAGTGGGAACTTTAAAATTGAACCAGGTTCCAAAAAATGTAATTTCTACCGGTGATGTTGGCTATTTAATTTCTGGAATTAAAGAAGCCAAAGAGGTAAAAGTTGGTGATACACTGACAGATGCCAAAACCCCAACTACTAATATGATTACAGGTTTCGAAGATGTAAAACCAATGGTTTTCGCCGGAATTTATCCTGTTGACACGGAAGATTATGAAGATCTGCGTTCTTCTATGGAAAAACTGCAACTGAATGATGCTTCGTTGGTATTTACACCTGAAAGTTCAGCAGCTTTAGGATTTGGTTTCCGTTGTGGATTCTTAGGAATGCTGCACATGGAAATTATTCAGGAGCGTTTAGAACGTGAGTTCGATATGACTGTAATTACTACAGTTCCTAACGTTTCATATTTGGCTTACACCAAAAAAGATCCTGAAACTCCATTTGTAGTAAACAATCCTTCTGACTTACCTGAACCATCTCGTTTAGACAGAGTTGAAGAACCATATATTAAAGCAACCATCATTACAAAAGCTGATTTCGTTGGAAACGTAATGAGTTTATGTATCGAAAAACGTGGTCAAATTACCAATCAAACGTATTTGACTACAGAACGTGTTGAATTGAATTTTGATATGCCTTTGGCTGAGATTGTATTCGATTTTTACGATCGTTTAAAAACAGTTTCCAAAGGTTATGCTTCTTTTGATTACTCTCCAATCGGAATGAGAACTTCAAAACTAGTTAAGCTTGATGTTCTTTTGAATTCTCAGACTGTTGATGCGCTTTCTGCCTTGATCCATGAAGACAATGCATATAACATCGGTAAAAAAATGACCGAGAAATTACGTGAACTGATTCCGAGACAACAATTTGACATTCCGATTCAGGCAGCAATTGGAGCTAAGATTATTGCACGTGAAACTATCAAAGCACTTCGTAAAGACGTTACCGCAAAATGTTATGGTGGAGATATTTCACGTAAGCGTAAATTGCTGGAAAAACAGAAAAAAGGTAAAAAACGTATGAGACAAGTTGGAAATGTTGAAATTCCTCAAGAAGCTTTTATGGCTGTTTTGAAACTTAACGACTAATTCTTTTTAGAAAATAGAAGCAAGAGCAAAGAATATAGACTAACCCAATGACGAAAGTTGTTGGGTTTTTTGTTTTATTTATTTTGACCAATTCAAATATGGATATGGATTATGTAGACGCACTGCTGTGCGCCTCTACGCATATACTGTGAAGATACAGATTGTGGGAAATGATTTTTTTTCCACAACAATTCTTGACACAGATTGTAGAGGCGCACAGCAGTGCGTCTCCACGCAAAGAATTTCAAAAAGAGAAATTTTGTTTTTAGTAATTAAAAGCAAAACCCTAAACCTTTGTATCTTTGAACCTTTGTATTTATAAAAAACTCAGTAACTCAGAACCTTCAAAAAATGGACGAAACCCCAAAACGATTTGACCGAATTGTCGCCATCCTGATTCAATTGCAATCTAAAAAAATTGTAAAAGCACAGGAACTGGCAGATCGTTTTGAAGTTAGTTTAAGAACTATTTACAGAGATATCCGAACTTTGGAAGCCTCCGGAGTTCCTATTTACAGTGAAGCCGGAGTTGGTTATGCATTAATGGATGGTTACAGATTACCCCCCGTTATGTTTACCCGCGAGGAAGTTAGCAGTTTTATTGCTGCAGAAAAACTGATGCAGAAATTTACCGATCCTTCTCTTGGAAATCATTATGCTTCGGCGATGTATAAATTAAAATCGGTTTTGCGAAGTACGGATAAAGACTGGCTTTCGAATATAGAATCAAAAATTCTGATGCAGGCTTCAGAGCCAATGTTTAATGATAATTCTCCTAATACTCTGGCTCTTTTGTTTGAAAGTATTGCTGAGGAAAAACAAATTCAGCTTTCATACAAAACCTTAGAAGCTGAAGAAGCAAGCCATAGAAATATTGAGCCTGTTGGTGTTTTTCATGAAAACAATAACTGGTATTTTTTAGGATATTGTCATTTAAGGAAAGATTACCGTCAATTTAGAACGGACAGAATTCAGGGCATTAAAAAAACAGATCTGAAATTTACTATCGAACACGATTCACTGGAAACGTATCTGAACAAAAAAGACCAGCCAGCTCCAAAAACAAAAGTCCGAATCTTGGTTGAGAAAAAAATTGTAAAATATCTGATGACCGAAAGAAAATATCATGGCTTTATTTCGGAAAAAGAAATAGACGGGCAAATAGAAATGACATTTATGTCATGTGATATCGAAAGTAGTTTTCCGCGTTGGTTTTTGATGTTTGGGGATTATGCCAAAATCCTGGAACCGGAAAGACTAAAAACAAGAGCACTCGAATTACTCGAAATCAATAAAAAAAGACTTCTATAAAAAACTCCTAAAATGAAATTCATCTTAGGAGTTTAGGCTTTGCTTTTTGAAAAATAATTATTTATTGCCCTTTTACAACATTATAAAAATTATAATCCGTATTTGATGCATCGGTAATCCCAATATTTCGGCCAATGGTAACAATTTGTCCTCTGTGGTAAGTTCCGTGATTTACAACCTGCAGCAAATATTCGCTAAGAGGAAATTCACACTGAAACCAGGGATTATCGATTTTAATTTCCTTAGCTAATTGTTCGTCAGACAATGAATTTATATACTCAGCTAGTTTTGCTGAGCTTTGCAGTAATCTTTTAAATATTTCATTTTTATTTAAATCAACATTTTCTTTCTTTTCAAATACTCCGGTTTCTGAAATTACCGAATACCAATATTCTTCTGTTTCCCAAATATGATTCAGCGTTTTGGCAATACTGGAATAACTTGACGGAACTTCCTTATGAAGTAAATCATCTGATTTTTCAGAAAGCCAATTTGCAAATTGCTGGTTAACCCATAAATTATAATTGGCATAATTAGTCATTAATTTTTTTAAGCTCATATTATTTAATTTTTGAATTATTTAAAAGATTGCTGCAGTTTTGCTATTGTCTTTCCCAGAAAAATGGCGGCTCGATATTTAAAGCTCTTAAATAAACATATCCCTGCCCGCGATGATGCACTTCATTATCAATAAAATATAAGATATTATGAATGATAGGGAATTCATACTGCCCAAAAAGATTAAACGTTTCATTAAAATCTTCAATCGATAATTTTTCCCAATATTGATTAATTTCTGCAGTTGCTTCGTCCCATTTTTCAAGATATTGAGCTTTAAAAATTAATTTTTCAGTTCCTTCAGTATAAGGCTTACTATCTCTGTTTACAATTCCCTTTAGAGCTGGAGCTGCTATGGCTAAAAGCTCATCAACTAATTTCGCAAAGGGTCTCATCCCTCCTATTGAAAATTCAAAAAAATCTTTTTCAGGAAAAAGCTCAATTACACGACGTGTCAGAGCACGATGTCCTTGCCAGTGTTTTAATAAATCTTCCGGTGTAATTACTTGCGCTGCTAATGTTTTCATAATTTTAAAGTTTTAATATTTTTAATACTTCAAAATTAAAGAGGGCTGGTGACAACAGTTTGTCAGCAGGAAAAAATATTTTTTATTACTATTTTTATTATTTATTCTTTAACCACTCAAACAAACGATTTGCATCTTCAAATTTAAATAATTGCGTGCCTTCATTCATAGTTGCAGCAGATCCGCAGGCAACTCCCCAGCGAATGACTTCTTTTAAACTTTTGTCTTGTGACAATGCCCAAACCATTCCGCCAACCATACTATCACCAGCTCCAACGGTGCTTTTCTTGGCAACATTTGGTGCAGGAACATATTCATAATCATCTTTTGTTACCAGAACTGCACCTTGTGGCCCAAGTGAAACCACTACAATTTCGGCTCCGCCTTTTGCAATAATTTTTTTGGCAGCTTCATTTACTTCTTCCATTTCCAGGCGTTCTACCCCAACTAATTTTGCCAATTCACCAACATTTGGTTTTATAAGATAAGCACCTGTTTCTAAAACTTTCTTTAAAGCATCCCCGGAAGTATCAACAATTAATTTAGAATTTGATTTTTTAGCAATTTCAGCCACTTTCTGATAAAAATCAGAAGATAAACCTTCATTTAAACTTCCACTTGCCACTAAAAATTTTGGTTTTAAATTCGATAATGTTTCCAACACTTTCTGACTTTCCAAATCAGATAAATTTCCTCCGGAGAAACCAAAACGATATTGCGAATTTGTGTTATCATCTACCGCAATAAAATTTTCTCTTGTCGGGGTTTTGGTTTCAATTGCTTCAAAATCTATCTTTTCTTTTTTTACTAAGTCTTTCAGCATTTCGCCAATTGGTCCGCCTGAAGCAAAAACGGCTAAAGAACTTCCGTGCAGGCGTGCAATAGCTTTAGAAACGTTAATTCCACCACCGCCTGCATCAAACAAAGGTTCTTTGCATCTTATTTTCTGTTCTGCAATTAAACCTGAAAAATGTGTGCTTTTATCTACCGAAGGATTTACGGTGAGTGTAACTATATCAAATGATTTCATTTTTGTACTGTGGGAATAATGGTTTGAATTAAGACGTAATAAAACTGTTTATGCAATTTAATAAAATTAAAATTGCCAATCGCTTTTCTGTAAATAATAATATAAAATCATAAAATACTGACAATCATAGTTTTAAAAGCAAAATAACTCGTACCTTTAAGTACCAGATAAAATCCGGATTATGAGATATGCTCTATTTCTACTTTCATTATTTTATTCGGCTATATCTTCGTCACAGGGAATCATAGTTGACACTACAACCTTGGACATACCTGAACTCGTTCGTGAAGAGTTAATGCAAAATGCCTGTGCCAATCAAAGTAACTTTAAATTTTCGTCACATCTGGGTATTGGTAAATTCACAAGCACTAATCCTAATTTCCCCATTTCGAGCGGGATCATTATTCGAAATGGTATCGCTAAATATACTGAAGGGACATATACAGGTCTCAATGGAAGCAGTAAACTGAATACAGCTACTGACAGCGATCTGCAAATTATCAGTGATAATAATGGCCAGGTTGTTCCCATCACGGATGTAAGTTTTATTCAGTTTGATTTTACTCCTTTATCGAGTAATTTTAGTTTTGATTTTCTTTTTGCTTCCAATGAATATGGTGAATTTCAATGTGGTTTCAGCGATGTTTTTGCCTTTATATTAACTGATCTGACTACCGGAATTTCCACAAATCTGGCTGTAGTTCCCGGAACAACTACACCAGTTTCGGTTAAAAATATTCGGGATCAACAGTACAATTCTTCCTGTTTATCTGCCAATGCCAATTTATTTGACCGTTATAATGTAACCAATCCAGGATCATCGGCAATAAATATGAGAGGTGAAACCAAAGTTTTAACGGCCTCCTCAACGGTTATACCAAACAGGACATACAGTATAAAGTTGGCAATTGGCGATTACAATGACAGTAATTATGATTCGGCAGTTTTTATAAAAGGAGGCAGTTTTATGACCGGTATGGATTTAGGTCCGGACAGAATCATTTGCGAGGGAGAAAATATCATACTTCAATCCGGACTTGTGGGGAATTATACTTATGTCTGGACTCTTAACGGAACTGTAATTGCGGGAGAAACAAGCAGTACTTTAACCCTTAATAAAGCCGGGACTTATGGGGTTACGGCTACTCTTTCCGGCTGTGTTATAAAAGACGAAGTGGTCATTAAGGATTTGGTCATTGCAGCTCCGAAAAACCTAACCGCTTGTTATAGTGGAAATCCGACTTATCAATACGACTTGACACAAAATAATTTGGCAGCATTGAAACTCAATCCGGCAGAATACACTCTTTTTTATTATAATTCTTCAGAAGCTGCCAATGCAAACGGACCAGCCATTCCTGTTAATGAATTGACTTTATATACCAGTGCAGGCAATGAGACAATATATATAAAAGCAGTGCATATTTCTAATAACAATACCTATTGCAATAATTTACTCCCTTTTAATTTATTGGTAACAGAACCTATCAGTGTTGTAAAACCTCCCGACTTGAGTGTTTGTGATAACATTTCTAAAAAAGTATCCGTCGATTTAACTGTTCAGGAAACCACCATTCTAAATGGATTAAATCCTTCCGAATACAAAATTAGGTATTACACCAGCCAGGCAGACGCAAACAATGCCAAAAATAACATTCCAAATCCTAAAGCATTCATTACCTCTTTGTCCCAATCACCACAGACAATCTGGGTACGGATTGAAAATATTCTGAACTCGATCTGCTATACAACCATTAATTTCAATATAAACATTTATTCACTGCCGGCAGTAGATGATATTCCGGATGTAGTTGCCTGCAACAGCTATACATTGCAACCACTTACAGCCGGGAATTATTACACGGGGCCAAAAGGAACAGGAACTAAATTGAATGCAGGAGATGTTATTACCAAATCGGGAGTCTACTATATTTACAGCGGTCCAAACGCAAACAATTGTACTAATGAGAGTAACTTTAATGTAGTTTTAGTTTATGAAATTGTTTTTAAAAAAGAAGCCTGCGGCAAATATATCGTTCCGCGTGTACCCGCAGGTGGCTTCTATACCCAGGCAGGAGGGCGAGGAGATGCGATCCCTGCAGAAACAGCATTTACAACCAGTCAGACTATTTATTATTACGCCATAATTAATGGATTAGTGTGCCGGGACATATCTGTACCATTTATTGTTCACCCCTTGCCGCTAGTAGACAAACCCGGTAATGTGGTGACCTGCGATTCGTATACGCTGCCTCCTTTAGTAAATGGAAACTATTTTACCTCATCTGGAGGTTTGGGCAAGGCCCTGAATGCCGGAGACAAAATAACTTCAAGCCAAACAGTATTTGTTTTTGCAAATGATGGAAGATGTACCAATGAATATTCCTTTAAAATCGATATTGTTAAATCTTCTATTTTTGTACCAATTGCGAAATGCGGAAACTTTATTTTACCGCCGGTTCCTGTAGGCGGTTATTATGATAGTCCGGGTGGGCAGGGTCAAAACATTCCGGCAGGAACCAGTATTACCACTTCGCAAACTGTGTATTATTATGCCGTCACTACAACTTCTCCTAATTGTACCGATAACTTAAAATACCAGATCACCATAAAACCATTGCCATTGGTAGATACACCAGCCAATAGGTTGGAATGTGAAAGATATGTATTACCTCCCTTGGTAAATGGTAAATATTTTACCAAAACCAACGGTGGAGGGTCTCCATTAAAAGCTGGAGACATCATCACTACAACACAGACAATTTATGTTTATGCCGTTGGGACAGAATGTACAAATGAGCATAGTTTTATTGTCGAAATCAGGAAACGTCCTCAGGTTGACAGTTTTACAGATGTGGTTACCTGCACAGCTTTTAAACTTCCTATATTGAAAAACGGAAAGTATTATACTGCAACAGGAGGTCCTCTTGGTTCAGGAACCCAAATTGCCGAAGGAACACTCATAAACACAACCCAAACTATTTACATCTATAATGAATGGACAGATTTCACAAAGTGCAGCAATGAAACTTTTTTCAAAGTAAACTATAACGGAATAGATGTTGGGACCTTTGTCGACATTAATGTTTGCGACAGCTATACTTTGCCTCCATTACAATTAGGCAATTATTATGCGCAGCCTGGAGGAAAAGGCCCTGTTATTCAGGCTGGAACTGTTTTAACAGCTTCACAGAGAATTTATGTTTACGCCATTACCGGCAACCGATTGACCTGCTCCAGCGAAAAAAACTTTTTAGTTAACATTTCTGTAACTCCAGTATTGATGAACACTCCTGATGTTACCATTTGTGGAGGCTATACATTGCCGCCTTTATCCCTTGGAAATTATTATAGCGGGGCAAATGCAACCGGAACACGTTATTTGGCCGGACAGCAAATAACCGCCAGCCAACAAATGTATATCTACGCTGTAGCAGCTACAAACCCCAATTGTGCTTCGCAGGATGATTTTAATATTACGATCTATCCTTTGAAAAATCTGGTATTAAAAAACGAAATAATTTGCGTCGATTTTCAGACAGGAACTACAATGCGTTCGGCACAATTGAGTTCAGGACTTAATCCGGCCATCTACACTGTCGACTGGTATTTAGACGGTAATAAACTAAGTACAGGTCCTGATTATACCGCCACCAAAGAAGGAACTTATACCGCTCAAATCACCAAAAAAACACCCGATGTTGGTAATGATTGTGGTTATAATCCGGCTACAGTTACCGTCGAAAAATCAAGTCCGGCTGTTGCTACCGTAAACATGACCGACTCCTTTGAAGATACTATCGACGTTATCGTAACCTTAACTAATGGCTATGGAAGCTATGAATATCAACTGGATGACGGCAGTTTTCAAACCGGCAATGTTTTTTCTAATGTTGATTCAGGGGAACACGCTATTACGATAAGAGATACGAAAGCCAATTGCGACGACCAGATTTTAATTATCAATGTACTCAAATATCCTAAATTTTTCACTCCAAACAACGATGGATATAATGACACCTGGAACATCCCCGATCTCGCTTTTCAGCCCGATGCCGTCATCAATATCTTCGACCGCTATGGTAAAATCCTAAAGAAAATAAGCCCTGCCGGTCCGGGTTGGGATGGTAATTACAATGGTGACCCACTTCCTTCCACCGATTATTGGTTTCAGGTTTTTTATACCCAAAACGGAACAGCCCAGGTATTCAAATCTCATTTTAGTATGAAACGATAATCATTTGGGCGTGCCACCATCCCCATAAGCGGGCAAACTTACATTACGTTTATTCGCCCTCTTATCGGGATGCTGTCAGGCTGTCCGCGTTACTTCGGTAACCTGCTCCCATCCTTCACGTGGGCTCAAGAACTTTAGAATAAATGACGAATGTTCGTTTTTGTAAGTTTGTGACTATTATTATCTATATTTGAAAAAAATAATGCGATACAAACATTCATATATACATCCCAATTTGGGCAGATTGGCGAATGTTTGTATCGTATATATACAAGTTAGTGGCAAACCAAAAAAAACAGAACTTATGAAATTACTTACTTCTCAAAAGGACCACATTTACAAATATATTACAGCAGGTGGTAACTTTTCTCCTCATCAATTTAAATTGATAGAGACAGATGAAATGGGAAGATATTCAACAAGTTTAAAATTTATAAATTCTCCATACTATTTTAATTTTAACGAAGACACTGATTACGTTGGATTTTATGTAAACTATTCACCAGGTCAAGAACGAATTGTTGAAGCGACTAATAACGTTAATTGGAAAATAGGATTTGACCATTTTATTACTTGGTTAAGTAATTTAAAACGTGAACTTGAAAGCCCTAATCTATGGGAACGTTTCCAAAATGAAATTTCGGGACTTCAATTAATTACAGATTTTGATAATTCGAAATTCACATTTTCTGAATATGAAGAATTGACAGAAAAATTGAAGATAATTTCTCAAAGAATAAGTTCAATTCCATTGTTCGAAAATCAACAAAGAGAAATTATAATTAGTTTAGAAAGATTAACTGAATTAGCTAAAGAATTAAACAAATTTGATTGGAAAAATCTATTTATTGGAACGATTATTAGCATTATAATTCAGTTAAATGTTACGCCTGATAATGCAACTATACTTTGGGAATTAATACAAAATGTTTTTAGTAATTACTTCTTACAATAAGGTCAGCCACTAACACACGCTACAAGCGATTTGGGCATTTGGCTTAATTTAAAAATGGTCTTGTATTGGGGAAGATTTGGCAAATCCGAAAATAGGGCTTAATTTAGTCCCAAACCGCTTGTAGCGCGAGAACGTTAGTGGCAAGCGCCCAGCAGAATGGAGAATTCAATAACATAAAACAATAGATGGGAAGTGTAACATATAATTTTTTAGCCGATAGTTTATTCTTTCACAAAAACAGTATACAAAATAATTTCGTTAAAGAAAGTGATGAAAGAATTGAAAAGGAATTACAAGATTATAGAAAACATTGCATTGATAATTATGAAGAATTAATCAAAGAAATTGTTGACAGAGATTCTTTCTTAAAAGTTTTTTCCTCATCTGATGAAACACCAATAAATTTACTAAAACAGACATCATTGTATGTTGACCAGTTTATTATTAAAGATCCATTATTTAATTTGACAGATATAAAATCTGAAACAAATACTGTAATGGCAAAATATTTGGGATACCAAAATAATGGAAAAATTGACAGAAGCAAACTTAAAAAAGCATCTTCATTTTTAAAAGATATTACTCCAATGATTGCGGGAAATTATGCAAAAATATTTCCGTTGAGTTATCATTTTGAAGCCCCTAAAGAAATTCCATTAAACTTACCTACTGATTACTATAATGGAGTTCTTCCAAAAGAAATTATGGAGTTCTTTTGGGATAATATTTCAGTCCGTTCAATGGAAAAATTGAAATCAGGCGATGGTTGGCAAGTTGTTGAAGACAAACTTTATCCTTGTAGAGGTATTGTAGTAGACATTAAAAAAACAAATTTAAAGTCTAGTATGATTTATCATTTATTTGAAATGGAAGTTTTAAGCTTAGATGAAAAAACAGGAATAGCAACTTTTAGACAAACTTTACCTGACACAGTACCGGATGCAAATCATTTTAATGCTTGGGTAACACAATCAATAAATTCTACATCAAAACATTTTTTTGATGGAGTTTTTAAAGAAAATTTCATTTCTTCCAATCTTAATGCAACCTACCTATGCGACAATGATTTTACAAGCAAGTTAATATCTCAAAACTACAATATAAAAGAAACAATTCAGACTGAAACTGCAAATCGAATAATTAATTTTGACTTACCTTTTCTTGACAACATTGATATCGATAAATTAATGACAGTGAGAGAAATGGATTCAGAAGTTTTTACGAATTTCAGAATCGAACTTGAAAAGCATTTTAGAGAATTAAGGATATTAAGTGACCCGAAAATTATTCAACAAAAAACAGAAAATATTTTTCACGAATTAAATGAGGTTCAAGTCCAAAAAATAAAACAAAAAATAGATTATATAAACAAACAAGTATTTGTAAATTCTGTAGTCGGTGTTGGTGGTTTAGCTGGTGGTTTTTCAACAGGAGGATTCAGTTTGTTAGCAACAGCTTTAGCTTTAGGTAAAGGGTATAAAGACTATATTGATTATAAAGAAAAAGTAAAAGAAAACCCATCTTATTTATTATGGAAAATAAGAAAAAAATAAATGCCAGCCACTAACAGCCGCTACAAGAGATTTGGGTATTAGGCTGAATTTAAAAATGGCTTTGTACTTGGAAAATTTGTACATAATGGAAAAAACTCGCATCTTTAATCCCAAACCTCTTGTAGCGCCAGGACGTTAGGTGCAATTATAAACACGTTAATAATCAAGAATTGACAATTTTAAAATTAATGAGTGAACTAGCAGACATATTATCTATAATTGGATTTATCATTACGATATGGACATTTATTAAAGTATGGGACAATACTGAACAGATTAAAGAATTAAATAAAAAAAACTTCTTTATTAATAGATTGCCAGATAATTTAATGGATTTGAAAAAATCAAGTTCAAAAATTTCAATATTGATTTCAAATATTGATGAAAACAACTATGATTATACTGTGCTTCAATATGCCCGATTTCCAAGGGATTACGAATGGAGAGTTTTACAAATAATCTATGTCAAGAAACTGGCTATAACAGCTACTACAACGGATTTAGGCAATAGGCTTAATGGAAAAATTGGTTTGTGTTTGGAAGATTTGGCAAATCCGAAGGATAACGCCGATTAGCCCCAAACTGCTTGTAGCGCGAGAACGTTACCAGCCATTTTAGGAACGATCACAAAACAGGCAACTCTAGTACGTACGAAAAAAGTATAAATTTGCAATTGAAACGAAAATAGAAATCTTGACAACTAAAGCAATTTTTATGAAACTAAAGATTTTACTGATTTTATTGATTTTTAACTTTACTTCAAGTCTTTTTTCTCAAGAAACGGCCAAGCCAATGACTGATACTGAAATTATGCGCAATGTGTCAAGAATGGATATTGAGGGTAAAGAATATGAAAATGTTAAAGTAACTCTGAAATCCATATCACCCGATTACTTCATTTCAGATATATACAAAGTTAAGGTCACTATTGTAGATATGGAAGGTAAAGAAATTTGGAAAAAAACCCTCAAGAATGTTTATCTCTATGTTTTTTCTAATGGACAAATACAAGTCGGAAAACCTAATTTCAACAAAATTTTTATACAGAAGAATGATACAGGGTCATTCAATGGCAAGGTAAGGGAAAAAGAAGGCGTATATTAGATTTTAAACTATTGAACTTGACTCTACAAAAAATAAAACCCAAACAATATTGACGAAAAAAAACGGCTGGTAACAGCTACTACAACGTTATGTGGCATTTTACAAAAACCGTATGGATAACAACAAAATTAATTATAATCTTCATGTCGAGCTGATTAGAGAAAAAATCAGAAAGAGATACTTTAAAAGTTCAATTTATTGCACTAACTATAGAGAAGTTTTGGAGGTAGAAAATTCGAGATTCAAAAACCTAACAGAAGTATCAGAAAAATCTTTTTTTAATGACAGTAAAGTAACTTTTATAAAACTAATGGTTATACTTACTTTATTTCTGCTTTTTGTGATTTTTGATGATTATGATGAAATATATAGAAAAACAACTGCATCATTGTCTTTCTGGGCTGTCATTTTTCTTTTGACACTCAATCTTTTTTCACTTTTTGGTTTCGTTTTTAAAAGAAAAAGCGTTTGTATAAAAACTACTAATGACTTTTTAATTATAAATTCAAGAAAGAAAGTTGCTTGGAAAGAAATTCTAACTACTGGGATTTTTACGATTCCGCAACAAGGATTACAAACACTTGTTATCATTGGAACAATTAAGAAAATTTTCACTGTTAACTGTACGGATTCTGAATTATCAGCGGAGGATTTGATTCAAATTATTAATTTACATAAAAACGCCACATAACAGCTACTACAACGGATTTGGGCAATACGCTTAATGGAAAGATGGTTTTGTATTTGGGATGATTTGGCAAATCCAAAGACAAGGCTTAATTTAGTCCCAAACCCGCTGTAGTACCAGAACGTTATGCGTCAGTTTACACGAATCTCAGAAAACATACGGAAATTATTCAGAAAAATATAATGATGAAACTTTACAAACGAATTGACTCGGCAATACACTTTTGGGAAACATGGGATATAAACGAGAAAAAAGGAGCCATTCACAAAGGAATTGTTGGAAAACGTGGTGAATATAGAGAAGTGAGTTCTAAACTTTTTTCAAGCTTTAGAAAAGAAATTCAAAAAGAAATTGATGATTATTGTAAAGATGGTTATCAAGAAGTTGAGATTGAAGACCATTCGACTTTACTGATTGAGTTTTTGGTTGACGGAATGGGAACCAAAGAAGACGTAGAAAAAAGAACTAGACTTCAAGATAAAATGGATGATGTGTTGGGATGGACTGGACTTGGACATTGCGACGGAGGAAGTATTGGAAGCGGAACCATGGAAGTTTGTTGCTACGTTATTGACTTTGAAACAGCAAAATCAGTAATCCAAGAAAGCCTAAAAAACACTGAATTCTCAAATTACACGAGAATATTTGAGGAGATTGAAGAATATGACGAAGAATAAAACCGAACGCATAACAGCTACTACAACGGATTTGGGCAATAGGCTTAATGGGAAGTTGGTTTTGTATTTGGGATGATTTGGCAAATCCGAAGAATGAGCTTAATTTAGTTCCAAACCCGCTGTAGTACCAGAACGTTAGTAACTATTTAAGACAAAACTACAAATGAAGAAATTCACATTTATAATTTTAGTATTGGTTTCTCTAACAACATTTTCTCAGACAAAAATGCGTCCTATCGAAGAACTAATAAACGAAAACGATTCTGGTTGGCCATTTGTAACAGAATGGATAAAGTCTGCAAAAAATAAAGTTGAAATCTTATCTGTAGACAAACAACAAGCAAAAGATGCTCTATATAAAACCCAAATTACAACTCGTTCGCCAATGGGTTCAATTGTATTTGAAACAGGAGGAATTTTAATTGATAATGGTTGGATTAGAATTCTTGGTTCAGGAAGTGAGAAACTAAAAAGAAATTTGCCTGAATGGAATCTTGGAAAAGGTTTTACTGAATTTGGACAACCATCATCATTTTTACTCGTGGCAGACGATGCAATTGGCGGTTTCTTTTTATTGAACGGTGGCGGACTTGGAAAAGACTTAGGAAAAATTTACTATTTGGCGCCTGACAATTTAGAATTTGAACCTCTTGACTTAACATATTCGGACTTTTTAAATTTTTGCTTCAACAATAACTTAGACGAATTTTATAAAGGTTATAGGTGGAAAACTTGGAAAGATGATGTAGCAAAATTAGATTGTGATAGAGTTTTTAATTTCGTTCCATACTTATGGACAAAAGAGGGCAAGAATATTGAAGAAACATCTAAAAAAGATATACCAATAGAAAAACAATACAGTCTGAATTTAGACTTTAGAAAGCAACTAGGAATAGAAAAATAAACAGCCACTTACAGCTACTACAACGGATTTGAACAATTGGCTTAATGGGAAGTTGTTTTTGTATTTGGGATGATTTGGCAAATCCGAGAATAGGGCTTAATTTAGTCCCAAACCCGCTGTAGTACCGGGACGTTAGCAGTAATTGAACCAAAAAACAAAACATAAAAATATGAGAAAAACACTTTTAACATTTATAATAATTTCATTTACAAATTTTTCATTCAGTCAACAAATAGAAAAACTTGAGTACTGTAATTGCATAGAGAAAATTGACAACAACTTCCCCACTTATGAAGGAAAATATGAACGAGTTTGTAATGAAAAAACAACTGATGTTGGAAGCTTTAAAAATGATCTTCCAGACGGAGAATGGATTTCATATAATTACAAAGGAGGATTAATTAGTAAAAAAATTATTCCGAAGGTAAACTAAATGGCTTATTTGAATTGTTTTTTGTTAATGGTAAAGTACAATTTAGTGGTAGTTTTATAAATGGCAAAAAAAATGGGATTTGGAAATATTTTAATGATAAAGGAATTACTATAATTGAGGGTGAATACGAAATGGATAAGCCAGTTAATTTATGGACTATTAAAGATAAAAAAGGAAAAAAAATAACAACTCAATATGATTACACAAATTCGAAATATATCTTAAATGAAGTAGAGGAAAAGCTTAAAGGTTCAACGCTTTTGGGAGGTTTATCACTATCATATGATTTATTTATACAAAATGCTGAAGTTCCAAGAGATTTTTGGGATACCTATGCTGACTTAAAATATTTGGCTAAATTTAAAATTGAAGAAAACAGCTCAAGTACATTTATTCTTGATGAAGTAAATGAAAAAACAGCAAATAATACAATTACATTTGGTAGTAGTGTCCAAACTGATCCTGAAAGTAAATTGCATAAAATTGATCATAGCAAGCTATCCAAAAAATTACTTTATTATAAAATTTCAGAAGCATTAAGTGTTTTACCTCCTTGGATTTATAAAGGTGAGAAAGAAACAACAATTTACATTCCATATAAAGTTAATGTAAGGTAAAATCAACTACTGCTAACAGGCGTTTGCGGTAATTGTAAAAAAAAAATGAAAAAAAAATGAAATTTCATATAAAAATATTATTATTGATTTTACTTGTTATCAGTAGCGTTTCATATTCTCAAAATATAAAATTAAACCTTGTTGGAAATTGGAATGCGACTGATTATTGGGGAAATAAATCTGTTTTTATTTTAAGTGAAGATAATTATGCATCAATGTCTGTAAATGGAGAATTTATTGATGGAAAAAACTTCATCATACATGGTGGAAAAAATGATGGACAAAAAGGAGAAATGAAATATATAATAAATTATGAAAAAACTCCTATTGAACTTGATTTGATTGCAGTAAAAGAAAATAAAGAAATGGGAAGAATTCTCGGAACAATTAAACCAATAACCGAAAATGAGTTTTTAATGATTTGGAGTTTTAATGGGAAAAGAAATTCAGATTTTTCCGAAAATAATAATGAACAAATAATGACGGTAAAACGTAAAGATTAGAACAACTACCGCTAACAGCTACTACAACGGATTTGGTCAATTGGCTTAATGGAAAGTTGG